>NZ_FUXU01000126.1 GCF_900167155.1 Enterovibrio nigricans DSM 22720 | reverse complement strand
TTGCTCACCAGCTTTTTGAATTGGCGGTGCATGATGTTGAGGCGAAATATTCGCATCTCTCTAAGTACGTCTGTCATGCCTTACGCCTCTCCCGTGCCTGTTTCCTTGCCTTCAAGCGGCTTGAGTTGCTCAAACGCAAATTGGATGCGGTCTCGCAACACTTCGATGTAGCAGGACATAAAAACATGCTGCTTCACGAGGCGGTGTTGCTCAGGGGGAGGGAGGTCGCAGAAGTCATCGCTGTAGAGAAAATGACCGAGTGCCTTGGCTTTTCTCAGCAAAGCTTCCGACTCTTCGAGCATTCGCGTGAGGTACTCAGGCAGGGTTGATTTTTTAGGTGTGTTCATCGAATTCTTCTCCTGTGTCGTCATCGTCTTTTCAAACTGTCATCACGTCAGGCGGATTATTGGGGTAAATCAGGCCAAGGACTGCCTGTACGCATGATGTGGTAAATGCTTTCTCCGTTCTCTCTATTATCGAGAGAGTCCGCATAGGCTCCCCAGTAACGTTTAACGCGCTCAGCCTTACCGTCGAGTCCTGTGTCGAGACACTGAATAAAGGCAAAGCCCTTCCCCTGCGTTCTTGAAAGGTGCAACCGGCACTTAGGGTGAGCACAGTCATAGACTAGGCCGTTTTCGGTTCTTACTTTCATTAGAGAACTCCTTTGTGTTGTGTTTACTTCTTGGCTGGGTGCGGGGGAGGTGCGAGACCACATCCCCGCGCGGATCGTGCACCACAAAAACGAAAGGCCGACCGCTATCCCCCAAAGCCATTCATACGGGACTGGAATAAGGTAAAAAGGCGGCACAAGTATGTGGCACGTCATCGCTGCTAATGACAGGCTATCGAGCAAGCGGATAACCTTGGCTTTCATGCACATTTCTCCGTCAGGAATAAAGGCTCGGGCAGGCATTCTTCGCGTGTGATCAGCTCGCCTGCTTCGAGAAAATGCAACGCTGCGTCAGCATCGCCCAGTCGGTAGGCCACTTTGGCGAATGCCTTTGCGATTTGAGAGAGTTCGGCCATGTCCGCGCAGTGGCGGTAGGTCACGGCGGCGGGCATGGTATCAAGGGAATGAGCTCGAGCTTCGCCATCAAAAGCAAAGCCTTGCAGCAGATCGTTAAAGGTCGTGCGCAGTGCGTTATGCGGCATAGCGTTTCGCCTCTCGCTTCACCGTTTCATAGATGCCTTTCGGTACCTGAACATTCCAACCTGCCGCTTCTAACGAAGAAAGAATGAGCTGAGCCTGATTGACATAGACGGTGCAGCCTTTACCTGCTTGTATCGTGGGAATTTTTTTCTCGTGACTCTGCGCTTTTACCGCTTGATAGGTCTGATTTGTACGTCGCGCATACTCCTCCAAGGTGATCGGTAACATATCTGGTTGAATAACGATCGTTACTTGTTCTGGTTGCGCCTGAACACTATCCGGTTGTTTCTGTTTACGACTCATATCTTGTATCCTCTACAAGGTTCACTTGTTGTAACCAAGTGAATCCACATAAAACTCAATAAGCTCTTATTGAGTATTCCATAAGTTAACATGGAGAATCAATATGTCATTCGCAAATAGATTAAGAGCGGTGATCAAAGAGGAGCGCCTCAGCCAAGCTAAATTCGCAGCAGAAATAGGCATTTCCCGTCCCGCGGTGGAAAAATATTTATCTGAAACGACCGATCCCGCTGGATGGGTCATGCTAAAAATCACTAATCACGCCACATTTAAGAAATATGCATTGTGGTTAATGACGGGTGACACAGCCCCTGAATCAGGACAGGTTTGCCCTGACTTTTCAATTCAAGAGCAATGCGGCTTAGTGGACGAGGAGTCACGAAAACAAGCATAGCCATCTATGCGCCTGCGTTTTACGCCTGGGGAGGACAGCTTTATGTCTGTTAAATCTATTCCAGGTGGTTATGAGGTCGATTGTCGTCCTAATGGACGATACGGGAAGCGATACAGAAAACGGTTTAAGACGCGAGGGGAAGCCTTGCAATATGAGCGTTGGCTCCTGTCAACGCACCATAATAAACCATGGCTTGAAAGGCCTACAGATAAACGCCCTTTAACAATGCTGATCGATAGATGGTACGAGCTTCACGGCCAGCAACTGAAAAGCGGTCAAAAGGAGAGGCAACACCTTTTGAATTTGGCGAGCGATTTAGGCGATCCGATCGCATCAAAAGTGACAAAATCCGCCTTTTCCCAATACAGGGCAAACAAAATGCAGCAAGGGAAAAAAGCCGCCACGATAAACCGCAACCACAACCGGCTCAGCAGTGTGTTTACTGTCTTGATCACGGCAGGGGAATACTATGGGGAGCACCCACTCAAAGGGTTAAGCAAATTAAGCGAACCCTCAAGGGAAATGGGGTTTCTCTCCTTGAGTGAAGTCAAAGCCTTAATTGATAAGCTTGACGGCGATCCCTTACTGATTGCTCGCGTTTGCTTGGAGACAGGGGCTAGATGGAGTGAAGCCGCGACGCTTACGAAAAGTCAGGTTGTAAACGGAAAAATCACCTTTCTTAACACTAAAAATGGGAAAAATCGTACCGTTCCCATTCATGTCGAGCTGTCTAACGCCTTGGTTAAACAGCCAGGCAGAAAGCTATTCGCAGCGAATTGTTACGGAGCGTTTTATGCAGTGCTTAAGGAAATGGCGTTTGATCTACCAAAGGGGCAAGCTGCACATGTGTTGAGACACACGTTCGCCAGTCATTTTATAATGAACGGCGGGAACATTCTCACGCTGCAGAAGGTCTTGGGGCATGCAAACATACTTCAAACCATGACGTATGCGCACCTAGCTCCGGATTATCTAAGTGAGGCAATAGCACTAAACCCGTTGTCCACATTTAGGCCAAACTGCCAAAACTAGGTAGCTTGTGCTGCAACCTAAAAATCAGTTAACGCATTGAATTCTATTTAATGCATTGTTTTTAAGGGTAAAATAAAGGCCTCATTTGAGGCCTTTTTCATTTTTAAACGTAGCGTTCTGTGTTGTGAGACGCTAAATGCCCTGTAAGACACTTTCGACAAAAGGTCGGGGGTTGCTTAGAATAACGACATCAAAATAAGGAGTAACGCATGTTCGACCCAAAGAAATTGGAACAGATTGCTAAGCAAATCCATGAGTCTATGCCTAAGCCTGTGCGCGATTTGGGCAACGATGTTGAGCAGAAAGTCCGCGAAGTGATCCAATCTCAGTTGTCGAAACTGGATGTCGTGAGTCGTGAAGAGTTTGATGTTCAAACACAGGTATTGCTTCGCACCCGTCAAAAGCTGACGGAAATGGAACAAAAGCTCGTTGAGTTCGAGCAAAAACTGAACGAGAAAAACGACGCTTAATCGGCAAGCTATAGATATCAAAAAACCCGGCCTTAGCCGGGTTTTTCCTTATTCACATTCCGCGGAATTAATCGCCCACTGCAATACGCTTCATGTCAATCATGTAACCACGCAGCTCTTGACCAATCCATTCTACTGGGTGGTTACGCAACGCATCGTTCACGGCGATAAGGGTTGCGTTGTCGGCATCATTACCCACATCGCCCAAACCTTTACCGATAACGTCTGTGCCTACACCCGGCATGAATTTCTCACGTAGCAGAGGTGTTACCACGTTTGCGAACAGGTAGTTACCGTACTCAGCAGTATCAGAGATAACCACGTTCATTTCGTACAGACGCTTACGTGCAACGGTGTTGGCAATCAATGGCAACTCATGAAGAGACTCATAGTATGCAGACTCTTCAATGATGCCTGACGCTGTCATTGCTTCAAATGCTAGCTCAACACCTGCGCGAACCATAGCTACCATCAAGATACCGTTGTCAAAGTACTCTTGCTCAGAGATCTTCACGTCTGAATCTGGGTATTGCTCGAACGCCGTTTCAGCAGTTTCTGCACGCCAACCCAACAGGTTTGCGTCATCATTCGCCCAGTCAGCCATCATGGTCGAAGAGAAATGACCAGAGATAATGTCATCCATATGTTTGTTGTACAGTGGACGCATCAGATCTTTCAGATCTTCAGAAAGCTCGAATGCCTTGATCTTCGCTGGGTTAGACAGGCGATCCATCATGTGGGTAATACCGCCAAACTTCAGTGCCTCTGTGATGGTTTCCCAGCCAAATTGCAGCAGTTTACCCGCATAGCTTGGGTCAATACCGTCAGCAACCATTTTCTCGTAACAAACGATAGAGCCCGCCTGCAACATACCACACAAGATGGTTTGTTCACCCATCAGGTCAGATTTCACTTCCGCTACAAAAGAAGACTCCAAAACACCTGCACGGTGGCCACCTGTTGCAGCTGCCCACGCCTTCGCGATTTCATGCCCTTCACCTTTTGGATCGTTCTCTGGGTGCACAGCCATTAGGGTTGGTACACCAAAACCACGCTTATATTCTTCGCGTACTTCTGTACCTGGACACTTAGGAGCAACCATCACGACTGTGATATCACTACGAATTTCCATACCTTCTTCAACGATGTTGAAGCCGTGTGAATAGCCGAGAGCCGCGCCTTCTTTCATCAGAGGCATCACCGCACTAACAACACTTGTGTGTTGCTTATCTGGCGTTAGGTTAACCACCAAGTCTGCCTGAGGGATCAGGTTTTCATAGTTATCAACGTTGAAGCCGTTTTCTTTCGCGTTTTTGTACGATTGACGCTGCTCGTCAATCGCTGCCTGACGCAGAGCATAAGACACGTCCAGAGCCGAGTCGCGCATGTTAAGGCCTTGGTTCAGACCTTGTGCACCACAACCCACGATGACAACCTTTTTGCCTTTCAGAAAATCAGCTTCATTCGCGAATTCTGCTTTGTCCATAAAGCGGCAAACACCCAGCTGAGCCAGTTGCTCGCGTAGGTTCAAGGTATTGAAATAGTTAGACATGTCGAATACTCCGTGAAGAAAATTTTATCCTTGAGCGATACTCACATGACAAGCTGTGGTATCGAATTACCCACATCATAGATCAGGCAACTCGTTGCTTAAAGTGATATATTCACAACAAGTAATTGCGATTTTTGCAACATGGAGGTCTTGCGATGAACATTAAATATTTGAAGTTGTTCATACATTTGTGCGACAGCAAAAGTTTTTCAAAAACAGCAGCAGCAATGCATGTCAGCCCTTCAGCATTGAGCAGACAAATACAAAAGCTCGAACAAGAGGCCGGTCAACAACTGTTTCAGCGTGATAATCGTAGTGTTGAGCTAACATCCGCAGGAAAAACGCTGCTGCCAGTCGCCTTGAAGATTATCAATGAATGGCAGCAATACCAAAGTCAGTTCAACACGTCAGAGCATGACTTGGTGGGTGAGATCCGCCTGTTTTGTTCCGTGACTGCAAGCTATAGTCACCTTCCAGAGCTTCTTTCGGAGTTTAGGCTTCGACATCCTCGTATCGAATTAAAACTCTCTACTGGCGACCCCGCACAAGCTATTGATAAAGTACTCCTTGATGAAGCTGATATCTCAATATCGGCAAGGCCTGAGCAACTTCCAGCGAAGGTTGCCTTCGAAGCTATCAGTGAGATTCCATTATCTATTATTGCACCTGCGGGTATTAGTAGCTTCACAGACACTCTTCATAGCCCTGAACCGGACTGGTCGTCTATTCCTTTTATCGTTCCTGAAGCAGGCACTGCGCGTGAGCGTGCGAATACTTGGTTTAAGAAGATGAAGATAAAGCCAAGCATCTATGCGCAAGTCTCTGGTCATGAAGCCATTGTGAGTATGGTGGCATTGGGCTGTGGTGTGGGAATTGCTCCAGATGTCGTGATAAACAATAGTCCCGTTAGAGAAAAGATTGAGCGTTTGAAGGCAGCTCAAATTAAACCATTTGAACTGGGAGTATGCTGTCTTCGTTCTCAGAAAGAAAATCCTCTCATAGCTGCACTTTTGGAGGTCGCGGAAGAGAAGTCTATCTGAACCTTAGTTCATCTTCGATACTGTCTCAGCTTCGCCATTCAAGGCCTATCCCCTACAAAGCCATGAAGACTATCCTCTCTGTAGTAACGACGGATAGAGAGGTAAGTCATGAACGTGATAGAGCGAATAGGGAGGGTATTAGAACCTCTGATGTTGGTAATGGGACTTATCAGCCCGATCGCGACGCTTCCACAAATCTACAAACTCTACTTCTCACATACTGAACATGCAGCAGGCCTGTCGCTCACAACCTGGGTACTTTATTCGTTTATTGCCATGCTTTGGACAATTTACGGGCTTTACCACAAGAACCCGACCATTTGGGTCGGCAATGGGCTGGGCTTTTTGATGTATCTCGCCATGGTGGCAGGGATCATTATTCGTGTGGGGATAACGTTTTAGCCGAGAAGCGGGCATGTAAAAAGCATTCTAGGTGTTTATGGCAAATTGCAGACGAAAGAAAGCCCTGCTATTTCTAGCAGGGCTTCTTAATAAATGGCGGAGCGGACGGGACTCGAACCCGCGACCCCCGGCGTGACAGGCCGGTATTCTAACCAACTGAACTACCGCTCCACACGGTGATAAACAGTATTCTGTCTATCCGATACTCGTCGTTCAATACGCGTATCTAAATTTGAAGCCTGGCGATGTCCTACTCTCACATGGGGAGACCCCACACTACCATCGGCGCTGTTACGTTTCACTACTGAGTTCGGCATGGAATCAGGTGGGTCCATAACGCTATGGTCGCCAAGCAAATCTTATTGTGTTCCCCGCTTATCGCGAAAAACTAAAATCTGGGAAATTACTGACCAGTGTCTCTACACATTCAATGTTCTTTACTTGAGTCCGCTAAAACCCCTTGGGTGTTGTATGGTTAAGCCTCACGGGCAATTAGTATCAGTTAGCTCAACGCCTCGCAGCGCTTACACACCTGACCTATCTACGTCGTAGTCTCCAACAACCCTTTAGAGAGCTTATAGCTCTAGGGATGACTCATCTTGAGGCTCGCTTCCCGCTTAGATGCTTTCAGCGGTTATCGATTCCGAACTTAGCTACCGGGCAATGCCACTGGCGTGACAACCCGAAC
>NZ_FUXU01000192.1 GCF_900167155.1 Enterovibrio nigricans DSM 22720 | reverse complement strand
GGATAACCTAGGGTCTCAGCGGCCTTCTACTAACTTTGCAACGGAGCCTGCTGAAGGGTTACGTGAACCTGCGTACTGTGCTCAGGCAGAATGGCTTACACCGGATTTAGGTCGGGTTCGACGGTGAGCGAATTGATATCACAGACAAAACGCAGGTGAGTAGACCGCCGGCCTAGTGCCGGAGCGGGGTTTATCCACGTTCGCAGCCAGCTACCCTTGAAGGTAAGGATTCAATTTCCTTACCTTCAAGGGCGAAGTGCGTCTGATTGAAAATCAGTTCACTTTTTGACTCAGGATGGCCTGGGATTTCTGCTACCTCATATTAATTTCGCAACGGAGCCGGCTAATTATATCTGGTGAACTGGTACATCATGATATTTTTTAAACTTTGCTACACTACCGCCGGATATTACCTTAAAAATCCGCATTAAAAGATAGCTCAAAGTTAGCCTCTCCAGATTTAGCAAAATTACTACCGAATGATAACTGACCTATTTCAATATTTCTAGTGAACTTTGCCTTAATAGATTTTGAAGTATATACGCCAGATTTTCCAATCGAATAAGATAAGTCAAGATTACTGTATTGAGATAAGAACTCATATTCAAATTCTATTTCTTTACCATTATCTTGACCATAAACGTTGTTGTCACTGTGCCATAATTTTGGAGTGACGGTGAATTTATTCTCATATCCAGATATTATAACTTGCCTGGAAATATCACCATCCACATAATATTTAACACCACTATAATTAGGAAGATCGAATTCAAGATGTGAATTTTCATTTCCTTGACTAGCGTAAATTGACGCTTTCGACGTCACAGCATATGACAAGTTAACTCCAATTCTAGGCTTAAATAAAAACTCTTGGAGATTTTTCTCCGTGGATATAGCTAACCCCGTTAATCCTGCTAAGTATTTATAATCGCCGTTAGAGTTAATATCACCACCATCATAGTTACTAAAATCTAACTCGTAGCTGTGATAGCCACCACCAAGAGCTACGTAATATTGCAAAGATGCTATATTATATATAGTTGCACCATAATAGCCTACATTTATACCCACTCCAGTTATATTACCCTCAGCGTTATTTCTGCTTACAGCAGAGTCTTTTCCATAACCACCAAATGACAGCCCACTAAAAGATGTACTTGAATTTGCCCATTCTTTTAAAAAGTTAAAAGTGGATTTAAATGACTTTATATCCAGATCATCTGAAACATCAACACTATAGGTCCCATCCAAAGATGTACTCACACCGCTGCCACAAGACTTAGATTTATTGCCAAAAGTACCTTGAGCGGATGTTGTTTGATCTCCTGATTTATTAACAGCACCATCAAAATCAAAATTTTCATAATAACAGTCAACATTATCACCCTGTGTTTTTTTAGTTAAAATCCTTTTAGCTGCATTACTATAACTTGATTCCAAGTCATTTACTGTAATAAATAGATCCCTTTCAAGTATGTCTTTGACGTCTTCTTTAATAAGTTCAGCAACGCTAAGCATTTTAATTTCATTAGAAACACCCACTGAAAATCCATCAGCATAGAATGCTAATTTATACGAAGTGTTATTTGCTGATTTACTTAAATGCAAGTTTGCATATCTACCAAATCCATTATTAGATGTAACAACAGTTGATTGATTATTTGCATTAAGACTTCCACTTCCTGAAATTAACCTGGCAGTGATTAATGTTGTGTTATCATCTGTATAAGTGTTTCCTGATTTATTAACAAGTCTAACTACTGGTTGTGTTATAAAGTCTCCATGCTTCCCTAATACAGGTTGAGTTTCAATAACTATGCTACCTTTGGTTGAGTTATAAGATGAAAACTCTACAGATAGATTAGGTATACTGTGAGGGATCCCATCTGTGGTAATGATTGTCGCCTTAACAACTGTATTTCCATCCTCAGCTGACAAAATCCCAAAATCATATATGGCACCATTATCAGGTCTAGGAATAGTAATGCTACGTCCCGAAGGGTTTACAGTTAACGTTCCAGGACCAGATATAATTTCAGCATTAACACTATCGATTTGAGATGTGTCGGGCAATAGGTTGTTAAATTCATCTCTGATAGCAATAGATAATGTCAATTCACCTTGATTAACATCCCACTGAGCAGAAGAAAGTGCTGTAAACTTAGTTCCGTTAGACTCAGGTGAGTTTGC
>NZ_FUXU01000124.1 GCF_900167155.1 Enterovibrio nigricans DSM 22720 | reverse complement strand
AAGGGCGAAGTGTGTCTGATTGAAAATCAGTTCACTTTTTGACGCTGGATAATCTGGGATTTCAGCGGCCTTCTACTAACTTTGCAACGGAGCCGTTTGAATCCCTCAAAGGCTTAACCAGTCCCGCGATGCGGAATACCTATCAGGCTATTGCGAGCGAAGCGTATCGCTCTCCATTGGTGAAAAGCTACGCGAATGTGGTCGCCGAAGCCATTACGGCGCAAAAACAGATGGCGAAAATTGTGTCCCGATACCCGATGGACAATCGCATTCCAAAATCCAATTTGGGTCGCCAATTTCGAGCAATCAAACAAATGATGGATGCTGCGCCTATGTTCGGGCACAACCGGCAAGTGTTCTATCTCGCTGTGGGTGGTTACGACACGCATGACAATCAAATCAGCAGACAAGACAAACTGATGAAGGAGTTCTCCGAGGCCGTTGCTGGTTTCTATTATGCCCTAGAAGAAGACGGAACAGCCGATCACGTCATGACCGGTACCTTGTCCGAGTTTGGGCGAACACTGCATGACAACTCACGAAAAGGCACAGATCACGGCTGGGGAGGCGGACAGTTTATCTTTGGAGGTGGTGATTCTGGGGCATGCTTTGGTGAATATCCGGCATTCAAACGAAATGGGCCTAATGACAATGGTGACGGACGTTTAATTCCGACGACTAGCCATGAACAATACGCGGCTTATATGGTGAAGTGGTTGGGTTTGAGCAACGCTGGCGTCAGTACAATTTTTCCAACCCTAGAAGGTGTTGGGGGAGTGATGAAACGCGCTTAGTGCCTTCTATTTAAAACAAAAAAGCCAGAGCAATGCTCTGGCTTTTTTACTATCGAATAGTCTCGATTATGCAGTTTGTGCGTTTTCTTCAATCACAACACGGTTACCGTTCCAGCTTAGAGCTAGACCCAGTGCGACCGCTGCTGCTGCACCCATCATCACCGCTGACACTGTCAGTAGGCCGTGGATTGCCAGCGCAGATACCACACCGCTTGCAACGAAACAGATCATGGTTTGCAGGAAGTTCAGAAGACCCGCAGCGGTTGCACTACAGCTTTTGAATTCCTCCAGTGCCTTATTTACCACGATTGGGTAAATCGCACCGTTTGCTACTGCCAAGAAGCAGAATGGAATCAATACAGGCCAGATGTTTGTTACGTCTGTCTGCCAAGACACCACGAAAATAGAGACAACACTTGCCACAAACAGGCCAACAAACCATGGCAGCAGGGTAGAGCCGTCGTATTTGTTCAAAAGTGCACGACAGCTGTAACCACCGACGATAAAGGCGATAGTCTGTGGAACATAGCTCATGCCGATGTCAGCGCCGCTGTAGCCCATTGCCGTCATCACAAACGGTGAACCTGTTAGCCAAGCAAAGAACGCAGCGGAACAGCCAGCAAAGATCAGCATGTTACCGATAAACTTGCGAGAGCTGACGATGTGCTTGTAATCGTTGACCAGTTTTGCACCGACTTTTTCATCAGTGTTTGCAACAGGAGCACTTTCAGTTTGACGTAGCGTCGCAACAGCTAGAATCACACCCAAAGCAACCAGTACGATGAAAATGCTGCGCCAGCCGAAGTGTGCTTCCAACGCCGCACCTACTAGTGGAGCCAGTGCTGGAGATAATGCAACCAATGGCATAACGGTCGCAAACACTCGCTGAGACGTTTTGCTGTCATAACGGTCGATAACCACAGCCTGCCAAATCACGGATGCGCTACATGCGCCTAGTGCTTGCACAAAACGTGCGGCCAGGAATGTTTCGATGCTGTTAGACATGAAACACGCTACCGTCGCAATGGTAAACAGTGACATACCGCCTACTAGAACCTTAATGCGGCCGATGCGGTCAGAAAGAGGACCATACACAATTTGCCCAAGAGCCATACCCAAAAGGAATACGGTCAGAGACAAGCCGATCATCGACTGCGAGGTACCCATTTCAAGACGAATGTTTTCAAAAGCGGGCAGGTACATATCAGTCGCCAGAAAACCGAGCATGCTCAAGCCAGCGAACCAAACCATTGTTGTCATTGGAACAGAATTTTTCATTTTACTTGTCCGTTCATTTACCTAGGTCGCGGAGTGTATATGTAGCGAAAACCACTGTGAAACGCTAATATTTATCAACTGCTTTCAAAAATTTTGATTTGATGAATTAAGCGTCCAATACTGGCCGTTATTCATTCGCGGAGTGGGTCCACATTATGTTTTCTTATCAAGATCTTCAGGTCGTTGACGCTGTTGCTCGACGTGGAAGCTTTTCCGCTGCAGCAGAGGAGCTTCATAAAGTACCGAGTGCAGTGAGCTATACCGTTCGCCAAATGGAAGAAAAGCTTGCTGTGAATTTATTTGAGCGGCTGCACCGCGCTGTGCGTTTAACACCCGCAGGCGAGTTTTTTGTCGAAGAGGCTCGCGCGCTAATAAAACGCATGGATGAGATTAGAGAGCAGACACAGAGAGTGGCGAATGGATGGACACGAAGTGTCTCTCTAGCACTGGACAACGTAGTGCGTGAAGACAGGGTAGATTCCTTGGTGCGTGATTTCTATGATGCCTTCCCAGATGTCGAACTCTTGTTGACGATGGAAGTGTTTAACGGCGTCTGGGACGCACTGGCGTATGACCGTGCAGATATTGCCATTGGTGCGACAGCAGCCGTGCCAGTGAGCGGTAACCTTAGCTACCGTGATATGGGCATTCTCACATGGCGGTTCGTGGTTTCAAAAGACCACCCGTTGGCGCGTGTGCCGGAGCCACTCAGCACGGAGCAATTGATGGCATTTCCCGCCATCTGCCTCGAAGACACATCGAGAATTTTGCCTAAACGGGCTACCTGGCTGCTTGACAACCAACGTCGTTTAACCGTGCCTAACTGGCACAGTGCTATTCAGTGTTTTCGAAGTGGTTTAGGTATTGGTGCCATGCCTTCTCACATGGCAGAGCCTTATTTGGCCTCGGGGGAGTTGGTAGAAAAAGAACTTATCGAGCCGCCAGCGAAAAGCCCATGTTGTATTGCGTGGCGCACAGACAAAGAAAACCCTGCGGTTAATTGGATATTGGAATATTTGGGCGATGCAGAAACCGCTTATCGCGAATGGCTGGAGTAGTTTTAATTGAAAGATTTCACAGCAGAACGACTATGCAGTGGTGGTGAATTGCGTGAGGCAAATCCTGATATGGGTGATGCTATGTTATTCGCAATACCGCGACGAAAAGTACGTGCAGTAAATGGATGAGGCTGAGATGAAAAACAAACACCCCCTAAACGGCATCTACCGAGGAAAAGTAAATCCGTGTTATGGGTTTCAAACCGCGATCAATAAGACCCCAATCACAGGCCAGGTATACCTATCACTTGAAGGGCTAGACGGTGATGAGTGCGCGGATATGCGGCATCACGGCGGTTTAGAACGGGCATTGCATCAGTACCCTTTAGAGCATTATGCGTATTGGCGAGACAAATACGGCGAAGACATTGATTGGGTTGCGCCGGGGATGGGCGAGAACATCAGTGCTGAAGGCATGACCGAGCACAACGTTTGTTTGGGAGACCGCTATCAATGGGGTGAGGCGATTATTGAAGTGAGTCAACCTCGCTCTCCCTGTTTTAAGCTGAACAAGAGTTGGGGTATCGAGGGCTTTTCTGTTGATATGCAGGAAATAAGTCGGTGC
The DNA here is from genome assembly GCF_900167155.1 of Enterovibrio nigricans DSM 22720. Lineage (GTDB taxonomy): Bacteria > Pseudomonadota > Gammaproteobacteria > Enterobacterales > Vibrionaceae > Enterovibrio > Enterovibrio nigricans. The sequence continues at coordinate 3,627 of NZ_FUXU01000124.1, read as the reverse complement.
GGCTGGCTTTATCGCGTTATCCAGCCCGGAATGGTCAGTGTCACGGAACCCTTAGAGCTGATTGCCCAAGAACCGAATGCGATGACACTTCATGAAACGTGCGACATTTTCTTTGGCGATCCGCTCGACAAGGACAGGCTGTTGACGTTAAAACAACAGCGAAAGTTATCAAACAGTTGGATGTCTAAAGTGAACGCTCGCCTTGAAAGTAATGACATTGAGCGATGGGATTTCCGGCTGTTAGGCCGAACAAAAAGCGAATAAATAGCAGGGGCGATGTTAGAGTAGTCTGCACTCAGTTGTCTGTTTTCCAAATCAAGCGCGATCACATTTGGAGGTTGTTTCTTTGCTCGGGTACGAGATACCCCGTTGAACATCCCTTATCCAATCTAAATCGAACTTACTAACTGTTGATAATTACAGCATCGCAGTAGCCAATACATAGTGATGAAAAATGCTATTTCTGGGCTTTTTCACAAACTAACATCTTAAATGATAAAAAATTGAAGTGAAATCAAATGGTAACGAACTGTTAAGGTACAATGGCTTGTTAATAAAAGACAAAATGTCGTGTTTAAACAGGACGTTTTGTCATCTAATACGCTGTTAGGGCTCAGTCTAGAGCCCTGATTTTTCTCATTATTGTGTAAGTGCTAGCACTAAAGTAGTTCCAAATATGTGCCCTGCGATTGATTCAATAGTTGCCATGAATTCAAGTGCTAACGGGTTGTTAGTGGCTACCACTTGAAAGCACATGACAGAACTAATGAAGAATACAAGAAATGGAATGAAGAAGTATTTACTCATAAAACCTCGCATCAAAATTGGAAATATTTTGTGGCTATCGAATCGGATAGGCCGTTCTGTTCCTAATTTTTTCCAGTCTTTCATCTGGATGATGCACAGTTTCTTTACTTGGGGCTTGATTAAGAATCCGATAATCTTTTCACACCATATCAGTGTGTTAAGGTGATAGTCAACCGCGATTCGCCCTAACAAGCGAATTAACGAGGGACGTTTACTCGTGGCGCATTTTTTCATAGAAACGCTGTGATTCAGACGTTTCAACCAGTTTGGGCTAGTAAACGCCCGTTATTCGAACGTTATATTCCCCGTTAGCTTATTTATTTGGAGTGAACAATGACAAAAAGGTTCTACCAAGTGCAGAAAAATTTGCATCCTGCCCATATGATCAAGAAATCCTTCCGTACTATGAAGGGCAATTTGATTGCGTATATATTTTGCTGCATCCATTTTGCAAGCCTACGACGTTGGATATTTGTTACCGCTTTTATGCTCCTCGCGATAGTGGGAGTCGAAGGCCAGATAAACATGAAATCATTGACGGCTGTGAACCCGTAAGCTGGCAAGAAGTTCTGAGTTTATCGGGACTAGAAAGTATATCTGATATAGATATCGGCTTAAGAACAAGTATTGGTGGCCTTGTGAGCGAGAGAGAGAATAGAGAATTCTCAGACCAACTTGTTAAACTTGAGAAGCTGGGCATTCTTCTACCTGATGAGGGGGACTTACCGCCGTTACTGGAAAACCGAGTTTATGAAGCAGTTAAGAAACTAGGTTATACCTGGTTGTGGGTAGGTGATGAGTTTGGAACGGAAAGAAAGCTGCACTGGATAGGTGATCTAGTCAAAACCGATGAAATTCCGCCGCATGGTTGTATTTTTACCCATGATCACAAGCTGTTGGTCACAACGCACTGGGATAGTCATTGTTCGTATCTATGTTCCTCTCGTGAAATCATCGAACAGATTTTAGAATCAGATCCATTTGAAGGTTTTTATTGTACGTCGAATACTTCGGTGTTCTGGGGGCTGTATGAAATTTAGTATCTGCTTTGAAGTGAAACAGCACGAAGTCGAGTGAAAGGCTATTAGTAGAGTATTAGTAGGGACAGGCACTTTAAGAAAAGTATCATGCTATCAATTACATGTGATTAGTGTTCTCAAGCTCAAAGGCACCCATTGAAGATGAAGGGTTGGCATTACAACGATATCCTTTTCATATTGTTTGATTGCCATCCATTTTGACGATAAATGACTAAAGCCCGTTCATGCCTCATCAGTATCGACGCAACCCCTTATTACCACTGCGTTTCACGCTGTGTTCGCCGCTCATTTCTTTGCGGCTATGACGAACACGCGCAACAGTCTTATGAGCACCGCAGAGAGTGGATTGAAAAACGGCTCTTAGCGTTATCCAGTGCATTTTGTATTGATGTTTGCGCTTATGCCGTCATGAGTAACCATTACCATGTTGTGCTCCATATCAATGCGGAGAAAGCCAAAACGCTGACGCAATATGATGTTGCTGAACGCTGGTTGGCGTTTCATCAAGGTCCGGCACTTATTCAACGTCTTATGCAAGGGGACAAACTGTCGGAGGCAGAAACAGCGCGATGCTGTGAGATAATTGAAGTGTGGCGAGAGCGACTGACATCGATTAGCTGGTTCATGCGATTACTCAATCAACATATTGCCTCAGAAGCCAATCGAGAAGACAAATGCACAGGCCATTTCTGGGAAGGGCGATTTAAAAGCCAAGCGTTATTGGATGAAAAAGCCCTCGCGGCAGCCATGGCATATGTTGATTTGAACCCAGTAAGAGCCGCAATGGCAGAAACGCCAGAATCTTCTGAGCATACTTCCGTTAAAGGCGCATCAAGTCTCTAAAGAAAGAAGAAGAATCCGCTCCACATTTGTTCCCCTTTGCGGGAAATCCCAGAGAAAATATGCCGGATGGGATGCCTTTTCGGTTGATGGAGTATTTAGAACTCGTTGATTGGACAGGACGTCAATGCCGAGAAGATAAGCGAGGTCATATAGATAGTCGAGAGCCAGCAATACTCAACCGCTTAGGGTTTGATTCAGTTGAATGGCTTAATGCCTACGCGCACGTTGAGAAGGGAACTCTGATTGGAACAAAGTCTTCCATCATTGAGGCTTTACCTTTGCTGGGGCGCAAACGACTATGCGGATTTCGACTGCCTGCGAGCTAGCATTGCTAAAGCCATTACGAATGCATAGCCAACACCGCTGAGGTGGTTTCTGCATATCTGTTTTTCTTCGAATTATCTGTTGATACTGCTTACGCTTCCATTCTTGATACAAACTTGAAGAAAAATGCTCACTAAGGAGCCAACCGAACAGAAAAACGTGGAAGTTTATGCCTCAGTTTTTTAGTTATGCCTGTCCCTGTTTGTCCCTGTTTGTCCCTGTTTGTCCCTTTGTCCCTTTGTCCCTTTCCAGCTAGTACGCTTTGAATTTAGTGATTACGGTGCAATGGTTTAGGTTAGGTGGTAGCATTGCTCACTACTTAACGCGGCGGTATATAAGTGATAATTTTGGGCGTAAATCAATGAAGTCTTCCTTACTGCTTTGTATAACTAGCATGATTCTAGTTGGCTGTGTTCCCACTGCTCAAATTTATAATGAAGCATCTATTTATTATCATAAAAATGGGAACTATTTTGAATCGTCACTAGATGAAAATAGAGTTGAAGATATCCTTTTTTTGGTAAGTACAGGGGCTTTGTTGCTTAAATCGATGGAACTAAATCTAGAAGCTACGATCTGATCGGCTACACCCATCAATCGTCGTAGTCTCATG
>NZ_FUXU01000123.1 GCF_900167155.1 Enterovibrio nigricans DSM 22720 | reverse complement strand
ATCCAGCGACCTTTGACTTTGACGTAGGTTTCATCGAGTTGCCACGATGAGGCCTGGGTTGGCTTCCAGTACCACCGTAACCGACGTTCAATTTCAGGCGCGTATTTCTGTACCCAACGATAGATTGTTGTATAGTCGACATCGACCCCTCGTTCCTCAAGCATTTCAGCCAGTTCGCGGTAACTCACCCCATACTTACAGTACCAACGGACGGCCCAGAGGATAACTTGGCCAGAAAAGTGACGCCCTTTGAAATCAGTCATGCTTAATAAACGACGAGAAGTGTGGCACTAGATTGCCTGAATACCAAAACTTTGCAACAGAGCCAATATTGATGGTGCAGATTACTCAGTGCTCTTTACAGAATAATTTATTTACAAACACTCATTCCTTAAGGGTTTCTTAAGTTTCGCGTTTTATTTTGTTAATAACTACTCAAACAAAGGAAGCGCTCATGAAACACCATGCACAAACTTCTGCAGATGGCTTTACTTTAGACATCGTTTATCCGATGCATCCGCTTTGGAGCCAAGTTATCGAGCATGTTTCTCAGCGTTATCAAGAAGCATTCTTTGCCGAGCTGAAACAATTTATGCCGGCGTATTTAACCCTCATTGAAGGCGGTCAAATTATTTCCGTGTGCGGCTTTCGCATCGCCGAAGATGAGCCCTTGTTCCTTGAACAGTATTTAGAAGACGACGCCCAAAAGCTGGTTTCTAACGTATTTAACTGCGACGTAAAACGTTCGAACTTAGTGGAATTCGGTCACTTGGCGTCTTTCGCCAAGGGCATGTCGTCTCTGCACTTCTACCTCATCGCAGAAATGCTGGTCAATCTCGGTTTTGAATGGTGCATCTTCACCTCGACAGACCCACTTCACGCCATGATGGCGCGCCTAGGATTGGAGCCTTATATCATCGCGCAGGCCGATCGAAACAAAGTCCCCGATGCCGAGTCCTCTTGGGGGGCATACTACGAACATCAACCGCGTGTGTTAGCTGGCAATTTGCAAAAAGGACTCGAATGTCTTCGATTAGTCCAAGAAAGAAACCGCAAACAAGCCTAGATAGAAAAGTAAACGTCGTTAAAACCGCAAGCACAACCAGAACAACTTGGTTAAACACCACGCCAGAATATAGGTGATGTATGAATATTCTCCTCGATGTCATTACAAAATGGGCAAAAACGACACCAGACCGAGTAGCGCTTGTCGGCTACGAAGCGAATCAAACGGTTGAACTAACTTACTCTGAAGTGTTAAACAAGATCGAACTCGTTGCCGCCGAGCTTATTGCACAGAACATCAAAGCACTCGCGCTACGCGCAGAAAACAGTATCGATTGGGCCATTGTTGATTTGGCGGCGATGGCGGCAGACATAGTCGTCGTACCTATTCCGACTTTTTTCTCTGATGCACAAGTTGAACATACGTTAGAGCAATCAGGCGTCGATGCTTTAGTCGGCGATTGGCAATCATGGTTGGCATCTAATCCTAAGCAAAGCTTTAACCAGCAAGACCATCCGCTTTCCATTGCAAATTTGCCTTTGCTGCGTCGTAGCCAGTTGAGAGATGAAGATACACAGGTGGCTTATCTACCAGAAACCGGAAAAATCACATTTACGTCTGGCTCGACTGGTCAGCCTAAAGGCGTGTGTTTAAGCAATGATCATTTGTGTTTGGTAGCGAAATCGCTCGCCGACGCAGTAAACGGCACGGCGCACTCACACTTAGTGCTGCTTCCGTTATCGACGCTTCTCGAGAACATAACCGGCGTTTATGTTCCACTCATGTTGGGCGTGACGTCATATATTTTACCCGGAGAGCAAACCGGCTTACTCGGTTCAAGCCAATTCGAACCGCGTCTGTTTGCACAAGCATTAGCGACCATCAAACCAGAAAGTTTAGTGCTAACACCGGCTTTATTGCTTGCGCTCATTCATATCGCGAAACAGCAGCCCTCTCTTGTGGATTCTCTCAAATTTGTTGCTGTTGGCGGCGCAAGAGTGTCGTCGCAACTGATTAACACCGCGCATGCGCTGAACATCCCGGCGTTTGAAGGTTATGGCTTGTCTGAATGTGGCTCCGTCGTTTGTTTGAATACACCAGCCGTATATAAAGCAGGAACGTGTGGCAAACCGCTTCCCCACGCTCAGATTCGTATCGCGGAAGATGGTGAACTGCTCGTCAAAGGCAATGTTGCACTTGGCTATTTGAATGAGCCGTTTACTCAAGAGTGGTTAGCAACTGGCGACTTAGCCCAAATTGACGCGCAAGGCTTTGTCACTCTCTCGGGGCGCAAGAAGAACCTTATCGTCACCACATACGGCAGAAATGTCTCACCGGAATGGATTGAATCAGAAGCGTTGGCGTTTTTGCCGATGACGCCACTGTTCGTTACAGGCGATAGCCAACAAACATTATGTGCTGTCATTACCAATAGCGAAGACGTCGAAACAAAGGTTCATGCATTAAACCGAACCCTACCCGATTACGCTCAAATCCGAACCTTATTGCTGCTGGACAACCCACGAGCCATCTCTGGTTGGTACACGGATAGCGGCAAGCTAAAACGAAATCAAATCGAACATGATGTGGCTCATTTATTAACTAGTACAACACCTGAATTAACACTGGAAGCGCAAAAGATCCAACGTATCGATTTGCCATTTCAGCAACACATTACGTCTTTCCAAACTGCACTTTAGTTAACGGCTTCTTAAGGAGAAGGTTATGACTTTATTTTTCGAACAACTCAAACTAAGCACTATCGCAGCTCAACAAGAAATGTTAACAGCACCAGTCATCGCAGATGTTCAGCAAGGCAATATTACCAAAGAGATGTATATCGCCTTTCTCACCCAAGCTTATCATCACGTTAAGCACACTGTTCCTTTGCTGATGGCGTGTGGAGGTCGACTATCTGGCGAATACGAATGGGTACGAGACGCCATTGCCGAGTACATAGAGGAAGAGAAAGGCCATCAAGAATGGATTTTAAATGATATCAAAGCGTGTGGCGGCGACGCCGAAGCAGTGCGCAATAACAAAGAAGCAGGCCAAGTCAGTGCGCCTATTGAACTCATGGTTTCATACCTTTACTACAACATTGACCGCCATAACCCACTTGCTCTGTTTGGTATGGTATGGGTATTAGAAGGTACTAGTGTTGGCATTGGTGGCTCAATGGCAGAAAAAATCCAGTCAACGCTTAGTCTACCACCTTCAGCAATGACTTATCTAATTTCACACAGCGTTATAGACCAAGATCATCTGCAATTTTTTGAGTCATTGATGAACAAAATCACCAAAGTGGAAGACCAACAAGTCATCATCGACTCCGCAAAAATGGTGTTTGCACTGTACGGACAAATGTTGCGTTCTTTGCCTTCTTTCTCAACCCAGCAAGCGGCATGAGGTTAAGCATGATCATTAACAACAGCACTATTCTTCTAACAGGCGCAACGGGGGGAATTGGGCAAGCCATCGCGCAAGAATTAGCAAAACACGGTGCGAGCCTCATACTTGTAAGTCGAAACGAAGAGAGCTTACAAACACTACAACGTGAACTGCTGAATCCAGAACGCCATGACCTACTAGTTGCGGACATCACGTCACCAGAAGGATTAACCGCCATTAAAGATCGAGCGCGTCAGCACCAAAAAGTGGACGCTCTGATTAACAATGCGGGCAGCAACGACTTCTCGTTGTTAAGCCACAAACGACCAACGCAGATTGCAGATGAGATCCAACTCAATCTCGTTGCGCCGATACTGCTGTGTCAATCGGCGTTGACGTGGTTAAAACAGCCTGGGTTGATTCTCAATATTGGTTCAACATTCGGCTCAATTGGCTATCCTGGCTATACCTCCTATTGCGCGGCAAAAGCGGGATTGCACCGTTTTACCGAATCACTCGATAGAGAACTGTTCGCCACCGGAATTCGAGTGCTGTATTTGGCACCAAGAGCAACAGAAACCTCGCTCAATAGCGATGCCGTCAATGAAATGAATCGACGGCTGGGTAACAAAACAGACTCCACACAAGTTGTTGCCGATCACGTTGTCACCATGTTGGAAAAAGAAATTTCCGCGAAGTGGATTGGTTGGCCTGAAAAGCTTTTTGCTCGCATCAATCAATTGCTTCCAAGCGTGGTTTCCTCAGCGATTCGCAAGCAACATGAAACCATTCACCAATACGTAAACCGAGTCAGTAACTAAAGAGGAACTAGACGATGAATACCAAACAACTACTTTGCGCTTTGACGGTTTGTTCAACGTTAGCTTCGACCGCTGCGTTGGCAGCTAATATTCCACTGCACCAGGTTCAAAAGAAATGGGCGGAATGCCAATACAGTACGCCCGATGGTGACGAAAAGGTACAATGCTTCCATCACGCGATTGACAAAACCAATATTTATCTCGACAGAGAACCGGGCAATCCCGAACTCACCGTTTGGCTGGCAATCAATAAAGCATCGCTGGCTGGTGCTCAAGGTGGCTTGGGTGCACTATCACTCGCCAAAGAAGCCAAATCTTTACTCGAAGGGGTCATCGCAACTTCACCGCAAACGCTTGATGGCTCTGCATACACTAGTTTAGGTTCTCTGTATTACAAAGTTCCGGGGTGGCCAATTGGCTTTGGTGATGACGATAAAGCCGAAGAAATGTTGAAAAAAGCGTTAGAGATCAATCCAAAAGGCATCGATCCGAACTATTTTTATGGAGACTACCTTGCAGAAGAAGGTCGAGACAAAGAAGCGAAAGTGTATTTGACTCGCGCAATACAGGCGTCACCTCGCCCTGACCGACCTTTGGCTGATAAAGGTCGAAAACTGGAAATTGAAGCGACTCTTGGGAGTTTGAAATAATCCATGCGCTTATTACTCGTAGAAGATGACAAACTACTCGGTCAATCCATGGTGACTTCATTAAGTCGCCATGGATACACCGTGGATTGGATGGAAAAAGGGGCTGGCGTGACTAGCGCACTCAAAACAGAAGCGTTCACTGCCGTGATTTTGGATCTCACTCTCCCCGATATCGATGGATTGGAAGTTCTGGGTAATATTCGTAAAGGCGGATTTAAGCTCCCAGTGATGATACTTACCGCCCGGGACGACATTCGCGATCGCGTCCAAGGCCTTGATAGCGGCGCAGATGATTACCTCGGAAAACCGTTTGCACTCGAAGAATTGCTCGCTCGCTTGCGCGTGTTGATTCGCCGTCAATCCGGTAGCGCAGAAGAAATCATTCAGGTTGGGCAGTTGTCTTTATCCTTGTCAGAACAAAGTATTCGCTATGATGATGCGCCGCTTAAACTCACGCGCAACGAATTTAAAATCCTCACCAGTTTGATGACTAACGCCGGACGCGTACAAAGTAAGGAGCAATTGCAACAATCGCTACACGGCTGGGATGAAGGCTCAAGCGACAATGCTATCGAAGTTCATATTCACAATTTGCGTAAAAAAGCGCCCAAAGTGGTCATTAAAAATATTCGCGGTGTAGGGTACATTCTTGAAAGATAATAAACCATACTCGCTCAAACGTCAGTTAACTCTATCAGTAGGCGTGTTGGTAAGTGTTCTCTTACTCATCTCACTTTATTTCAATTTCCAATCTGCGAAGCACGAAGTCGAAGAAGTTTATGACGCTAGGCTTGGACAATCCGCAAAATTAATGTTGCTGACGCTCTCGATTTCGACCGAAGAGAGGACACTCGCTAGCCATCGAGAATTATTTAATGAGTGGATGGAAAACATTGAGTCAATGTCAAAGTCTGACGACGACAATGTCACAACGTTCGGCCATCCTTATGAACAAAACTTGGTTTTTCAATTCTATCGAGACAACACGCTGATCTGGAGCTCTGATCAAGGCTTGCACGCACTCTCTACATCCTTTGATAATAACGGCTACGCTGATATCGTAAAAGACGGTACACAATGGCGTACATTTCAGATTTCACTGCCACAAACAAAACATGACAATGAGTACGTCGTGGTTGCAGAAAAATACAATATACGTAGAGAGATCATCCACGAAATTGCCCTATCCACATCAATAGAACAATTGCTGATACTACCAACTTTGTTGCTTTTGCTGTTTTGGCTGATCAATAAACATTTCCGACCAATTAATGACCTGCGCACTGCCATCACACAAAAAAACGCACACCGATTAGATCGCATTCATATAAAAGACAACACCGTTGAACTCGCACCACTTGTCGATTCACTCAACTCTCTCCTCTCTGAACTAGAGTTAGCTAGGCAAAGAGAGAAACGCTTCACACGTGCTGCAGCACATGAGCTAAAAACCCCACTAACAATCCTTCGTCTTAACGTAGAAAATGCACTTGAAAGTAATGATCCGGAGCAACTGAGAGGAGATTTACATAATATTCTGCAAGGCATTGAACGCACTGACCGCCTTATCCATCAGCTACTGACTTTAGCTAAAGTAGATAGCTTATCAGAACTTGCATTCGACACCGTTGAGCTAACCCCTTTGTTGCAAATCGTTGTTGCTGATTTGGCACCGTTAGCATTGAAGCATAAGCAAGACATCAGTTTATCATCTTCCAACATCGCTATATCAGGTGATCGAATGTTGTTAGAGGTGTTATTTCGTAACCTCGTCGATAATGCGATTCGTTACTCCGGCGAACACAGTGACATCCAAGTCAGCGTCATAGATAAAAATAATACAATCAAAGTTTTAATTTCCGATACTGGTCCAGACATCCCGAAAGAAACTCGTGAAAGAATCTTCGAACAGTTTTATCGGGGTCATTCCGAATATGGCGACGGTGCGGGTTTAGGGATGTCAATTTGCAAAGACATTACAGCACTACACGGTGCAACACTTGAGCTCATTCCCAGAGAAAATAGTAGGAATATGTTTGTAGTAGAGTTCCTAAAGTATGGAGAAAGAGCATAAGTAGATTTCATCAAGAAATGTGCTTATCAGGCCCACATTAGTATTTGTATGATCATTTTTATTAATAGTGTTTGATTGAGTATTTAGTCTAACAAATAATGGGGCAATTTTGGGCTCCGTTGCAAAGTTTTAAGTTTCAGGCAATCTAGTGTCACCTTCCTCGTCGTTTATTAAGCATGACTGATTTCAAAGGGCGTCACTTTTCTGGCCTGGTTATCCTCTGGGCCGTCCGTTGGTACTGCAAGTATGGGGTGAGTTACCGCGAACTGGCTGAAATGCTTGAGGAACGAGGTGTCGATGTCGACCACACCACTCTCTATCGTTGGGTGCAGAAATACGCCCCTGAGATTGAACGTCGGTTACGGTGGTACTGGAAGCCAACCCGGGCCACTTCGTGG
>NZ_FUXU01000037.1 GCF_900167155.1 Enterovibrio nigricans DSM 22720 | reverse complement strand
CTTACAGGACTGGGTATGCCTGAAACTCAGTATATTGCTTAAGAACCGAACAACTTTAGGCTGCCATGTCTTCCAACCGAATTAAGCAACAAAGCCGGTGGAAACGTCACCTTATGTCCTTTTTGGTAAAGGTTTTACGCGTTGAATCCCAGATATTCATTGCCCTACCACCACGAAAGGCGCAGAATAGCGCCCCTTTGGTCCTAAACGCGCCGAATGATCGGCCAACGTTCTACATTGAACGTCATCTTGTTGAGAAATAAATATATGAGTTTTACCTCACTCGGTCTCTCTGCTCCAATTCTTCGTGCCATTAAAGATAAAGGTTACGACACACCGTCTCCAATCCAAGCACAGGCGATCCCTGCCGTATTGGAAGGCAAAGACGTGATGGCCGCAGCGCAGACGGGAACAGGTAAAACGGCAGGTTTTGTTCTTCCAATTCTTGAGCGTTTAAGCCACGGCCCTCGAGCTAAAAGCAACCACGTACGTGCGTTGATTCTAACCCCTACTCGTGAGCTAGCTGCGCAGATCCAAGAAAACGCGGTCGGCTATAGCTGTCATCTTAACTTGCGCTCAAGTGTTGTGTTTGGTGGTGTGAAGATCAACCCACAGTTAATGAGTCTTCGCAAAGGGACTGACATTCTGGTGGCGACACCTGGCCGCTTGTTAGACCTTTACCAGCAAAATGCAGTGAAGTTCTCTCAACTTGAAGTGCTCGTTCTGGACGAAGCAGACCGCATGTTGGACATGGGTTTCTTCCGCGACATCAAACGAATCCTTGATTTGTTGCCAAAGAACCGTCAGAACTTACTGTTCTCTGCAACCTTCTCTGATGAGATTCGCACGCTTGCAAAAGGCTTGGTAAACAACCCAGTTGAAATTTCAGTGACACCAGCGAACTCAACGGCACGTACGGTTGAGCAATGCATCTACCCAGCTGACAAGAAAAAGAAACCAGCGATGCTATCCAAGTTGATCAAAGATGGTAACTGGAAGCAGGTATTGGTATTCACCCGTACGAAACACGGTGCGAATAAATTGTCTCACTTCCTGACGGAAGAAGGCATTACATCAGCCCCTATTCATGGAAACAAAAGCCAAAGTGCACGAACTAAAGCGCTGGCTGATTTCAAAACAGGTGATGTACGCGTTCTCGTTGCCACTGACATCGCAGCACGAGGCATCGATATTCCACAGCTTCCACAAGTGGTTAACTTCGAAATTCCACACGTGTCAGAAGACTACGTTCACCGTATTGGTCGTACTGGTCGTGCGGGGGAATCAGGTAAAGCGATATCATTAGTCAGTGCCGATGAGGCCGATGATCTTTTTGGTATTGAGCGTCTCATCCAACAAGTGCTACCACGACTAGAGTTGCAAGGCTTTAAAACGGATAACACGCTACCAGAATCAAAACTAGATACGCGCCCTATTAAGCCGAAGAAACCTAAAAGACCAAATATGGCTAATGGTGATTCAAAGTTTGCAGGGCAAAAGAAAAAATCAAACTTTGGAAAAAGCAAGCCACGCAACCCTAATCGTACCGAAAAGAAAGAAGGCAGCGCGGCGGATAACAAACCACGTCGCGAGAATGGCAATAAGCCAGCTCAAGGTGGTAATACAAGCGCTCAACCTGCGCGTAAGCCGCAAGGAAATCGTCCTAACCAAGGTAACAATGGTCAAGGTCAATCACGTAGACCCGCAGGCAAAAGCCGTCCTTCAAGTGACAGTGTGAAAACTAGCTGGGGCAACTAATCCCCTCCTCAGTGATGTTTACTCAGTCGTAAACAAGCATCGAAGCGGCATTCATTAGATTGCCGCTTTTTTTATGCACAAATGAAAACCATTTCAAACCCATTAAAATCAAAATATTAAGATAATCCCTCCTGTCAAAATACCTTTAAGATTGATCCTCATTAAGACAACCATACTTAAGTATGACTTTATTACTAGGCATCTCACTATCAATAAACAAATAACAATAGATACACAACTTATACAGTACCATAGTATTAGAAATAGCATATATCATTCATAATAAACAACATATTAATATTTAAAGTGAAAAATACTCCCACAAAATTACGACAATTACATTAGCTACGTACGCATGAATGAATTTAATTATTTAGATGTGGGTTGATGTTTAGGTTTAATAAAAAGAACACGTGCAATCTAATAATTAAAGATTGATGCAATGCATATAAATAACATTCAAATGGTCATTTAATTTCATGAATCATCGTTAAGCCGTTATGGTTCGTTTTTGGTGTTTTTATCGATGCGTAATTTTCAATGCGTATTTCGGTAGGTTATTGGATAGATTTTTATTTGATTTAAAGGAGTGTTTAACGTGAATGGACCATTAAAAAATGTAATGCCGTGGGTGTTGTTAGCTTTGTTACCCGTTTCAGCTCTGGCGCACTTTCAAGTGGTATTGATCCCTGAGACGCTATTGGAAGATGGTGGTACTCAAACACTTAAAATGCCATTCTCACACCCCGCCGATGGCGGGCCAGTCATGCCGATGGAAAAGCCAATATCTCTTCACGTATGGGATAAAGAGGGTTTGAAAGATGTGACGGAGACGCTTCAGCCTCTACGCTGGACAAGTGCCACAAACACGGGAGATGCATGGCAAGCAGAATACAATTTTAAGGCGCTAGGCGACCATATCTTTGTCCTTGCCCCTCAGCCCTATTTTGATAAGCCAGAAAATAAATATATTCAACAGTTTACTAAATCAATCATCAATGTTGGCGCCTTTCCTACGCATTGGGACAAAGAGCTTGGCCTCAATGCCGAAATAGTTCCAATGGTTGCACCGTATGCAATTTTAACAGGCAGTAATTTTTCAGGTGTCGTTAAAAGTAACGGAAAACCTGTTCCTAATGCGGATGTTGAAGTCGAATTTGTAAACTACGACTTAGATACTGAAAACAATAAATACAGTGATGAACAAAAAGTATCATTACCTAGCGATGTTTTTGTAACCCAAACGATTAAGACAGATTCCAATGGCGTGTTTCATTACAGTATACCACACGAAGGATTTTGGGGTTTTTCAGCGCTAGCAGTCGGTTCAGAAAAAGAACTGAATGGTGAAGAACTTTCTCAAGATGCTGTTATTTGGGTTCAAGCCAGAGATTTCAAATAATGCATATAGTTGACGGTGTATTATCGCCAGAAATACTTATCGCTGGCGGCGTTGTTTCAACGCTGTTTGTAGCGATTGGTTTAAAGCAATTAACACCAGAAAAAACACCACAAGCGGCACTATTTTGTGCCGTGTTTTTCGTTGCTTCATTGATTCACCTCCCAGCCTTTTTAACGGCATCCAGCGTGCATTTAATTCTGAGTGGCTTAATGGGAATAACGCTCGGATGGGCAGTTTTTCCTGCCGTAGCAATCGCCATTCTATTGCAGGCGGTATTTTTCGGGTATGGCGGGATTCTCGTACTCGGTGTCAATGTATTCAACATCGCCTTCCCTGCACTTTTGGTCGGACTCGCGTTTAGAAAATTTGCACTGAATAAAGGCCTAACGGCGAAGATGCTCGCCATTATAGGCGGATTAGGGGGTGGCGTTAGCATCATCATGAGCGGTTGTTTAGTGGCGAGTGCCTTGTCTATGTCTGGTGAGAGTTTTCAGCTTGCAGCCAAGTTAGTGTTGATTACAAACGTGCCTGTAGCAATTGTCGAAGCGTTTGTTTCTGGTTTTGCCGTGTATTTTCTCATGAAAGCCAAACCTGATTTTTTCGTTTCTGTCATGCAGTATAGGTAGGATAAATGATGAAGCTATTTGGTGTGCTCCTGATAAACGCGTTGTTCGTGTTTGCCGCCGAGGCGCACAAGGTTGTGCACTTTACGCACGTAGAAGGCAGTGAAATTCATGGTGAGGTTGGTTTTTCCAATGGTGCATTCGCCAGAAAAGGAACAATAGTAGAAGTCTCTGAGGCTGATGGTCAGTCACTGGGCATTGTTGAAGTGGGTGATAAAGGTGATTTTGTATTTATAGCCTCGAAACCTATCGACCACCATTTCAGGGTTAACTTAGGGGCGGGTCATGTAGCAACGTTTGTTGTCGATTCAGAACAACTAGCCTTAAAAGCCTCCGAAAATATCGCGCAAAATGGGCATGTATCGTCCTTTGACTCTCAGGCTTTGCAACAACTTAAACAAATAAGAGAGGACGTTTATCGGCTAGAGAAAACACTCAAAATCTCCGATGTGCTTGCTGCGTTAGGTTTTCTGTTCGGCATGATGGGACTTTGGATGTTTATGAGGAGCTCTCGTGGACAATAAGCCCTCCCAGCATGCTTGGTTGCACCTGTCACGGGAAAACAAACAGTCGTATCTGGATTTGCTTGACCCTCGGGTGCGTGTGGCGGTGGCATTTACATGGGTGTGTGTTTCTTTATCCCTCTCTTCACATCGTAGCTTGAGCATCGCGCTCATGGTGAGTTTTCTCTTTCTGATGATGACGAACCTCAAAGCATCCAAGACCCTCATTCAGGTTGCTGCCGTTGAATCATTCATCATCGCATTGGTTGCTTTGTTGCCGTTTACGACGCCTGGTGAAACATGGTTTACCGTCTTTGGTTTCGATGCAACTTATGAAGGTGCAGAAAAAGCACTTTT
The DNA here is from genome assembly GCF_900167155.1 of Enterovibrio nigricans DSM 22720. Classification (GTDB taxonomy): domain Bacteria; phylum Pseudomonadota; class Gammaproteobacteria; order Enterobacterales; family Vibrionaceae; genus Enterovibrio; species Enterovibrio nigricans. The sequence goes on along the minus strand of NZ_FUXU01000037.1, from coordinate 37,468 downwards.
CATCCTGATGCGTTCGAATGCATCAATGCTCGCTGTTATTGCTCTTATTGGAACGCTGCCAACATCCACATTCGTTGCGGTATTAAATGCGTTTAAACTTCCGACCAAACTGGTGCAATTGATGGCATTCACGCTGCGTTACATCGATTTGATATTTAAGGAGTATCAGCGAATCCGAAATGCGCTGAAGATCCGTGGGTTTGTCCCTCAAAGAAGCGTTCATACGATGAAAACGTTTGGCTTCGTTATCGGGTCGCTCTTGCTAAATACGTTGGAGCGTTCAGAGCGAACGTTGGATGCAATGAAGTGTCGCGGGTATAGCGGGAAATTCCCTTTCTGTGAAGTTTTCGTTTTCACATTACGAGATTCTCTTTTCCTCTTGGCGATTTTTGGAATGGTTGTTGTGATTTACTCTACTGAATGGGTTTTATAATGATGTTACTTGCTGAGGTGGAAAACGTAAGTTTCCACAGAAATGAACAAAGACAATTTTTTAACGGCCTCGATTTTTCCTGGCAGAGCCATGAAAAAATTGGGATAACCGGTGACAACGGCGCAGGTAAATCCTCTTTTCTCCATATGTTAATGGGATTGACTAAACCTCTTTCAGGAAGCATTAAAATTCTCGGTGAAACCTGTGTCTCTGACCGTGATTTTGTAAACGCTCGCAAACGCCTAGGGCTCTTGTTCCAAAATGCAGATGACCAATTGTTTTGCCCCACTGTCATTGATGATGTTGCGTTTGGCCCGTTAAACCTTGGGTTTGATCAAAAAACAGCGATAGCAAAGGCACAACTTGCTTTGGATAAAGTAGGAAAACGAGACTTGGAGCATCGTATCTGTCATAGCTTATCTGGCGGTGAGAAGAGAATGGTTGCCTTAGCTTGTGTGCTCGCGATGGAACCAGAAGGCTTGTTGTTGGATGAGCCAACTAATGCACTTGATCACGCATCTCGGCATCATCTCATCGATGTTTTAAATCAACTCGATATCGGCATTCTCGTCATCTCTCATGATATGCCTTTCCTTAAGACTGTCGTGCAGCGAAATGTAGAATTAAAACAAGGAAAGTTCTATGAGTGTTGAAAACGAACAACTTGGACTATGGAAAAATAGCCTTTTTGTCCGGCTCTTTTCTGCCAATATTTTCAGCCTTTTAGGCACAGGGATAATGACGGTTGCGTTAAGTCTTTTGGCCTACCAATTACAACCTGATTCTGCCGGTGCTTTATTGGGAAGCCTCCTCGCAGTTAAAATGGTGGCATATCTTCTTGTCGCACCGATCGCAGGGTCTGTTGCTGAAAAATTCTCTCGAAAAGCGTGGATAATTTACGCAAATGTCATGAGGATCGTCGCGATTCTCATGCTTCCTTTTGTCAGCGAAGTTTGGCATGTGTTCGTGATAATTTTCCTGATTAACTCTGCCACGGCTGCATACACACCAATTTATCAAGCTCTCATAGCCGACGTATTGCCAAATGAAAAAGACTATAACGTTGCGATGGGCTATTCGCGGATAGCCTTTGATCTTGAATCGTTGGTGAGTCCAATGTTGGCCGTCTTCTTCTTGCTTTTCATGCCATTCGAACAACTGTTCATCGTGACAGGTATATCCCTTGTTTTTGCTCTTATGTCGTTCCTCTTATCTGCTATACCCACCTTTAAAGCGAATAAAAGCCTCGGAGAGCAAAGCGTATTCAATCGTCTTTTCTTTGGCATAAAATGCTACACGGGAACGCCGAGATTGCGTGGATTGCTTGGGCTGCATTGGGTTGTGTCATGTGGTAGTTCAATGACAATTGTGAATACCGTGGTTTATGTCAGAGAATACTTATCACTTTCTGAGGATCGGGTTGGTTTAACATTAGCGGCCGCAGGCTCTGGTGCCATGTTAATTGCTTTTATCATACCTCGGTTTTTAGACCAAAATAATATCCGTAAGATCATGGTATGCAGTGCGGGGGTTAGTGTCGCCACCCTATTCAGCATTTCATTGCTTCCCTCGTATGCTGGCATGTTGGTACTTTGGTTTATTCAAGGTATGGCGATCAGTGGCATACTCACGCCTTCGGGCCTGTTATTGCGCATGTCTTGCAGCGAAAAAGACCGAACTGCTTACTTTTCATCAAACTTTGCCTTGTCACATGGTTTATGGTTCTTTGCATATCTTGGTACTGGATGGATTGCCGCAACTATCGGGATAGCAAATTGCGCAGTGTTGATGGCAATAGCCTCCTTAGTGGGCCTTTTATATGCGTTAAGCCAATGGCCAAAAGAAAGAAGCTTCTCATTGGAACATCGCCACGACCTTGATTCAAATAACATGATTGAGCATGTGGAAGCGCATGGAAGCCAAGATATAACCAGACGGTCTCAGCAAATTGTCCATACGCATCATTTTGTGCTGGATGAAAACCACAAACATTGGCCATCAAAAAACGTTAAGTAGTCGACAGTGTGGCCGTAGTTACCTCCTCCTGCGGCCTTTTAAAGCCTCATGCCTACGGTGTGGCTTTAACACCAGACATACGACATGGCTTTGAAAAATGTCTATGAAGGAATCGCGTCTAACCACAGTTCCCATTGCTCAAAACAAAAAGCATTCGTTCCCGCAATGACACTTTGAGGTTCAAGGCTACATTGCAGCACGGCTTCACCTTGAAAGGTTGAAGACACGCCACCCGCCTCTGAAAGGATTAAAGACCCTGCCGCGTAATCCCACAGCTTTTGACTGCCATGCAGGTAAATCTGACAACGATTAGAGGCAATCCAACACCAATCTAAAGCACTGGCGCCAAAGCTTCGCTGAGAACGATATGGAGGCTCTGATGCAATGGCTGACGCCAGTGGCGCGGATAGCCGCTTGAAGTCTATTAATGCCATAACCTGTGACAAGTCCTTATTCTCCTGCCACTCATCTATCGCGACATTATTGATAAACGCGCCACTGCCTTTAGCTGCGAAAAAAGCCTCATCTCGGCAAGGATCGTAGACCAATCCCATGACGACTTGTTTATTGATAATTAGCGCGAGAGACGTACAAAAATACGGGATGCCTGAGGCAAAGTTACTTGTTCCATCAAGTGGGTCAAGAACCCACATTGCGTCCGAGTGATGGTTCAGTATTCGTTCCTGTTCCTTAATCGACAATTCTTCGCTAAGCACCGGAATATCTGGCCATCGCTCAAGCAGCTTTTCTGTAATGGCTTTCTCCGACTCTTTGTCGGCCAACGTCACGATCGAATGGTCGTCTTTTTCGTGAACCTTCAGTAAGTCAGTATTACTCGATGCGAAGCGGTTCATGATGTACGTTTGGGCAGTATCACGAACAGCATTCTCGATATACAACGCACACAGTTCGACGGGCATAGAGAGGGTTGATACCAACTCTTGGTATCCATTTTTCATCAGCATATAAATCCCCTTTCGTGCTAAACGAGCATTTTGGGTATGGCGTTTAAGTTGTTGATCACTGAATCAGGGTTGGCACTGCTAATGTCAATGCCATAGTTGTACCCATAGGAAACAGCTACCACCCAGCTGCACGCGCAGCCCTCACATCATTGACCGAGTCTCCCACCATTAACACATTGATAGCGTCGACCCGCATATGTTCAGCGGCCTCAATGATGCCGACGGGAGACGGTTTTGGTTCTGCAACTGAGTCTTGTCCCAGCACAACGGTAAAATAGTGACGAATACCGAGATGATCGAGAACTTCATAGGCCTGCGCCGTGTTCTTGTTGGTAACACAAGCTCTCGGTATATCCATATTTTCAAGTTTTTCCAGGCAATCGGCCACATCAGGATAAAGCTGCGTATTTTGAAATTTTCGGTTTCTCAACGCACGATGGAAAATGGGGTTAGCGATGTTATAGACGTTATCGGACACTTCGCCATCGAGATGGCGGGTAATGATCCTATGGATCAAGCGTTCATGACCATCACCTACCCACCCTCGTATCTCGTCAACGCCACCAAAAGGAAGCCCCAGCTCTGTCATCATTTCTTCAGCGGCAAAAGCCAAGTCGTCTGCGGTATCCACCAGCGTACCGTCTAGGTCGAAACAAATGGCATGAATATTATTGAGTTTCAGCATGGGTTGCTCCTTCTCCATGTGAGATGAAAACAACACAGACGAGAACAACTAGTTAGCTTGTCGGTGCGGTGGAGAGCCGGTTAGCTCCTTGTCCATTTCGATGTGGTAACGATGTACGCGTTCAACTTCTTCTTTAGCACCTATCACGACAGGAATACGCTGATGTAGGTCTTCAGGCTGAACTGAAAGGATTCTTTCTCGGCCTGTCGTGGCTGAGCCACCAGCTTGTTCGATGATGAAACTCATAGGGTTAGCTTCATAAAGCAACCGCAGCCTCCCTTTAGTAACGTTGTCACGATTATCGCACGGATACAGAAAGATACCGCCGCGCATCAAGATTCTATGAACCTCTGCAACCATTGATGCAACCCAGCGAGTATTGAAATTCCTCCCTCTTACGCCATCTTCTCCGGCGACTACTTCATCAATGTAGCGCTTAATTGCAGGTTCCCAGTGTCTCTGGTTCGACATATTGATAGCAAATTCGTTGGTTCGCTCTGGGATCGTGAGTTTAGGGTGGGTCAAAATGAACTCGCCGATATCTTGGTCAAGGGTAAATCCGTTCACACCTTGTCCGGTTGTTAACACAAGATTCGTTGCCGGCCCGTAAAGCACATACCCTGCACATACTTGACGCGTACCTGGTTGAAAAAAGTCTTCTTCTTTTGGTTCTGTGACACCATCAGGGCAACGGAGAATAGAAAAAATAGTGCCGATGGAGACATTCACTTCGGTATTGGAGGATCCGTCCAGCGGGTCAAATACCAACAAATATTTCCCTTTTGGAAAGCGACTGGGTATGGAGTACATGTTTTCCATTTCTTCGGAAGCCATTCCTGCAAGGTTTCCTGACCATTCCATCGCTCTGATCATCACTTCATTTGAAATGATATCGAGTTTTTTCTGTGTTTCGCCCTGAACGTTCTCCGTCTCTGCGCTGCCCAGTACATTGATAAGCTGACCGCGATTCACGTCATCAGAGATCTCTTTGCATGCTGTCACGATAGAGCTAAGCAGCAGTGTAAACTCTCCGGTTGATTCGGGAATGCGTCGCTGTTCTTCGATAATAAATCGTGTAAATGTGGTTCCCTTTCTCATGATGCCTCTCTCCCTAGACTGGCATTTCGCGATTTTTGGCAAACCTGTCGTGCGTCGTTGCAACACTTACACGGTTTGAGCCGTTATAAACCAATTCTTCAATCAATGGCTGCATGATGAGCTCCATGGCAAATCCCATTTTCCCACCAGGTACAACGATATTGTTTCGTCGTGACATGAACGACCCATCAATCATATTCAGAAGGTATTGAAAATTGACGCCAGTCTTTTTCGGGTCTCTGAATCGAATCACAACCATGCTTTCGTCAAGCGTTGGAATATCACGAGCAATAAAGGGGTTAGACGTATCAACCATTGGAACGCGTTGGAAGTTAATGTCCGTTAAAGAAAATTGCGGCGTAATAAAATGCACGTAATCATGCATCCTTCGCAGTATGGTATCCGTTACAGCGTCACGGCTATAGCCGCGTACATTGGTATCACGATGGATTTTCTGAATCCATTCGAGATTAACAATCGGTACTACACCAATCAAAAGATCCACAAAGCGGGCGACATTGCTTTGCGGGGTGACGACGCCGCCATGAAGACCCTCATAAAACAAAAGGTCTGATCCTTCAGGAATAGGTTTCCACTCAGTAAATGAGCCCGCTTTGGTGCTATGAAGCGCGGCTTCTTCTTCATTGTGAATGTAATAGCGACGAAGTGCCGTTCCCGATTCCGCATATGCTGAAAATGTCTTCTCAAGCTCCGCGAAGTCATTACCTTCTGGGCCAAAATGACTGAGATTCTTTCCTTTCTCGTACGCACGCCTTAAACGTTCACGCATTTCTGCCCGATCGTATTTGTGGTAACTGTCACCTTCGATAACAGCCGCATCAAATTGGCTGCGACGAAAAATTTGCTCCATGGCATTTTTAACGGTGGATGTACCAGCGCCGGATGAGCCTGTCACGGCCACAATAGGATGTTTAATTGACATGTTTTTCTCCTTCGATAATCAATCTGATCATTCACTTCAACGAACCGAAGGATCCAATTCGCCACTGGCATATCTTGCCGACATGGTCTCAAGGTTAATGGCTCTGATTTTTGATGCATTTCCGGCACAACCAAACGCTTCATAACGTTCTGTGCAAAGGTCTTTCATTGCGTTAGTTGCAGCGATTAAGAATTTTCGAGGATCAAAGTTGCTTGGATTTTCAGAAAGAAAACGACGAACAGCGCCCGTACTGGCCATGCGTAAATCCGTATCAATATTGACCTTCCTGACACCGTGCTTAATACCTTCAACAATTTCAGACACAGGAACACCGTAGGTTTCCCCCATGTCTCCCCCATATTCGTTGATGATTTGAAGCCAATTTTGAGGGACAGATGAGGAACCATGCATAACAAGGTGTGTGTCAGGAATTCGGGCATGAATCGCTTTTATTCGGTCTATAGCAAGGATGTCACCGGTGGGAGGACGCGTAAATTTGTAGGCACCGTGACTTGTGCCAATCGCAATGGCGAGAGCATCCACACCGGTTCGGCGAACAAAATCAGCGGCTTCTTCTGGATCAGTCAGCAATTGGTCGTGACTAAGTATACCTTCTGCACCAGAGCCGTCTTCTTCACCTGCTGTCCCCGTTTCAAGGGAGCCCAGACAACCCAATTCGCCTTCTACAGATACACCACCTGCATGTGCCATTTCAACAACTTGTCGCGTTACAGTACTGTTATATTCGTAACTGGCAGGCGTTTTCATATCTTCCAGCAATGAACCATCCATCATGACGGACGTAAATCCTTGCTGAATCGATTGAAGACAAACACCGGGTGACGCACCATGATCTTGATGGACAACGACGGGGATATCCGGCCATTCTTCAACAGAAGCAATCATCAAATGTCGAAGAAAACCTGCGCCAGCATACGTCCTTGCCCCTGCAGAAGCCTGAAGAATAACCGGGCTATCGGTGGCGCTCGCCGCCCCCATGATTGCCTGAACCTGCTCCATATTGTTAACGTTAAACGCAGGAACACCGTAACTGTGTTCTGCGGCGTGATCGAGTAATTGCCGTAAACTAATCAAAGCCATAACGCTTTCTCCTTGCAATCGCTGTATTTTTGAATCCTAAGTTCTCACTGGCGCTATATTCACAAGCGTTTGTGAGATAAATATTCAGCGGGCTTGCCACGGCGAATTTATGTTGAATGTTTTACAAGGCGCATCACCGCAGCCCTTTCGATTCACATTACGAGTAAAGCGAAGGTGTCACCAATCAGGAAAAGAAAGAGGAAGCATAAATAAATTTTATGCCCGAAATGGTCTTTCAATAAAAATACTAAATATCAGTAAGATGGGGTTTTTCTGTCGTTTTCTAGATTTTATTACCCTCACAATTTTAAATGTTTTTAATTGATTAATATTCAACTGGTTAATTTAAAATCCGCAAAGAAATATCAAAAAACTCGCCTTCAGAAAATGAATTCTTATCATCATCATAAATAGAAGCAATTTCACTTCTCACCCATTCCACTTAACACTGTTTCTAAGCCAACAACAGGATGGCTGACGACAAGCATTCCTCGAATACAAAAGGACAAGACTATGGCCAAGAGTTATCAAGCAGGTGTTAAGGAGTATCGTGATACATATTGGGAGCCTGACTATATCCCTGCCGATACAGATCTTCTCGCATGTTTCAAAATAGAGCCCCAACCCGGTGTGCCTAGAGAAGAAGCCGCAGCTGCGGTTGCTGCAGAATCATCAACCGGTACGTGGACGACAGTGTGGACAGATTTTCTGACTGATCTCGACTATTACAAAGGACGCGCTTACGCGATTGAAGACGTACCCGGTGATGATTCCTCTTTCTATGCTTTCGTTGCTTACCCTATTGATCTCTTTGAAGAAGGATCGGTAGTTAACGTACTAACATCTTTAGTCGGGAATGTTTTCGGCTTCAAAGCGATTCGCGGTCTCAGACTTGAAGACGTCCGGTTTCCGATTGCTTATGTGAAAACCTGTGGTGGACCACCAAACGGGATTCAGGTCGAGCGAGACAAGATGAACAAATATGGCCGTGCGTTGCTGGGCTGTACGATCAAGCCGAAACTCGGACTCTCCGCGAAAAACTATGGTCGTGCGTGTTATGAAGGGCTTCGTGGTGGGTTAGATTTCACAAAAGATGATGAAAACGTTAATTCACAGCCGTTTATGCGGTGGCGCGATCGCTTTGAATATGTTGCAGAAGCCATTCATCGAGCGGAGCGTGAAACAGGGGAACGTAAAGGCCACTATTTGAACGTGACCGCAGCGACACCCGAAGAAATGTACCGTCGCGCGGAGTTCGCCAAAGAACTGGATATGCCCATTATTATGCATGACTTCCTGACTGCCGGTTTCACGGCAAATACAGGGCTGGCTAATTGGTGTCGCGAAAATGGCATGCTACTTCACATTCACCGAGCGATGCACGCCGTGCTCGACCGCAATCCCCGTCACGGTATTCATTTCCGCGTATTGTCTAAATGTCTTCGCCTCTCCGGCGGTGATCACCTGCATTCAGGTACCGTCGTAGGGAAACTGAAAGGTGACAGAGAGGCAACGCTGGGATGGATTGACATCATGCGTGACCGCGTGATCAAAGAAGACCGTTCTCGCGGTATTTTCTTTGACCAGGATTTTGGTTCGATGCCTGGTGTGCTCCCCGTTGCTTCTGGTGGTATCCATGTTTGGCATATGCCTGCATTGGTCTCCATTTTTGGTGACGATGCGATATTCCAATTTGGCGGCGGAACCTTGGGACACCCTTGGGGTAATGCTGCGGGTGCCGCAGCAAATCGCGTCGCTTTGGAAGCCTGTACGCAAGCGAGAAATGAAGGGAAAAACTTAGAACGTGAAGGCAAAGACATTCTCACTGCTGCAGCGAAACATAGCCCTGAATTGAAAGCTGCAATGGAAACGTGGAAAGAGGTCAAGTTCGAGTTCGACACTGTCGACAAACTTGATGTTGTACACGCCTAACCTCGGGAAATAAGGAGACACACCATGAGTGAAGTAATGGATTATGCGTCGCGTCTTACAGACCGACATAGCCGAAAGTTTGAGACATTTTCTTATCTGCCGAGAATGACGGCCGATCAAATACGCCGTCAGGTGGAGTATATCGTCAGTAAAGGATGGAACCCCGCGATTGAGCATTCTGAACCGGAAGAAGCCAGTGGCTCCTACTGGTATATGTGGAAACTTCCCATGTTCGGCGAAACCAATGTCGACACAATTCTTTCCGAAGCGCAGCTTTGCCATAACCTCAATCAAAACCACCATGTTCGTTTAGTGGGTTATGACAATTTCAAACAGAGCCAAGGGGCGTCAATGGTTATCTACCGCGCGCCTGGCTTCGAGTAACCTCCCTGTCTTATCACGGTAGGGCTTTGACTGGGGTAAGCCTGTAGTCCTTGCTTCCCCAGTCCTTTTTCATAACGTGTTCAGGCATAAGGAGAAATCCATGTCTCAAACAGCGCAGACAGTCACACAACATAGCCAGTATCTGATTGATACAGAGCCATATTACCAAGAAGCGGGCGATGAAATTTCCCTGTTTAAAGCAGCTTATGATTCTCGCATTCCCATGATGCTGAAAGGGCCAACCGGGTGCGGTAAGACGCGATTTATAGAACATATGGCTTGGCGGCTTGGTCGCCCACTCATTACGATATCCTGCCACGAAGACATGACAGCCTCAGATTTGATAGGCCGATACCTTCTGGATGCAAACGGTACCTACTGGCAGGATGGTCCATTGACAACGGCGGCGCGTATTGGCGCGATATGCTATCTCGATGAAGTGGTAGAGGCTCGTCAGGACACCACTGCGGCGATACATTCCCTTACTGACTATCGCCGGACCTTGTCATTAGAGAAAACAGGCGAACTGTTGCACGCCCATGCGGATTTTCAGCTCGTCATTTCCTACAATCCGGGTTACCAGACGTTAATGAAAGACCTTAAAACCTCAACCAAGCAACGGTTTGCAGCGTTGGAGTTCTTGTACCCTGATGCAGACACGGAGGCGACGATCGTTTGCCATGAAACAGGATTACCAAGGGAAACAGCTGACCGACTGATTCAAATCGCCAAACATGCTCGGAATCTCGTTGGACATGGACTTAATGAAGGGATTTCCACACGCCTTTTGGTTTATACGGCACAGCTAATTCAAAAAGGCATTCCCGCTGTTACAGCCTGCCAAATGGCCTTGGTGCGGCCGCTGAGTGACGATGCAGACATTCGCGATACACTCGAAGCAACGGTGTTGGGCAGTTTTTAAGCGATGCGAACGTCACTTAGCAATGCACAGGTCAATCCGGTAGAAAAGATGAATCCTCCAATGGCACGGTAAGGGTAAAGCGGGCGCCGCTCTCAGGTATGTTTTCTGCTGTCAGTTCCCCGCCGTGTTCTGCCATTAACCGGTAACTGATGGCAAGGCCCAATCCGCATCCCTTACCTACCAGTTTGGTGGTGAAGAACGGATCGAAAAGTTGCCCGAGTTGGCTGTCACTGATCCCTGTACCGTTATCAGAAATGCTTATCCAGCCATGACCGTTTTCCGCCGCACACTGAACGATAACAGACGGAATAGCTGCGTTTTCACAAGCATCCAATGCATTGTTCAAGAGATTAACCACGACTTGAACCAATTGCCCTTTGTGTCCGATAACGACGATGTCTTCCAGACGTTCAGCATGAATGTGTTCCTCACAATGTCGACTGGCTGCAACCCATTTTATGGCTAATTCGACGACCTCTTTTAAGTTCAGCGCTGCTTTCTCCGCTTGCTGCTGTGCAGAGAGAAGGCTGAGATCCTGAACAATAGTGCTGACACGGCCTGCAGCCTCCAGAATATCGCTAACCATTGGGGGCATATCGTTGAACATAATATCAATGCCGCTGGTCTTTCTCATTGTTTCAGCCTCTTGGGATTGAGGCGATGCATGAACACGTTCTAAGTACCCTTCTAACTTGTCGAGATTCTTTTTCAGTGCGTGACCATTGCCGATGATAAAGCTGATCGGATTGTTAATCTCATGCGCCACCCCTGCGACCAATTGTCCAAGTGACGCCAATTTCTCCGCTTGGACGAGTTGGTGTTGCGCCGATTTCAATTGCATCAGCGTTGCCGCCAAGGTGTCATTTCGAACTTGTAGTGCTTGTTGATAATACCGTAGTGACAGGTGTGTTTTGATTCTTGCTTTCACCTCCGCCAGATGAATGGGCTTGGTGACATAGTCCAGCGCACCACAATCAAAGGCTCTGAGCTTGTCATCCAGCTCGCTGTAACTGCTGATAAAGAAAACCGGAATGGCCATCAACTGAGGATCTGATTTCAACTTCGCGCATACGTCAAAACCGTTCATATCCGGCATATCAATGTCGAGCAGGATCAAGTCTGGTTGATGGCGTTTAATACCTTCTAATGCATCGCTACCTGACACATAGGGGTGGGTAAAGTAGCCTTCCTCGTTGAGCAATTCACAGAGCATTTCACAAAGCGGTGCAGAGTCATCGACCACAGCAATGACAGGCATTTTGTTTCCTTCTTCTACGCCAACTCGCTGCGTTTGATACTTTGGATCCATAATCTTCCCTACTTACTTACATTGGCATCGAGATATGCCTGTACAACAGCGGTAAGCCGTTCAAATTCACCGACAATCTGTGTCAGGTCTTTGTCAACGATGCTGCGACTGTCACACTGCGCTTCAAGTGTCCCGCTAATTCTGCTCAAACGATCGGCCCCCAATGTTGCCGCGATACCCTTAAGTTCATGAAAGGCGTGTTTTTGAGCATCACGATCAGCAGCGCTGGCTATCCGTTTGAGATCCCCCAAACGAGATTCTCGTTGTGAGAGAAATTTACCCAACATTTTTATATATACAGCCTTGTTTGATCCCAAACGTAGCAACGCGGCGGTTGGGTTGAACGTAGTGAATTTGGCGCATTCATTAATAGAATCACGATTCACTAAATGGTTGGCAATCACCTGAATCAAACGACGAAAATCGACAGGTTTGGGTACGTAATCATTCATTCCTGCCCGAATGCAGGTTTCCGCCATGCTCGCTGTTGTATTTGCAGACAAGGCGATAACGGGAACGGTGTTTCCATTTGGTAGCTTTCTCAATGCTCTAGTCGCTTCAATGCCGTCCATCCCCGTCATACGAAGATCCATCAGGATCAAAGAAAAACATTGCTGTTTAATCGCATCCAGCGCCTCTTCACCTGAGCCTACCTGACTCACTATCATGCCCAGAGACGACAGCAGCTCGCGGATCATTTCTCGATTAATGGTATTGTCATCAACGACCAGCACGTGGCCATTTTTTAGCTCAGTCACGTTAAGTGAGCTGAGATCATCACTCGTATCCGATATGAGCAGATTTGCCTGCATGGCTTCCTGAAGTCGCTCAAATCGCGCTGAAAATTCACACTCAGTACCGAGTCCGTAAGCACTTTGGATATGAATCTCGCCTTTCATCAAGTTAACCAATTTTTGGCTAATCGTTAGTCCCAACCCTGTTCCGCCGAAACGCCGACTGGTTGAAGGGTCTGCCTGATGGTATTGACTGAACAACCGATTTAACTGCGCATCCGTCATGCCTATACCCGTATCACAGACTTTAAATATCAAGGTAGTGCGCTTTTTGGCGCGGGATTTCTTCTGCGAAACAGAGATAGAAACCTCTCCTTTATCCGTGAACTTGATGGCGTTGCCGACCAGATTCACAAGCACTTGTTGTAGACGCAGAGGATCGCCTTTTAGATGGGTAGGGACAGAGGGATCAATGTGCGTTAGAAACGTCAGGCCACGCTTCGAAACATCGAACCACATAACATGCCGTACATTGCTTATCACCTGACGCAAATCAAACGGGACGCTCTCTATTTGAAGTTTACCGGCTTCGATCTTTGACAAGTCCAACACATCGTTAATCAGATGAGAGAGCGAGTGGGAAGCAACATCCACTTTATTGAGGTAGTCCCGCTGTTTCAGCGTCAAATCAGAGTGCAGACATAGTTTCGTAAAGCCTATAATTGCGTTGAGCGGCGTACGAATTTCGTGACTCATCGTCGCAAGGAAATCCCCTTTTGCCTGATTGGCGGCATCAGCCACAGCTTTGGCTTTTTGAAGGGCGATTTCGCTTTGCCGGAGTGCAACTTCCCGTTGCCTCAATTCTGAAATATCCGTGGCCGTCAGCAATATGCCCTGTAGCTTTCCTTGATGACTATAAAACTGTTCCCCTTTTACCAGATAGACTGCCTCAGTAAACTCACCGTCACGCTTATGCAGTGGCGTTTCGAATTCCAAATGGCCACGTTGCGTGATGTAAGACACGACCAAGGAGCCCGACGGTGATTTCACGTTTTCCTGAATATTAGAGAGCACCTCTTTAGGGAACAGCAAATCGATATGAATATGCAGCAATTCTTCTTCAGTCCACCCCAGATCCTGAGTAAATACACGGTTTGCCTGCGTAATGTCCCCCCAATACCAACCACAACCAGAATGCTGTTCATCGCATCGTTAATACTTCGAATGTAGGCATTCAGTTCCAGTAACTGCTTGTTATTCCTTTTTAGCGCATTGCGTTGGGATTCCATCTCCAAAAGAATGTCGTCCATCGCATGCGTTGCTGCTAGCAATTGTTGCTCTCTTGCCTCCGCGGCGGCGTATAGCGCGTCGATTTCCTTTCGCAACTGCGCGTTCTCTTGTTCTGATGAATGCACGGGGACACTGAGTTTTCTGGAAGGCACCGTCATAATAAATACCGTTCCGTTTTTCCGTTTTGCAGCGTAAGACGTTTTACGTAATCAAGGATTGCCGACACAACGTCCTCTAGTACCAGGGTGAGCTCATCAGACAATCCGGGAGAGAAGCTCTCACAAACAGCGGGTTGTACCGCAAGTATCTCTATTTTGGGTGCCGGTGTCACGATGGCGTCGACCGCTTGTAAAAGGTAGCTAACGCCTCCCAGATGGTCGGATACGTTTTGTTTCGTTAGTTCCGATACGGTTTTAAAGCGGAAACTGCCTGCAGACAATCCCAGTTCTGCGGCATCTACAATCAGTACGCTTGAGCAGTGCTCAAAAAGCGGTAAGGCGTTCAACCCAGCAATGCCAGCATCAATCACTTTGACACTTGCTGGAAGCGTTTCTTTGTGCAATCTCGCTGCAATGGCTACACCGATTCCATCATCGCTATGAAGTGTATTACCGAAGCAAAGGATATGGATATTCGTCATACGCTTACACACTAAACCTTAATTTTTTCCCTGTGGGCAGCATGTGCACCGTACACACCAAGCAAGGGTCGTGCGAGCGTATAACGTGTCCGAGCATCAAGGGGTTTTCCATATCATCAATAGGCAACCCAATGACGCTTTGCTCCCAGTGACCGTGCGTCCCCTCTGAATCACGCGGGGACGCATTCCATGCGGTGGGTGTAATAATTTGGTACCGATCAATTACCCCCTCTTTTATGCTGATCCAATGCCCCAACCCGCCGCGTGCAGCTTGTATCATGCCAAACCCTTTGCCATCGACTTCATCTTGAGGATTTGGCGGCAGAAAAAAATCACCATGAATGTCTTCACTCAACGCGTCGACGGTTTCTTTCATTTGCATCAAGCTAAAACCAATTCGCCGTAAACGGGAAAACTGCCTGAGCCACGTTGATGCGCCTTCTTTTTGGTGTAAATCTGTTGTTAATGGGTCACCACCAATAATGAGCTCTGCCATCGGGCCCGTTTGCATCACTCTTCCGTCGTATCTCGGCGCTTTAGCCCATGTATAACGGTCTGACTCACTTTGGTAGTCAGGAATCGTTTCGCCTTTGTGTGGATGGCGACCGCCGTCGTAGTGCCGAAACCAGGAATAACGAACATGCTCTGTGATTGCAGATTGATCGAGTGGCCCTATTTCACCACTGTCACCATCAAATACACCGGCCTGCATGGCATGAGCCTTTGGGTTCAATGGGTCTGAAACAGCACCAAAACTGATCATGCTGGCAGAACCAAATCCTATTTGGTGCAAACCAATCGTTCGGGAGAATCGGGTAAATAAGCCCAATGCGCTGTTCGCTTTATTGCTGTCTTTTTCTAATCCCTCGAAAAAGACGTCACTTTTCGAGAGTGACAGCCAGTTTTCCAATGTGTCACCAATGACGGCAGTTTCGTACCAACGCGTAAGTTTGTTGATGATGTCTCTGGTTTCAATGATTTTGCGTATACTGGGTTTTCCCACAACGCCGCCCGGCAACATATAAGAAGAATGGGGCCACTGGCCGCCAAACAAAGCAACAATACCGACGGCATCCCGACTTTGCTCCAACGCCCCCAAATGATGCCGTCCTTTAAAAGGCGCAAAGGCATCCATAATTTGCGCGTAAAGCGGGTGAGAACGATAAGCCTCATGGCAAAAATCGACCAGAAACATCAAAAAGCTCTGACGAATATCGTTTTGAATGCTTTCTGTCAGTAAACAGAGGTTTCTGATCCGCGTAGCGTTGGGCGGGACGTCAATACCCCATATTTGCTCCAGCGCCAGCGTCGCAGCGTACAAATGTGCCGTACCACAGATCCCGCAGACACGAGGTGTAATTACCGCCGCGTCACGTGGAGCGCGTCCAATCATGATTTGCTCAAATCCACGGTACATCACGCCAATACAGCGTGCATCGACCACCATGCCGTCTTCAACATCCAACTCGAACTCCAAATCACCTTCAACGCGATTTAAATCGATATTCAGCGTCTTTTTGACCATTAAGGCTCCATTTTGCGCTTTTTAACTCGCTCTGGTGCAGCTGCTTTGGCGAGATTTTTATAGGCAATGTAGTTTGCCCGCTCCACGCCTACAGGCAGTTTTGATGGAATTGGGCCTAGCTTTTCCGTCTTAAACAACCCTTCGTCTTCTGGAAATTCAGGGGATGTGCAGCCAAAGCAAGGGACTCCTGCGCGCGTTTTGCTGCTTCTGCCATTCCAAAGGTCGGTGTTGCACGTAGCTTGTGTATATGGGCCTTTGCAACCAAGGTTGAAAAACATACAGCCATTGGTACCAAACTCGGCTTCTTCAACGTCGTACTCGTGGTATTCATTTCGGGTACAACCTTGATGCACCAAAGAACTGAAGAATTCTTTCGGTCGGTTCAACTCGTCTAGCTGAAGAATGATGCCACTGGCGATCATGGCCAGTGTTTTCGTCATGGTGTTCGGGTGTACGGGACAGCCCGCAAGGTTGATGACCGGATACCCTGCACCGCTTCGCCACTCAGGGGGAAGCAAACCACCGGGTTCAGACTTATCCATCTGCAAACCGATACAGTCGGTTGGATTTGGCGGCGCGGCGTGTACACCGCCAAACGCGGCACAAGTGCCCATTGCGAGTACAAACCGCGCCTTCTCTGCCAATTTTAGTACCCAGTTTTTCTTTGCTGTTTTACGAAAAGTGTCAAACATCCCGGAGCCGTTAGGGCCAGTGATTATGCTGCCTTCAATACAGAGGATGTCGAGCGGCAAAGTGCCCTGAATAATGTGATCCATCAAATCGTTCAGGTTGTTTACGCTCTCTACGGACAGCGAAGGCTGCCATAACAATTCAATGGGATAGTCGTTAAGGAGGTCTGAAAATGAAGGTCGATCGGCACTGAGCAGTGCCATGGTGTCTCCACCGCAACTTCCTGTTTGAAACCAAAGCAATGTCATCTTGTCTTTTGCCATCGCTGCTTCCTGCAAAAAACCGTAAGGTAATTATGGTTCAAGCACTGACTGCGTGTTTCCAGATAAAGAAACAGCCGCGGTGACAAGTGCTTGCCCAAACGCTAACCCGCCATCATTCGCGGGAATATGTCGATGTATGAGAACCTCAATCCCGCAATTGGAGAGCTTTTTAGTGGTCAGATCGAGCAACAATCTGTTTTGGAAAACGCCGCCTGTCAGCACCACTTTCGGTGACACACACAACGTTTGGGATAAATGCATCACCATTTGTGAGATCGCCTCTGCGAGACTTTGGTGGAATTTACGTGCAATCACTGTGGATGCAACGCCCTGTTGAATATCATTCAACAGCATCGGCCACATGGGGGCTGGATCCAGCGTGACAGTGTCACCCGGCACAATATCAAACGGATAGGATTCAGCGCAGCCAATGTCGCTTAACGTCGCTAATGCTTCCAGTTTAATCGCCGCTTGTCCTTCATAAGTTTGTGTACCGATGCACACACACAAGGCCGCAGAAACCGCATCGAACAGACGCCCGGCGGACGAGCATTGCGGCGAATTGACGCCAGTTTCTATCATAGCGAGAAGCGTATCGACGGCTCGATTGTCTAAGTGAAGATGGGGAAAATCATGATGTTCAAGAGATGCTTGATGAAGCCTCGCAATAAGATTACGCCAAGGTTGGACAATGGCTTGCGTCGCCCCCGGAAGCGCGGCAGGACGTAGCGCCCCTACTCGCGTATATGAGCGGTAATTCGCGATGAGAAACTCACCGCCCCAAAGTGAACCATCCTCACCGAAGCCCAAACCATCAAAGACCACGCCCAGCACATTGTCATGATCAATAGGCAATTGATTATCGCCCATGCACGCAGCTACATGTGCGTGGTGGTGCTGAACCTCATGAATGAACGCCGGATCAAACGTTGATTTACCGTACTTGGTCGACAGATATTCTGGGTGCCTATCAACGGCGACGCACTGGGGTACAAAACGATACAGCGTTTGGTAGTGCTCCAACATGCGTTCGAAGTCTTCTAATACATTCAAACTTTCGAGATCGCCAATGTATTGGCTCAATATTGCGCCATGCTCTGAAAGCAGACAGAACGCATTTTTAACCTCACCGCCGAGCGCAAGCACCTTGGGTGCAGACTCAAAGCCTTTGGGCAAAGAAATGGGACTGGGTGCCATGCCTCTTGCTCGCCGAAGCAGTTGTAAGCCAGAGTCAGTTTGCCGAAATACCGAATCATCCGCCCTAACGACAATGTCCCTATTGTGCATCAACCAATAATCAGCGATGTCTTTCAAGTCTTCTAGTGCCGCTAGATTATCTGTACATTGCGGATTTCCACTGAGGTTGGCCGATGTCATCACCAAAGGCACGTCGGCGTATCGACACAACAAAATGTGTAGCGGTGAAGGCGGTAGCATAATACCGAGTTCATGAAGTTTTGGGGCGACGGAAGGTGCGATAGCAGGAAATTCGATACCACTATATTCGACACTATCATATTTGACACCGGCGCGTGACGCTGTCACGCGCCCTCTAGGCATGATGACAACAGGGCTGGGCGCACTCTGCAATGCCAAAAGTCCTTCTTGAGATGGCTTACAGTATGTCATGACCTGTTCAGCATCTTTCATCATCACCGCGAAGGGTTTATCAGGTCGCCTCTTACGGGTTCGTAAGCAGTTAACGGCCGTTTCATTCGTTGCGTCACACACCAGATGGAAGCCACCCACGCCTTTCACAGCAACGATTTTTCCCTGCTTAAGAAAATACGCTGCTATTTCAATCGCGTCGCAACCGTCTTTACCATCAGGATGGCATAGCACCTCGGTTTCCCCCGCAGTATGGCCGCATAGCCATACGCTTGGACCGCATTCAGGGCAAGCGATCGGCTGTGCATGAAAACGACGGTCTTCCGGGTTTTTATATTCGTTGAGGCATTGTTGGCAAAGCTCAAAACTCGCCATGCTGGTTTTCGGGCGATCGTAGGGAAGCGACGAGATGATCGTCAGTCTAGGACCGCAATGGGTGCAATTGGTGAACGGATAACGATAACGTCTGCTGCCGGGATCTAACGTTTCATCGATACATGCCTGACAAACCGCAGCATCTGCAGGAATACCAGCGTTGATTTGTGGGGTTTCATGGCTTTCAACAATGCTAAAGCTGTCCGGTGGATGACTTAATTTAACGGTATCGATCTCGATGCTTCTAATAGCCGCCAGCGGCGGACATTCTTGCTTGATCGCGTTGATGAACGCCCTTGCGTGTTCAGCCTCACACCACAGTTCAACGATAACGCCTTCGCCATCATTGAGGACATGCCCTTTCAATGACAGAACGCGAGCCACGCGCCAGACGGCAGGCCGAAAACCTACCCCCTGAACAACGCCACGTATCCTGATTCGGTAACCGGACATAGCCGTGTTTTATATCGCCAGTGAATACATTCCGGTGAGGGCAATCGCTCCCCCCGTTAACGGCATGATCAGGCGTTCAACCTTGAAATAGTGACACATCTTTGCTGCCAAACTGCCGCTGAAGATCAACGCGCCGGATGCCATCAAAAAACCCGCAAAATAGCCCCCAAAGGATGCTGCATAAGGCATTTCTACGCCATGTGCGATACCATGAACTAACGCGAACACACCGGCTAATAGGAAAGATAATCGGGAATAATGATGCTTTCCTGCCACCAGCAGTAGCCCAAGAAAAATAACAGACATCGCTATCCCAGTTTCCATCAGTGGCATCTTTAATCCTGCAAGCGCGATGAATGCACCCAATGCCATCACGGCTAAAAAGGCCACAGGAATCAGCGAGCTTGCCCGCTGGAAGCCTTGACGACTTACCATAACAGCCCATAACCCGACAGCAACCAATGCGATCAAGTGGTCGGCTCCAGTTAAAGGATGAAGTAAGCCTGCCACGAAGCCATTCACTTCATGCCCTGTATGTGCTGATGCTGTTAAAGGCAATAACGCCATCAGGAGTGTTGCCGCTTGAAATCCATTACGTTTCATCTTGATCCTTCCTATTTTCTATCAGCCGTACGGCTGCCAATATCGATACGTTAATTTCGTTCAACAAATTCGAGGCAGTTGATCGCCTGTCAACATGTCAATCATCCGTTCACCGCCAAACGCCGTTTTCATTGAAACGCCCGCTCTGGGCCGTATTGCCGTCGTTGCCTCAACACGCCCTACCACACACGCCTGTTCTGCACCGGGAAACTGACGTATGGCCTCAATGGCTTGTTCTGCGTTCAGCGCGGGAATAATTGCGATGAATTTTCCTTCATTCGCAAGATAAAGTGGATCCAACCCCAATAACTCACAAACGCCTCGTACCTCTTCTCGTACAGGAATAGCTGATTGATCCAGAACGATCCGGACACTGCTGCTCTCAGCAAATTCGTTTAATACTGTTGCAACACCGCCTCTCGTTGCATCACGCAAGCAGTGAACCGAGGTTGCTGCCAACAGCGCACTGACCTCTTGATAGAGTGACCTGCAATCAGATTGCAGTTGAGCCTCTAGCAATAAATCGTCACGCGACGCCATCACGGTGGCACCATGATCGCCCACCCAGCCATTCACAATCACAAGGTCGCCGGGCTTCGCCGCACTGGCGCAGATATTGGTTTGGTAGGGAATGGCACCTACGCCTGATGTGTTGATAAACAGCTTATCTGCCGCACCTTTGTGAACGACTTTTGTGTCGCCAGACACAATGGTGACGCCCGCTTCATCCGCGGCTTTTCTCATGCTTGCAAGAATACGGCGCAAGATATCAAGTGGTAGACCTTCTTCCAAAATAAGGCCGCAAGTCAGAAACAAGGGTTTCGCGCCACACATGGCGAGATCGTTCACTGTGCCGTTTACGGCCAACGTGCCGATATCTCCGCCGGGAAACTCAAGCGGGTCTACAACAAAGGAGTCAGTGGTCATGGCTAACCGATCGCCAAATTGGCTAAATGTACTCAGAGGTAGTCGGGCCTGATCTTCAAGAGGAGCAAGATGGGGATTGTGAAACGCCGAAACGATCTCCCTTTCGACCAGTTCACGCATAGCGATTCCTCCACTACCATGGGAAAGCGTGATGCGTTCAATCTCTTCTGCTTGCAGTAGTTGCTGTTGTAATGCCATAACTGCTTCCCTGTTTAATTCGGGGTTGAGGTTGTATCAACCACGGCAATTCGTCCCTCATCGTTGGAAGGCTGGCGAAAACCGTGGTTGTAATAGGCAGAACATGCGCCTTCAGAAGAAACCATCAGCGCACCAAGTGGTGCTTGCGGTGTACAAGACTCACTGTACATTTTGCATTGCCAAGGCTTGATTAGGCCTTTCAACACTTCGCCACATTGGCAGGCTTCAGGCTCATGAGTATTATGGTGAGTAACAATGAATTTCTGCTCGGCATCCCATGCGGCATATTCTGGACGCAATCGCACACCGGCATCCCCAATTTCGCCAAACCCACGCAACTCCGTCACGGGATAGGTGTCATAAACCGTTGTCATGGCATCCAGACCGGGATCATTTCCCGCATTATCAACGACTCGGCGATACTGGTTTTCGACCTCGCAACGTTCATCGGCGATTTGTGAGACCAACATCAGTATGGATTGGAGAATATCGAGCGGCTCAAAACCGGTTATTACGATGAGCTTACCATAGTCTTGTGCGATGAATTCAAAGGGTGTTAAGCCGATGACCATGCTGACATGTCCCGGCGCGAGAAAGCCATCAAGGTTAAGATCCGGTTCGTTTAATATGGCATCAATTGTGGGGGCTGTCGTAATGTGATTACAAAACAGAGAAAAGTTTTGTAGCCCTTCTTTTTCTGCCTGCAAGACGGTTAGCGCGGTACTTGGCATCGTGGTTTCAAAGCCTAGAGCAAAAAATACCACCTCTTTCTCTGGATATTTTCGCGCTAAATGAAGTGCATCTAGTGGCGAATAAACCAATCGAATGTCACAGCCGCGGGCTTTTGCATCCAATAAGCTGCCTTTACTTCCCGGTACGCGCATGGCATCGCCAAACGTTGTGAAAATCACATCTGGGTTTTCTGCGATATCAATACAATCGTCTACTCGCCCCATGGGTAATACGCATACTGGACAACCTGGGCCATGAATCATTTCAATCCTGTCTGACAGGAGGCTTTCAATGCCGTATTTAAACAAGGTGTGCGTATGCCCACCGCAAAACTCCATAAGCTGCAACGGGCGCATAGCTTGCCCTGTTAAAGAAACGCGTTTTTGATCAATCACATCTAGCTTGGCATTTATTGCATCCAAAAGACCTTGTACGACTTCTGGGTTGCGAAATTCATCTACGTATTTCATCGCTGCGTTCCTCCTTATCATCGTGATGTGATGAATGCGCCATGGCATCCAATTCCTCCTGTAACTCACCGATTTCTACAAGTAACGCGAGTGTTTTTTCGGCTTCTAGGGCGTCGATTCTGCTCATGGCAAAACCGACATGCACCAATACCCACTCACCAATACAATCGTCAGGTCGCTCTCCATTCAACACACAGGCAATATTTACCGGCCGACGAACACCTGAAATTTCAACGATGGCGATACAATTTGCCTCATCGTCAATGCGCATAATTTGTCCGGGAATCCCGAGGCACATTGGGTATCTCCTTATTGATTGCTCAACTTGTTCTGCTCAAGTCCATAGCGTTCGAGTTTTGCTCTCAAACCTACACGTGATAACCCAAGCTCCAGCGCCGCTTTGCTCTTATTCCATTTATGTCGGATTAATGTTTCTTTAAGGATCCGCGCCTCAAGTACCTCTACGCGGTCTTTAAGACTGCCTTCGTCCAGCAGAGGCATGTTGGTTTGTTGTACATCGCCACAGGCGACTTTCAACACCTTAGACGACAGTAAATCCGCACCCAGTTGTACAGAGTCTGTCATCACCAACATACGGCGTACTTCGTTTTCCAATTCCCTGACATTTCCCGGCCAATGGTAGGCCGACATACATTCAAGGGCTTCATCGGTAAATCCATCGACAGGTTTGTCATAGGCAATGATGTGATTTTGCAAAATCCAGTTAGCGATGACCGAAATGTCCATAGGGCGCTCTCTAAGAGGCGGAATATGGATCGGAACGGCAGCGAGTCGATAGTAAAGATCTTCTCGAAAACGGCCTGCCCGTACTTCGTCCTCAAGATGACGATTAGTGGCAAAAATAACGCGCACATTGACATGACGACTTCGATTGCTCCCTAGAGGGCGTATTTCCCCTTCTTGCAGAAAGCGCAGTAATTTCACTTGAAACTCAAGCGATGTATCGCCTATTTCATCCAGAAAAACGGTTCCGCCATCAGCTTGCTCTAACAAGCCCGTTCGCTCCGTCGTCGCTCCTGTAAATGCGCCGCGTGTGTGACCGAATAATTCGCTTTCGAGCAACTGAACTGGCATTGCGCCACAATTCTCTGTCACAAACGGTTTGTCAGCCCGGTGGCTGCTGTAATGAATCGCTCGGGTTATCAATTCTTTACCCGTTCCTGATTCTCCGGTTACCAATACAGGAATATCGAACGGTGCGATGCGGGCAACTTGCGCACAAATTGCTTTCATTGGACTGTTTTCGGCGCTGGTTATGTTGTCGAAGTGGTGACGATGTTTAAGTTCATCGCGCGATTGTTTCAGTTTTTCATCCCACTGCGTGGCGGTCAGTTTTAATTCGACATTCAGCAGCGCATTTTCTCGCTGTAAGCGATGAAGACGAACCGCATTTTTGAGCGTGAGAATAAGGTGTTCAGGCTGCCAAGGTTTGGGAATAAAGTTATAAATTCCCGCCTCGTTAATCCCTTTGATCAGATCGGCTGGGTCGGTATAGGCCGAGATAATAATTCGAATGACATCAGGCCATTGATTGCGGACTTGAGTAAGAAAATCAGTGCCGCTGATATCTGGCATCCGTTGATCTGAAACCACCACTTGCACCGGAATTTCTGACAGCACCTTTTCTGCATCGGCAACGTTATCCGCAGTCAGAACCGAAAATTCATCTTCCAATATGCGGCGTAGCGCCTGCAATGACATAGGCTCATCATCGACAACCAGTACAATGGGTAATCGCGAACTTTGCATTACTTCCCCACTTTTTAACAACTACGTGGTTCTACGTGGATCGGTGTTTTCTGAACCTTTCGAAATCTCGCTCTCTATTGCCTGTATCTGATTTAATAACCTCTCTTTCTGCTGCGCCAAAACACGTTCTTTTTGCTCCCGCAGCCAATCCAGCCAAACCACCAAACCTTGCTCGGATGTTGCTGAGAGCTCAATGATGGTAGCGAGAGGATTAACCTTCAATATGTTGTCTTTGCACACCGCTAAATCAAAAGAGACGTAAGGCAGTAAGTCAATTTTATTGAGGATCACCAACTGCGAAGCAGCAAACATATCGGGGTATTTCAACGGCTTGTCTTCACCCTCAGTCACGGAAAGGATCGCGACCTTGCAATACTCGCCGAGGTCGAACGCCGCAGGGCAAACTAGGTTCCCGACATTTTCGACAAACAGCAAACAGCGTGGTTTTAACTTAAGGTCGTGGGCAGCATGGCTAACCATATGCGCATCAAGGTGGCATCCTTTTCCTGTGTTCACCTGAATCGCAGGTACACCTGTTGCGCGGATACGCTCTGCATCGTTAGTGGTCTGTTGATCGCCTTCGATAACCGCTAGGGTTTGATTGGCTTTCAACAGTTCCAGCGTTTTCACTAACAGTGTGGTTTTCCCTGAGCCAGGGCTGGAAACCAGATTCAGTACCAACTGGCCATTTTCAATGAATTGATCGCGGTTCTCTGTGGCGTAGATGTCATTCTTGGCCAGTATGTTTTGCTCAATACTGACCATCCTTGACTGGCTTAATCCTGGAGCGTGCGCCCCCGCGGGTCCTTTTCCGTAGTGGTGATGATCATGACCTTTATCGTGGTGGTAACTATGATCGTGAGGGTGACTATGGTTATTTTCGGCGTTGTTATCACTGCAGCCACAGACTGTACACATTATTCAACCTCCACTTCCGCTATTCGCATTTCTCCGCCAGTTGAAAGCGTCAGCCCGCTACTTCCACAAAGGTCACAAGACGAATAACGGGCTTGCATATCCGTCAGACGCTGGCAGGTTTCACACCAACCGCGTCCAGGCACCAGATTGATTTTCAGTTCCGCTTCTTCAGCAAGGGTTCCCAAGGCAACCACGGGAAAGCAAAAACGCAGACTTTCAATTTCCACACCGGCAAACTGTCCGATGTCTAATTGCAGCACCAGTACACGCGAAAACTGATGGGCTTCAGCTTGCGACTTCAATGTGTTTACGATGCTCTCGCAGATTGATAACTCGTGCATGTAACAACTCCCTTGCTCGTGTCGTGACGCTTCCTCTAGAAGACACAGCATGGAGCGTGCCAAGCGAAAGCGTTCTGCAAAATAAACAGCCAACCCTAATAACGACGGGGCTCTCAATTAACCATAATTAAAATAAGTATAAACGAAAATGCAACGACGCGCCCCGCCACCGAAAGGCTACTTTCCATTATTCTCAAGAGCTGGAAACTCTCTAACCAGGCTTGTGCGCAAAAAAATCCCCTCGTCGATGACTCTTAGAGGGGAAAACCGGAAAGATGGGATTAACACATGTACGTGTTTATTCTTGTGGGTGTTGCAGTGTACAAAATGAGTTTCTTATCAATCAGTATCGACCTTTACCTCCTGTTGCTATGTAGTCCGCGAGTTCTGCTTGCTGTTGCCCAATCGCCGTCACCGTGTGGTGAACGCGCTTTACAACGGCACGCATAAAATCAAAGACTAACTTAGGGTGTGTTGTGATCAGTGGGTCTATGTCTTCCCGGTTGAAACACAGCACAGTTGCATTGCCAAGTGCCTGCACGGAGATGCTTCTGGGCTCTCCGTCGATAAAGCTCAATTCCCCAATCAAATCCCCCTGATGCAGGGTATGAAGAAGGTTTATCTTTCCGCTGGATTTGTTTTCACGACAAAACGCTAAACGACCAGAAGTGACGATGTAGAAGCTATTTGCGGCATCTCCCGTTCTGTAAAGAAATTCGCCATCGTCTAAGGATGTCTCCGTCGCGGCTTGTTGGGCCAAGATCGTTGCGCCAGACTCACCAATGTACTGCCCTATTGGCGCATCCAGAATCAGTCGCGCTACATTTGTTTCGGTGGGTTTATTCATGTCGTTATCCTTATGCTTTCACGATGACTTTTCGCATGAGTATTAACCGTATTGGCGGATTCAATCAGACCTTTGGTGGTGTCGAAAACGCCAAGAGCGTTGACCATTTCCAATGCTTGGCAGAGATTTTTGTTTGCCTCGTCCGTTAACCCCAGAGACAGTTCCCAGCTTGTCCCTCTTATGGTCAATAGCCAGACATCAGGAAACACCTGATAACATTGATGGCACATAGCGACGATCGACTGTACTGAAATCGCATGCGAGGTGAAGCTGTCGTCCAGCTTGGGAAGGACGCGTTCCATTTTATACTGTGACGTTGTCACTGACTTGGTGGCGTCAACAAATAACACGCGCTTGTGGCGACGAATCAAATCAACGTCTTCAAAGAACAATTGATAATGACGAATCAGCGTGGTTTCACCATGATATTGCGTTTCAGAGATAGCGTTGGCTTCGATCGCATCAATAAATGCCCAGCCCAAACCATCATCTTCTCTGCCGACATTTCCAATGCCATAGATCAAATCAAAATCATGCAGCTGAAGTGGTTTATCTGAATTTTTCATCAATAAGATGTCCTTCTGTATCGAGAAGCGAGATCTGTAAGGGCATTTGCCCCATCGCATGTGTCGCGCAACTTAAACACGGGTCATACGCTCTGATGCCCACTTCGATTGCATTCATCATGCCTTCTGTGATTTCCGGTTTCCCGGAGATCCAATCCTGCGCCACCGATTGCACTGTCCGATTGATGACTTTGTTATTCTGTGTGGTTGAAACAATGAGATTCGCGAACGTCATGTTGCCCGTTTCGTCAGCACGGTAATGGTGAAGTAGCGTGCCACGAGGCGCCTCAACCACACCGACTCCTTCGCCGGTCCATGCACCTTTGGCGGGTGTAATAATCAAGTTCTCTCCCTGCAAATCTGGATCGTTCAACAGATCTTTTATCAATTCTGCCGAATGAAGAATTTCAATCGCTCGGGCCCAATTGGTATGCAGCGTCATGTTGTTGGATTTGCCTTCGGTATACGCGTGGAATCGCTCTAGGGCTTTCTGTGCCAACGGCGTGTGGTAACGCCGCGTGACGTTGAGTCGAGCGAGTGGGCCTACGCGCACAGAGCCAGCTTCTCTTCCCAATGCTTTTAGGTATGGGAATTTCATGTAGCTCCATGACTCTGTGGCTTCAGCAAAGTGCTCCAGATAATCGTGATAGTCTATTTCCAACACCACTTGTTTGTTTTCATCCACTACGCGTATCTTGCCGTGGTAGTAATCGACATCGCCATTCTCGTCGACAAGGCACATATCGAGAGCCTTCACCACACCGAAGCGATCAATTTCCTCTCGGTGCTCTTCGTGATATTGATAAAACAAATTCAACGCATCTTGCGCGTAATCAATCACTGCATCGATAGAAAGAAGGTCCTCATTCCCGTTAAGGAATTTGTCCCTTTCCTGAATGCTGAGATTGCTATTCACCCCCCCAGGTATCGAACTGATGCCGTGCATGCGCTTACCGAGCACAGAAACAATCAGTTCCTGCCCCCATTTACGCAGTTGAATCACGCGCTTTACCAGTTCTGGATTTGCCTCGGCCAACCCCAATACATTGCGTTTTTCTGGTGCTGACTCGATACCAAAAACCATTTCTGGCGCAATCAGGTAGAAATACGCGGTGACATGAGATTGCAGTTGTTGTGCGTAATGGCCCAAGCGACGAATCTTTTCGGGTGTTGGAAGCATTGGAATGCCGTCTTTCAGTCCGACGCCGACCATATCATCCAGTGCTTTTGCACCGCACAGGTGGTGACTGACAAAACAAATGCCACATATACGTTGCAGCAGCATAGGTGCTTCCCAATACGGGTGCCCCTGAATGAATCGCTCGAATCCGCGAAATTCGACAACCTGAAGTCTTGCGTCAGTGACCTCATTATTGTCATCTAGCTGTAGCGTGACTTTGCCATGCCCTTCAATCCGCGTGACTGGATCAATGACTAATGTCTTGCTCATGACTCTTCTCCCTTTAGTCGTAACGATTCACTGCGGTGGGTAAATCCACGTCGCGTCCATTCACCAAGTCATCCAACACTTTGAATATCGCATCGCCATCTGGTGGGCACCCCGGAATGAAGTAATCCATTTTGACAACCTCATGAGCGGGATAAACTTTGGACGTAATTTTTGGCACATCAACATGAGGGATCACGTTTTCTGACCCTTCAACGCGCGTGGGTGAGGAGATATAGGCTTCATCAAGACATTCGATTAACGGAACCTGATTTCTCATGGCTGGTACTCCCCCCAAACAGCGCACGCACCGACAGAAATCAGGATGTCGCAGTTTTCACGGAAGTGTTCAAGTGTCTCGATGTTCTCATCGTTTGCCACGCCACCTTCGATAAAACCGATGACGCAGCGTTCGGGTATGCGTTTTAAGTCAGTGATTGATGAACGTGTAATGTTCACTTTATCCAACAAGCCAAGGATTCGTTCGTCCATATCCAGAAACGACAATGTACAGCCCCAACAGCCGCATAGCCCGATCATGGCTACCTTGATCTTTCCTTCGCGCAACTGTTCTGTTTCACGATCCAGAGGTGTACAGGGTAGTTCGTGGGAAAAAATGCGTTTACAGTCCGTGGATTCCATACTCATTTGTTGTCACTCCTTGTTGCACGATCTCGAACCGATTGAATCTCAAATTTACGTCTACCGATCGGCGCATCGAAACCAACTGCTTTCTTTAAAATGCAACCAACCGGACAGAGTTCCATGGCTTCAGTTACCTGCTCGTCGCTCATTTTATCGGCGAGCACAACGTCAATCTCTATTCGTGCCGTGGATCCTCTGCCGTTAATACTGAAAATCTTCTTGCCCGTTTCTCGGTCTTTCACGAACTCGACACACCGTTGACAGAAAATGCATCGGTCTCTTTCAAGCCAAATTTTCTCTGAGCGAAAGTCCGTTTCTGTAACTGGAAAACGATAGGGAAAACGCGAAACCATCATGCCAGTCTCATACCCGACGGCCTGTAGATCACAACGTCCACTTTTTTCACAGCTTGGACAGTTGTGTTTACCTTCAACAAACAGCATTTCAACGAGTGCTTTACGGATGTCTTTGGTTTCAGGTTCATTGACTTCCACCACCATACCTTCAGATACTGGCACGGTGCAGGAAGCTGCATTGTTCCCATTAACTTTGCAGGTACAAACCCGACACGTACCCAAACAAGGCTTGCCTCGCTGATAACACAATGTGGGGATATACACGCCGTTGTCTGCCGCCACATCCACCAGCATTTGGTTTTCTTTTGCCGTGACTTCCTTTCCATCAATCATCAAGGTAATGCTCATTTCTATACCTCCGAAATGTCGACAGTGTCTACGCTCTGAAAGTATTCCGTTGCGGCGGTAAAATCATGAAGAGCCGCATTAAGATCAAAAGAAGCAAGCAATGACCCTTGTTGCTCAACTAGCTTTTGCTTGTACTCTTCTGGGAAAGCGTTCATAGACGTGAGAATAGGTTTTGGAGAGGTCGTTCCAAGGCCACATCGACTTGCACCCCGAATGATTTTTGCCCAAGCAAAGATCTCATCAAGATCCTGCTCGACGGCACGCCCTTCGATGATGAGTGACACTTTGTTATAAAGTTCGACGTTGCCTGCCCTGCACGGCGTACATATCCCACAGGACTCTTCCACAAAGAAGTGAATAAAATGCCTGACGATTTCCAATAGATTGCGCTCATAGTTGAACACCATCAAAGAGCCGTTACAGGAAAGATCTTTATAAGAAAAGGTTCGGTTACCTTCTCTCGCCGCGGAAACACATTCACCCGAAAGGCCGCTAATTTGTGCAACTCTGGGATTCTGCGCACCAACAAGTTCAAGCACATCCGTGAGGCTAATACCCCACTCAATTTCGTAAATGCCGGGTCTATCAACGTCACCGGACACGCTGATCAAACGTGTTCCTGCAGATTCAGTTGTTTCCATTGCTTCATACCAGCGAGCGCCTTGCTCAAGTATCCGCGTGACATTTGCTAAGGTCTCGACATTGTTAACGGCCGTTGGGCATCCTTTAAACCCTTGATGGACGGGAAACGGTGGTTTTACGCGTGGCGTGCCGCGTTTGCCTTCACATGACTCTATCAATGCGGATTCGTCACCACATATGTATGCGCCTGCCCCCAATTGGATCCTGATATCGAAGTGGAAGTCAGGATTCCCGCCAACGCTGGCGCCAAGCAGCCCACGCACTCTCATGGATGCCAACGTCGACTCAAGGTAATGCACCAAATACCGGTATTCGTAGCGAAGGTAGAGAATACCTTCTCTTGCGCCAATCGCATGGCCCGCGATGATCATACCGGCGAATACCTGCTCTGGGCTTTGGGTCAATATCACGCGATCTTTAAACGTACCCGGCTCACCCTCATCGGCATTGCAGATAACATACTTGGTATCCCCCGGGGCATCATGACACAGTCGCCATTTAAGCCCCGACGAGAAGCCCGCCCCGCCTCGCCCACGTAATTTTGACGTGCTGGTAGCATCAATCACTTCCATAGGTAATAAAGTGACGGCGTCACGTATTATTTGATCGATATTGACGGGTTCACCGAAGAATATTGGCCCAGGCTGACGGATGTTTGAATCTACCAATGATTCAATGTAATCCCTTGAATCCTCGGCATACCCATTTGGATTGACGAGTGCTTTTGGATGAACGCCGGATTTAAATGCCGCGATCAGTGTTCTCACTTTTTCGGGGGTTAAATGAGTAAACGGAATACCGTCGACCAACATCGCAGGTTCCTGATCTGACAATCCGATACACTGGGTATCATACAGCCCTATCAGCCCATCCTCAGTGACTTCACCAAACTGGCAACCAACCGACTCTTCTAACGCAAGTTTGACGTCGTCGTAGCCTTTCATCCTTGCGATAACAGTATCCGCCAAATAGATCGTATGTTTGCCCGAGGGGGAATCGTGTAGGAAGTGATAAAAAGACAGTGTTTCTCTTACATCAAGCGGAGACATATTCAGCCCTGATGCAAGCATGGTGACAAATGAATCTGATATGTATCCTTCGGTTTCCTGTATCGCTATCAGCATATCTATCAGCCGTTCACGGCGATACAGATACCGAGAGAGTGTCGCTTCTACGTTTTTGCTCATTGCTTACTCCTTTCTGCTTCTTCCTGATGCTGTTCGTAAGGTATACAACGTCAGCGTGAGCGGATTTTGGGCAAAGCTACACCTACCCAATTCAAGACATGAGTGGGCTTTCGTTATCTTTTGGTCTTTTGATTAATGTAATTGCAATGTTAATGCCACGTTTAGCTTGGTGTGTAACATGCGATATATCAATACTTTAGCGTCATTGACAGAAAATGTAGGGTGTCAACACTGCTAGAGAGTTTCCAATTCATTCACTTGGTGGTTAATACGTTTCCAATTAAACGCGGGGCGAACCTAATTTCCTCTGAAAATGCTGCGTGTGAACATTTGGATACGAACTGTGCAATAGCGTGTGACAAATGAAATCAATAAAGGGATGTGAAAAAGCCTGATAGCTTTTTCACATCCCTTTATGAGAATTTCTGAGGAATAATTGGTATCTAACTGTTCACTAAGTTTTCGGCGTGATTGACGATGTTATCTACCGTCAAACCAAAGTGGGAATATAGCTGCTCGGCAGGTGCAGACTCACCAAAAGTATCAATACCTAATGCGACGCCATTGGTCCCTACATATTTATGCCAGCCGAGTGTAGAACCCGCTTCGATAGAGATACGACGAGTAATCTGAGAAGGCAAAACGCTTTCTCTGTATTGGTCTGATTGCCCATCAAATGCATCACTACAAACCAGAGAAACCACACGTGCACGGATGGATTTCCTGTTTAGTAATGTGGCAGCTTCAACAGCAAGTTCTATTTCTGACCCTGTGGCGATAAGTATGATATCGGGCTTATCATTCAAACTACCCTCATGCTCTTTAAGAATATATCCGCCCCGTTCAATCAAGGGCAATTGGTCTGCGCGACGAAGTTGATAGGGCAAGGTTTGTCGAGAAAACACGAGAATGTGCAGCCCAGAGTCGTCTTCTATCGCTTGTTTCCACGCGACAGTCGTTTCTACCGTATCGCAGGGGCGCCATACTTTCACGTTAGGCATGGCTCTAAAACTGGCTAAATGCTCAATTGGCTGGTGGGTAGGCCCATCTTCCCCGAGCCCAATCGAATCATGCGTAAATACGAATACATTGTGGATTTTTGACAATGCCGCAATCCGAATGGCATTTCTCATATAGTCAGAAAAAACAAGAAATGTGGCGCAATAAGGGATAAAACCACCATGAAGCGCTAACCCGTTGGCGATGGCTCCCATACCAAATTCCCGCACACCAAAGCGTATGTAGTTTCCTCCTGGAGATGACGGCGAATTATCAATGGCGCCTCGCCAAAACGTATTGTTTGAAGGGCTTAAATCCGCCGAACCGCCTATCAGTTCCGGCAACTTTGGCCCAAGATCATTCAGTGCTTGTTGAGAAGCTTGACGTGTGGCGATACTCTGCGCGCCCAGTGCAGATTCTGTGACAAGATGATCGGCGTGTGTCTTCCATGACGGCGGAAGTTGTTTCTGCATTCGGCGGAGAAATTCGGCCGCGAGTTCAGGGTGTTTTTCAGCATAGCTATCAAATGTGGTGTTCCAGAGGTTTTCTCTTAAAAAACCCTGCTCTTTTTCATCCCAATAGGTTTTGATTTTTAAGGGGATTTCAAAAGGATCGTGAACCCAACCAAGCGCTTTCCTTGTCCCTTGAACTTCGTCTTTCCCCAATGGGGCACCATGAATACCATGTGTTCCCGCTTTGGTAGGTGCACCCTTCCCTATGACGGTTTTACAGCAAATTAATGTCGGTTTATCTTCTATTGCTTGTGCATTAAGAATCGCATCCCGAATTGCACGATGGTCATGACCATCGACCTGTTCAATCACATGCCAACCGTAAGAACGAAAACGCTGAGGCGTATCATCCGTTAGCCAGCCTTCAACATCACCGTCAATAGAGATGCCATTGTCGTCGTAGAATGCGATGAGCTTAGACAACTTGAGGGTGCCTGCAAGAGAGCATACCTCATGCGAAATACCTTCCATTAGACAACCATCCCCAAAAAACACATAGGTATAGTGATCAATGATGTTTAAACCGGGCATATTGAATTGAGCTGCTAGTGTCTTTTCCGCCAATGCCATACCCACTGCATTCGCCAACCCCTGACCCAGCGGGCCTGTGGTCGTTTCAACACCGGGCGTCACACCAAATTCTGGATGGCCTGGTGTTTTGCTGCCTAATTGTCGAAATAGCTTTAAATCTTCAATTGAAACGTCGTAGCCAGTCAGGTTTAACAAGCTATAAAGTAAACACGAAGCATGACCATTGGAAAGAATAAACCGGTCTCGATTGCTCCAGTCAGGGTTCGAGGGGTTGTGTTTAAGGAACTCTCGTCACAAAACCGTCGCGATGTCTGCCATTCCCATCGGTGCACCTGGATGCCCAGAGTTTGCATTTTCCACCATATCGACAGCAAGCATCCGAAGAGCATTAGCGCAGTCCTCATGGATATCAGTTGAAGATAGGTTGTAGTGAATATTTCCATCAAGCTTTGTGAAATCCTGAATGTCGTCTGTCATTTCATTCATGTTTGAATATCCTTTTAAAAACCATCATAAAACACGTTCATATGCGTAGATAAAACACACATAAATCTGTTATGAAAATAAAAATGATACATTCAAAATAATCACTTACCGTTCTAATCACCAATAAGAACGATTTAATTTAAAATAAAAAGATCTTATACCTGCAATTTGGTAGTTAACCTCTCAGCCCAAACCATGGCAGATTAGTTGCATATACATTTAACGCTAATTCCTTCCTTAGCTATATATGTTATTTAATTTATAGTTAGCATAAGAAATCCCAATTGCACTTCTTGTTACTTGCTGAGAATATAAAAATAAAGCCACCTAATCCAAGAGCAACTAATTCAATATAATCTTTAAATTTCGGTTAGTTACCATCAATTTCGCGATAAACAGTGCTTGAGAGTGAGGCTCGATATGGATGCGAAACAGAAAGCCCAACGAAAAAGAATAGAACAGCAAGTTGCTTTGAGAAGTGAAGAGTTAAAACATGTGTTGAGTGTTGGGCTTATAGAGTCAGAATTATTACTCAAAGGCGACGAATTAGATGCCTATCTGTTTTATATTTCAGAGTATTTAAAAGGCAAGCGTTCAGACCAATTGCTGTCTGCGTTTATTTTAACTATTCCGGCGGTCCATAAACACATTGGCGATCAGGTAACGTCATCAATCATTGACAGTATACAGTGCTTGTCTGAATGGATTGGTACCGAACGACTTTGCCAATTTTTAAATATACTCCCTTCGGTGGCAGAACGATTGCGCTCTTTAGAATCGCTAAAAATATATCTTGATACCGTCGCATTTTTGGCATCAACAGCTCCAAGATGCTTACACTTTTTCTTTATGAAATCAGCTTTTTACCTTCATTCTCTACCCATTTTGGGACTTCGCTATTGGGCCTTCATTGGTGCTAAAACACACGCTCACAATTTATCCGCACTAAATAGTTACTTCTCTCTTTCTTCCACTGAAAGCCAGAGCATTTTTCAGCATCAGCGTCCCGGCGTGCTACTTATTGATGTTCAACGGCACCTTCAATTTTATTTGAGAGCCATATGGGACCAGGATTTCTTCATTCGACCTAAATTAACCCTCTCGCACGGTGAGCAAGAAGACACAGGTAAACAAGGTATTACGCAGTGCTCAACAGTAAAAGGAATGACCATTTATCTGCCAGATGCACTTGATCATCACCAATCCATTGATGCAAAAGCATGCTATCGCGCGGCTGCCGCTCACTGTGCAGCACAGTTGAAGCTTGGTCATCGGCGATATCCTGCAGATTTCACAAAATTGCAGCGATTTTGCGTCGAAATCATTGAAGATGCCCGTATTGAACATTTGGCGATTACTGATTTTGCGGGGCTAAAACCGCTTTGGCTTTCCTTGCTATCAAATCAAGGAAAGCTCGCGTCTTCATCATTCGACTGCTTTTTACAAAAGATTGCGATAACACTTCTATCGTTAAACGCACCCTGCACAGATAACCCAATCATTGTTGAATGTCAGAAGCGATTTAAAGAACTGGTTAAAAAACCGCAATCGCTTGAACAAAAACAATCTGTTGAAGCATTGGGCCGTTGGTTAGCCGACAACATTCAAAATAATTTCAATATTGGTGACACCGTAACACTTAAAATAACAGATATCTTTACCTATAGAGATGACAATGAATTCATGTGGATAGATGAGTCTGAGGCGTTTGATGAATGGCAATTAACCATGACTGAACAAGTTCAACGTACCGTCAACGTGATGGAAATGGTGAATGAAATAGACTGCGAACTTGCTGACGAGGATGCTCAGGAAATCTGGCGATTAGAATCTGAATTCTTCCGAGATGGTGACCCTGAAAATGTCAGTTTGAATGCACTTGAAGGTCAGCATCACGTCTCTGCCCCCTTCTATTATTCAGAATGGGATTACACCGCCAACAGTTACAAACCAAACTGGGTAACCCTAACTGAACGATCGGTAACAAAATCCACCAATCAAGACATGGATTCACTGCTAGCCAAGCGAAAATCTCTTTTAAGAAAACTCCGTATGATGATCGAAGCTCTCCAACCCAAAGGGCTCATTCGCCTAAGAAAACAGTACGAAGGAGACAGCTTAGATCTTGATGCTGCTATTGAAGCCATCAAAGAAATTCGTCGGGGTTCCCTGCCTGACATGAACATCGATCAACGATTGATTCGACAAGATCGTAGCTTATCCGTGCTTGTTCTCCTCGATTGTTCGCAATCAACTTTGGAAACAGTGTCTGGACGAGAAGACGATTTGACCATTTTGGACATCGCGAAGGAAGCGACAGCTATACTGGCAGGTGCGGTGAATGAAATTGGAGACCCTTTTGCTATTCATGGATTTTCATCGAATGGCAGAAGTGACGTCCAATATCAACGTGTGAAAGATTTTAATGATGATTATGATGACAATGCTAAAGCACGTTTACTCGGTTTAAATGCAGGCCTATCAACACGAATGGGATCGGCGTTGCGACATGCAAAAACATTTTTGTCTCAACAACCTCATCGGAAAAAGCTACTGTTGATGATAAGTGACGGCGCCCCTGCGGATATTGATGTGCGCGACCCTCAGTATCTTCATGCCGATACGAAAAAAGCCGTCGATGAACTCAATATTGAAGGCATTATTCCGTTTTGTTTAACCATTGACCCGGATGCCGACGCTTACGTGTCTCAGTTATTTGGCCAAGGACACTTTTCGGTGTTGGACTGTGTTGAGCAACTGCCGGAAGTTTTGCCTTCACTTTTTGCTTCTCTAACTAGAGGTGCTCACTGAGCGTGTTATTTGATACGCGTGCATCTCGAATTTGGTTAAGGACACCCGATGCATTTGACGTTAAGACAGCCGAATATTTTCCAAGCTGTCGCTACCCACTCCAGTTACACAAGGGCAGCCGAAGAACTTCACCTCACACAACCTGCTGTCTCAATGCAAATAAAACAATTGGAAGACAATATTGGTCTGCCGCTTTTTGAACAACTCGGTAAATCACTTTTCCTTACGAGTGCCGGAGAAGAGTTGCTCGGTTATTGTGAGCGCATCTCTCAGCAATTAAGAGATGCTGAAGACGCATTTGCTAATATGAAATCGTTGTCAAACGGAAAACTTAGCATCACTGTTGCGAGTACTGCGAACTACTTTGCCGCCAATCTTCTCGCTGCTTTCTCTCAGCAACATCCGGAAATCACGATTCGTCTAAACGTGACGAATAGAGAAAAGCTACTCAAAGACCTAAAGTTCAACCGGCTTTGTTGCTTAATTCGGTTGGAAGACATGGCAGCCTAAAGTTGTTCGGTTCTTAAGCAATATACTGAGTTTCAGGCATACCCAGTCCTGTAAGCTTGTTCAGCGCTTTGATCATAGCGTAAGTCTCGCCAACCTGAGCATTGTAATTTCTTAGGCTTAATTTCCCACCTAGCAGCTGTTTTACTCGGTACATTGCTGTCTCTGATAGTGAGCGCTTGTGATAGCCATACCGCTTTTTCCACTTCTTGTTGGAGCCGTAGAGCTTTTGACAACCTACTGCTAAATTGCGAGGGTG
>NZ_FUXU01000240.1 GCF_900167155.1 Enterovibrio nigricans DSM 22720 | reverse complement strand
GGATAACCTAGGGTCTCAGCGGCCTTCTACTAACTTTGCAACGGAGCCGATTCGTAATCTTCTAAAGAACAACCCAGATATAGATCCTTCGAAGCTAGATAAAATCAAGCAGCTGATGAACGCTCATGTGCCTGATTGCTTAGTTGAAGGTTATGAACCATTGATTGATGGTTTAACTTTGCAGGACGCTGATGATAGACACGTTGTTGCGGCGGCAATAAAAGGGCAAGCGGAGTCTATCATCACCTTCAATCTAAAAGACTTTCCTGCAAGGGAGCTTGATCCTCTAGGTCTCTCTGCTATTCATCCCGATGAGTTTTTGTGCGATATGTTTGACTTAGATAGCAGTGCTTGTATCAAAGCAGCCCAGCAACAAAGAGGCTCGTTGAAAAGGCCACCGATGAGTCAGGATGAGTTTTTAGCTTGCTTGCAAAAGCAGCAACTTCCAAGCTTCGTCTCAAAATTAAAGAACTTTAAGCTTATGCTTTGATAGGAACAGCCTTGAAATAAAGAACTTTAATCTTTTAATTCAGCTAGTTAGGAAAAGGTGGATTTACTGACATTCGTTGATGACAGGTAATCGAACCCCTGATGCTTCGACAACTGCTGCAAGATGCTCGCTATTCAATTCGGGAAACATGCGGGAATATCCCGCTATCTCTGAACGGGTATCTGCAATAGCGGGAACACGGTGGGCGCGGCTCATGAGAAGGGTATCGACATACATTTTGGTGATCACATGATCGGCATAGAGTTGGCTGCGGTTGAACCGGCTTTCTAAATATTGAAGGTGAAGAAAGTCAGCCACATGGCATAACTCCTGATCGTTGAGTTGTACGAGCCGAGATTCAAACTCAGTGAAGCGGCATACCTGAAACTTGTACTTGTCAAAAATCGGCTCGCCCTTCACGCAGTCCTTTTGCTCAAAGGGTGTCAACGCCGACTTAAAACTGATCCACTTAGCGACGCTATCGCCGAAGTAAAATTGACCCACCCATGGTAGTTATCCCTGCCTCTCCGATTC
>NZ_FUXU01000121.1 GCF_900167155.1 Enterovibrio nigricans DSM 22720 | reverse complement strand
TGGTAGAGCGCAACCTTGCCAAGGTTGAGGTCACGAGTTCGAACCTCGTGTGTCGCTCCAAACATATAAGCTCTCAGTGTGCTTTAAACATTGAAACACGGACGCGGGGTGGAGCAGCTTGGTAGCTCGTCGGGCTCATAACCCGAAGGTCGTCGGTTCAAATCCGGCCCCCGCAACCAAATTTGATTATTCGGCTTATGCCGGGTAATAATGCGACACTAGCTCAGCTGGTAGAGCGCAACCTTGCCAAGGTTGAGGTCACGAGTTCGAACCTCGTGTGTCGCTCCAAACACTAACTTTCGATACGTCGGAAGTGCGATATGCAAGAACCCTTGCCAAGGTTGAGGTCACGCCTAAGCCTTGAACATCGGGAACCTCGTGTGTCGCTCCAAATTTTCATTTTCGTGTTTTTCGATAATGAAGCCATGTAAGAATGGCAAGCTTAGATCGTGCTTAGAACGGTTAATCGGACGCGGGATGGAGCAGTCTGGTAGCTCGTCGGGCTCATAACCCGAAGGTCGTTGGTTCAAATCCGGCTCCCGCAACCACATTAAAAAGCGATTCAATGTGCTTTAAACATTGACACTCGGACGCGGGGTGGAGCAGCTTGGTAGCTCGTCGGGCTCATAACCCGAAGGTCGTCGGTTCAAATCCGGCCCCCGCAACCACATTCGAAAGCCCAGACTTAGGTCTGGGCTTTTTTGTATCTAAAATTCGCGCTCAATGTGTTCTCTAAAATGTGTGAAACACTGATATCCTGCAAATCAAAAATCCCTCAGGCTGCTGGCTATATGCTTAATTACCATGTCGCGAAGAGATATTGTGCATTTCTACTGACTCTGGTTACAGTTCTAATATTTCGTATTTTAATTGGCCTAGAAGGGCGTTGATTCCTAAATTGTTAATCGAATCGGTGGTGGACCGATCTCTTTATCATAAATTTGAATCAATAAGATGATGATACCGTAGTGATGTATTTACATTGGAGTGGTGACTAATTATACCAATAGGGCTCGTTTCTAGTAAGTTATCCACTGCGTTAGTTCTTTATTAATACTAAAGAGCTAACAACTAGTGAATTGTAAAAATACTCCAATAATTTCCCGGCATTTGTTATATTGATTTTATTGGTTTAGTTTTTAAAAATTATAAAAATCGTGGGCAATTCTTCTAAATCGATATGTTATAAAGCCTAATATTTTATTTTAAATAATGGAGATTTCATGCCTATTTTGAGAAAGCCCTCGCTTATATACCCGAGTAATATTGTCACTAGTAAAGATATTATACGTTTCATGAAGACATATCATTCTAATAGTGAACACATTAGTAAAGCAGAAGAAATGATAAGAAACACAGAAATAGATAAAAGACATTTGTTTATTTCATTCGATGATGTGATGAAGTTAAATAAGTTCGGGTCTAGACAAAGCCTTTATGAGGAAATTGCAAAAAGCTATGCGACAAAAGTTGCTAAGGAAGCACTGCAAAACGCGCAGTTAAAGAAAGAGGAAATTACTATGGTGATTGTTACTTCTTGTACTGGCTTTATGATGCCTTCATTAACAGCACACTTGATCAATGAACTTGATCTCAATAGGAATGTCGTTCAGCTTCCAATCGCTCAAATGGGATGCGTCGGAGGCTCTTATGCAATAAACAGAGCTTTTGAGCATTGTCGGTCAAGCAAAAACAACAATGCACTCATTTTAGCATTGGAAGCATCTTCACTATGCTTTCACAGAGAGGAAAGTAAACTTCAAGATTTTATATCTGATGCTATATTTGGTGACGGCGCTGCGAGTGCAGTAATGCGTGGAGATGGTGTCGGTGAGGGATTTAAAATAGAAAACACGGAAAGTGTATTTTTAAAACATACCGAATATTTTATTAAGTACAAACTAATAGACAATGGATTTCTATTTTCTCTAGATAAGTCCGTCATGTACTCGGTGGATATGGTTAAGGATGATTTAAATAGATTTATCGAGCGTAATATTAGTTATGGTGAAGAAATTGGTTTTTGTATTTCACATACAGGAGGGAAGAGGATTATAGATGAAGTTACAAGATGTTTGAATTTGCCTAAAAACTTGTTGAATAAAAGCAGAGAATCACTAAAAACGTTAGGAAACACTTCAAGTGTATCCGTTATAGACGTATTTGGACGACATTTTGGCAGCACATCACCAAAAGAAAAAGGTGTCCTCTTGGCGTTTGGACCAGGATTTACAGCAGAAATATCAATAGGGCAGTGGCAAGCGGCAAGTTAAATATTGCTCATCATAGCTTCTGTTGCTATGAAAGCTATTATATTTTTCCATGTGGGTAATTAGAGGTTCAATGAAAATATTGATCCTTCTAATTACCCGAATAGCTGTGTGACTTTCAAACTGTATGTGGCCGGCTAAACAGTAGATTTGTATATTAAAGTTGCTAATATATCATTATCTATGATCAAAATGTTTAGAGGCCAAGGAAATGGCGATATCCAACCAAATTTCACTCGATCGTATCGACATCGAAATTTTACGAATTCTCCAAGACAATGGCCGATTACCCATCGTTGAGTTGGCAAAACGCGTGAATTTGACGACGACACCTTGCTCGGAACGCGTAAAAAGCCTTGAGCGTGAAGGGTATATCTCTGGGTATCATGCAGCGCTTTCTGCTGAAAAATTGGGTCTGGATGTGTTGATTTTTATTCACGTCCGCCTGGATCAAACTAACCTGTCCATCTTTGATAAGTTCGCAAAGACAGCATTGCTAATCCCAGAGATTGAAGAGTGTTACTCGTTGTCCGGAGACTTCGATGCGATGATTAAAGTTCGGGTTAAGAACATCAAAGAATATCAGAAGTTTATGTCTACCCGCATCGTTGAATTGCCTGGTGTTATTCAGACAAGAAGTGAAATTGTTATTGCAGAGTACAAGCGAGGTGCAGGGATCAATGCTGACCTTATTGCTCAGTCACAATTTGTCGGTTAAAGAAAAGTAACGGGTATTTTTTGTGCTAGTTAGGTAATTTACCTAGATTGTTCGTAAAAGGTAGGTAAAGCACAATGTAGGCGCTTGAATTAAGCGTTCTTTTAGGTAATGTTCGTTTTATTCCATCACTAAAATTACTCTCATAATAATGTTAATGAATTGTTGAGGTGTTTTGATGGTCGCCCCAAATTTGAGAGATACAGATTCTTCTTCGCAGCACGTTAATCATGCAGCAAACGCTGTTGTTATGGTGCCACCAATCGATTTTAAGTTTAATACTGAAACCAGCACTGACAATGAGTTTCAGCAAAGACTCGATCTGCCCGAGCATGACATCAAATCAAAGGCGTTGGCGGAATTCTATAACATGGTCGGCATTCTCCGAGGGCATGGTATTGACGTCACCGTGATGGATTATTCGGGAGATGGCGTTGAAACACCTGATGCTGTTTTTCCCAATAACTGGTTTTCTACAACGCGCAATGGCACTGCTTTTTTATTTCCAATGGCCTCTAAGAATCGCCGCAACGAAGTTCGTCCTGGTTGCCTTGTTAACGCACTGACGTCAAAGGGATTTAACGTGTCTCAAGTGCTAAGTGTCTCTGATTTAAGTAAACCTGACGCTTTCTTAGAGAGCACAGGGGTGATGATCCTAGATCACAATAATGCCACGATTTATGCCGCTCTCTCAGAACGTTGCGACCGGCAGTTGTTGCAACATTTTTTAGGGTTATCTGAGTTCCATGAATTAATTGCTTTTGATACCCACATGGCATCTGGAGCATGCGTTTACCACACGAACGTCATGATGGCGGTCGGAGAGAGCTTTGCTGTAATTTGTGACGAAATTATTGATGAGTTTGAAAGAAGAAGAGTGCTTTCCACGCTTAGAAAAACGAAAGAGGTTATAACCATTTCGGAAGCGCAAATGAACCAGTTCTGCGGGAATATTCTACACCTGCGAAATGAGAATAATGAACGACTCATTGCAATGTCACTGTCGGCCTACAATGCGTTTACTCGTGAACAAAAACACTGTCTCCGGCGTCATGGGCAGTTGGTTCCTATCGATGTTACAACGATCGAAACGATAGGAGGAGGGAGTGTCAGGTGTATGTTGGCCGAAAATTTCTTACCTAAAAAGGTTTAATTCAGTAAGCCGCTTTGCGGCTTTTTTCTTTTCAGACAAGTATCTGCAAATGAACTATCGCTGTGGTTGAGTTGCACAATTGGGTATTCGTCTTATTCTTAAGAGAGTAGGA
Source organism: Enterovibrio nigricans DSM 22720 (assembly GCF_900167155.1). GTDB lineage: Bacteria > Pseudomonadota > Gammaproteobacteria > Enterobacterales > Vibrionaceae > Enterovibrio > Enterovibrio nigricans. Next base: position 3,494 of record NZ_FUXU01000121.1, on the reverse strand, counting down.
GAGCTGAGAATATTGAGTCATATAGGGACAATTGATTCCCAACCCTCTGTTAAAGGGAGCAAAGGTATGCCTGAAAGACGATATCGTCTTATCACACGAAGCGATTTTGACGGACTTGTGTGCGCAGTATTATTGAGACACATCGATTTGATCGATTACATCAAGTTTGTGCACCCAAAAGACATGCAAGATGGCGTGATAGAGATAAATGAGTATGACATCACGACAAATCTGCCATACAACCCGAAAGCCCATCTATGTATTGATCACCATGCTTCAGAAGTGCTCCGTAACGAGGACTTAAACGCCAATCATATTATCGACGCTGAAGCACCTTCTGCTGCACGCGTTGTTTGGAAGCATTTTGGCGGTGAGAACACCTTCCCTGAGTCTTGGGATGAGATGATGGAAGAGGTGGATAAAGGCGACTCGGCCCAATACACAAAAGATGAAGTTCTCTATCCCAAAGGATGGGGATTACTGAATTTTATCATGGACGCGCGTACGGGGTTGGGTAGGTTTAGAGATTTTCGTATTTCAAACTATGAGCTCATGATGGATTTGATCGATCACTGCCGTGATAAGGGGATCGATGAGATTATGGCGCTGTCAGATGTGAAGGAAAGAACGAAGCTCTACTTTAGCCATCGAGAGAAATTTCACGAGCAAATTCGTCGATGTAGCTCTATTTGTGGCAATCTGGTGATGTTAGACCTCAGGCATGAGGATGTTATTTGGGCTGGGAATCGGTTTGAAATTTATGCCATTTTCCCTCAGTGCAATATTTCAATTCATGTCCTGTGGGGGCTGAAAAAACAAAACACGGTTTTCGCCTGCGGTAAATCAATTTTTGATCGTGCTTCGAATACCAACATTGGTGAGTTGATGCTGCAATATGGTGGAGGCGGGCACGAAAATGCAGGAACGTGCCAAGTACCGAACGAAATGGCAGCTCGGGTTGAAGATGAATTAATCGTGAAGATTAATACAGATGGTTAGAGAACAGAGCCCGCGTCCAGCGGGCTTTTTTGGCTTAGAGCCTTGAGCAGTCACTGCGTCACGGGGGTTTTTGGTTGCAGTGGTATTCGCTCAAACCAAATACCCTTCCAGCCTGTTTGTATAAAGTTTCGAATATTTTGGTGATCTGTTCCAGCAGGGTTAAGTAGGACGCTTTCTCTGTAATGGCGCCCGAAGCAATGCAAGATGGCTTCTTCACTCAGCCCATGAAGTTTACCAAACGCAAAAATTTTGCATGAGCCTGAATTTTGCCCTGCTTTGTTAGATAGAGAGCCGTTAGTGAAACAGCTAGGCGAGAAATCATAGTACTTTTCTATTATTCCTATAGTGTCCTCAAATTCTATCTGTTCAGGTGTATTCAATAACGTCAGTAGAAATTGGTTCAATTGCATGTTTCCTATTGAAAAGCACTATATAAGCGGCGGTCTAAGCTCGGTAACTGCTCAATTGAGGTTGGTTGAGTTCCATGTTGAGCGAATGACATGTTGTATCAAGTTTTAATGATAAATTGAAGAATAAGCATCCAGTAATTCGGACATGATCGCAGTAACTGTCTTTATTTTTGTCTTCCAGCAGGAAGACGTGTGGCATTGTTAACCAAAGTGAATTATAGATGCTAGAAGATTAGTGAAAAATGTGCGTTCAATGCACAAAGAATGGACAGAGGTAGTCCTTTCGGCCCTGTTGATGTCATAGTTGGTGGTGAAGTGAGCGAACGATCCTGTCGGTGTGAAAAAGCTATTTACAGCTAGGCGGAGTATCGCTATTATTCGCCGCACTTACGGAGGGATGGCTGAGTGGTTGAAAGCACCGGTCTTGAAAACCGGCGTGCGTTTATAGCGCACCTAGGGTTCAAATCCCTATCCCTCCGCCACTTTTCATCGATGAGCTTACGAGCTGATTGATAAGAGATTGGAGCGGTAGTTCAGTTGGTTAGAATACCGGCCTGTCACGCCGGGGGTCGCGGGTTCGAGTCCCGTCCGCTCCGCCAACACAACGAAGCCTCGCTAGAAATAGCGGGGCTTTTTTGTATACATTGAATTTGGGGATAGGACTCTCACTAGCCTGCGGCTTGAGTCCCGCTGGTGCGCCAGCCCGAACTAGGCGTTCCCACCGGTCCGCCAACGATTTAAGCCTGATGCGAAAGCGTCAGGCTTTTTTCTTATACGCGCCCCAAAAAGTGCTTCGCACTTTGGTCGCGTCCGGAAGCCCGGCGCGTTGAGTCCCATCCGCTCCGCCAATACAACGAAGCCTCCACTGGGCGTGCCCGCTTAAATAGCGGTGCTTTTTTGTATCTATCGACTTTGAGTTTCTAGACTTTTAGAAATCTGATGCCTGAGTTTTGTTGGAGGTTAGTTATTCATTAACCTTCAATTGATTGTGGTTAAATCGGAAATCAGGTTATTTTTAAGCGATATGGTTTAATTCTGCCCGAACGAACAAAATGCTTAAAAATAGGTATTTACAAGGTTTGAGAGTGCCTATATTATTCGCCGCACTACGGAGGGATGGCTGAGTGGTTGAAAGCACCGGTCTTGAAAACCGGCGTGCGTTTATAGCGCACCTAGGGTTCAAATCCCTATCCCTTCGCCACTTTTCATCGATGAGCTTGCGAGCTGATTGATAAGAGATTGGAGCGGTAGTTCAGTTGGTTAGAATACCGGCCTGTCACGCCGGGGGTCGCGGGTTCGAGTCCCGTCCGCTCCGCCAATACAACGAAGCCTCAGCAAAAATGCTGGGGCTTTTTTGTATCTATCGACTTTGAATTTCCTTCCTAGTCACACTGCTTTCGTTATCAGAGATAAAAAAAGCGCCCATAAAGGGCGCTAGTGAGTAGGGAAATGTTTTCATTATTAGATTAATTATGTGTTTAAAAAATCAGACCTTTTGTGTTTCTAATGTCGTTTCAGGCTCTTTACTTTCATATTTTGTGAAAACATAGAGTGCAACCACGATGATGGAAACAATGACTGTTTTACTGAATACCAACTCTTCCCCTAGCGTCAACACCGCAACCACATAGCCAACCAATGGCATTAAGTTCAGAGCCATGGTCGCTTTTTCAACACCAATTTGTTTGAAAGAGTAAAGCTGGATCAGATAGCTACCACCTGAAATACCGGTACCCAAGAAAATCAGTAAGGTGATCAGCTGTCAACGCCGACTTAAAACTGATCCACTTAGCGACGCTATCGCCGAAGTAAAATTGACCCACCCATGGTAGTTATCCCTGCCTCTCCGATTCATTTTGTAGAACGGTTGGCACTGTCCCTAACGCCCTTTTCCCTTTTAGCCGATAACTCTCTCCACTTATCTGAATGATGTGAGAGTGATGAAGCAGTCGATCCAGCAGTGCAGCCGTGAGTGTGGTGTCATCAGCGAACGCATTTGACCATTGTGAGAACGGTAAATTGCTTGTGACAACCACGCTGCCCTGTTCATATCGTTTTGCGATGACATTGAAGAACAAGTTTGCT
>NZ_FUXU01000120.1 GCF_900167155.1 Enterovibrio nigricans DSM 22720 | reverse complement strand
ACAACAAATTTGCTTGGCGACCATAGCGTTATGGACCCACCTGACTCCATGCCGAACTCAGTAGTGAAACGTAACAGCGCCGATGGTAGTGTGGGGTCTCCCCATGTGAGAGTAGGACATCGCCAGGCTTCAAATTTAGATACGCGTATTGAACGACGAGTATCGGATAGACAGAATACTGTTTATCACCGTGTGGAGCGGTAGTTCAGTTGGTTAGAATACCGGCCTGTCACGCCGGGGGTCGCGGGTTCGAGTCCCGTCCGCTCCGCCATTTATTAAAGAAACCTCAGCAGAAATGCTGAGGTTTTTTGCTATCTGCGCCCTTGAAGTTGCCAGCACTGGCCGTGCGCCACTATGCGTCCTCGTTACGGCCCATTCGCTCTGTCATATATTAAGAAGCCTCGCTAGAAATAGCGGGGCTTTTTATCGTCGGCTATCACTCGCTTTCAGCTTGCGTCTCGATTCTGCGTCAGTCCAACATTTCAGCAATGTATACAAAGCCCTAACTGAAAGGCTGGGGCGATAGCATTTAAATTTTACTGTATCAACCATTTTTAAATTGTATTGAAATATGGATAAAGAGTTACTAATTTTGACGCGACGTAAATCACATATTCATTATATCTATGAATTATAAGTGTTTATGGTGTTATCATTGTGTGTGTTTTATTCGACAATGTGTTGTGGCAAGCTGAATGTAAATATATAGAGGTTAATGCTTTTGGTATTCTATTTGCGCCCTTCTCATTATTGGGATAAATCAGCAGATTTTGTCGCGTTACTATGAACATGTTTGATGACGTTTGGAGATCCTAGGATGGGAGATTTATCTGCTTTAATTCAGATGACACTACTTTGTACTGCTGTAGCGACCGCTGTCGCTGCTCCGGCTGTCATCGCCTTAATGGCGTTTAATAAATATAAGCAAAAACTTGCCGAAAAATCATAGTATTGTTCGATATCTGTCCAGTTGAACACTCTTAAGCATTATCTTCTAGCAATTTATCTAAATGTCGCTAGAATGGCGTTCTTATAGGGGTGTAGCTCCAATTGGCAGAGCAGCGGATTCCAAATCCGCGTGTTGGGAGTTCGAATCTCTCCACCCCTGCCACCTCATTCTGCATAACTATGCAAAAAGAAAGGCCGCTCGTTTGAGCGGCCTTTTCTGTTTTTAAATGTGATAAATATGGGTGTCGCTGTGTATGCGGCTAATTAGAGAACAACAGGAGCCACTGGATGCAATGTCAACGAACGTAGAGGAAAGAGAAGCTTTTCAGCGAGAGCAACGGCTCATTCGACGTTGGGATGTCATCATTGCCTTGTTGCTTGTATTTGATATCGGTCTTATCGCTTGGGATTGGATGTATTTGGCACAATAGAAAGCCGCTCTACTGGGCGGCTTTATTCTATCTGTGTTTTGATGTTCTAAGCCAAAAATGGACAAAAGTCTGTTAGACCTTATGCTCTAAATCATCCACTTCGGATTACTTCAGGTTGGGCAAGTGATGATGTCGTTTATCGAAAACGTGCTTGTTAAACACCCAAATAAAGTGTCGGCTGCGCGACACTTATTCATATTTGTTAGGTTAGCACTCTCCTCCAATCAATAAATTCAAATGTTTGCATAAAGATTCGCATATCAATGTATCGACGTGGAAGGTTTACCCTGCAATGCTCAATACAACCTAACAACATTGACTTTAGCTCGTCATTGTCTGCGCTAGGATTGAAGTTCTGTGTACAGAAACTATCTGAAGTCATCACAAACTGCTTCTTTCGAGTTTTAATTTTTCGCTTAGTATCCGTTTGCCAATATTCACAACGAATTTGTCTCTTTCCTGAAATGTAGAACCTTAAAAAGCCGACAACCTCATTGTACTGCCAATCTCCGCCAAATTCTTTACGGGCATATTCTGGAGACATTAAACCGTTTGACTCGATATACTCTCTAAGTCCACTGTTGTAGGTATCTTCATCTACCCTGTAAACAGGAAGATCAAATAACTCTTTATTTTTTAATACCATATGTTCCTAACTATCTTGTATAGCCTAACGCCGCGCCCTTTCTAAAACTAAGAGCGCAGCGAGTAGCAAATATGAGCAACTGGCTACTGTACATTTTCTGCTAGTTACACATCCTATTGGATATCTCTTCGAGTTGCTCTAAATCTAAGCGTTCACTAGCCCAACCTTGAGCAAATGGAATTGTACTAGATTTTGGTAATTGCTCATCGTTTAGGTCCCTAACTCTTATTCGAGACGGTAGCGCCGATCCTTCACCAACAAATATTGCTTCTTGCTGAGATAAAATAGGTAACGCTCCAACCATACCGGAAAGCCCATCGGGCAAGAACCGAGCAACATGCTGTTGATCCGCAGAATTTGTCAGTCTCAATACGACCCATGTGCCACATTGTGATATAACTGTACTGTCTACATCAGCTGGTCGTTGACTTACAAGCATTAAACCAATTCCGTATTTTCGACCCTCTCGAGCGATTCGCCTGATAGCCCCTTGTGCAGCTGCGTACTGTGCCTCACCGTGATCTGGTACATATCTATGGGCTTCTTCACATACAAGTAAAATAGGATCTTTCTCTTTTTCATCTTGAGTTTGAAACACTTTATATTGAAATAGTAATCTGGCAATTAACGCAGTTAGAGGACCTGCAACTTCGTTCGGTAAACCTGAGATATCGATAATTCTAATATCTTTCATTTCTTCTACAGGGGAACCAACAAATTGATTCAACACCTTATGTAGTTTTATTGGATCTTGTTCTCCCTGCCAACACTTCATCATAAATGAAAGTCGAGTATCTCTGCGAAGGACTTTCAATTTGTCTAAAACGGAAGGTATGGGAGAAGAGGCCAAGGCTGATGGAGTTTGTGTTTGATGGCTGCCATTATTCCACCTTCCTCCCTGAATGTATCGGATATGGTTCTCGAACTCATTGAGGCAAAAAGGTCTTGGTTTGTCGCGATCAAACTCTAATATATGTGATGGGTCTTTTCCTTCACAGAGGTCTGGGTCATCGAAACTCTCTAAGTGATCCAAAGCATTAGTGCCAAATTCACTTGGGCAAGCTTTAACAATGCCTGCAGCAACCATTCTTGCGTGGGCAAGTGCCTTTTGAACTACATTGTTTTGGCTTGTGGCGCTTCTTTCCGTTTTACCTATGATAAGGTTGGTAAACTCATCACTCGACATCAACCAATAAGGAAGTTTTATGCGTTCTTGTTCATCTTGACCTGCTGCAATATCATATGCTCTATACAACACAGCTCTTTCACTGAACGCTTGCCCATATTCTCCGTGGGGATCAATTACCACTATCTGCGGTGATAAATTCATCCCTTCATTTTTATGCTCTAGCACGCTATGAATTATTGCAGCTACAGTTCCTGACTTACCTGAGCCTGTTGAACCTAATACTGCACAATGCATCCCAAACATTTTGTTTATGTTAGCGCGGCAAGCAGTAGACTCTGATGCACTATAGACTGCAAAAGGAACCAATGGATCTATTTTTTCCCCTCTATCCCCTTCCGCTGAGCGATAGACACACGAAATCTCCTCGTTCGTTAATAAAAAAACCCCCTGCTGAGGTAGGGGATATGTCTTTATGCCACGTTTAAAGTTCAATTTTCCGTGGGAGTTATTCCAACTACCTTCAGCCAGTAGTTGTACCTCCATTAACCTTTGATCTGAATCGGTATTTACAGGAATTCCTGCCTCTAACAATTCTTCGGAACGCATTCTAAGCATTGTAACTAAACCAAAAATAACTTTCCGACCATAGTGGATCTTTACCATGCTCCCGATCTGACCTATGGGGTAAACTCTACCGTTGAAAGTTTTGGTTAACTCTGAAACCTTATCAGATATTTCAACTTTTATATTCGTTCCAGATACTTCAACAACTTGTCCTACTCTTAATTCTTCAGTTGGTACAAACATACTCTATGCCTCACATCCGTTTTTTAACACTGATGTGACACCCTTGAATGTCCACCAATAATCTTCGCCATCTATTCTTTCAAATGGACCTTTTTCGCCAACATAAATCCCATGAAGTGAGGCAATAATAACTCTTTGGCCAAACCTAGAACTGCGCCAATTCTCTAAACATCTTGGAATTTCTTTCCGGCACTCAAGAAAAGCGACTAACACAGTTTTGTTATCTTCCTTGGACATTGCAAATTCAATTTCGTTATTTATATGATCATCACCAAAGCTATAACCACAGACGGCTAAAACATTACTATTTTGAGAGTTAAGAGACTTACGGAATAGATCAAACTGTGCAGAAAATGGGTCTTGCTGAGTCGCAATGTATTTTGTTGCTTGTGGATAAATAAGGACTCTGCGGTCAACTTTTGGATAGAGGTCATTGTCTCTAACTCTCCAAACATATCCTTTATCACATAGATACCAGTCGATAGAACCATGCATTTTAATTAAGTTTGCACGTTGACCACTAATAGGTACTGGCTCTCCATATCTTTGAGTTCTATAAGCTAGTGCGCCACCAGAAAACCCATCCCAGTATGGTATTTTGTTAAGGGCAAGAGCATCCTCTAATAATGTGTCATAGTTAGTAGTAAAAATATTTACGGACTTTCTACGTTCATAGATACCAGCACCTGCGTGATTAAATAAAGCATCAATAAAATCTAGATGAGAGTCAATTTCTACTATTGGTTTAGATAACGTACCTTCTTGATCCTGTTCTCCATTCTTGCCTTCAACGTAACCAGACCTGATTACATTTGATATCGAATCAAGAATTAAGCCATGCGCTTTAATAAGTTCATCTAACACGATGTCAGTTTTATTGATATTGACCTTTTTGTCTTTGCTCCTCTCAGCCAAAGCTGCATAGTCACCTAAATGGCTGAGAATATGCTCGATATGACAGTCTGCCGAAAGCTCAGTGAAAAGAGGAGAAACAATCTTGTCGTAAATTTCCCTGCTACCAGCTTTTAGATCCTTTTTAACCTTGTTAGTCAACGGATACATCAGTGGCAATTTGGCATCGAAGCTAATTCCAGCACCCAGCAGCCAACTAAGCTCACTACACTTCAAATGACCTTCTATTTGGATGAATAAATCATCATCAATCAAATCTTTCACTTCCTTCCACCCATAAAATACTGAATAAATACAGTGCATTAGGCTAATGTCATTCATGCTCAGATGGAATATTTCTATACCCCCCCTTCGCACACTTAACTACTGCCCAACTTATCCGGCATGAAAGTACCACAAAGGACATATAGGAAGGCTTGATTTTGATCTCATCACGGATGAAGTTAATTGATTTGTGTTCAGAAAGTGGTGGACGTGTGTTCTTGATCAATCAATGAAGGAACTAAGATTAGTTTTGGTAAGTTGAAATTCACCTTTTCGAACCCTAGCGGGAGATTTTCGAAGCACGTTTTGGGGCATAAATGTGCCAGCGATGATTAATTGAAGTGTTAGGCTGCGCTTGATGCGTTTAAACCTATAGGTCTGATACCCCTAGAACCGCGGTTTGAAACGGGTGTCGAGGAGGTTAAGCGTGTGTTGGACGAGTGCTTGGCGCATGTAAATCTATAGGTCTGATACCCCATGAATCGCGGCTTGAAACGGGTATCGAGAGCGTTAAGGTGCGTTAGACGAGCGTTTGGCGCGTTTAAACCTATAGGTCTGATACCCCTAGAACTGCGGTTTGAAACGGGTATCGAAGGCGTTAGGCGTGGGGTAAACGGTCGAGACCTATAGGCTTGTGTAAACCTATAGGTCTCATTGAGGTAAATATCGGGGTTAATCTGGTAAGGCGATTTTGCCGTACTGAGGGGCTGCGCCTTTCTCTTTGAGGTAATATTCCAAATCCTGTAAACGGTCAATGTCTTCTATAGGCACATCAATTTCTGCACTCCAGTAACGACAATCTGCTTTCGCGTCTTGTTTGCCTATCCACTTAAACTGGGATTGCCTGACCACGGTCTTAGGGACTTCTTGCGGACGTTGGAACAAGGCATACATGACCAACCCAAACTGTCGCCCACCGTTCCAAAGCTCGGCAACGGGTTTACTGAGTGTCTGGGGGCTGACGATGGAGCCAATCAACTCTTCAATGACCACATGCAGCTCTTTGTTCCCGTCAGCCAGCGCCCAAACGATACGGGCAAACAGTGTTAGCTCTTTTCCCCCATAGGTACGACACAAGGACACCACAAAGCTTTTCTTTTGCTTCATGGCCTTCTCTAAGGCAAACGCGAAGTGTTTCAGGGAGTAAGTTTTAATGACGGTTTTTTTGCCTAATTGGGTATAGGCATCATAGGGGTCATAAAGCGCGATACGTCGCGCTTTGTTCAGTTGGGGCAGTTGATGCACGGCGGTGGTTTTCCCGCCGCCTGTGGTGGCAGAAAAAAGCATGTGCCGTGCTTTGAGTGACGGGTTACTGTTTATCGCCATGCTCTGCACTGTCCTTTGTCTGTTTGGTACGTCGGGAAGGCTTGCTGTTAACGGTTGGCGTATCACTGTCCCGTTGCTCAGGGTTTGGCTGTGTTTGTGCTTTGGCTTCTTTGATACATACCCAGACAGAGAACGCCAGAATCGACAAGGCAAAGACCGCTTGCGCTTCTTCCTTGTACCGCCCAAAGAGATTAACGACCGTCCCGTCGTACTTGTTAAAAAAGGGCGTGAAGTTGTCCACGATAAGGGTTTTACGCTCAGGTGAGAGGGTAAAGTCCTTGACCACAAAGCTTTTGAGGCTGACTTCAATCAGGTCAACAAGGCCGTTTGCGGCTAATTCTCCTTTATTGCCAGTGAGGGCGTGGGAAGAAGCATCATGGCGTTGCGAGTCTTTGTCTTTTGTGTCGTCACTCTCTTTAGGCTGACTAGGCTCAAGGGCTTCAATGTCAGCTAGGAGGTCATCACTGAAGGTGGTGTCATCTAAAGAGAAAGGGGGCGGCGTTGCCCCCTTTGTGGTGTGGGTCTCAGTCACGGTAGGTTTCCTCCTTGTCGTTAAGGTGGCGATACAGGCGATAGCCGCCGTAAGTCAGGGCGGCAAGGCCACCGATAACGAACAAGACAGTGACGGCGTTTCCTGTGCTGGTGTCTTCTCCCGCGTTGTTGCCTTCTTCGCCTTGCTTATCGTCCCCTTTCGTTACCTGTGTGTCTGTCGATGTGGTCGATGTGGTCGATGATGTTTTGTCAGACTCACCCACAACCGATTGTGTCGCGCTGTCTATGGTCACGGGCGGCAAGGGCATGATGTCGTGCTCAGTGAGTTCGGGGTCTAACACGTCTTTCAGTGCTTTCTCTTGCTCGTCATCCATGCCTTTTATTCGCGCGGCATACAAATCTGGGTTCTCCGTCCAGCGGTTCGCCGCAAGTTGCTCTTGCTCCTTACTGACATCCACCTCGTATTTCGCCGCATAGCTATCAAGGGTGGGCATATAGCGGCTGACAATGTAAGGCTTAATGTCATTGGTTTGCATCGTGACCTTGCAGGTGTCGCAGCTTAGGTAAGGGGTGAAGCGTCGCCGTCCTCCTTTGGGGAAGAGGACACCGCACGGCGTTTGACACTCAGGGCAAGGGACATAGCCTGTAATGGCCTTATTGGGCGGTACTCTCAGCATCACGCAGCTCCTGTTGTTTCTCCATGCTGGCAATGACGGTATCAATCACCTGACAGTGCGCCTGACTGACGAGCAAGAACTCGTTGAGGTGCGAGGGCAAGTCGGAGGGTAAACCGATAGCACGTAAATCTCGGGAGCTAATCAGTTTGGCGAGTGTCATTAAATCCAGATTCAGGCCGTCGTCTTTTTTGAGCGT
>NZ_FUXU01000119.1 GCF_900167155.1 Enterovibrio nigricans DSM 22720 | reverse complement strand
TCGTAGCTTCTAGATTTAGTTCCATCGATTTAAGCAACAAAGCCGCTAAAAGGGAAAAGGGCGTTAGGGACAGTGCCAACCGTTCTACAAAATGAATCGGAGAGGCAGGGATAACTACCATGGGTGGGTCAATTTTACTTCGGCGATAGCGTCGCTAAGTGGATCAGTTTTAAGTCGGCGTTGACAATGGGAAGTAAAGCCATATTTTAGGAACATCTATTGGTATGCATTCCTATGAAGTATTAAGCTTCTCTGAAAACAAAAGTGTAACTGTAGAGCTTGTGAAACGAAATGAGAACCACGATGCGATGGTACGTATCTCCTCCTTTGATGTGATTGGACATGTCCAAGGTATTTGGAAGCAACAACCGCACTTACTTTTCTTTGGGGACTCCATCACGACAGGCTATGGAAATGAATCTGATACACGGGTCTGTACAAATGCAGAGATCCAGGAAACGACTAATGCAAGGGTTTCTTATGCTTCACTAACTGCCAAAGCTCTCGACGCTAGTCGCACTTTGGTTGCTTACTCTGGACTTGGACTGTTACGTAATTGGAACGGTACTGACTCCTACCACAATCTGCCGTACTACCAGAACAAGTCGGGTGCTATTTGGGGGGGGGGGGAGTGAAGATTGGGAAGACCGTCATCCTAATCTGGTTGTGATTAATCTTGGCGGGAATGATTTAGGCACTTCAATTCATCCACACGAGCCTTGGCCAACTCAGGAGGCGTTCAACGAGGCTTGGCTGACGCGTTACGTGGATTTTATACTAGAGCAGCGTTCTCGTTATGGGGATGTGCCTGTTATCATCATGGCTAAAATTCAATACTCAAGAATGATTGAGGAATTGGAGCAGCGAGTCGCTGACAGAAACATTAACCAAGTATATACATATTTCTATGATGCAGAGTATTTGGGATGTAATTGGCATCCGACGGTGGTTGAGCATGAAATGATTGCAAATGAATTAGTGGAAAAAATAAATCTACTATCTTTGCTATAACATGGAATATAGAAGGAGAGAAGCGTTCACTTCTCTCTTTTCTCTCTCTTTGCTCATAGTGCTAACTAATATCTATCATCCATTTCAAACTTGTATGGTTTAGCATCCTTGTATACATGGTAAACAGTGTGGTTTCGGCAGGTAATTCCATATTGTATTTTCAAGTTTGAGTCATCGATAACCTTGGTGTTTTTTGCTGTACAACAAATAGGGTCAGCGAAACGAGTAGAGTTATGGCCTCAGCAAAAGGAAGCGCGTATAGAAAATGTAAGCTTTCAGTGAGAAAAGCAAAGGTAAACAGCAAAGATACGGGAAGGATTAATCCACGGCTTAAAGCGATGGACAACGATTGAATCGGTTTTTGCATCGCAGTGAAATAAGCTGATATTAAAACGTTAAACCCACTAAATAGCAGGCAAGGCCAAATGATGCTGATGTAAAACGCAGCCTGTGTAGACGAGGCGTTTACAGCATCTGCAAAGAACACATTGGTAATAACCTCAGCCCCATTTTTTGCCAGAGATACGAAACCAAGACTTATTACCAGCACACAGGTAGCGGCCATCATCATAAATTGGCGAATACGCAGCCATTTCCCTGCGCCGTAGTTTTGGCTAACTAGAATATGGATAGCATCCACAATACCGTAGTACGCCATCATACTGAAGAACAGTAAATAGTTGGCAACAGAAAAACCCGCTACCGCCGAATGTCCACCCTCAACCACTAATAGCCAATGAATGATGAGGATGACGATGCCCACTGATATCTCATTGATAAATTCAGAACTTCCATTGAGCAAGGATGAGAAGAGAACCTTGATCTTCATTTTTGAAATCGACAATGTTAACTGTCGTTTTGGATTAAAAAAGAAGGCAGATAACGTCAGAATCTGAAGGAGTTGGGCAATTGTGGTTGCCCAAGCCGCCCACTCTATACCTAACCCCATATAACCTAGAAAAACGATATCTAGAACAACGTTAGTCGCTGCCGCAACGGTGAGTGAAACAGTCGCCAACACCGGAAATCCATCTGCGCGGACAAAATAGTAGAGCACCAGCGAACTCAGTTGAATAATGAGACATAGGGAGATGACACGAAAATACTTCGCCATGATCGGATGAATGTCGTCGGGCGCACCCAGGAGTTCAAACAGCGTGTCGGTAAATAACCCCGTCAAGATCGCCATTAGAATGGTAAACCCAAGCACCAAGAGAATAGACTGCGTGAAGACCGTATTTGCACTTTGGTAGTTTTTCTCACCAATGTACTTTCCTGCTTTGACCGTCCCCCCTATTGCAACCATCAGCGATGTGGCAAACATAAAAGTAAAGTAGGGAATCAACAGGTTAATTGACGCTAACGCATCCGATCCTAAGTATCTACCGACAAAAATACCATCGACAATACTGGCACTGGATATCGCTAATAGTCCCAATAGAGATGGCACAGCGAAATAAAAGAATGTGGGAATAATAGAGGATTGGGTGACACGATTTTCAGCGCTCATACACAGATAGACTCAAAGACAGATTGCGTCATCTTGCAGGATAGAAACACACCTTTCTAGCCAGCAGCTTGGATTCTGAGACCCACCTTCGTGGGTTATGTAACAATGGTAACTTTTAGTGAAATGATAATTAATATCAATTAGGATCTTCAGTCTTGTCAGTTAAAGCGCATGGAACGTGGCGCTTGCGGAGAGTTAGGCGAGGATATCGTGAGTATAAACGCACAAGAAACTGCCGAAAAAGCATCCTTTCAAGCCTTTTTTAATGCATATCTCAAAGAAGTGGATGCAGGGACTTGGAGCAATGAGCCTCGTGCTGAACTGTGTTGGCATGGTTCGACATTAAACATGAGTGGCGCAATTGTTGAAGTGTCGCTTCGCCATTCTTCCCAAAGTCTCTTAGCTTCGATTGATTATCGAACGCAAGTTGGTTGCCATTCATTTAAAGGCGTTTACTTGAGAAGTGGGGAACAACTCAACTGCATTTCTTTTCTCGAAGGGCAATTACAGCTGATAGATTCTTTGTACTACGCCAGTTCGGGTAGCACAACTCAATACAAATATGAGTTTATCCAACGTGTATTGGAAAGCCACCAGTTGATGGCTAGGTACATTTCTGAGAGATGGCATGACCTATCGCGTCGGAGTTTGCAGTTCATCGACGCAGAACAAGCATTACTCTTTGGTCATTGGCAGCATCCTACCCCGAAAAGTCGACAAGGGATGTTGGGCTACCATCACCAATATTACGCTCCCGAGCTAAAAGGCCAATTTAAGTTGCACTACTTTAGTGTGTCTCGTGATTTGGTTCGACAACGTTCTGCGATCACGGTTTCAGCGGAAGATATTATCAACGCGACTCTATGGATTCCAAGCAACGTACCCGCAGATCATGTCGTGCTGCCGATGCACCCTCTTCAGGCTCAATGGCTGCTTCATCAAGACTTCGTTCAATCATTGATGGACCAAGAAAAGGTCATAGATCTTGGTGCTCATGGAAAACGATTTACAGCGACCTCATCAGTACGTTCCCTCTACAATGCTGATCTGCAATGGATGTATAAATTCTCCCTTCCAGTAAAAATCACCAACTCACTGCGCGTGAATAAGCGCGCGGAGCTTGATGCTGGTGTGGTTATGGCAACGCTCTATAAAAAAACAGGCTTTGGTACACTCTATCCTTTTTCAAGGTGATCACTGATCCTGCATATATCACCTTGTCGCTACCCGGACTGAGTGAAAGTGGCTTTGAGGTTATCATTCGAGAGAATCCATTTTCAGAGGCTGAAAGTAGCGATGTCATAACGATTGCAGCTTTGACTCAGGCGCCGCTTCCCAACGAGGCATCAATGCTTGACGATATTATTTCAGATATTGCGGCATCGGATAATTCATCGAAAACCCGCATTGCTATTAAGTGGTTTGCCAAGTATTGGGAGTGTGCCATCGAGCCAATGATACGGCTGTACGATGAGCATGGCATTGCATTGGAGGCTCACCAGCAAAATAGCGTGATGCGGTTGATTGGCGGCTACCCGTCTATCTACTACTTCAGAGACAATCAAGGCTTCTATTTGTCCAAGGCCTATCAAAGCTACCTGGCCGCTATGGAGCCTGAATCTGTCACTGTTGATTCATTGTATTTTGATGACGAGATCATCTGCGATCGTTTTGCTTACTACCTAATGATCAACCATTTATTTTCAATCATTGGTCGCATGGGGGCTGATGGGCTGGTAGATGAGGGGATTCTCCTAAGCTTCGTTCAACAGCGCCTCGCAGCAATGCAGTACTCACTCTCAGGTGCTGGAAAAATGTTTGTAGATCGTCTGCTAACACGCGCCACCATTCCTGCCAAAGCCAACTTAATGACACGCGTTCACGATGTCGATGAGCTTGTCGCTGAAAATGAGCAGGCTATCTACTGTGAACTCCCTAACCCACTAATGAGTACTTGGCTGCACAACGTCATCGCTAGCGATAAGGAGTTATCAAATCTCTCCCTGTTAAATGAATACGCGGGAGCCCGATTTCAGGCTAGTTATATGGATGTAGAAACATCACCGGAAGCTGGGCAACTCGCTGTCATTATGAGAGAAAGCGTCGCAAGCCAGTTAAAAGCGGGTGAATCAGCCGTGCCTTTTAATGCACTCATGATGATTGAGCGAGATGGACTTCTATTTATAGCAGGATGGGTGGAACAACACGGTCTCATCGCGTGGCTGGATAAGTTGATCGCGGTTGTAGTAATACCCATTTGGCATTTGCTGGTTAAGCATGGTATTGGCATAGAGCCCCACGGACAGAATGTAGTGCTTGTCCATAAAAATGGTTGGCCTGAGAGGATTCTCATTCGCGACTTCCATGAAAGTGTGGAATACACGCTTAGCTTTATCGGCGACCCATCACTTATTCCTGACTTTACGTCGTTGGAGCCCCATTTGGCTAATGCCCCTCTTGATGACTACTACGCCATGAGCTCGGTGGAATTACTGCGCGAACTCGTGATGGATACATTGTTTATTTATAACCTGACAGAAGTGTCACACCTCATCGAGCGCTTTTACTCGATGGACGAATCCGCGTTTTGGCAGCGAGTGTCTGAGCAGCTTGAAGAGTATGCCAAGGTGCATCCTGAGCTAAACAAGAGGCTTTCGGCGCTGGGACACACGCAAGAATACATTTCAACGGAGTCATTGATGACGCGAAAACTCTTGCAAAGCAAGGTGGAGTGTCACCATCTCATCCCAAATGCGTTGCACCGTTGAACACCAGGCAGTAAATCACAAAAAATAGGGACATTATGTTTTACGTCAATGACGAATTTTTCGGTCAGGAATATCTGACTGAGCAATTTGAACTCTTTGAGTCTATTGCAGCGCTAGGTCAGCCTGAAGGAAGGCGGTATGCGATATGCAGTGAAGAACCGGCCGTTGTACTTGCCCTTTGTCTGTACCTTAAACAGCGTGGTGGTTCTTTTTATCCTCTCCTGCGTTGATCCATTCCGTGGTTCAGCTCTATCCCGTTGGAAAGCAACTTCATGCGGTCATGACATCGGGAACCGTACTTCCACAAGCCTGGTTTGATGCACTCAAAGCGAACGCTCAGTATGTATTTCAACAATATGGTTGCTCTGAGGTCGGGTGTATTGCAGTGAATATGGATACTCAAATGGCGAATCACATTGGTACGCCCTTACCGCATGTGAAGGTTATGGCCGGTAACGATGTATCAACCCCCAAAGAGATTGTGGTGACAAAAGGACGTCAAGTTGTTCACACGCAAGATCTGGGATATTTCGACAAGGCCGGACTGCTTTGTTTCGTTTCTCGATGTGATGACATGATCAATGTTTCAGGGCTCAACGTGTATCCACAAGATGTAGAGAACGTGGTGATGGAAATGCCAGAAGTTTCTGATGCAGTGGTATTCAAGCGTTCCGACAGCCTTTCTGGAGAGCGAGTTTGCCTGCGGTTTGTCGCTGATATCAGCATGGAACCGAGCCGTATTCGTTACTGGTGTAGTACGCGTCTGGCAGCGTTTCAACTACCAGTAGATGTTGAGCAATGTGACATTATCGAGAAGATGCCCAATGGAAAAGTAAACCGCAAGGCGTTATCTCAAAGCAAAATTTCCATTCCAGCATTGGGTTAGGAGGCGAGATGAAAAAGGAAACCATGATAGCGGCTATCCGTCAGGTACTGGATAGCAACATGCAGAATAAGCATATGCATGCTTTCAGTGAGTCGGCCAGACTTAACGAAGATCTGTATTTGGATTCGGTGTTGGTGCTGCAGTTGATTTTGCACCTTGAACTCGATCTTGGTTTGAGTGTTCCTGAACAAAATATCACGGCAGCAGATTATGCAACCGTATCAAGCCTTGCGGATTTTCTTTGTCAGATAGGCAGTGCAAGGCCAAAAGTCGCTGTGCCGCAGGAAGAAGAATTTGAAGATGTAAAAGTGCACTGCTTTGTCAGCTGTGTCTGTGAATCGCTCAAACGAAAAGGTATCGATCATCGTCCATTTTATTTTGGCGTTTGGGATGCGACATTTTCCATCAGTGAGAACTTTAAACTTCACTATCATTCAGACGATGTTGATCACGGTGACTTCCGTGATTGGTTCGAGAAATTGTATGGTGTGGCGCTGGAGCCATGGTATGACAAAGGTCTCGCCAAGGAAGACAACATCCTCGTGCTGCAAGGGCTACTAGATACGAAGTCGAGCGACCAGCATCTGATGGTTATGTTGGATATGTATCAACTTCCTGAGCGTGAAAACAAATTTAATCAAAATCCATTCCCACATTACGTGATGCTAGAAAACACCGACGACCCGACAAAGCTGATGATGTTTGACCCTGACTTTCGTTGGGAAGGAGAGCTGGATGCCGGAAGGATTTATAACGCCATTTCCCAACCCACGGTTGCTGGTGGCTACCTGATCAATGAGAACTGGCTAAGACATGCCAATGATAATGATGTTCAGGCATATTTTGAAACCTGCTTTATCGCAGAAGATAACCCGCTGACCAGTGCTATTCGCCAGATTTTCAATGCGCATCTTCGAGGTGTAGATGATCTATCGCTGTCAGCATTGCACTTGGCACTCAGAGAAATTCGTGTGATTGCGGTCCGTAAGTACGCTTATGAGCATGGATTTGCATTTTTCTGGCGAGCACTGGGTTTGATGGATGATGATTTTGAGTATTGGTGTGATGTGATTGAGGATCTTATTCAGACTTACACCAAGATCCAATATCAGGTAATGAAGCTGGCAGAAACCAAGGATCTGGATCTGCAAGTCGGTATTTATGCGTTGCTCAACAAACAAGACCAGACTGAATATCGCATCAAAAAGCGGTTGTTTGAAGTGTATAGAGACTGGTGTGAGCTTAACGATCTGTCGGATAGGCGACACTTGTTACCAAGTGCCGCCCTCCTAAGAACCGTACGTGCAACTTTCACTGCATACGGCTCAAGCCTCCGCTAAGGCGTGTTACGTTACCCAGCAATCACAATGCAGCTAAGACAGGATCAAACCACGAGTTTCGTCCCAGTTTCTTTGGCTTACGCTCTTTAAGGTAAGGTTCATAGAAGGGATCGTAAGGCGTAGCTTTGCTTATGATTTTCACATGCCTTTTAATTGGGGTTTGGGCTATCTGAACCAGATTAAAGTGACAGTCCATGTTGGCGATTTTCTGCCAACCATGAAATTGCCATCCACCTGTGCGGTTCATATAATATTTTCGAC
>NZ_FUXU01000097.1 GCF_900167155.1 Enterovibrio nigricans DSM 22720 | reverse complement strand
GTTGTACTGCTTCCAGTTAGTTGTTTTGTAACGAGGTTTAGACATGAGACTACGACGATTGATGGGTGTAGCCGATCAGATCGTAGCTTCTAGATTTAGTTCCATCGATTTAAGCAACAAAGCCAGTGCACCACTGTCTATAACATTTTGAAACTGTTGGATCTTCGGGTCGCTCATTGTCTTTTCCTTCCATTGCAGTTGTCTGCTTCTTTATGGCTTATTTAAAAGCGTTATTAATTTGAATAACGTCGGTGAATCTGAACGTAAAACCAGACTTGTCAGTTTCATTACCGAACACACGAAGAAGCGCCATTAACCTTCTGTAATACAAACAATAAGTAAAATAAAAACATGATAATTCTGGTTGTCGGCTCAAAATTAAATTGCCGATTTATACCAAAAATTCATGTTTTCGCGCCTCCAATTACGGAAATGTAAAAGGAGTTATGAAAAATTAGCAGTGAAACGTAAATACTAATTATCCCAACACGTATAAATATTGTCTTTACAGTCCTTTTTTCTTATTTTTTATAATATAGAGTGGGTTGTGGCTTTATTTCTTAAAGACTAAACCCTTTTCATTGGATGTTTGTATTTCTTCAATGAACTCTATTTTTTCTAGAGTATCCTCTTTTTCTCACAAACAAGATGTCTCAAATGTGATATTTTATTATTGTTGTTATGTCATTTCTAATTGCTTCAATTGACACCTTTAAATACAGATACTTAAGATTTAATTCGCATGATGTTGTGTAAAATAACTTTACAAGGCATTGGTGTGTGAGTTGATGTTGAGTGCAGGTTTAGGGTGTGGAAGTGTAGCTGCATATTAAAAATTGGTCACGTGATGTCTTATTTTGTTGTATATATACTGTCCAGCCGATGCTGTCTGATTAATTAGAGTGTTGATGTTACGTTGCTAAGGTTTATATGTTGCATAGTGCTGAGGCAAGTCTTAGATAAATATCGACAATTAACCTATTTATGTGGGGTTCAATGAAATGGGTTTAATTTTGCTTTTCTCAGGCTTGTGCAGAAAGCCCGACAAGTTCGGGCATCAATATTTGTGTTAGTGCGTAGATTGCAAATGTTCTTCGATAAATACAGGCTGAGACAGTTCATCTATCAAAACAGGAAACATTTCAGACATCACGATGTTGATTGAGTTTTTCATGATTTGTGTATTTAAAGCACAACCGTTCGTTTTGGCTAAAATACCTATTGCATGAAATAAAACCGCAGAGTCTGGCAAATCTTCAGCCACGAAATTGTGACTTGTCATCTCCATGGCCTGAAGCGCAAAGGTGATGAACTCATTGGCAGTATAGTTAGCGGATATAGGGTTTCCCATGGATCGATGCAGCGAAATGACGATCTCCTCATTGGGATTAAACTTGATGATATCCTGTGTAACGGGGTTCCAAAACAAGGAAACCGATTCACTTAAATCAGCGTGAGTAAGGATGCGTTGTTCAAAAGCTAAGGCAGTGATAAGCGAAAGCGCCTGATGCTTTGCGTTGGGTTTGTCGCTTTCCAAACACTCAGTGATTACAGATATAGGATCCAAACTGCAACGACGGAGTTTCTGAACACTCTCGACAATGCTTGCCGCCTCTTCTTCGGGGGTGTTTTCCGATGAGAGCGTCAACGCGGTCTCGTTATTAATGATTACATCCACTGTGGGTTCTTTATCCTTAGAAAGATCGTTCTATCATATCCTCTCTGTGTGGTGCTCTGCAGTGAACCGATTCAAATAACAACAAAAAGTCAGAGAGTTAGGTGATAACAAGAGAGAAGAGGTGCGAACGGGTGAAAGGTAGCTTTGCATTCGAGATATAGTCTTATCCATTGTCGGAAATTTGATACAACGAGAATCCAATATCCTACCTATGGTTTGATGGAGACTTCCCGACAAATCGAGGAGGATATATGAGTGAAAGAGACGCCACCAGCGTTGTCATCGATATGCATAACGTTGGGAAAAATAAGCTCGAAATCGCAAGCGAGTTGTCGTTACAAGGTTGGGTGTTCTACGACGCACTTGAATTTACTGAAAGTGTTTATGAACGAGAGTCATTCAGGGATCCCATTCGTATGGGAAGTTCTCTCGATGACATGCGAAAACAACCGCCCATTGATATTTAGTCTTCGTTGTTTAGCCCGATACGTCGGGCTTTTCTTCATCTCTCCATTATTCGCATACACCCTTATGTGGTTTAGGTAGACGAGGCCGCTTTGTTTTTCCGCCTTCCAATATACGCATGTCGTCGCGCAACAAATCCGACAATTGGCTCTCTTTTGAACGCGCAATTGGTTAAATAAACATCTCATAAGTCACACAACCAGAAAATCTTGGTTTTTTTTTCATCAAATAGGCATTACGTTATCTTCAATATATTGAAGTATAGGCTATGGATTGCGGGTTATCGCGTTTGTGGCTCACGTAAAGCAATGGAAATTGCTTTTTTATTGCCCTTAATCCTCAAAATAATGAAGTTAAAAAATCTTTTTGTCGGAAGGCGAAATTCCGCTGTTGGATAAGGGGGAGCCTTCAGTTCTATCGTTGCAAGCTGTGTATTCACCCCCGAATGCATTTGTAAATTAAGGATGTTTTATGAAGAAGATTGGGATCGCTGGTTTGCAGCGAGAAAAGATAAAAGCAGAGATCGAAGCGAGTGCCGCGGGCATGTTCGAATGCCACATTCTCAACGATATGGATGCAGCCATGAAGGTGAAATCGGGTCAGCTCGATTACTTCATCGGATGTTGTAACACAGGGGCGGGTGCTGCGCTTTCTATGGCGATCGCTATCATTGGCTTCGCACAAAGCTGCACCATTGCAAAGCCTGCCATCAAAGCAAAACCGGAAGAAATCGAAAAATTCATCAGCGAGGGTAAAGTCGCGTTTGGCCTGTCTGTTGAACATGTTGAGCATGCTATTCCCATGTTTATCAAACAATTAGCGCATCAGTGGTAAGGACATAGTATGGACTTTGTGCAGTTAGGTTTGATTTCAGCGCTTTGTGCGATGACGGCACTTATTGCAAACATGAGTGCCGCGGTTTTCCATGATGGTATCCGTCCAGTACTTCCTCAGTTGTTTGAGGGGAATATGACTCGCCGTGATGCGGGGTCGGTCGCTTTTGGTTTATCTATTGGTTTTGTTGCATCCGTCGGTATTTCTTTCACTTTATCAACAGGGTTGCTTAACCCTTGGCTCCTGTTTTTACCGACAGACATTCTTGGCGTTATGATCGCCAGCCGTTGGCTTGCAGCTTTGGCGGGTGGACTCTGGGGCGTATTGGTTGTCACGTCATTATCAGGTGTCAACGCGGTGCTCACTGGATTACCGGTTGATGCGTTGGGTGCTTTGGGCGAATTGGGCACACCCGTTATTACCGCGTTTGCGCTGTTCCCACTGCTTGCGATTTTTAATCAGTTTGGATGGAAGGCGGGCGCAATCGCAGCTGTTGTTATTTTGCTATCACGTTTGCTGACCATCAAATTTACAGCTATTTACCCCGAATCTATTCAAATTTTTGTCGGCATGTTGATGCTGGTTGGTACGGCGATTTACAGGGATATTGAAGATAAGAAAAACGGCATCGCGCCGCCGGATATGTCTGGCCTTCACAGCATTTTCGAAGAACGCACCAAACGCATTATGAAACATGTACCGTTTTTAGCGGTAACGGGGGCATTGATAGCCGCAGTGTCTAACGCAGGCTTTTTTGCAGGCTCTGAAGTGTCAATCTATTCGCTGGCTGAAGCATACAAGCTTGACGATCCTATGGCGCAAGAGGCGGCGATACAACAGGTCGCGTTATCAGAACTAATGCGCGGCCTTGGATTTATTCCCCTTATCGCGACTACCGCGTTGGCCACGGGTGTATATGGCGTCGTCGGCATGACGTTTGTTTTCGTTGTCGGCTATTTATCACCCAACATTCCGATCGCAGCGCTCCTTGGCGCATTGACTATTTGTGTTGAAGTATTCCTGCTTCGTCGTATTGGGCGATTCCTAGAGCAATTTCCTTCCATTCGAAATGCATCAGATAACATTCGTGATGCGATGAATACCCTGATGGAATTCGCACTCCTTATTGGCGGTGTGCTTGCCGTGATGAAGATGGGCTCGACCACAGGTTTGACGATTTTCGCCATGTTGTTCTTCCTGAATGAAGTGATGGGCCGTCCCGTTTTGAAAATCGCAGCCCCAGCAGTCGCAGCCATTCTAACGGGCATTGTGCTCAATGTGTTTCATGTTTTTGGTTTGTTTGCCGTGTAACGGACTGAACATGATAACCACGATACTCAGCCCATATCCTTTGTTCCCCCGTAAGGCATATGGGCTGCTTTTACGCATATGAAAAAAGGAATAACTATGTTTCTTGAGGCACTAAAAAAACAAAACTCAGAACTGATTCAGAGTGCCGTATTGTTATTGCGTCAGGGCGAAATCTTACCGGATACCTATGTAATTGATGTCGATCGGTTTAGAGAAAATGCTAAAAAAATCAAACAAAAAGCAGACGAGCTCGATATAAAGTTATTTGCAATGACAAAGCAGATAGGTAGAAACCCTGTGCTTGCAAGCATTCTAATTGATGAGTGTGGGTATGAAGGGGCGGTTTGCGTTGATTTTAAAGAAGCATTGAGCTTACACAAAAACAGGATAAAAATTTCTCACGTTGGTCATTTGGTTCAACCACCGAAGCATATTCTGACGCGGCTAATCAGTGAGGTAAAACCTGAAATCATCACGGTGTACTCCATTGAAAAAGCCCGTGAGATATCACAAGTCGCCGTTGAGTGTGGCGTCGTACAAGGCATTATGCTGAAGTTCTATCAAGACGGTGATCATCTGTATCCGAATCAAGAATCAGGCTTTCATCTTAGTGCGTTAGATGAAGTGGTTGAGCGTATTACCGCGCTTCCTAATCTTAATGTTACTGGTATTACCCACTTTCCCTGTTTTCTCTATGATCAGGATGCACAAAAAACCCGTCCTACTGCCAATCTAACCACGGCAAAACAAGCGATTGAACGGCTGGCCCAAAAAGGTATTTCGATTACACATCGGAACTATCCTTCGGCAACAAGCTGCGAAACGATCGCCATGATTCGGCAACACGGTGGTACGCACGGAGAGCCAGGACATGCGCTCACAGGTACGACACCTGCCAATGTTGATGCCAGCCAACCTGAATCCGTCGCGATGGTTTATGTCACCGAAGTTTCTCATGTGCATCAAGGGAAAGCCTATTGCTTTGGTGGGGGTAATTACGGCCGCAGTCATGTTGAAGGTGCACTTGTCTTTAACAGTGAGGCGAGTACAGGCGATTTCCTGCCCGTTTGCCCGAACGACTCAGCCAGTATCGATTACTACTTTCAACTAGCAGGGAAAGCGGACATTAGCGCACCCGTAATTATGGCGTTTCGAACACAGCTCTTTGTCACGCGTAGTGACGTTGCGTTGGTCGAAGGGATTTCCACATCTGCGCCTAAAGTCGTGGGGTTGTTTGATACACAAGGAAGACAAATAGAAAGGTGACAGGATGTCAAAGTTTATCGTCGTCGTTTTGGATGGCTTTGGCATCGGAGAAATGCCAGATGTCACAAGGCTCCGCCCTCAGGATCGCGGAGCCAACACAGCCGCGAAGCTTATCAGTCATTATTCGGAGAGAAAACTCGTAACGTTAGAACGCCTCGGGCTGATGAATACATTGGAAGGTGTGAATTCTGCGATGAAACCCAATGCATCAGCAAATTGGGGGAGAGCATTATTGATGCACGAAGGCTGCGATACCTTTATGGGGCATCAAGAAATCATGGGGACACGGCCGGTGCCACCTTTGGTTATGCCATTCAGCGAATCTATCGATAGCGTTTTTCACGCATTGGTTAAACAGGGTTATAAGGTTGAAAGTATCGAACGTGAAGGGCTTTCTCTTTTGCTTGTGAATGGTGCTTTGATCATCGGAGATAACTTAGAAGCTGATTTGGGGCAAGTTTACAATTTGACTGCAAACTTCAACGAGATGAGCTTTGATGAAGTAAAACGGATTGGTCGTGTTGTCAGAAAAGCAAACCGTGTCAGCCGAAATATCGCATTTGGGGGTTTTGTAGATGGCGTAGCATGTTTGCTTTCCGCTATAGAAGTAAAAAGAGATGTAACTGGAAAAGCGAAATATATAGGTGTGAATGCCCCTAAGTCCGGTGTTTATAAAAGCGGGTTTGAGGTTGAACATCTAGGGTTTGGTGTGGATGAAAAAACACAAGTGCCTTACCAGTTAACCCAAGTTGGCGTACCGACTTTTTTGTATGGGAAAGTGGCAGATATTGTGCAAAACGATGACGGTAAATCCTATAAGTCGGTTGTCGATACCGAAACTGTCTTCTCACTGCTGGTGAACGATATTGCCAGTACGGCCCAAGGCTTTTTTTGTGCAAATATCCAAGAAACAGATTTGTGCGGTCATGAGCAGGATCCTGAACGTTATTGGAACGTACTGAGGAAGTCTGATGTAGGCTTGCAAACGGTTATTGACGCATTGGGAAGCGATGACATGCTTGTTGTCATGGCTGACCATGGAAATGACCCCTTTATAGGCCATGCGAAACATACTCGTGAACTTGTCCCTGTACTGGTATACCAGCAGGGTTTGAATGGTGTTGAGTTTGGCGATCTCGAAACCTTGGCGGATGTTGGCGCCAGTGTTACAGATTTTTTCGGAGCAATGCCGCCTCAATATGGGCAGCCAAGCGTAACGCGAACCTATCGATAGCCGAGGTTAGTGACGACACACTGTTTACCAAAAAAATGCCCCTTTGTTGAAAGGGGCATTTAATGTTCAGTTTACTTAACCCGTTTGCTTTACTCGGCTTTGCGATTTTTCTGATTTTCTAAAGATTCCAGTATTCGCTTGGCCTGATGCATGTTAACAGACATCAGATTGAGTATTTCTTGCAGTGTGGTTGAATCTGGAACGATGCCATTTTGTGCTTTCTTTTCATTGTTTTTGGATATCCGAGCCAAATTCGGCAAGGCGAGGTCAAGTGCGGTACCTCTTACGATGTGCAGTGTTTTAAATATCTTGACCAAATTACGGTCAGAGAAACCTTGAATTAAATCGTCAGATGCTTTTTCAAACTCTTCTGTCATCAGGCGAAGTAAGTCAGTGAGCACATCATGATCATCTGCGAAAGCTGCCAACGCTGTGCTGGCTGACAACTCTTCCTCGGTCATTTTCAACTCTTTTTAGGTAATTTTGAAAGCGCAAGAACGTTTGTTGCATTCGGCGCATCTTTCGTGATGGTGCTGTCAGGCGTATCAATGTTGATGAACTCTTCCATGAAAAGCGAGATGGCCTCTTCGAGACTGGCTTTCTGCATAGGTTTTGTCAGAACATGGTTAGCACCGATATCGAGTAATTCATCGTGAGCTTCACGAAAAACATCAGCAGTACAGGCAAAGATAATGGTGCTAAGACGATGTTGTTGCCTGATTTGTTTAATCGCATCAACGCCACCCATGATGGGCATGTGTTTGTCCATAAGAACCAGATGATAGTTTTTTTTCTCCAAGGCCAAAACCGCCAATTCTCCGTTTTCAACAGAATCAGCGTTATGTCCTAATTGCTCACACAAACGCTTTGCGAGCATTGCATTGACGGCGTTGTCGTCGGCTATGAGTACATCAAGAGCAGTGTGATTTGCTGGTAATAGATGGGTTTGTTCAACAGGCGCAGAAATTTCATTGTCGGAAATGTTGGCAACGTCAACAGGCAATGACACAGTGAACAGGCTTCCTTTACCTTCTTCGCTCGTTACAGTCACATTGCCTTTCATCTGCGTAATGATTTTATGCACGATAGAAAGACCTAGTCCTGTGCCGCCAAATCGTCGACTTGTTGAAGATTCGGCTTGTCGGAATGGTTCGAAAATGTGTTCCAAGCGCTCTTTAGGAATGCCAACACCCGTATCGCTGATGAAAAAGTGAAGCCAACGGGTTTCTGGATCGAAGTCACTCGTTATACGGACATGACCTGTATCAGTAAATTTGATCGCATTCCCCACAATGTTAAAAATGACCTGACGCAATCGAGAGCTGTCATTGATGAAACAAAGATCAGAAGGAACATTGCTGTCTATATCAAGGCTGATGTTTTTTTCGAGCGCAACCGATCTCAGTGAGTTTGTCACAGGGTCCAATAGCTGAGCCATGTTGAATGAGACTCTTTCGAATACCATTTCACCTTGTTCAACTTTTGAAAAGTCGAGAATATCATTCAGGATTGTTATCAGGTGCTTACTTGATTCACCGATGATTTTTGCGTGCTTACGCGTAAGGTCTTCCTCTGTTTCATCGACAATCAATTCAGCCATGCCCAATACGCCATTCATCGGTGTACGGAGCTCGTGACTCATTGTGGCCAAGAACAGCGTTTTTGCTTGGTTGGCTTTTTCAGCCTCTTCAGATGCATCAATGAGGTCGTCATTGAGTTGCTTCAGTTTATTCTCGCGTATCCAAGAAGACATGAAGAGATACGCGATAAAACTTAGCAAGGCGAGAATGAAATATGAAAATGAAGACTGTAGTGCGCTTAGCGCCATGTTCTTAATCTTATTCTCTGTAACCTCTACAAATTCAGAGGCTTCTCCCAGCAGTAAACTGTCTAAAAGTGACGAAATTTCATGATTTAGCGCGGTATAAGCGTTCAAATGAAGCTTGTTGTCAGTGTTCGTTGATGGGGACATGATATCTATTGCCGGATTGTTACCATTCTCACGATCAAGCGTTGCGATAGAGGCATTTCTTGCAATGATAAGCGCGACGAGGTTATCAACGGATTGGGTCAGGTTTATATGTTGATTTGAATAATGACGGGTTGCTTCTTCCAAGTTAATGTTAGAACTACGGAAAAACCCGAAAGACGTAGACCTTATTTTAGTGATGAAATGGTCTAACGCTTTTTCGCTTTCGACCAGATCCCGAGTAAGCAAGTGAGGAGTTATGGCGTATCCAGAGTTGAAGGCGACGGCCTCATCTCGAATAGAGAGGACATCATGGCCTAATTCAGTAAGTTCAATACTCATTGAGGAGTATTGTCGTTGCGCAAAAAAAACCTCTGTGGCCAATAGGCTCAATACCCCAGATATAATGAGAAACAGGTGGCTGATATTAGTAAATCTGCTCACGTTCTAATTCCTCCAAAATTGATGGTCTTGGTGCGCTGAGAGCGTGTAGAAAAGCCATCAACTCATCAATGGTTTCTGGCTCTAGAGTCATTCCCAGCTGGACATCAGCCATAACCTTTATGGCTTCTTCAAGCCTATTTTCACTACCGTTATGAAAATAAGGCGGGGTATTGGCGACGTTTCTAAGGCTAGGTACGCGAAATAGGTGTTTATCAATATCCTTTTTCGTGAATTGATGCCTTCCGGTATCTACGTTGAGACCTGAATGCGCAGCCGTATTACCGTAGTACCCAAAACGCTGCATCATACTGCCACCGATGTTGACGCCTTGATGACAATTAATGCACCCCATGTTCTGAAAGGTTTTCCAGCCATTTTGGGCGAGCGGGCTGATTGCACGTTCATCACCTAGCAGGTAGCGATCAAACGGTGAGTTGGGTGTGAGTAATTGCTCTTGAAAAGTGACAATGGCGTGCTTAATGGTCTCAATGGTAATGGGGTGCTGGGCGGCAGAAAAAAGTGATTGATACCTAGAGGAAGATGTTACGTATGCAAGGATGGCTTGCCATGAACTGTCCATTTCTGCGGGTGTGTGTATTGGCCCATCCATTTGTTTTGAGAGGCTATTGGTGCGGCCATCCCAGAAGAAACGGTAATTCAGACTCACATTGAACACCGTCGGTGAGTTCCGTTTTCCCACTCCGGCAACCCCTTTAGATACCGGTGTATCTTGTGCGCCATTAGTAGAAAGGTTGTGGCATGTCGCACAACTGATTGCTTTGTTAGAGGAGAGGTTTGGGTCGTTAAAAAGCGCCCATCCTGCTTTTATCAGTGGAAAATCCACTCTATTTGGATAGGGAACAGGCGCAATCAATGCTTGGCGTTGATGTTCCTCTTTCGACGTGTGCGCGTTGCTACGTTCATGGTCATGATTAAACATATTTGACGCTGAAATAACGACAGCACCGAGGCATAACAGACCCGCGATAGTAGCAGTTACGGCAATCCTAGCGTTTAACATATGAGCCAACTGGATTATTGTTTGTACAATTAAGAATAGAATAAATGCCCATTTTGTCTAACAGGTGAAAGGGTGATAGCCACTTACTCCAAGCAAGGCGTAACAAGCCAAAAGTCTTCAAAATCGGATTTTCTGCTGGGTACGTTGGCCTATGTTGGCGCGCGGTGAATCGCGATGAGGTTGGCGTATTCGAGAACAGTCAATCGTGAGATTCGCCGCATTTATAAGTGATAATTTTGGCATGCGCATTTTTCAATATATCGTCGAGTTTTACGTATAGATACTGGGTGAGAGGGTACTTAATTTTATAAGGAGATATGATGATAAAGGCATTGTTCTGAAAGTTCTTCTTCTTGCAGTGTTATATTCTATTGCTTTTTACGTGCCGTGAAATCACCATTTTGTCGGCAAATAAAATCCTATTGTATTTTTATGATCCCCCATACTCCAGATATTGTCATAATTGTGGTTTGTTATATTGCTTATACGTTTCGGATTGGTGGATTTAATTGCTGTTTATTTGACGGCAAGAGCAATGTGTCGGGTAAGGTGGCAAATCATTTACGCTGGATGTACCTAATATAAATAACTGACAGAATTGAAAATTGGCTCTTTGACCTTGTATGATATATGAATTGCAGTGCATATTTTATTGGCATGCGACGATTGCCTTCTCGCAGGTGATGGTGTTCTTAGTATTTGAATATTCGAATCTTTACATGTCATTCTGAATGGTATGTAAAGTGAGGGACAGCATTTCAACTTATTTGATATGTCGGTCAGTGTTAATAAAGTAGCGTGAACATTTAAGATTGTGCCGGAAAGGAATGATGAGTAATTTAATAAATCAAGTTGGTGGTTATCAAGTAATTGAAAACGTTTTGTCTGAATCGGAATTAGATAATATCGTTGGCGCATATGATGAATTATTTATCTCGAAAGAGGCATACGATAATGGTGATCTCTACGATATGGCAAGTTCTGGCAAGGGCAAAGATTTTAATAGCTGGAAAATTCCACAAATCATGCATCCAGAAAAATACTTGCCACAGCTTAGAAATACAGATTTATTCAAAAATATATCTGAATATGCGTCTGAATATTTCGGTAGTACCGCGACGGTATCTTTCGCTCACGCGATCAATAAGCCTCCTCATTGCATAACAGAAACGCCCTGGCATCAGGATGCCGCATTTTGGCGACCTGAACTGGAATACAACAGTTTGAGTTTTTGGGTTCCTCTCCAAGATGTTGACGATCACAATGGATGTATGCGTTACGCCGTGGGCAGTCAGGAGTTCGATGTTTTACCTCATCAATCTGTGAACAATGATATTACGGCGGGTGGATTTGAGCTAAGAGAAGACTTAAGACCTATATTTCTTCAAGATGTTTGTTCAGTACCTCTCAGCATGGGACAGGCTGTGGCGCATTGTCCGTATATCTTGCATTCCTCGGGCGGCAACCATTCCAATCATTACCGCAGAGCGGCTTTGTTGCTTAATTCGGTTGGAAGACATGGCAGCCTAAAGTTGTTCGGTTCTTAAGCAATATACTGAGTTTCAGGC
>NZ_FUXU01000118.1 GCF_900167155.1 Enterovibrio nigricans DSM 22720 | reverse complement strand
TGGCCATCTATCCGTTATCCGCCAGGGAGAAATGAGACGATTTTGGATCACTACGGATTTTTTGCAACAACCCCCTTTGAGAAGAGAAGCCACAGCTATCTGAGATTTGGGAAAGGCTCAAATCACTGTTACAAAGTAGATCTTGAGCAAGCTCGAAACGCTTTCTTAAGACATATTGGTGCGGTGTCATGCCCATTTGGGTTTTAAACAGGTGGTGGAATTGGCTCTCGGCTAAAAAAACGGACCCTGCCATCTGCGCCACACTGATTTTTCGATTGATGTGCTGTCGAATATACAAATCAAGTACATCCATATTCAGACGATGATGTTGCCTGATAGAAGGCAGTTGATCGCGGACATGTCTTTCCATCACACACAAGAGTGTGTCCGCACATGCTCGCCCTAGGAGCTGATCATCCGGATTCGCGACCATCTCAGCTGTCAAGGCACGCACGAGGGTTTGCGCCTGATTGTCGAGCTGAAAATACGCATCGCGTCGAAACAAAGTTTCCACTTTCTGCTTCATGGTGATTTCACCATGCAAGACTGACTCGGGAAGGTTGATAACCAAAATTTCATTTTGGCCGATCCCCGAAAATGCATGTAACTCCGACTCAGAGACCAAACACCCTTGTCCAGGGCCAACAAGATTACCTCGACCTGACAACTCGAACTCAGTTTGTCCCTGTAGGCCGATCACAACCTGCCGATAATCATGCGCATGAAGCGACGGATCACTGGGCAAAGCAATAACCTGAGAGTGCTTGAATTCTAATGCCATAGCCAAAACAGTAACGAGGGAAAGACAAGGCCTATTTTGCCATGTATTAGGGAGAATCGAGAAGCAAAATCATCCCGGAAAGATGATCAAGTGGTGTACAAACTACGGTGGATGTCATTTCGACTTCAATTCTGAGGAGGATCTCTCCATCTTTACGCTATCAATCCTATCTAGCTTGTCTTAATAGCGAACAAATAACAACCAATTTATTACATATGTCATTGATATAAACGAGGTAATCACCCTTTGGCATAGGCGAAAGCATGAAAACTTTCGCTTGATCATTCTTTCAGGGACATTAACAGGCGATCTTTTCATGATCATCGTTCCGGTGAAATCGGATCCTTGGCATTTCAAATAAACGGGCTACAACGCAAATTAATCAATGTAAATCACGCCAAATTTATGACGCCAAATTAAAATTAGCGTCAATTAAAACGTTATTTCCTATTTTCTAATAACGAAATTCGTGCGCTACACTAAATCTTGCATTAATTATTGAGTTGCCAGTCAAAATAAAGAGTTTGAATAATAACGATAAGCGTCAAATAATTAGTATCATGAAGAAGCGTATTAACATATCCATGTTAATGTAGCGATTTGGGACACAGGTTTTCTAAAGAAATACCGAGAATAAGCAAGGGACTTATGAAAAGTAATCGCATCACCGCTCTGGTTCTTGCGTTAACGCCAATACTTCTTAGCAGTCAATCGCTTGCCAATGAAGCCACAGTCGCGACTGACGATCCCGTTGTTGCGTTGGAACAGAAGCTAGCGGATAAAAGAAGTGAAATTAGCTCACACGCACAAAACCTACAAACACAGAGAGATAAGCTTGATGCCTTGTTAGCTGAACGCGAAACATTGGCGAAAAGTACTATCGAACTTGAAAATAAGCGTAATCTGGCACAAGAGCGACTCGATGAGCAATTTCGTCGCTTAATTGAAAACCCAGATACAGACTTAACCCAATACAGAGATGACTATCAAGTAGCTTGGAATGCGGTAAAACAAAACCAAAATGATACGCTGACCAATGATCAAGTGGTCGCTGAGCAACAGCGTATTGTTGAAGGTGAAAACCGCCAGAAACAATTACTGATGAGTTCAATGGAAAATTTGCAAGAAGCGAAAAAAGAAGCGCGTGTTAAGCGCCTTCGTCAGGAGCTTACAGTTGCAGATTCCATTGAAGTTGTTCACACCATCACCTGTAGTGAATCAATGACGCTTGCCGCTTGTGCGAATCAGGGCAAAACCCTGACTATGCAAAAAGCGGTCAACACTTTCCAATCTCAAGTTCTTGATAACGTCACTGAATCCACGACAGCGAAACTGAACGCAAATCGCGTATCTTTCAATATTCATGTGATGAACAACAATGTCGTAGACAGCGGCTTTAGCGGAACGAACCGCTACATCACGCGAATGCAGGCTGAAATGCGCAGCCAGCCGGATGAAAATGCGGCCTGTAAACTGCTTGATTTTGCCGAAAGATATTGTGTGGAAAAACCATTTACGTCAGCAAAAACTGCACCGAAACAACAAGCTAAGCGTTGGGTGAATATCAAAATTCGCTCAAATCGCTATGACGACAACGTCACGATCAATGGTGTGACCTACGGTTCCACACCCGTTGAGATCATGTTGCCAGCGGGACAACACCAACTGTCTGTCGACAAGCCTGGGTTTGAACCATACAGTCGTCAGATGTACATGAACAAAGACTCCGTCGTTTGGGCGAACCTCAAAGAACAGGAGAACCAGCCTCAGCCGGGAAAGCAATTCGCTGACAAACTCACCAATAACCGACAAGCCCCTCAAATGGTTGTTGTCGGTGCTGGGCAGTATCGCGTTGGGTTTGACGCCAAGCAATCAGTCATGGTTGAACAGCCATACTCGATAGCCGCTACGCCAGTGACGGTGAAACAATTTGGCGAGTTTGTTGCAGCGACAGGCTATGTGACGGGAGCTGAAGAAGGACAAGGTTGCACCACGTTAGAAAACGGTGAGCCAAAGCAACTTCTCAACCATCATTGGCGTAAGCCTGGTTTCACACAAACCGACAGCTCACCGGTTGTATGTATCACACACGAAGACGCTATGACGTATTCAAAGTGGCTAAGTACACAAACGGGCTTCAGCTATACCTTACCATCGGAAGTGCAGTGGGAAGTCGCGGCACGTGGTGGTCAAGAGTCTGATTTTTGGTGGGGCAACGACATCGGTGTCGGCAATGCCAATACAGGCTGGAGTGGCTCTGAGTGGTCCAACAAAAGTACCTCGCCAGTCGGCAGTTTCGCAGCAAACCCTTTCGGTATTTATGATACTGCAGGGAATGTTTGGGAGTGGGCTGAAAGCCAAACCCCTGTAGCGAGAGGCGGTGCCTGGAGTTTCTCTCCAAGCAGTGCGCGTGTCGCAGAGCGCTTGGAACTGAAATCGGATCTCAGTGCAAACTACCTCGGTTTCCGTGTTGTTCGCCAAATATAGCGTTCCTTGTTTCTAGTGTCCCTAAAAAGCCCACTTTTGTGGGCTTTTTTGTTTTCGCACAAACACATTCAAGGCGAGAAAATATGCATTTTTCTCGGTATTTACATGAGCAATAGAAGAATCCTATTAATTAACTGCGAAATAGTGCATTTCCCCCCTGCCCGAATTTCTGGCGACTGCGTATATTACGCAACGAGCAGAAGATATTGCAGTATCTTGCTGTTTCATCACTGAAATTTACCTCGGTGAACCATCTTATCGTCACTTGAAACCCTCGAGCGTTACGATAGGTGGACTCTTCTACACGTCGTACAGGATTTCACTCTTTGGAGTAAACTCTTGTTTTTACCGGCTCCCTACGAGCCGGTTTTTTTATTCAACGACATCCAATTTGTGATACATGCCGTGTAACACAGTAAACTTTTACAATACACTGTCACTTAACCAATTTAGCCAGCCTTCCTTATGAACAACGTAACGCCAATCCCCACAACGCAGATCTCGCTCTTTGAACAGCTCCCCGGATGTTGGGGCTGCAAAGATATAGATTCAAAATTTGTTTATGTGAATAAGAACTATGCTGACTTACTCGGTATTGACTCTCAAGACACGTTAATCGGAAAAACAGTATCAGAGCTGTCCCCTGACCTTGCAAAATATGCTGATAACTTTTCCCATCAAGACAAGCGCGTCATTAAGACAAAACGTAAAATCCGCATTCTGAATGTTCACCCTTATTCCAACGGCAGTTGGCAAGCGCACATCGTAACCAAAGTACCTTGGTACAATGAGTCTGGCGATATACTCGGGGTCATCTTCAATTGGGAGTCGGTGGATGAAAGTGCATTGCTGGATATTGGCGCGTGGATCTGCAAACTGGCAGGCACAAATACTCACACAGAGGCTCGGCCTCCCTCGACGCCATCTAAAGGCTTACTGTCCAAAAGAGAGTCTGAAGTATTATTTCTTCACCTTTATGGCAAGAAGCCTCAGTTCATCGCCCAACTGCTGGGTGTTTCCGTAAAGACCATTGAAAATCACTTTGCTAATCTTCGAATAAAACTCGGGGCAAACAGCAAAACTGAGCTCGTCGATAAGGCTCTGGAGCTAGGTATCGGCTCTAGGATCCCACAAACACTTTTGAAGCAACAATTTAGCCTTATTATCGAAGAATAAAAAAGCAGCTTACGCTGCTTTTTCTTATGGTTTTTTGGGGTTAAGGCGCCAATCTCTCTACGTCCCACTGACCCTTACCTTCGTTTTGATAGATAAACCTGTCATGCAGTCGGTGCTCACCACCTTGCCAAAATTCCATCGACGAGACTTTCACGCGAAAGCCACCCCAAAATGTTGGCACGGGAACTTCGCCTTTTTCAAACTGCTTTTTCAGCTCCATGTATTTCCCTTCAAGAGCAGAACGCGCCGACAAGCGTTCACTTTGATGGCTGGCCCATGCAGCTAATTGGCTTTCCTTCGGCCGAGACAAGAAGTACTTCATCACTTCGAGCTTACCCAGCTTTTCAGCCGTTCCCGTGATATGCACCTGACGCTCAAGCATATGCCAAGGGAAGTGAATGCTAATTTTCGAGTTATGCGCAAGCTGTTTCGCTTTACGACTCCCCAAATTGGTATAGAACACGAATCCATCGTTATCTACGTGTTTTAACAACACAATACGTTGAAAGGGTTGACCGTTTTCATCAACTGTCGCTACGGTCATTGCAGTGGGATCAGGTAGCCCCGCGTCAATGGCCTGTTTGAGCCAGTGCTCAAAAAATTCAACCGGGTTTTCAGGCAGATCTTTGCGTCTCAATCCGCCTTGGTTATATTCTCTTCGAATATCAAACAAATCCATCTGGAGCTCCGAGTAACGATTTTTTCCCATTTTGCTGCCCACGGACGGTTTTCTCAAGCGAAAACCCTGTTGGAAACAGTGTTTACTAAAGAAGGCGATTATGCAGAAGCGGCTCATTGTTTTTTTTGTCACCCTGATAGGGCTAATTCTGACCGCCTTTGTCGCCTCTTTTACTTACTCCTCCATTGAAAAACGTTATATCCAAAAAATCGAAAGCGATGTCTTTCAGTTGCAGGAAAAGCTAGCGGCAGAATTAGCCCGTTATAGCGAAATCCCCGTCGTTTTATCTGCCGACCCAAGGTTAAAGCGCCTTCTACGCGCTCCAGAAAGTGAACGGCTATTCGAAGAGACCAACATCCTGCTCAGTGATTGGAATGCACGCCTTAACAGTGACGTGCTGTATTTGATGAATCCTCAAGGTATGACTGTCGCCTCAAGCAACGTCGACACTGAAACCAGCTTTGTCGGACATAGCTATCATTATCGGCCTTATTTCCAGCAGGCCATTCAAGGCAATAAGGGGCAGTACTACGCCTTAGGTGTCGTCTCAGACAAGCGTGGCTACTATTTTTCGTACCCTGTTATTGATGACAACAGAATTTCTGGCGTACTGACACTCAAAGTCGATCTCTCAATCATCGACCGAATATGGAACCAGCAGCAGTTTGACTACCTGATTGCGGATCCGTTAGGCGTCATTTTCTACAGCTCTCGCAATGAATGGCTCTATCAGTCATTAACAATCTTGACGGATGTACAGAAGCAAGCCATTCGAGATTCCAGACGTTATGGCGATACCAAACTCAGGAACCTGACAACGTTTAAACATGCCGATGTTCTGTCGGGAAAAACTAAAGTGTCCCTCTCGAACAAAGACCTTGAGCGGGAAATGATGTTGATTTCCACAACCCCCCTAGGTACTGAGGGCTGGCAAATATATGGATTTACGCCGGTCTCTGATTCTTTTCCCGTCGTTTTCCAATCCGCCTGTATCTTCGCCGTGTTCTATGCCCTACTCGTGCTGGTCATCGCCGCATGGCTTCAAAATGTACGCACCCGCAAAGAGTTGGCACGGTTAAATGACCATTTGGAAGTCAAAGTCGCTACGCGCACCGCTTCACTGGAAGAAACAAACGCAGCCCTGCGGTCCAGTATCGCGCAATACGAGACGGCACAAGCGGCGTTAAGACAAACCGAATCTGAGCTCATACAAGCGGCAAAACTCGCCATGTTGGGAGAAATGTCAGCCAGCATCAATCATGAAATTAACCAGCCTCTTGCTGCTATGCGAACCTACACCGAAAATAGCTTAAGACTGATGAAAAAAGAGCGGTACGCTGATGTCGGAAAAAACCTGACGACCATTAATGAACTGATTGGACTGATTGCCGAAATCATTGCTCGATTCAAAGTATTCGCCAGAAAACAAGATAAAAGCAGCCGTAATAGGGCTGACGTCAATGCCGTAATCTCTGCCTCCATCGCCCTTTCAGAGGCCAGCTTTCTGAAAAAAGGGATCCACATTACGTGCACACTGTCGGATAAAGATCTCTATGTGAAAGCCGATCCTGTCCAGTTAGAACAGGTGATCCTCAACTTAATGAGCAATGCTACGCACGCGTTGTCATCTACCCAAGATCCGATGATGGGGATAGAAATTATAGAAACGGAGGAACGCATCGCCATTCATGTCTGGGACAACGGATCAGGCATGAATAATGACCTGAAAGACAACATCTTCTCGCCCTTTTTCACCACCAAACCCGACGGACTCGGTTTGGGGTTAACGATTTGTCGTCGCATCATCGAGAGCTTTGATGGCGACCTCAAAGTCAACGATCATTCAAGTGGTGGTGCCGACTTTATCGTCACGCTGCAACGTTTTATAGAAGGGACACAACGCCATGACAAAAGAGATTTGGATCATTGATGATGAGCGTTCAATCCGAGACTCTTTAAGTCAGACGCTCGACATTGAAGGATTTATCCCTACCGCGTTTTCCAGTGCCAAAGATGCTTTAACGAAATTGGATTCAACGTTTGAGGGCGTCATCGTCTCTGACATCAACATGCCGCAGATGGACGGTATCGCATTTCTCCATCATGCCCTTGCTATCGACAAAGAGCTGTCAGTCGTTATGTTAACGGGGCACGGGGATATATCTACGGCGGTTTCAGCGATGCGAGGAGGTGCCTATGACTTTCTGGAAAAGCCCTTTTCTACCGATCACCTTTTGGAGGTTATTGGCCGAGGCTTAGACAAACGAAATCTTGTGATGGAAAACCGTGAGCTGCGGCGAGAGCTCGAACAACAGAGTGCGCCCGGCCCTCGAATTCTCGGCAATTCGGGAGAAATCAAGCAGCTTCGACGCGCCCTCTCTCACTTAAAAGATAAAGACACTTGTTTGCTCATGCAAGGTGAGCGGGGAACGGGAAAAGAACTCGCCGCCCGATTCATGCACGACCACAGCGAGCGGCAAGACGAGCCATTCGTCAGCTTAAAATGTCGCCAGGTTCCCGACTCCGGCATCGAACAAGAATTGTTTGGTGTCACTGGAGAGACAACGCCGTTATTTGCGGGGAAACATGGAAAGCTAAAATCCGCACGCAAAGGCACCTTGTTTCTTGATGGCATTGAAGCATTGCCCCTCTCCGTTCAACGAAAAATATGGCTCCGTTGCAAAGTTAGTAGAAGGCCGCTGAGACCCTAGGTTATCC
>NZ_FUXU01000073.1 GCF_900167155.1 Enterovibrio nigricans DSM 22720 | reverse complement strand
GAAATACCTCAACAATGGTATTGAATCCGATCATGCCCCCATCAAGAAACTCCTTGCAGGCACCGGCGGTTTTAAAAAACGAAAGCGTGCCTGGTCAACCCTTCAGGGATTCGAATCTCTACGGATGTTGAATAAAGGCCAGTTTGATTTTTGGTTACGTCAGGATGAGCGTAAAGTGCTTGTGCGGGAGAGATCCGCCTTCATGAATCGACTCTTTAATGTCGAGGTAATTTACACGTAATTTCAGGAAGCGGCGGGGTGAAATCCGCCCGATTGAATTTTTTGCAACAACCCCTCCCAAGCAGCAACGCCTTCTTGGCAAAGTTCAAGTTCTTGACCGACTGCACCACAAGAGATCGATATCGTCTCCGAAAATGCATTGACACTTAACAACATTGAAGCGGCAAGCGCTCCGAAGATAGCACGTTTCATGGATTACTCCCTGTCATGTCATCCCGGTTTTACCTCAACGTAATCAATTAGTTTTCCAGCAAGAGACGGGCACTTCGAGCTCATTGCTCTTTTCTGCACTCTGCCCTTGTTGGTGCTGAATTGCCGTTGAGTAGGTATTTCTGCCAGTCAGCCATCCCACAGGAACCGATGAATAAAACGGTACTTCCAGCACCATTCTTTGCGTATTCACCGACTCCATGTATCGCAGGTTCGTTCGATGGGAATTTTCTGTAAACCGTAGTAACGCATGCCAATTTTCAAAGCCTTGTTCATGCGCGATGCACTCCAGCGCTTGCATGTGCGTACACTGGTGCTGACGCTTGAGAGCTTTTGCCTGACGTTTCAACGTTTTGATATCGAGCATAATTGGGCTTTTGGGTGTCACTATGGTTTCAACATTACCGACAAAAAACGCACACGGCGGCCCACTCGCTGTATACATCCCTTCCGGGTGACAACCAATTCATTTGATTTATGTAGAAGGTAGATATTGCGTTGCTTTGCCAGCGTGGGCGGCAGGCCGATATCCGCGGCTCAATTCAAACGCTAGCATTCAATTAACATCGACGCAACATCGCCAGTGGGGAT
Source organism: Enterovibrio nigricans DSM 22720 (assembly GCF_900167155.1). GTDB lineage: Bacteria > Pseudomonadota > Gammaproteobacteria > Enterobacterales > Vibrionaceae > Enterovibrio > Enterovibrio nigricans. The sequence goes on along the minus strand of NZ_FUXU01000073.1, from coordinate 18,241 downwards.
TCTCGGCACGTCCGCAAAATGAAGACAAAAAAAAACGAGCCAGAAGGCTCGTTGAAAGGTTAGCAAAGTGCATCTGGGAGCCCGGATGCCAATAGGACAAAGGTATCTATTCGCCTTCAATCCTAGACGCCCCACCCCGCTCCCATGTCAGTGTACTGTCAGCACTCGGTGAGAGTTTTATCCTCCAGAGGCCACTTCATCCAAGACTTGTAACACACTGGAATCCAGATGGCCGTCAAAGACCTGTCGACACACCTTACGGCGAACCGCAAGGCCGGAAATCAAACGTTCGATCGACAAATGTTTTTCATCTTGATGGCCGTTGTAGAACTCAATCGTCTTACTCAAGGTTTCGTAAGGCATGACTTCGCCATCTACCCTCAGCCAATCCAGTTTATCCATGAACGCCTGACACTCTTCCGTGATCGTGGCTGCGGGATGCCCTGTCATGGCGGACAATGCCGTTATACTGCGTTGCAGTGCCTCCGGAGAGGTGTACTTAGACAAAGTAATGGTCAACTCGTCGGCATTGATCTCGACAAGGTGTTTGCGCTGCTTAACGCGGCGCCCCAAACGGCCTCCACGCTTTTCTTTGCGTTGAATAGGCTCGAATTCCCCGTCAATGATCTCGGAAAGCTGATCAAGGTCCTGCTTTGGCAAGATCTCATTGCGAAGCGGGTTAGGCATGGTCGGTGCCAAGGATCGTTTCCCTTCGTTGTACGTTTTCGCACGCGAGAAACGAATCACCTCATCCACGTTACATTTGATGTCTATGCGGTAATCCGGATGCTTTTTGTCATCATCCATGCGATATACCGTCAAGTGATAGCCATACAAATTCACTGCAAAGACATCTTCAGCCTGTGTTTCTTTCTTCGCCATTTTACGAAGCTCGCGAACCAAATCACTCGAAAAACGTCGCCATTCGATGTTTCTCGCCATTTTCTGATTCAGGTCGCTCAAGGTTATGGAATCTTCAAGACGACGCGACATACGGCTTCTGAAGAGGCTATACAGCTGGAATACCAAGGTATGCTGACGCAAAATTTCTGGTGGGAACAAGAAAAAGTAATCGCGAGTCATCAGCTCTTCGAAAAATGAAGGCTCCCAAACCATGATATAAAGATTCGGTTTAATACGAATTTCCCCATCATCCCCTTCTCTCGGCGCTTCTTCGGATGCAGTGATCGTTCGAGCGATAAATCGGAATCGATCACTCTTAAACCCTTCGGGCATATTTTCACTCATCCAACGACCTGTCAGTTCGTGAAGTTGAAAATCAGTAAATTCAATACGATCGATGCTTTCACGGATTGAATCCCTGGCAGGGCCGCTATCTTTCTTGCCTCTTAAAGACAAAATATCCGTGATATAAACTGGTGTTTTATTGCCAATTTTTTGAGTTTGAAGCTCGTAATTTGGCAAATGATGATCATGGTATTGCACGGTCAACGTAAACAGCGCGAAAAGTGTCATTAGATCGTCGACAGTCATGATCGACTTCGAAGATCGTGTTTCGATGATCGCTTTCGAACCACTGATCGCGACCATTGATTTTTGATAACTTTTTTTGGTCCTCGGAGGAGCCAATGCCTGATCAATGATCCCAGCCCAGCTTGTCGGAGAAATGAGAATTTGATCCTTCTCATCAGGCATCATAGGTGGAATGCCTAAACCATGCTCATGTAGCAGTTGCTTGTTAACGTGATTTTGTGCCAACGCCTTGGAGCGCTTCTGTTTCGCAATGACTTTGGTTTTCTCAGACTGCAAACCTGCAGAGCCCAGCACAGAGATCAATTGGCTTGGGTTAACAAAGCGATGAAGCATTGTCTTACCAGCTAGCCCTTCTTCGAATCTCACGCCTTGTTGGGTAAAAAGTCCAATTTGCACAGCAGCACGTAGTCGCTGTTGGATAGCGGCTCGCGTTAAATGCCCGTCTGTTGCTTCAACCAGTTCAGTGGTAGAAACATACCCATCTTTCGATGCAAAGCCTCTCAAAGAAATGAGATTGAGTAGCTCAAGAATGCTCTTGGTAACGCCTTTGAAATGTTCGTACTGTGGCAACCAATCTATCAGTTGACCATGGACTTCAAAAAGGTGCCCATCTTTGTGTGATCGAGGGGCAGTGATCAGAATTTTTTCTGAAGGACTAGAGGCCATTCGCCACAGCTCCTTGTATGCATTAGTTTAATCAAAATACAGTAGGCCGTAATTGAGCCATCTTTCCGAGAAGATTAATAAAAAATGAATAAGAAAGAAAGATCTTTTTTGTAGGTTTCTTTTAACTGATCTTTATGATTAATAGTGATCTATATGATTACTTGATCTAATGATCTGGTTTTATTTTTGCCCGTAAGTCTTTGTTAGTATTCATTTATATTTTTCAATGATCCGAAAGAATGATCACGGAAAATCCAGAAGCATGATCATTAAGTCCTTGAAAGCATGATCATTAGAAGGTTGAAAACATGATCATCATCATTACGAAAGCGTGATCATCATAGTCACTAAAGCATGATCAAGACGCTTACACATGTTATCCACAGCCCTGATCACTGATTTCGTCGGTACGCGATTCTGGTTTGCACTTTTCTCTCTTCGACGCTCCGGAAAAATGATCAGGGTTACGCGTTTTAGAGCATTAAAGTGCGAAACTTCGTCGTTTTGGAGATTAGCCTATTCCGTTACGATGCCATCAATCGATTATTGAAATGACACTTGGCGTAATTTGGCCGCGCTTGAGTATGTGTCCGTGAACCGAAACGATGATCAAGTATGTTTCATTGAATTTCAATTGTACCGATATATAAGGATGGATTTCCTTGTTCTCGCTCTTTCATCGTGTTGATTGTCGATAAATTCAGTATTGAAAAGGCATCAGCCGTAATTTGGTCAGCATTCATCATCGTTCCGAACACACAATGATCGGTGCATCGAGATTTGACGTACTTGATCATCGTTTCGAAGAGCAAGGATCTTAATTCGTGAATTTTGGTGAAGAGTTGACCGTGATATCTATCTTGATCATTGTTCCCAGTTCTATCAAATAGGGTGGAACGATGATCAAGACAACATTTTCACTTTTTGATTCACGTACGCTGATTTACATGACGTACTTGATCATGCTTTCGTAAGCATGATCAAGATAGGCCGATTTGCCAAAAGAATAAGGCGTCATCATGGTTAATTTGCTTTTCTGTGGTTTTTGAAAAATTGACCGGCTACCTTCCGTAATTTAGCCAAACCTTTATAGCGTTCCGGTAAACACCGAGAAACTTTGCTTCAAATGTCAGTTTACATTGTAAAGAAGTGACGCTGTAACACTTAAAATCTGTAAGTTTGAACCTGCAATGATAGTCAATTTTTAATGCCTAATTTTCATCAATTTGCCATAAAGTGACCACCATCTTAAATAATCAATTGCACGTTCAGCTTTTTATTGTGCGACTCGTAAAATGCTGTACAATCCGTTTTAATTCTCTTTTATGGCGAAAAGAAAAATGAATAGGGAAAAGACGATAGAAAACCTGCTAACGATAGCAGAGCAAACAAAACAGGTTCAGGCTGATCGTATTGAAATAGTCATGGAAGAGCGTCATGATCAGCTCTTCCCGCCTATGTCAAAAGCAATGATGGAAACGCGTTCTGGGTTAACGCGCCGAAAACTAGACGAAGCCATTTCAAGAATGGAAGAGTCAGGACATCAGTTCACAAAAAATAACGCCAATCATTACTCCATCACACTTGATGAAGCGCACCAAATTATGGAAGCCGCGAAAATGCCTGCGTTCCATGAAGGAAAAGGGGCGGGGTACAAACCTTGGGTTATCAATATCCAGAACCAAAAAGGTGGTACGGGTAAATCGATGAGTGCAGTCCACCTTGCGGCTTGCATGGCGTTAAATTTAGAAAAACGTTACCGAATTTGCTTGATTGACCTTGATCCTCAAGGCTCTTTACGTCTTTTTCTTAACCCTCAAATCAGCGTGACGGAGCAAGAAGGTATTTACTCTGCAGTAGATGTGATGTTAGAGAATACCCCACAAGTACCGGACAAAGACTTCATGATGAAGAATGTCCTGCTGCCAACGCAATATCCAAACCTGAAAACTATCGCTGCGTTTCCTGAAGATGCAATGTTCAATGCGGAAGCTTGGCAGAATCTAGCGACTAACGGTTCGTTAGATATTGTGCAGTTGCTGCAAGAAAAGGTCATAGACGTCATCGCTGACGAGTTCGATATCATTATGATCGACACCGGTCCACATATTGACCCGTTGGTGTGGAATGCAATGTACGCCTCTAATGCGCTACTGATTCCTTGTGCAGCGAAACGCCTCGATTGGGCCTCTACGGTTAACTTTTTCCAACACTTACCGACAGTGTATGAGATGTTCCCTGAGAACTGGCCTGGTTTAGCCTTCGTACGATTGGTACCCACCATGTTTGAGGACGATAATAAGAAGCAGGTGTCCGTATTGACGGAGATGAACTACTTGTTAGGCGATCAAGTCATGATGGCAACAATCCCGCGTAGCCGCGCGTTTGAAACATGCGCGGATACCTATAGTACGGTCTTTGACCTGACATCCCAGGACTTCGAAGGTGGTAAAAAAACACTTTCTACGGCACAAGAAGCCGTTCATCGTGCCGGTTTGGAGCTAGAACGCGTGCTCCACAGCCACTGGTCGCAGCGCAATCAGGAGTGATAAATGGCTATCAAAACATCTGAATTAAATGCTCGCCTTTTTGGAAAAGTCGATAAACGTCGAGCAACAACTGCGCAAGAAGCGCAAAAGGCGGCATCTGAGAAAGCTGCGGTAATTGAATTGTCTATCGCGGGTGAATCAACGGCAGAGTTTGAGCTGGTTAAAATTCCTGCTTCGGATGTCAGTAAACGTACGTCCGTTTTCGCAGAGAATGCGCGTGAACAATCATTCCTCAATGAGCTTGCGCTGTCAGACATTCTTGTTACGTTAAAAGACCGTGGTCAGCAGTATCCTGCGGTTGGTCGATGGTTGGAAGGGGACAAAATAGAAGTCCTCGACGGTAGCCGCCGACGTATGTCTTGTATTCTCGCAGAGCAAGACTTCTTGGTTTATGTTGCTAAAGACATAAACAGTAAACACGCGAAGTTCCTTTCCGATGTCGCCAACGCACATAAGCCTTTATCTCTGTTTGAAAGAGGTAATGAAATGCAAGCCATGTTGGATCGTAGTGATGTCACTGATCAAAAAGAGCTGGCAAAAGTGTGTCAGTGCAGCGAAGCGTTAGTCAGCGGTGCTTTGAAAGCAGCGGCTTTACCTTTGTCGTTACTGCAAGCGTACCCGAGCGTAGGTGAGCTTGGTCGACCAACCATCGTTAAACTGCACAAATTGTATTTCGCGATGGACGAAACACAACGAAATGCGTTGCTTGAAAAATTGAATAGCAAGCCAGTATGGCAGTCAGTCGATGCTGTTGGCGTGAGCCGTATTACACGCGAAGTATCGCTGATCCTTGAGCAATGGTGCGAAGATTTAAAACCCTCTCGCCGTCAAACTGAAGCGATTGCAGTCGATCTTGTTAAAGGTCGCGCCAGTTATCGTCGTAAAGGCGATGCACTGTCAATCAATCTTAAGAAGTTAAATGCCGAAGATTCAGACGCCATTCTTGCATTTATCAAGCAGCAACTCGGTTAATATCTCTCTACGCCATTGAGAATAAACGTGCCCATGGAGGCACGTTTTTTTTTGTATCTAAATCGATTCCGGTATGATGACTTATTCGTAATAACATCAAGTCTTAGACGGGGACGCGAGTTCCAATGTTTGCGTTGTGCGGCGACATTTGCGTACACACAACCGTCATTGTTCGTTTTAAGGCTCATCAGTTGAAGATACCGTGAATACAGAGTTTGTTTCTGCCTTATTGGCGCTCAAAACATTGGCGAAGAAAAACAACGTGAGGTTTCCTGTCTTTGTGGAAGGAGACAGTGATTTTTGTGTCAGCCTCCTCAATGCATTGCCTGATGTCATTGTGGTGAGCGATGCTACCCATCATGCCAGTGTGTTGCCGTGGTCGAAAGCCAAACAGTTATTGGGGCAGGAGCTAGGTACACTCGCACTAGATATCCGGGAGTCGATTGACGTTGATAAAGTCTGTGCCTTTAGTGGTTGCGTAAAAGGGGGGGAATTGCTTCTCTTTTTAGTGACTCACGTTTATTCCCCGTTTACCGAACGTTTGTCGCGGTTTTATTCTCATCCCAATGCCGCTATCTTTTCTCAAAAATCAGGCGTTACTCTCCCTTCAATCTGTACTGAATATGATGTTCAAACGTGTTTTTCTGACGGGGTAACGGACGATCAGAAGATGGCCATTGATGCCATCAATAAAGTGCTGAACGGACACCGACGACGCCCCTTATTGATGGTTGCTGATCGTGGTCGAGGCAAGTCATCGGCCATGGGTTTAGCAGCGGGTCACATCATTGCTGAAAGAAAAAAGCGTATTCTTGTCACGTCTCCTTCTATGGCGAATGTCGAAACCCTTTTTAAGCATGCGGTGTTAGATGATTCATTTACGCGTGAAAGTAAGCAAAACATATCGCATTCGTCGGGCGGAGAGGTTTGTTTTGTGGCTCCCGATGCGCTGCTTAGAGAGCTTCCTTCATGTGACCTGTTACTTGTTGATGAAGCAGCGGCGATCCCGATCCCTATGTTAGACAACATCCTGCTGGCTTATAGCCGCATCGTGTTTTCTTCAACTGAACATGGGTATGAAGGAACGGGCAGAGCGTTCAGTTCCCGATTCAGAAGCATGCTGTCGACGTGCGCAAAAGGTTGGAAAGAATGCCGATTGGAAACGCCAGTCCGTTGGTCAAGAAACGATCCTTTAGAACAGTGGTTGTTTGATGCATTTTTGTTTGATGCCGAACCTGATAATGCACCGGAATGCGGCGATATCACAACAAGACAAATCACTTCAGATGACCTACTCAGAGATGAACCTCTATTGCGCCAATTGTTTGCGCTAATGGTGACTGCACATTATCAAACATCACCCAATGATTTGGTCCAGCTTCTTAATTCGGCAAATCAAATCATCATAGGGGCGTTCAATGATGGCGTGCTTGTCGGCGCGGCATTAGGAATGAGAGAGGGCAATTTTGAACCCGGATTGGCCATGGACGTTGTCTTGGGCAAACGACGCGCGAAAGGGCACTTATTGGCGCAAAGTCTGGCGTCTCATTCTGGTATTGTAGACCCGCTAGTGTCGTCCTTGCTTCGTATCGTTCGTATAGCAGTACATCCAAGCATTCGTCGTCAGGGTATCGGGAGCGCGTTAATTTCGGCGTTGGAACAGCAAGCACTCCAGGTTGGCATCGCAGCCATAGGCACTAGTTTCGGTTGCAATATGCCACTGTGGGCATTTTGGACTGAACAAGGTTATCACGCTGTTCGACTGGGTGTGCAAAGGGATGCCGCGAGTGGTAGCTATTCGTTGCAAATGATTAAACCTTTGGGTGAAAGGCTTCCTTGGATTGAACAACTTTCTGAGCTCCTTTCATTGAACTTTTTGCACCAACTATCTGAACAATACGCGGATATGGATACAATGCTACTCAACAGGCTGGTATCAAGCGTGTGTCGGGCGTCACCACCGTCTCTATTCGCCAAGGAGCAAATTAGGCTCTTTTCTCAAGGGGCGTTAGGGTATGACCTAGTGGTGGGTAGTCTTTGGCAATGGTTTCTCCATTGGCTTATCCGTAGCGACCACCACGATGAAATGAACAGTACGGGGTGTTTGCTTTTATCTGCCAAGCTATTACAACGTAGTGGTTGGGATTCTCTCGCAAAAAAATACGGATATACAGGTCGTAAAGACGCGGAAACAGCAATGCGGCAATGGGTCGCCATCGTAATAAATGACTGAGGAAATTATGCAAATAATCGCGGACACTCACACGCATACCATCTCTAGTGGTCATGCTTACAGTACCGTTATGGAGAATGCTAAAGTCGCAAAGTCTGCGGGTCTTGCTTTTATGTGCGTGACTGACCATGCGTCGACCATGCCAGGCTCACCTCACCATTGGCACTTCGTCAATCAGCGAGTGATTCCTGATGTCTTGGAAGGCGTGCGTATTTGTCGAGGCGTTGAAGCCAATATTTTAGATGAAGCCGGTAATTTGGATATGCCGCTTTATGTCTATCTCTACATGGATTGGGTGAATGCCAGTTTGCACGAGCCTGTGTTTCGTCCGGTTTCCGAAGCGGTGCATACAAATGCGATAGTAAACACTATCCAAAACGGTATCGCTGATGCCATAGGCCATCCGGGGAATCCGTCTTTTCCCATCAATATTGAAACTGTGGTTAAGTCGGCTGCCGAGCATGGAATTGCACTTGAATTAAACAATTCATCATTTAACGGCTCCCGTGCGGGTAGCGAGCCGAACTGTGTCGAGATCGCTGCGCTAGCTAAACAGTATGGCGCGTGGGTCACAACCGGGTCTGATGCCCATTTTGCCAATGACATTGGTCGTTTTGAAAGTGTTCAAGCATTGATAAAGCAAGTAGGCTTGTCACCTGACCAAATCATCACAAGCAGTGAAGGACTCTTCATCGAGTTTATGAATAAGCGGCACATGCGTAGACAGGAAATCGTAAAAGGTCTTCTGAGTTAATTTCAGAATTTACACTGTAAACAGCTTGTAGTTTCTCATTCGGCATCTAAGTTTCAATACAAATACTGTAATGGAACTCTCATATACTTGTTATGTTGCTGCTTTAACAGCTGTAAAGCGATCCGAAGGAGGCAGTATGGCTAGGAATATTGAGAATAACGATAATGATGTTCTAGAACACAAACATCAACCAAATCGCAATAAGCGCTATCAAGAACGGCTCATTGTCGGTAAGTCGGGGCTGCTTGCAAGAATATACCAATCACCCTCCGTTTCTCTGGTCGATCACGATGACGATTTTGGTCGTCGTGTATGCATCAAAGATGCAAGTAGAAGTGGGTTAGGCCTCACAACGACACACAAACTCGAATTAGATACGACCTGCATGATTCAAATTGTGGGTATGCCGCCTCTCAAAGGCTCCTTGATTTATCAAGAGTCATCGAAAAACGGTGAGTTTAGATGTGGATTTTGTCTCGACGAATGGTTATCAGAAGAGATTCATCAAGATCTCTCACTTTTCCGTTGATTTTCACACATCACCTCGAACTAACGTTATGATTCAAATAGTAAATAATTAAGTTCCCCAATTAATATGCTCATAGATTCCCAATTATCGGGTTGAGAAGGCGGCAGATTGGGGAAAAATTTCTATAATTCATTTATATGACACTTGCGCCAGTATTGAATCACCAACCAATAATTAAATGAGATCTAATTCTAACTTGGGCTTGGTGGTGTTTTAGTCTGAGTGTGTCATCTAGGTAGAATGCTAGTGTGATGTTTGTTCGTAATTTTAATGTTCTATTTTAGGGGATTACATGCTGCAACAGCTTTTGCGGCTTTCAAATGATGGCCGTAGGGTATACATGTCGGTTATACCCAAGGCAGACGAAAACGCGCCCCATATTCAGAAAAAACATATCGTTGAATGGTTGACGAAGCACAATGTCGCCAATTTTTTCCGTTTTGAAAAAACCATCGAAACGGTTCTTACCAAAATTAATGCCTCAAATGATGATTGGAAAGGGGAGCCAGATGATGTTGTTGTTGCTGAGCGTCGCGATGGGTCGGTTACCGCGCGTCTCGATGAACAGCAGATGACGGCGTTTCTACGTGTAGATGGTGCATGTGGCGGCAACCCAATTAAAGGTAATGATCTACTGGGTGCACTCAAAAAATCTCAGATTGTTCGAGGCGTTAAGAAACAGACTCTGCAAAAATTGCTAACGGCCTCTGCCCGTCTCAAACCTGGAGAATATTTAGAGGTGCCGATTGCTGCCGGAAAATGGCCGGTCGCTGGTGATGATTCAAAAATCGCTTATCTTGTTCAAGACAGTAAAGCCAGGGTGCTACGACCTCAAGAAAGGGACGATGGCACGGTGGATATGCGAGATTTGGGCAAAATGATTACGGTGCAAGAAGGTCAGCCGCTCGCTAAACGGATCCCCCCTACAAAAGGAATTGAAGGTTTTAAAGTTACGGGAGAAATCATTTCTACCACCCCCGGCAAAGATGCGCCATTACGTCTATTCCCTGGCAGCTTATTCAGCGCGAATGATGAAAACGTCATCATTGCTCAGACATCCGGTATGCCTATCTTGCATCCAGATGGCGTTGAAGTGGATAACGCCTTGTGTATGAAAGCCGTAACTGTAGCGACGGGGCATGTGAATTTTGAAGGCAGTGTGGTTATCAATGGTGACGTTGCTGCCGGAATGCGAGTTCAGGCGACAGGATCGATTACAGTAGGTGGTGTCGTTGAGTCAGCCGTCCTCGAAGCGGGCGGAGACATTGTTATTCACAATGGGATTCTGGGTCGCCAAGTTCAGTCTGATCAGGAAATTAATACTCAGATCCTCGCCAAGGGTTCCGTTGTCGCCAAATTTGCACAGTATACAAAAATTGTGGCTGTGGATGATATCACCATTAGCCAGCACGCAATGCACTGCAATACGTATACAGACAGTAACCTTATTATCTGTGATCAAGCAAAGCGAAGTGGCACCTTGACGGGCGGAAAGCACATTGCCCGGTGTGGCATACAGGCGGTGAATTTGGGCGCTGCATCCGGTGTGCATACATACATCTCCGCATTCACGGGCTTGGGTGACATCATCGATAAAACGTTGAGCATTACCAAAGAGCTTGAGCATGAGCATGAGCAGCTTATGAAAGTCAAAGATGCGGAAATTAAGCTGTTGCAACAACCCGCGAATAAGCGCCCTGATGAATTGATTGAGCGCTTGGCGTGGACCAAAACGCACCATTTCGAAAGAATTGCAGCACTCAAAGCCAAGATGGATTCCAGCTCCACCGAGCTCAGTACACTTTACCGCAGCCACTGTATTGAAGTATTTAAGGCCTGTTTTGGTGGTGTTCATTGCCAGATCGGTGATACACAGCTTGCAGTGACGAATGAGTACGGTCCCTGTAAATTTGTAACAGATGGGCGCGAGATTCAAATCGAGAAGCTGAAATAGCTCATGGGTTTACAGTGTAAATGACGATAAAAAAGCAGGCTATGTAGCCTGCTTTTTTTGTGGTGTGTGGGCTTAACCGACTTTTTGTACCTTACCTTCTTTTAGCGCTTGCAGCACTACGTGTTTAGGCCCGTCAGCGACGACGCTGCCTTGCTCAATCACGATGATACGGTCAACAACATCTAGCATGCCTGTTTTGTGGGTATTGATGATCAGGGTTTCATCGCGGCGAAGCGTGGACAATTGTTGCTTGATGTATTGTTCAGAACGGTTATCCATTGCGCTGGTTGGTTCATCCATCAGAAGTACGGGCGGACGGCCCAACATCGCACGAGCAATAGCGATAGCCTGACGTTGCCCGCCTGATAACTGCCCACCACCTTCACCCACTTGGCGTTCAAGACCCGCAGGGTCGCGCTGCGTAAACGTTGTTACTCCAGAGCGATTGGCTGCGTCCAAAATATCTCTGTCGTCTGAAAGTGGGCGACCCAAAGTAATATTGTCTCGGATGGACCCAAAGAACAAAACAGGGTCTTGCGGTACGCAGCCTATGTTTCGCCGTATGTCGATATTATGAATTTGGGTGATGTCGGTTTCATCGATGCGTACAGAACCTGCTGTGGGGCGATACAGACCCATTAACAGGCGGCTGAGGGTTGTCTTACCCGAACCGATACGCCCTATGATTGCCACTTTTTCACCGGGCAATATGGTGAATGACACATCGCGCAGAGAAGCGACTTCACTGTTAGGGTAGTTGAAGTTCACGCGGTCAAATTCAACCTTGCCACGAATAATAGGACGGTGGATGTAGCGCTGACCTTCTTCCTGCTCGGATGGCATATTCATGAGCTGCTCGATAATGACCATCGCAGATTTGGCTTGATTGTAGCGTGTCGACAATAGGGACAACTGCACCATTGGACCTACTGCGCGAGAGCTGAGCATGCTGGCGGCAATCAATCCCCCCATTGTCAGATCACCATTGGCGATGAGGTAGACCCCAAACACAATCATGGACACTGATACAAATTGTTGAATAAAGCCTGCAGCGTTTTGCACCGAGTCGGTTAGTCTGCGGGTCTTGATGCCCCAATTGGCCATGTGCGCGACGGCTTCTTCCCAACGGTATTGGAACTGACTTTCGGCTCCGAACAACTTGATGGTTTCAAGCCCGGCCAAACTTTCAATCAGATTGGCGTTCTTCTGCGAAGAAAGACGAGATCCTTCTTCGATTGTCGTTCTCAGTGGTTTTTGAATCAACATCGCATGAATCATCAAAAATCCTACCGCAACGATGGGAACGATGACCAAGGGGCCGGCAACAACCCAAATGATAAACAGGAAAAAGAACGCAAACGGCAAATCGATAAGGGCAGACACTGACGCGGAGGTGAAGAAATCTCTTATCGACTCAAATTCTTGCATGTGTCTGGCAAAGGCCCCGACCGAAGGGGGTTTAGCCTCCATGCGAATGCCCATGACTTTTTGAAAAATTCTCGCTGAGATCAGCAAATCAGATTTCTTGCCCGATATATCGATGAAGTAGCTACGAAGTAGTTTCAGTACTAAGTCAAAAATGAAGATGACGAACACGCCACTTGCTAACACCCAAAGCGAATCAAAAGCGAGGTTGGGAACGATTTTGTCATAAACAATACGAGAGAAAAGAGGGGTAGCAATAGCGAATGCATTGATGAAAATGGATGCGATGAAAACATCACGATAGATCGACCGTGACTCCCATAGCGTGCTCCAAAACCAATGCCCACTGCGCTCTTTTAATATTTCAGGTGAACGCTCGTCATAACGAAACTGCTTCTTAAGTAAAAAGAGCTTGCCGTTATAATCCTCGTTGAGGTCCGAGAGGCTGATGATATTTGACGTGGTTTCAGTATGAGGGGTGACGATTTCCGCCTCGCCACGTTCGTGATCGATGTCGAGTAGAACGCACGCCTCATTGTTTTTAAGCAGCAAGATGCAAGGGCAAAGCAGCAAAGAGACATCGGACAGTTCCATGCGTGCTTCTTTTGCATCAATACTCGCACGCTCTGCTGCTCGCGGGAATAAGAATGGCGAAAGGTAGCCATCTGAAATGGGCAAGCCGGAAACTAAGGCATCAGGCGAATTCGCCTGACCAAAGTACCGGCTAACATAGACCAAAGTACCGGCTAACATAGACCAAAGACTGCAATAGCGGATCTTTAACCATGATTCTCCAATTTCTTCTCGAAGATAAAGCCTTGGAAGCCGTTTACAAACAGCTCCGATAGCTTGTTTAACTGCGCTTCAGTTTCAACACGAGTAGCAATGGTTGTGATGTTGAGGTTATGTGCAGTCCGGCATATTGAGGCTAGCACATGGCTTTGTGCTTCGTCTTCAAGATTGCTGGTATACGCAAAATCAATTTTCACGTATGACGGCTTAAACTTATTGAGGTAGTCGAGGGATTGGAAATTTCGTCCATAGTTATCGACACCAAACCCAAAGTTAAAGCGGTGAGCCTGCTCTGTCAGTAAGCTCACATGATCGGGATAGCGAACGAACACACTTTCTGGAATTTCAAAGAACAGTCTGCCGGCCATGTCGCGGTGCTTTTGCATTACCGTTGTCAGCCAGCGAATGAACGATGCATTCGTGACACTGTTATGTGTCAGGTTAACTGCGATAGGGCCAAGTTTAGGATCATCGATCAGTTGCTCAATCATGTGTGCTACTACATAGCGGTCGAAAGACTCTCCCAGCTCTAACTGTTCAACAGCCCCCAGGAAGTGACCTGCACCGTAGTAATCATCACCACGTTCAATGGCGGTAAAGACTTCTTGGTGAAGAACATTCTGGTCGCTGTTAGACGCTGGCTGGAACTTAAACTTGAACCAGTCGTGTGCAATGGCATCAAGGATAAGAGTTTTCCATTGCTGTTTACCCATTGATGCGTCGTTTGTCGTTTGGTCAACGATGGACACGGGGTGATTCGGGGTGTTTCTCGCTTGAGTCAACGCGTTATCAACTTGCGCCAACAACTGACTGGCATCGCGATTTTCTGAGCTGTTAACGGCCAAACCAATAGCTACTTTCGGTGGGCTAATACCCATCGGGTCGTGCTGCATATCTGTGACAATTGCCAGTAAACTCTCACCTAAAACTTGTAAGTCTTCGGCACTGCAATTTGGGGCAAGCACGACAAATTCGTCTTTTGATATTCTTGATGCCGTAAAGTCAGCATCGCTAATGGTGGTGTTGAGCTTTTTGGAGAATTGGCTGACGATGGCATCGCCTTGCTCAAAACCTTGGTTTTGGTAGGTATCTGTGATGAGGTCGACTTTAGCCATCACCAAACCACCAATTGCAGATTCAGCTAACCAAGATTTTAACTGACCCACGAAGAAGCTTCTGTTACCTAGACCTGATACGGTATCGCGGTAGGCATGCTCACGTAACCGATCCGCTTCTTTTGCTTGTTGTTCAAAATACGCTTCCAGCTGATTGCTCATCTGGTTAATGGCCGTTACAACCATTTTTAACTCGGTCGTCGGTGGAAGGGGGATGGGCTCGCTGTTGAATTTGTTACGTGCTATATCCTGTGCGCGGTCAGTGATGGTTTTGAGCGGACGCAGAGAACGACTGAGTTGGGTGGCTATTATTAGCATGGCAATAATAAACAGTACGCCAATCCAGATCCCTAATTGGATGGTCGCTCGCCACATCTCCCGATAGGCATAGCCTGGGTGAGAAACAACGGTAACTTCAGCAAGCTGTAACCAACCGCTGGTGAATGTCCGCTCCTCCGTGATAACAGGAAAGAGATCGAGGGAAATATACCAGTTTGGGACTCCTTCAACGGTGACCGGATACTGGCGGATGATTTCGCTGCCATCGGACAACATCTTTAGCCGCACTTCTTGATAGAACCCGCCATCAAACAACGCATTGATAACAGACTCAGTTGCGACTTTGTCGTCATCTTCTAAATAGGGAGCAAGTGCAAGCCCCATAGAATTGATGGTGTTATTCACTTCAGCTGTTTGCTGAGTGAGGAGAAAATTTCGAGTGGTGTTTAATTCAATCCCTGTCACCGCGAGGATTAACAGGAAAAAAATTGCCAACATCCATGTAAATAGTTGTCGGTATAAAGTCATAGACATTTACCCATCATAGTTTTTGATCGGCCTATTGAGTTTTACTGACCCCATTCTTTGCCGGAGATCGTTCCACAACCCCAACCGAGAAGATTTGCCTGCCAGTTCACCTTTACCGCGTTCTTTCATTAACCAAAGTCGACTACCATTGAAACTGTAGACAGGTAGTAGATCTCTTCTTTTTGACGCTTTCAGGATTTTCGGATCAATATTATCTAAAAGCACAGGCTCAGAGGACGGCGTGGGGTAATACGCGACAACCATATGAAATTGATTCAGCTTTATTGCTTTAACGTAAACCAATCTCAATTTTTTATCGTCTATCCCTAACTCTCTGAGAGTGAAGTACTTAGCAATACTAAAGTCTTCACAATCGCCGGCGGCACTACCTAGAAACTCAAGCGGTGTAGCCCAGTAATCTTTTTTACCCCATAGGTCGATATCATCAACGAAATACAGTTGATTGAAAAAATCGTTTACGGCCACGAGTTTTTTTTCCTCGGAAAGGCTGCCAGACTTTGAAACGACATCTCGCCATGCAGCCACACGCATTCCCGCGCGTTCACCGTAAAATCCAGCGACCTTCTTTACCCAACGATTATCTATGTCACTGGTTGCAAAAGAACCAATCGCGGGTAAAAGGAACAATAAAAACAGGGAGACCCGTTTTTGCATTAGGCTTCCTTAGTGATTACTGTTCCCGCCGGGTGAAAATTGTCCATGCTTCCTCGATATCTCCTTTAAATCCTTTTACACGGCCAACAACGCGTCGATTCACAAGCTGGGAAGTCTCTGTGGTGTCGGCCAAAACCAAATCATCTTCACCAAGTCCAATGATGGTGAGGCGCTCGGTTTTAATTCCTCTATCAATCAGCTGCGCCTTTACCGCTTGTGCGCGTTGGACAGAAAGCTCACTGTTGTACGTTGTTGTACCCAACGAACTTGTATGTCCTTGAAGTTCAAGAGAGGTTTCAGGGTAAAGGTGAAGGAATTCGGCCATTTTGTCCAGTTCTTCAAGGTAGGCAGGCTCTACAATTGCCGAGTCGTTTGCAAACTGAATCCTAAGTGAACTGTCGTTTTCAGATAAAACGTAGGCGGGGCAACCATCATTGTCGATCACGACAGTGGTTGGTGTACCATCGCACAAATCCCGCACATTGATGACGCCATCGGAGTCGGCGTCGAGTAAGTCAGAATGTTGCTCCGAGAGAGGAGGGGCATTGACAGAAAGTGAGCAACCAGAGATAACCACAAGCATCCCTGACAGGAGAATAGAGTATTTCATACAACTAACCTTCATTATTAACGACAGGCTCTTGCCATTCCTGAGGCACATCAATCCGTAGCGCATCAAGTAACATGCCCGTACTATTCAGAACACGGTATTTGGCATTGATGTTGGCGTAGTGAGCATCGAGATAAGAGCGACGGGCTTCGAAAAGTTCATTTTCGGTGTTTAGCAAATCCAACAAAGTACGGCGACCGATTTTAAATTGCTTTTCATACGCAATGACTGTTTCCGAGGCCGCATCTACGTGATCCGCGAGAAATTTCTTTTGTTCCTCCGTTAATTCATAAGCACTCCAGGCAAGGCGAGTACTTTCTTTAAGTAAGCGGGCAGCATTTTCAAAAATGTCTTTCGACTTGTTGAGCTGATAGGCACTGCGCTTCGTGTTGGCCTTATCTGAGCCACCGTTATAGAGGTTCCATCTCATACGCAGCATGGCACTGAATTCATCAACACTTTCTTCAACACCGTTAGCATCGTTCGTCCAGCTTTGGTTGGCTTCTACTGTGAAAGTCGGGTAGAAGTTACCTTTGTTCTGGCGATACTGGGCGCGTGCAGCATCAATATCATGCGTCGCTAATCTGATTACAGGGTTCAATTCGAATGCGACATTGACGGCTTCTTTTAACGACGACGGTAAAAACAGTTGGTCGACCTCAGGATCAACCGGGCTTTCAATTTCTAACCCGACCAGCCGGAAAAATTCTGTTTCAGCGTCTATTACATTACTTCTCGCCGCAAGCATGTTGGTGATTGCTCGTGCGACACGAGCTTCGATTTGTGACAAATCAGCGGTTGAACCGATACCTGACTCTGCGCGCCTTTCGATATCTGATTTTATCTTCTCGTGAACACCAACATTGTCTTCCGATAAAGCCAATAATTGTTGAGAGAGGAGAACAGAAACGTAGGCTTCGGTGACGGTTAGGGTTTTATCTTGCGCATCAGAGAGTAACTGAAACCGTTGGGCTTCAGCTTCGTATTCTGTTCGATCGATATTGTTTAAGGTGCTGCCATCCCAGATAAGTTGCGTCAGGCTGAGATTAGCGTCTTTGCGATTAAAGCTTTTGTCACCCCCCGCCTTGGTAGAACTGTTATTTATGTATTCATAGCCGTACCCCGCACTCAGGTCGATATCAGGGTAATAATCGCCTTGGGCTGCATCGATGTCTTGGCGAGTACTCATAAAGTCATTGAAGGCGCTTTTTAGTTCTGGATCGGTTGCGATCGTTACGGCGACGGCTTCTTCGAGAGACATTGACCACGCCGAACTACTGGCAAATGTAAATGCAGTGGCGAGTATAAGCTTTGTTATTTTCAACATGCGATCTCCCTAAAGTGGGCAATAATACAGCCCACAAATAAATATTATTATTCCCGCAATGCGGATTTTTGCGCTTGTAATATGGGTTTTAGTAAGTAGTCCAACACGCTGCGTTTACCTGTAATTATGTCTGCAGACGCTGTCATGCCAGGGATGATTGGAAGTTCTTCACCATCACCTAGGTTGTTGGATGCTGTACGAATTTTTACCAGATAAAAACTGTTGCCTTCTTCGTCTTGAAGGCTCCGTTGCAAAGTTTTAAGTTTCAGGCAATCTAGTGTCACCTTCCTCGTCGTTTATTAAGCATGACTGATTTCAAAGGGCGTCACTTTTCTGGCC
>NZ_FUXU01000117.1 GCF_900167155.1 Enterovibrio nigricans DSM 22720 | reverse complement strand
GTGCGTCGAAAATATTATATGAACCGCACAGGTGGATGGCAATTTCATGGTTGGCAGAAAATCGCCAACATGGACTGTCACTTTAATCTGGTTCAGATAGCCCAAACCCCAATTAAAAGGCATGTGAAAATCATAAGCAAAGCTACGCCTTACGATCCCTTCTATGAACCTTACCTTAAAGAGCGTAAGCCAAAGAAACTGGGACGAAACTCGTGGTTTGATCCTGTCTTAGCTGCATTGTGATTGCTGGGTAACGTAACACGCCTTAGCGGAGGCTTGAGCCGTATGCAGTGAAAGTTGCACGTACGGTTCTTAGGAGGGCGGCACTTGGTAACAAGTGTCGCCTATCCGACAAAGGCGTGTCAGGCAAATCTGTTCTGGTACTGAATCATAAATGTGTCTTGTACGGTCTAGTCGTGACTTGCAACCTAGTGTGTAAGATCGAGTATTAGCCTGCACTGCTAAAGGAATCGGCCTAGGAGCCGTCTGGGCGGAAAGAGCGTTTGGTAGGTGAAGTGTCCTTATGGACTGTACTTCTCAGTGTGTTTCCACGTAAAGGCGTCTCTAGATTACTCATACCAGCTTTGCTATCGATACTAATATGAATCATTAATTAAAATGATCGTAATACAGATTGTTGTCTGTGATCACACTTACCATTTAATAGTAAACTTAATTATTACCTTGGGCTCAATTCAAAGATATGTATGGGGTGATAAGTCAGTATATGAATGGTGTCCGAGGCGAAACTTGAACTCGCACGGCGCGAATTGAGACGGATTTTAAATCCATTTTGTCTACCGACTCCAACACTAGGGCAAAAAAAACGGTGCAGCAATTTACTTGCTACACCGTTATATGTGTGGCGTCCCCTGCAGGATTCGAACCTGCGACCACATGCTTAGCTTACCACTACAGTTTTCACTGCCACCATTCGGTGTTTGTAGTCTGGACTATATCATCACCCACAGCCATAACTGTTTGGGTGGAGGGCGCTAGTGATGTTTTACGCAATGAGTTCGCATTGCATCATCTAGTCTCTGCACCTTCTTCACACGCTTGTGAAGCTTGGCTCAGGATTGCCACCGCCATTACGCGCTGAGGTTTCCCTGAATTCACCCTCTACACTGTAAAAGTTTCCTAATACAGGCTCCTCTCTTAAAGGCACGTGCTCTATCCAACTGAGCTAAGGGGACTTAATTTTTCATATTACCACTTTGCAGTATAAAGTGGTAACCAATAGTACTTTGTAGTAACTATCAACACCCTTAGTGGTAAGATTACCACTAACTAATCCCTAGAACTTCAATCACTCACTCACCTAGTGGTAAGTGTTTGGGGGTTAGTTGTGCTCTATCCGGCTGAGCTAAGGGCGCACTTGATTCACACGAGAGTGTAAATGCAAGGCCGGATTATAAGGCTCAATACGTTGTCGTCAACGGTTTTCCTCATAAAAGCCAGTTAAGTGTCTAGAAAACAAACATTCAACCCACATTTGTATGAGATCTGTCTATACGCGTAGCGCCTTTTCTCATTGGTTATAGAAGAAACAACGTCTGCCGCAGAGACCTCGTTGAGGGGGCTTGTATGAACGTGAACATCACATTTTATGAAGGCCGTTAGGCATGTCTTTTGTGTAGCTAGACGGTTTTAGTCCCACTCAATATTCATTGAAGCCCCCCTCTTTTCGTCTTTAACAATACGCATGCATAAACGTCGAAAAACAATTTTATAATCCACTATGTATCAACCACTTAATGCGCATTCACGTACATATTTATGCAGCCACATTGCAATCAATATATTTAATCGTCACGACAAATTTATCTCTCTTTACGTTTGCCATTGGCGAAAGAATAATCGCACCAGATCACATAATTAACCTGCTCGTTCTGAGCGGGTTTTTTCGTCTTAAATTCAACCTAGTAAGAGAAAAGCATTGCAACAGAACCCTGTTATTCAGGCTGATCGCAACAGCCCACTTGTGCCTGTTATCAGCCTAAGCCTTTTTGCAGTTGCCTCGGGATTCCTGATGAGCCTCATACCGCTTGCACTCGATGCAAGAGGCATGTCGCATGATCTTGCGTCTTGGTTAGCGAGCGTATTCTACGCAGGCCTTTTAGGCGGTTCGCTAATCAGCGCGCGCATTGTCGGCAAAGCGGGTCATCGCAAATCTCTGGTTGCTTTCCTTATTGCCATTGTCGGTACTGTTGGTTTGATGGCGACGATCGCCTCGCCTGCGGTATGGCTTGCTGCACGTTTTACCGCCGGTGTTGCGGTTGCGGGCGTATTCGTTGTCATAGAGTCTTGGCTATTAATGGCGGATACCGAAAAAGCACGTGCTAAACGTCTGGGTCTGTACATGGCGTCGCTTTACGGTGGCTCTGCACTAGGTCAACTTGGCATTGGTCTGTTCGGCACCGAAGGCGCAATGCCATTGATGGTCGTTGCAGCACTGATGTCTGCCGCTATGCTTCCACCGCTGGTCATGCGTAAAGGACAACCTCAATCTGTTGCGCATAGCAGCATTCATTTTAGTGAAATGAAAAGCTTGCCTGCGGCGGCCTACATCGGCTGTATTGTATCGGGGTTGATTCTGGGTGCGATTTACGGCTTGCTGCCTCTCGAACTGGAAGCAAAATACAGTCACGATCAGGTCGGCGCATTGATGGCGATTGTGATCCTTGGCGGAATGGCAGTTCAACCATTGGTGAGTTGGTTAAACTCACGCGTGGAAAAATCGTTGCTGATGGCCTTTTTCTGCTTGGCAGGCCTGCTTGCCATTGCTATGTACGAAATCGCTACCGTCGCTGCGGGTATGATGGCTGGTCTATTTATTTTAGGTGCCGCCGCTTTCGCGCTCTATCCTGTGGCTATTACGTTGGCATGTCGCGATCTGAGTGCCTCAAAAATTGTGGCAGCCGCTGAGCTCATGCTATTGAGCTACAGTGTTGGTTCAGTGATTGGCCCTGTGGTTGCGGGCGAAGCAATGAGCGTGGAAGGTGGACTCATGTTCTACTTGCTGATCTGCTTTGCCGCGACATTGATGTACATGCTTGTCTCCACCAAACGCAACCGCTCTCGTGGTGCAAATGGCGTGGATGCGGTGTTGCCCATCGATATCTAATTTACACAAAAATAAATTATGAAGGCGTGCTTTTATTAAAAACACGCCTTTTCGCTAATACCATTCACTATTCCTCCACACAGACAGCCACATAGTTACTGTATCAGCACCTCTTCATTCCTTTCATTGACGCCAATACAACAAAATCACAAACCAAACATCCTTTCATCATTTGTACATTTACCAACTTAGAACCTACGCTTAAACAATATCATAAACGAGACATGAGTCGCATAAAGGAGCGCCTTTGCCCTACTTTATAGTCAGGTCAATTTGCATCATTTCTACGCTGTGTTTGTTTCAGGGTTGCATTTTGGTGAATGGCCCCCTGGAAGTTGTTGAAGAAACCAACGTTCCAGCCGTTAAATATCTTCCTGTCGGCATTCCTTTGTTGCTCGGTGGGCACGGTACCAGTGTCCCTATTACGTCAGAATTAAGTCTTACCGCCAAGCATGTGGCAAAAGCGGATTTCAGTACCGTCATTTCCTACCATCCCGATTGTGATATAGCACTGATTAAGCAAGATAATACCAACATCACTTTTCCCGCGTTGGCGAAAGTGAGTGAGCAAGACGATTTAATCACGGTTGGCAAAAATCTCAGCGGACAAGTACTCAAAGGCGAAGGTATTTATTACCTCGACGTTCAGTTTGTCGACAGCCAATTGTTCGCCACCTGCCTTGCCAGTATCACAGATGCCCCCATCCAGTCAGGAATGAGCGGCGGCGGGGTTTTCAATAAAGAGGGAGACTTAGTTGGCATTATCTCTGGAATGTCCGGATCCAGTTTTCGCTTACTCGATGGTCGGGAACTGGGCAATGAAAGAACCTCAGTGTTTGTCTCAATGCAAAACGTAGAGGCCTGGTTAACAGAGGCCATCGAAGCTCACTACGGAAAGCAAATCGACGAACTGGTCACGCAAGAGCCTGCCTTAACCGAACAGTTTTTCTCTCAATTTATCGATACACCCACCGCAACTGAGTAATATCGACGTAAATGGCACAGCAGCGCAAACGTTTGCGCTATAGCCTTGTCACCTTTTTTTTGTCAAAATAAGGCCTGTACACCATCCCTTTCATTTCCAAAGGAAAACCATGGCCGCTCAAATCATTGATGGAAAAATCATCTCTCAAACCGTAAGACAAGAAGTCGCAGCACGCGTTGAAGCAAGAAAAGCAGTAGGATTGAGAGAGCCAGGCCTGGCCGTTGTTCTGGTTGGTGATGATCCAGCGTCTCAAGTCTATGTTGGGAGCAAGCGTCGTGTTTGTGAGGAAGTTGGCTTTATCTCTAAATCTTTCGATTTACCGTCAACCACCAGCGAAACCGAACTGCTGGCGTTAATCGACGAATTAAATGCGGATGCTGAAATTGATGGCATTCTAGTTCAATTGCCGCTTCCCGCACAAATGGACACCACTAATGTACTGGAACGCATTCACCCAGAGAAAGACGTCGATGGTTTCCACCCTTACAATGTGGGTCGCCTGTGTCAGCGTATTCCTAAACTGCGTTCTTGCACACCAAAAGGTATCATCACCTTATTAGAGCGCTATAACATCCCTCTGAGAGGGAAACACGCGGTGATCGTGGGTGCTTCAAACATTGTTGGCCGCCCAATGACCATGGAACTGCTGCTTTCTGGCTGTACCACCACCACTTGCCATCGGTTCACCAAAGACCTTGAGTCACACGTACGCCAAGCGGATCTTTTAGTGGTTGCCGTGGGTAAACCTAACTTCATTCCCGGCGATTGGATCAAAGAAGGCGCGGTTGTGATCGATGTTGGTATCAACCGTTTAGATAACGGTAAACTGGTCGGTGATATTGAATACAACGTGGCCCGAGAAAAAGCCAGCCACATCACCCCAGTACCTGGCGGTGTAGGCCCAATGACCGTAGCCACCTTGATAGAGAACACCCTGCTCGCTTGTGAGCAATTCCACTCATAGCCTGCGCAAACAATAAAAGAAAACCGCCAGACAACGGCGGTTTTTTGTTTTAATCCAGCCTCACGTTGCGCCTATTAATCCACCCCAAATAAATCACGTGTGTATACACGGTCCACAACATCCTCTAGAGCGCTGTCCATTCGGTTTGAAACGATCACATCTACGCGGTCTTTAAACGCCGCAAGATCGGTCATCACCTCCGAGTTAAACAGTGTCGCGTCTTTATACACCGGCTCATACACCACCACCTCAACGCCCTTGGCTTTTAGCCGCTTCATCACCCCAAGGATTGAAGACGCGCGAAAATTGTCTGAGCCTGATTTCATAATAAGGCGATATATCCCCACGACGTTGGGTTTTCTCTCCAAAATCGCGCGGGCGATAAAATCTTTACGGGTTCGATTCGCATCCACAATCGCCGCAATGATGTTGTTCGGCACCCTCTGGTAATTAGCAAGCAATTGCTTGGTGTCTTTTGGCAGGCAATACCCACCGTAACCAAAAGAAGGATTGTTATAGTGGTTTCCGATACGGGGGTCTAAACACACACCTTGAATAATTTCTTTGGTGCTCATACCCAGTGATTCGGCATAAGAATCAAGCTCGTTGAAAAAAGCGATACGCATAGCCAGGTAAGTGTTAGAAAAAAGTTTAATCGCTTCTGCTTCGGAGGTGTGTGTATACAAAACAGGAATGTCTTCTTTCACCGCGCCTTATACCAACAAGTTCGCAAATTGGCTCGCTCGTTCCGTGTTCGCGCCAATAATAATACGCGAAGGATGAAGGTTATCGTGAAGTGCGCGCCCTTCTCTTAAAAACTCAGGGGAAAAAAGAATGTTGTCTGAACCATGCCGTTGCTGCATTGCCAATGTAAATCCAACAGGAACCGTCGATTTAATCACGACCAAGGCTGTGGGATTAATCCGCATAACGTCTTCAATCACCTTTTCAACCGAAGACGTATCAAAGAAATTGGTGTCAGGATTGTAATTCGTCGGTGTGGCGACAATCACAATATCCGCCCACGAATAGGCCTCTCGGCTATCCAGTGTGGCGTAAAAACGAATATCGCCCCGAGATAAAAAGGCTTCTATCTCTTTGTCCGCTATCGGTGAATGCCCATCATTTAGCAACAAGACCTTCTCTTCAACAATATCCACCGCCACTACATTGTTGTGCTGTGCGAGTAGCATTGCGTTAGACAACCCTACATAACCCGTTCCTGCTACCGCTATCTTCATTCACGTTCCCTTTCAGTAAACCCCGCAAGAGATGGTTCTGCTTTACAGTTCAATGCCCATATTCAAGACACACCTTAAATGTAGAACATGACGGTTTACGGATGAAAATGAGGCGAAAAAAAGACGATGAGATGCCAGAGAGATGACATATTCCACGGTAGTCTAAAACGCAAAAAGCCAGCACTAGACCGTACTGGCTTTAACAATGAAACGATGCAGAAAGGCGATGGCTAAACTTTAATTTTAGCCCCAATGAATGCAACCGCTTCACACTGGGGACATTTCACTTTTTGGTAATGCCTTTTGGTGATTGAGCGCTCCATAATGTTGCGTCTCATTCGAAGAAAACCGCCCGTTTCTTTGCAATTTGGGCATGGCGTATTGCTAAACGTCAGCATGTCTCATACATCCATAAAAATAATGACTGCAATTTAATGCCGATAAAAACGACAAACAAGCCAGATTTTTGGATAATTCGCATTCTGATAGATAGATCACAATATGTGACCCGCGTTCCATTTATTCGTGTTATACGTTACTGTCAATATTGAAAATTGTGAGCATGATTTGTTGCAAGATCATAAAAAGCACGGCATTAGTGCGATAGCCATGACAATCTTAAGGTGAGCGCTTTATTGCGTGAAATAAAAAGGGAGCATTCGCTCCCTTTTTATTTTTGTCTAGAATCTTATCCCGTCGTTTCTTCTTCATAGGACTGCTTGCCCAACCACGATCGAATGCATGATGTAATTCTGAATATATGACTGATCACATAGAAATAAATCGCAAACAATACGAGAAAGAGCACAAACATCGCGGTTTCATTAACGTTATATACCTCGCCCAAAATCCCAAAAATGGCGAAGCAAAGCGACAACGTACAAATCACTACCAAGGTCATACTTGAAGAAAGGCCGATACGCTGGCAAATATGGTGAATATGCTCTCGGTCGGGCTTAAACGGCGATTGTCCCTTACGAACGCGTCGCGTCATGATAGTGGCCATATCCATCAAGGGTAATGCAATGAACCACAGTGCAGCGACGGGGCGAATTGCCTCAGTGTGTTCGGCTTGCGATGCACGAATTAAAAACCACACGATGGAAAAACCAATCAACATGCTGCCCGCATCACCCATGAAAATTTTAAATCTTGGGCCAAGAGGAATACCTAAATTTAGCAGTATGTAGGGCAGAATCGCTGCGATCATCATCCCGCAGCTGGTTGCCAAGTCGACATCACCACTGATGAGAAACATCACGCCTAACGCCGCAAAAGAAACCGATGCCAATCCCCCAAGGAGACCATCAATGCCATCAACCATGTTAAAGGCGTTAATGGCCCCAATGACGGCAATAATCGTCACAAAATAACTTACCCACTCAGGCAAAAAGACAGATACGTTACCCGTAATACTGCCCAGGCTGGCTAAACTTAGATCGGCTGTAAAAATCATGGCGAGCGAAATGCCAGCCTGCACGAGCAAACGCACTTTGAAGCTAATATCAAACTTGTCATCAAGTACACCGACAGTGATGAGCACGGCGCCACAAAATAGGTATAGCCAATCATCAGACGTCGTGTCGAGATAAAGAAATGACGTGATTAATATCGAAATATAAATAGAGACGCCACCCACAAGCGGTATCGCACCTTTATGGTGCTTTCTCTCACAGGGCTTATCGACAAGATTAACTTTCTTTGCCAACTTACGAAGGACAAAGAGAAAGAGAAAGAGAAAGAGAAAGAGAAAGAGAAAGAGAAAGAGAAAAGGGCTTTGTTGCTTAATTCGGTTGGAAGACATGGCAGCCTAAAGTTGTTCGGTTCTTAAGCAATATACTGAGTTTCAGGC
>NZ_FUXU01000114.1 GCF_900167155.1 Enterovibrio nigricans DSM 22720 | reverse complement strand
TCAATGGCATAGAGAAAATGCGTTTCACCATCAGTGCGGTAGTAATGGCTAAGTCGCTGAATCGGCGAGGTCTACCACGCTTGCCTTGTTTGTTTTGTTTCCACTCAGCTATCGTTTCCTCATCAATCCAAAAGGTCAGAGAACCACGGTTGATTAAGGCTTTGTTGTACTGCTTCCAGTTAGTTGTTTTGTAACGAGGTTTAGACATGAGACTACGACGATTGATGGGTGTAGCCGATCAGATCGTAGCTTCTAGATTTAGTTCCATCGATTTAAGCAACAAAGCCGGTTTCAGCCCGTTTATTATCGCGTGTCACTGCCTTTTTATTCTTTGGTGTTGTAACGAATGTTTTCGCAGAAAATAACAGCGTGAATGTTATTACATCCTCCGAAACCCCTTCTGAATTTACAATCAACTTCGACGGAACACCCCGCGCATCGCAAGTGGTTTCTCAGGGCGCCCAGTTAGTTAAGCGTCAAACAGACGGTACGCTCGCACACGGGAGCGATGCTATTTATTGGCTGGGCGCGGGCCTTTTTGATGATGAGGCCGGCAATGCGAAAGAATTGCTTTTATCTGTAAACAAAACGCTCTCCCTCGCCACTGAAATTTGGCAAGACGATGATGAAAAGCTAGAGGCGGTGAAACAGTTGTCTGTCTTCATCAATGCATCCCTTTTTAAGACACGTATTCCCGTTACGCTTGATGAAGATTTTTACCTTGCGGGTTCGCGTAGCAACCCCTTGGTTGACGGTGATCTAACCCTGTTACTGCCAAAGCGCCCTGACTCGGTGCAGGTGATTGGCGCAGTTTTACACCCTCAAACCGTACCTTTTTCCGTAACGCATACGGCTGACGACTATCTGTCTGTCGCCATGCCACTACACTCCTTTGGCAATAGCACAGCATTGGTTGTTCAACCTAATGGAGAGATAGAAGAGCACCCTATCGCCTATTGGAATGAACAACCAATGAACATTGCCCCAGGCGCGATGGTTTATATGCCTTTTCAGCGATTGCCTTCAGCACTTTCGTCGTTGAATGCGGATATTGTTCAACTTCTTCAACACCGGGTTATGTAGTCATGCATCATCGTTTATTTACCTTGTCTTCACTGTCTCTGGCGATGATGGCTGCACTTCCCGCTGGCGCGAATGATCAGGATTTTACGCCATTCACGCCAACACAAAGTGATTTGGTGGTGTGGGCTTAATGCAAGTGCCAACGGGCCGCGTTGCGCCAGAAGGCGAGTTTTCACTGGGTGTGACCATGAATGGCGATTACCGCCACTACCACACGTCTTTGCAATTGATGCCCTGGATGGAAGCGACCATTCGCTATACGCAAGTTCCTGAGGTCTCCTTTGGAGGCAATGAAAATTTCAGTAAAGATAATTATTACACCGATAAAGGTATCGATGTAAAACTGCGATTGTGGGAAGAAAGCTACTGGTTGCCTGAAACCTCTGTGGGTATTCAAGATATGGGCGGTACCGGTTTGTTTGATGGCGAATACATTGCTGCCAGCAAACATATGGGGCCACTGGATTTCACCCTTGGGGTAGGCTGGGGATACTTGGGCAACCGTGCAAACCTTGCCGGTGATAAAACGCAAGGCACGGATTGTGGCCGAGACACCAGCTATAAAGGAAAAGGTGGCAGCTTTGACTACAGCCGCTGGTTTACGGGCTGTATGTCTGTGTTCGGCGGGGTGGAATACCAAACGCCATACGCGCCACTTTCGTTGAAGTTAGAATACGAAGGGAACGATTACCGCTCGGAATTCGCACCAGATATTGAACAAGACTCACCGTTTAACCTCGGTGCTGTATATCACTTGGGCGATTGGGGTGACCTACGCGCCAGTTATGAACACGGCAATACTTGGACGCTAGGTTTCACGCTGAAAACCAACTTCAATACCCTCAAGCAAAACTGGGTCGATACCCCTACCCCAGCTTATCAAAACACGGCAACGAAAAACGTGGATGAGATTGATTGGGACAAGGTTGCTGTCGATTTAAAAACCATTGCGGGTTACAGCCAAACCAAAGTGTATGCGGATAAAGATACGGTGACAGTGGTAGGCAGCCAATCGAAATACCGTGACCGCGATTTCGCCCATGAAAAAGCGGCCATGATTTTGGCGAACACAGGCACGACGGCAAAAGAGTTTGTGCTGATTGAAGAACAAGCCAACCAGCCAACGACGCAGACCACGATTGATACGGTCGCTTATCGCAAAGTGGCGAACCAAGAGTATGTCGGTGGACATGTGTCTGATGCGGTAACCGTTGTCGACCCTAGCTCGCCGCGCGGTATGCTGCAAGCAGATACGTCAAAACCTTGGTCTGTCAGCATGTCACCGACCTTGCAACAGTCGATTGGTGGCTCAGAAGACTTCTACATGTTTAACCTTGGGGTGTCCGGTGGTGCCAGTTATTGGCTTACGGATAACATCGAAGTCGGTGGCGGTGTTTATGTAAACCTTGTCGATAACTATGACAAGTTCCTTTACGACGTACCGCCTGATGGCACGGATTTGAAACGCGTTCGCACACTGGTTCGTCGTTACATTTCTGACAACACGGTTCGTGTGAACAACCTTCAGGCGACCTTGTTTAACCAATTCGGCGACAACGTTTATACCCAAGCTTATGGTGGCTACCTCGAGAGCATGTTCGCCGGTGTGGGTGGTGAGGTGCTGTACCGACCGCTTAACAGCAATTGGGCATTTGGGTTGGACTTGAATTATGTGGTTCAGCGCGACCCTGACACCCAGTTTGGTATTTTCACCGAAGAACGCCATTACGACCCAACAACGGGCCGTTACTACCGCGTACAAACGGGCGCACCAACGGGCCACTTTACGACCTATTATCGCCCTGAGTGGAGCTGGTTCGATGATTTGCTGATCAAAGCAAGTGTGGGGCAGTATTTGGCGGAAGATAAAGGTGTGACGCTGGACGTTTCCAAGCAGTTCGACAGCGGCGTTATTGCAGGTGCGTATCTGGCGAAAACGAAACTTTCTGCAGAAGAGTTCGGTGAAGGCAGTTTCAATAAGGGCTTCTATATCTCGATTCCGTTCGACATTTTCACGGTGAAACCAAGTGCCAGCCGCGCGGTGATCGGCTGGACCCCGCTGTCTCGTGATGGTGGCCAGATGTTGGCGCGTAAGTACAGCTTGTACAGCATGACCAATGCGAGATATCCGAATAGCGAGTTTACGAATCGCTAGCAGGGAACCAATAACAGCAAGCCGATTGCAGCAAATCGCGCATTGCGGGTTCTAAACATGCGATAAAAATAAAGGGGCTTGGTATTGGATACCTAGCCCCTTTTTCATTCTGCCCCGCTCGGATGCTCTTCTTTTCTTTTGTTTTTGTTTTTGTTTTTGTTTTGTTCTTCTATTTTTAATTATCGCTTTGGCTTAGGTCTCCACGCCCAAAACAGTTCGTTTGGCGAGCTTTCTCTTTTCTATTTGTTTGGCGAGAGCCTGTTGCGCCTGCTTATCACCATGCACGATACGTACTTCTTTCGGTGCATTGGGGATCCCCGCGATAAAGCGCAGCAGATCCGTTTGATCAGCATGGGTGGAATAGCCAGACATGGTATGGATGTGTGCATTCACTTCGACAGTTTCGTTACCAATTTCAACCCTTGCTGTGCCACGTTGAAGGCGGGAATGAGGATAACGCCGCCATCGCGCAGTGAACGATTGATCAACGTTTTTAGCCTGTCGGCACGTTGTTCTATGGAATCGTGAGTGCCGTCACCATAGGTGCTTTCAATCACTAAGAGATCTGCCCTTTCAGGCGGCGTTGGATCGGGTAATAACGGTGTGTTGTTGGGGCCAAGATCGCCGGAGAAGACAATCGTTTCTTCGGTTGGCAGTTTTATTGCGACATAGGCAGAGCCAAGGATATGGCCGGCAGGTTGAAAGCGGATATCTGCCACTAACGCAGATTGGTGATCCACACTGTGCCAGGTGCCGTAATTGACGGGAATGGTCAGCGATTCGATGAGTTTGAGTATGCGCTGCCGGTCTTTTCGGTTCAGACCAAGCTGAAGACGTAATGCATCATCTAGCATCATGGGTACAAGTTTGGCGGTGGCAAACGTGCAATAGATGGGTGAACTGAAACCCGCGGCAAGCAGCCAAGGAAGCCGGCCGATATGGTCAATGTGCGCGTGTGTCAGTATGAGTGCA
This sequence comes from Enterovibrio nigricans DSM 22720, assembly GCF_900167155.1. Classification (GTDB taxonomy): domain Bacteria; phylum Pseudomonadota; class Gammaproteobacteria; order Enterobacterales; family Vibrionaceae; genus Enterovibrio; species Enterovibrio nigricans. The sequence goes on along the minus strand of NZ_FUXU01000114.1, from coordinate 4,481 downwards.
TCGATGTCATGTACATTGAATTCGATATCGAGAGGACGCACTTCATCGCCTTGAAACAAGCCGCAGTCAATAAGGAGCTTTCCCTTCTCGGTAGTGAGCTGGTGGCAAGAGCCCGTGACGCCCGTTTTGGCACCGTGGTGGATGATGTGCAAAACAGCCTCCTTTCTATCGTTAGAGGCTTCATTTTTGTCAAAAAGTTGGCTACCTAGCCAATGCTTAGGAAGGTCTTATAGCGCGCTTCACCGCTTGGCTTTTTACCTAAGAAATATACATTTTCTCTTGCGATGCATGTCTTTGTTCAGGCCCCGTCTCCTAGGGGCTGAATTTAACAGCGCTTAGGAATTTAATACTAAAACGCCCGATGACGAGCATCAGGCGTTTGAATGTGAAAATGCTAATCCAAATAAGGAAGAGCCATTCCAGAGGGCACTATTCTAGGAAAAAACATTAATATTTAGTTTTTAACTCTGTCGCCGGAACCACTCCCTGTTGCGGTTTGTATAATGTACGTGAAGTAGTTTTTCAGTGACATGGTTTCAATCATGCGCGCATCCCATTTTGCGAGCTTCTCTGGTGTCGACATATCAATTTCGTTAACTTGCGCTAAACCCGTAACACCAGGAAGGACATCAAAAACACGTAGGGATTGGCGAGCGTCAATAAGCTCTTTCTGATTAAACAAACAAGGTCTTGGCCCCACGAGACTCATTTCCCCTTTCAGCACATTGATCAGCTGCGGCAACTCGTCTAACTTGGTCTTACGAAGAAAAGCACCTAACCGGGTAATTGAGCTAGATTGCGCTAAATGAGTCGCTACCGAAGCAGTGTCTGGTGCCATTGTGCGAAATTTTATTAAAGAAAATGGCTTTTGATTTTTACCCACTCGCTCTTGACGGAAAATGGGTGAGCCTGTATCAAAATATCCTAGAATCACAACGATGAGCATCACAGGCCAAAGAAACAATAACCCTAAGAATGCAAAGGTATAGTCAAAAACTCTTGTCACCGTATTACTCGCTCTATCAATATTTCAATCATTTAATGCGTTTTTGTAGGTACTGACTGTTTTTGCAATACCTTGCTCAAAACTGTACGGCGGTTGCCAGCCTAAACGCGACATTGTATCAGAAATATCAAGCTGCAAGTTGCCGCATAGGCGTTGAGAGAGCGCCTCTTTACCAAGCAATCTGGCTCCCCATTCAAGAAAGGATTGTGGTACGGGGATCAATCGGTTTTCTTTCCCGAAATTGACGCCAATTTGTCGGAATAGTGTGGTAGTGGAGACATCTTGACCATCCGAAACCAAAAACACGTTCCCAGCGGCTTTTTCATGCTCGCAGCACAATAAAATAAGTGAGATCAAGTTTTCTCTATATACAAAGCTTCTTTTATTGTTAATGGCAACAAAAGGTAAAGGGACACCTTTACGGATGAGGTTCATCATGGACAGGAAGTTCGCTTTTACGCCTTCGCCATAAACAAGTGGCGGACGAATAATGACCACTTCCATACCCGTGTCTTCGGAGATTTGTTTTAAACCAATTTCCGCTTCATATTTGCTTAAGCCATACGGATCAATAGGAAGCGTATCAATTGCGGGCACAAACGGATTTCCCCGTTCGGTTTGTTCTCCGTTAACTTTGATACTGCTCAAGAAGACGAACCGCTTCACACCTGCTTCTGATGCTTGTTGTGCAAGTCGTAATGTACCCAACGTATTGGTGTGCCTATATGCCGTTAGTGCTTCAGATTCAGTCTCTTTCATTTGATGAACACGAGCTGCGCAATGCACCACGACATCTATACCCTGTAAGGCATCAGACCAATCCGTATCAGGACCGATATCGCTGACCTCAATATGGTGGGCATCTTCTCCGATCTGCTTTCTTATCTGAACGCGATGATCGATGTGTCGCTCTTTTGAGACGGCAATCAGACGTGACCCAACAAAACCACTACCACCTGTTATCAACAACTTCAAACGGGTACCTATCCTAACTTTAACGTGACCACTAGATTCTAACACTCTAGACTAGAGGCGATCACTAAAACCTCTTAGAATATGTACAGAAAATTTATTGCTTCATACTGGCAAACTTGCTTCTAGCAAACAGAGACCTATAAGAATACGAATGTTTACACCAATCCAGTTGCTGCTCGGTGCTCAGCGTAAAAACAAGCGCATTATTAGTATAATTTATGACATTCTTGCAGTCATAGGCTCCTACCTCTTTGCGATGGCACTGAGGATGGACAGCCTGTCTTTCCCTTTTGGATTGCCTGAGATTGTTAGCCTTACAATTACTTGTTTTGTTACCATAATCTGCTTCATAAAATTGGGACTTTACCGAGCAATCCTTCGCTACATGATGCTGCCCGCTGTCGGGAACATCTTCTTTGCGGTGTTCATTTCTGCGATAACGTTGGCAATCAGTGGCTTCTTTTCTCAAGCCTTCATTCCTAGGAGTGTCCCCTTCATTTACGCAGGGTTAGCAATCCTCTCTCTGGGTGCACCGCGCATCCTGATTAGAACAATTTATTACCATCATTATCGCAGAAAGAAGCCAAATGTTTTTATCTACGGCGCGGGATCAACTGGCAGGGATTTAGCCTATGCGCTGATCCAAGGTGACGAATACCATCCGGTCGCTTTCTTGGATGATGACCCGGCAAAAGGCGGTCAAATTTTAAGTGGCGTTCGGATTTATTCGTCAAGCGAGTTCCCAAGCTTAACGTCACTCTACGAGCCAGTGAAGCTACTACTCGCGATTAACAATATCAGCAAGGGTGACCGTTTACGCTTAGTGGAAAAGCTCTCCGGTTGGCCGATTGAGGTTCAATCTGTGCCTTCAGTTGAAGATATTGCAGCAGGGAAAGCGTTGGCAACTGACATTAAAGACCTCGCTGTAAGTGACCTTTTAGGGCGAGAGCCCGTCGAACCTGATGCTGAGTTGATGAGCAAAAACATTGCAGGTAAATCTGTCATGGTCACCGGAGCTGGAGGCTCAATTGGTTCAGAGCTTTGCAGACAAATTTTGGCGCAGCAGCCTGAAAAACTCGTATTGTTTGAACTAAATGAATACAACTTGTATGCGATTCATCAGGAGCTAACGAACCTTAAAAATCACTTGAACTATCAAACAGAGATCATATCTGCTCTAGGGTCTGTTCAAAACAAAAATAGACTGATGAACATAATGTCTGCTCATAACATACAAACGGTTTATCATGCCGCGGCATATAAGCACGTTCCGTTAGTAGAAGACAATATTGTTGAAGGTATTAGGAATAACGTTTTTGGCACGTTATCGTGCGCTGAAGCTGCAATAGAAACTGGCGTTAAAAATTTCACGCTTATCTCTACAGATAAAGCCGTCCGCCCGACAAATGTAATGGGTGCGAGCAAACGACTAGCAGAACTTGTACTTCAAGCTCTCTCAGAACAAGAGCCCAACATTATTTTCACCATGGTTCGGTTTGGTAATGTACTCGGTTCCTCAGGCTCTGTCGTTCCGCTTTTCAAAAAACAAATTCGAAAAGGGGGGCCTGTTACTGTGACCCACCCGGAGATTACGCGTTTCTTTATGCTGATCCCTGAAGCTGCCCAGCTAGTGATACAAGCAGGGGCTATGGGTATAAACGGACAAGTATTTGTTCTGGATATGGGGGAGTCAGTAAAGATTGTTGACCTTGCAAAGCGTATGATCCGTTTGATGGGTATGAAAGAATATTACGATGGGAATAGTGATTCCGGTGACATAGAAATACAGTTTACTGGTTTACGACCAGGAGAAAAGCTCTATGAAGAGTTGCTCGTTGGAGAGAATGTAGAAGGAACGAGTCATCAAAAGATCATGACCGCGATGGAAGAAAGGTTATCACTAGCAGATATGCGAGACTTACTTTCAGAGCTAGATTTAGCATGTCATACATTTAATACAGCCAAGTTGACATCTTTACTACTCTCAGCCCCACTTGATTACGAAAAAAATGAACCTTGGGTACAGAGTATATCTACTATACTCTGTACCAGTCTCCATCACTGAGGTTCGAATTTATATTTATAAACCACTGCTAAGTCTTGCCCGACCTGAAAAGAATCCACTAATGATACATTTTCACACTTAGAGACCCACTCAAAGTATGGTATTGCTGGCTATTTTGCATGACATATATATGTTTATTGCTTATCTGCGCTTCGAGACTGAACCAGGACAGCAGATGCAAGTGGACTTCACGACGATCACATACCACGGAAAACGCATCAAAGCCTTTGTCGCAACGCTTGGATATAGCCGTGCAACTTTTGTCCGCTTCATTGAGCGTGAGCGTCAAGAAGATTGGATTGAAGGTCTTGAAGAAGCGTTCGAATACTTCGGTGGTGTACCCAAAGAGGTCCTGTTCGACAACGCAAAAGCCATCATGATAGAGCGTGATGCCTATGGTGAAGGTCATCATCGTTGGAATGCAGCACTGCTTGC
>NZ_FUXU01000136.1 GCF_900167155.1 Enterovibrio nigricans DSM 22720 | reverse complement strand
AGTTTCATCGAGTTGCCACGAAGTGGCCCGGGTTGGCTTCCAGTACCACCGTAACCGACGTTCAATCTCAGGGGCGTATTTCTGCACCCAACGATAGAGAGTGGTGTGGTCGACATCGACACCTCGTTCCTCAAGCATTTCAGCCAGTTCGCGGTAACTCACCCCATACTTGCAGTACCAACGGACGGCCCAGAGGATAACCTGGCCAGAAAAGTGACGCCCTTTGAAATCAGTCATGCTTAATAAACGACGAGGAAGGTGACACTAGATTGCCTGAAACTTAAAACTTTGCAACGGAGCCCGGCCGTCTACTCACCTGTAGTTTCGTCTGCGATATCAACCCACCCACCGTCGAGCCTGAGCGGAACCCGGTGTAAGCCATTCTGCCTGAGCACAGTACGCAGGCATACGGGTCGACCTTCACGTAACCCTTCAGCATCGCGGCATAACCTGGCGCGTCCGGCACCATTGGCGCGGGCTGTTTCAGGGCTGCATACACCCGAGGCAGCATTTCTCCCCGTTTACGGTTCGACAGAAAACCGTAGTATCGCAGCATCTTAAAATGCTTCTCTGGGATGTGCTCAGTGAGCCGACCTATCATCTCCAAGGGAGTCAGTACCATGGACGCTTTCTTTTGAGTCCGGTGGTTGAGGAAAGTGAAGGTGGCCTGACCGCCACGGCTGTAGTGCCGTAGGCGTGAGGCCGTGACCGGGGGACGTTTCAGGTAACGCCCCAGGTAATTCACCGTCTGTTTGTGGTGGCGTGTCTTCTTTGCAAAGTGCACTTTCCAGTAACGTCGGTACTGGCTGCCGAGAAAGCGGGACCAGTCGGTCTCATGACGAATGAAGGGCGCTCCTTCAAATCGCAGTTTCAGCCTAGCATAGTGGCGACGAAGCAGGCGGATAACCGCCGTGCGCCAGCATAGCTCTGTGGGTTTGGCTTTGAAGAAGACCGGTTTCCAGACACCCTGCTTTTTACACAATCCGCCTCGGGTCACTGACAGGTGGAGGTGAACATTCCAGTTCAGTCGCCGCCCGTAGGTGTGCAGGGCGCAGAATATGCCAATGTCGACATCCTGAGTATCAGCCCAGCTGAGAAATACCTTGGCTGCGCAGGCGAACAGGTCATTGAGGAGCCAGCGATTATGCTGGAACACTGTCCAGAGGGTATGGGGTAAGGTCAGGGTGATATGTTGCCATTCGCAGTTGGGCAGGATATGGGTTTGTTGGACTATCCAGCGCTCGGTGGCTTTGACGCCACAACTGGGACAGGCGCGGGACTTACAGGTTTGGTGAAGGTATTTTTCGTGGGTGCAGCCGGGTTTGTCGCAGTGGTATCGGCGAGAGCCGAATGCGGAGGTGCCACAGGCGAGGAATTTGGTGACGTTCTCGATGACGACATCACGGACTTTTCCCATGTTAAGGGCGAGGTAGTCTTCCCACTGATGGTGGTTTAGAAACAGGGCTTTGAGGGCGTTATCGGGCAGCATGGCGAACAAGAATACGCCACCTGTGCCTGTTTAAACAACGGAAACGGATAACGCATTTCAAGTTCCGCCGTAGGCGGCTGATTTTATACCTGACATCCCAGCCAGAAGTCGGCGAGTAGCTGACTCACATTGTCAACCTCAGCCCCGCGATGTGTCGCAGTAATGGCTGCGATAAATGTATCCTGCTTATCGTGATGAAGTCTTTCTAGTGCCTCAAATGTTGAAGGCGTGAGTAATGGTCTTAAATCGAAGCCAAGCAAGTACGCACCTTGCCTTTCGACATCGTATCCGAGCGTTTCACCAGGTACATATTCTTCCCATAAACGGCCATCATGGATCTCATGATAGCGGCTGAGTACGGTGAAAAAATCCGTTGCGTCTTTACGGCTTTCTGCCCCGCGCTCAAGCCAGGCAATCAGCTTTAAAAGAGCAATACCAGGCAGGGAGGCTACCTGGAAAGTGAGATTGTTCCAGACCACGGTCAGGGAGGAATCATATGCTTCCTGAAAGCCGGCAACCGACATCGTAATATCAAAATGAGGTGGCCAGGTGATATCACCTTTAGCGTCTGCCACTGCGCCGAACGGAATAATATCGATAGGTAAACGCGTGACTGGCTCAGTTAACCGATGCTCAATACGGGTAGTTTGCAAGCCTGCCGCTAACAGTTTCTCCCTGAGTGCCCGAAAGGTCTCCCAGTTATCGACCAAAATAGCAGTATCGATATCCCGAGTGGCGCGGATAGGAGGGTAACCATGAATACCATGTAGCACTACATCACGGGCAGTGGCACCGGCGATAAAATAGGATACCTCAAGCTCGTTGATGATCCGTACCAGGCTATCGAGCGCCCGCTCAAATTGCGGGTTAAGGGAGTGACTTAAGGTGTAGGTATTGGTCATTTAAGATCTCTGCTGCTTCTCGGTTGCGGCTATCATTGCTGGCTAGAAGCTCTGCCACAGTGAGCAGTGCTTGGGCGGTAAGGGGTAATGTCAGGCTTTTCCCCCAGAAAGGGACTGCAATCAGGAGTTGCCCATCAATGGAAGGCCGAGCCTGTAGAGCCCGCATTTTTTTCTGCATAGGCTCACGGGTAAACAGCCAATACTCTTCTGGTTCTAAGTAGTTGGTTAACTGTGCCGCAGCGACTTCACCTCCCCAGATGTCACCTTCATCCAGAGTGATGGTTTGCCAGTGAAGTGGTGTTTTTACCCGAAAAGGTGCTAGCTTTCTTCTGAGTACTTGGGGGTACGCGGTCAGCCATTGTTGAATAAGTGTGGGCATATCCAAAAAGCGTCGGGATTTTTTATCTTTTGGGATAGCGTGGATATCGATAAGGTATTTAAACGTTTTACTAACCATCCCCAGCGAAACGCCTGCCTTTTCAGCCACGATTTCATAGGGCTGATTCAGAAGTTCATCGTTAAAAAATAGGACAAACAGGCATTTCATGATCCCTACACTCAATGTTGGACGTGCGTCCTGAACATTTTCCTGTTTCTTCCCTTCTATATGGAGGAAAAATCCGGGCTGAACGATATGGGCATTACCTGCTTCATCAAGATAGTTGATGCCCATTTCTTCACTGTACTGTCGCAAGAAGGCGCTGAGCGAGTTACAGATCAGTAGGGTTTCACGTTGGTGGTGCGTTTGTAGAAAAGCATCCAGTGTGGCTTTGCGGTGAATACGTTTGATTTCCGTATCAAACGTCCGCATTTCCCCCGCTATTTTCAGGGTCACGGTTGCATCCACGCCACTATCCGCCACATCTGCGTCTTGATAATGAATGTCGGCGATCTCAATATGCGCAGGCAGGGCATTCAGTGCTTGGCTCAATATTTGTTCTTTCATTTTTTCACGATTAATATTTTTTCATGACTCGTGAAATTATATCAATCCAATGATATTTTTGCCACTGCCTATATCAATCTGAAGCGATTGGCTTTCCATTCCAGTCCGTCGATAAGTCCTTTGTCATACATGCCACCCCAGTCGTAAAAGAACGGTGCAAAGCCATTTCCGCCCGTTAAATGTGAAAGACCAATGCAGGCGATCACCACCGCTCCTGCGATGGCGTATTCAATCGGATCACCAGTGCGAAACCTGCCGCCGAACAAATGAAAGCGCCGGTCGCTGTAGGGAGAGAACGGTACGCCCGAAACCGTCATGGCATCAGTGACAATGTGACTGACGCCGCCCCAGGCAAAAGCAGCAAGTAGGCCGTGCCAATCCCAAACAAACGTCGCGGCAAGTGCGAAGATCAGCCAGTGGGTGAAGATGTGTGTCGGGCCTCGGTGTTTGATTCGCTTACCCGTCATTTTGACTACCCATTCCATCCAATCTGGCGCAGTGGCACCGGCAACGCAGGCGGCGACATGTGGTGGGGAAATCACGGCGCACATCGCACCGGCGATTAAGGTATGGCTAAACCAGCGCATTAGCCGTTGCTCTCTTTGGCGGTCGGTAACCATGCAAGGCGTTTGAGGTAGTTGTTTACCTCGGGGGCTTTGCCGTCGTCGCACATGGCAGAAAGGGCAAGGCGGTGTTCGGTGACTTTGGCTTCAAATTTGAGGATGTCGCGCTGTGAACTAGCGACGGTTTCAAGGTAGGCGACTTGTTCGGTGATGTTGGCTACGCCTTCGGCCACTCGCGCTTGTGATCGGGCTTCAAGGGAAAGGTACAGCCCCATCATCCGGTACGCATGGTTGCGGTTGGCCATCGCATCCACAAACTCAGCCACAGCGGTTGCGGTGGCTGTGCGGCGCTGGTATTCCCATTGGCGCTCGCGGGCTTGTTCTGTGGTGCTGTATAGCGGCATTTTACCGACAATACCGACGTAGTGCTCGCTGATCTCTGGCCAATTGTTGCTCTCGTATTGATCGAAGCTGGATTTCACGCCGGCAACCAAATCAATATCGAGCTTGAATTTGCTCTTTTCGGGGTAGCAGTTGATCACCGATTGGTAGATAGCATCGGGATCGGCTTTTGGTGCACGTTTGAGTGCCGGTGTCGGCGTGTTGTAGTGCGGACTGTCGCCATGCAGTGTTGGCAGCTGATAGGGTTTGTATTCAGGCGGAGGTGGGACCTTCTCGCGCTTCCATGAAAAATCGAGTGGCCATTCGGTGGTTTTCTCTTCCGCTGCGAATATTGGGAAGGAAAACAGCAAGGCGATGGCAAGCATCGGGGCATTAATCTGCACGTGATGCCCTTCTGCCTGTTCCTAGCATTTGCAGGCCACCCAGCACGGCACCGGCTTCCCATGCGCCAGCCACTATGCACAGCGCGACCAAGGACCAGATCAGCACTTTGGTGTTGTCGTAGCTGACATCACTTTCGAGGTTGGTGATCTGCGGTGTGCGTCTATCCACTAACGGACGAATGGACGGCGGTAATCTGCCCTCTTCACTCACAGCAACGAGCCAGAGCGTAGCTGCGAGCATACACTTTCTGGCGATTTGCGCTTTACGGCCAGTGAGCTTGTGCGCGTCATCGATGAACAGCATGGCATCTGTGTTGGCCAGATACTCGGAAAGCAGGTCGGCTTTTTGCTGCAGGTTGAGTTTATGCCAGGGTGTGACGTTCTCTTCTTTTTCTTTCCATGTGGCATACCATTTGTCGATGTCGTCGATTTCAATCCAGCTTGAAAGCGGCATCAGGCCATCGAGCTTAACGGGCTGGGTTTTCTTGCCCCAAATGTTGTCTCTTGCGTCATAAAGGCGGCTGAGCCATCGGGTTTTTCCTGAGTCGTGTGCGCCGGTGATCAGCTGGCACTTTTTACGCTTCAGCGCGGTTTCTTTTTTAGCAGCATTGGGTGCATACCGGCGCGGTGCATCGACAATTAATGGCGTGACATAAGTGCCGCCACACTTACGGATGCGTTTGCTGTCTGTTCGAAGTTTTAAGTAGCGCATGTCCCTTCCTTGAGTAACCCGTGAGAGTAAGGAAAGGATGCGGCAGCGTTAACCGCTGACGTTGGCTTTATCGAGTGGGTTCATTGCATGGTGTAATTGAAATGTTTGTTGTTAGAGGCCAAGCGCCATGAACGTTTCTGAATGCCGCGATGACAATCGACGGCTCCGTTGCAAAGTTTTAGGTTTCAGGCAATCTAGTGTCACCTTCCTCGTCGTTTATTAAGCATGGCTGATTTCAAAGGGCGTCACTTTTCTGGCCAAGTTATCCTCTGGGCCGTCCGTTGGTACTGTAAGTATGGGGTGAGTTACCGCGAACTGGCTGAAATGCTTGAGGAACGAGGGGTCGATGTCGACTATACAACAATCTATCGTTGGGTACAGAAATACGCGCCTGAAATTGAACGTCGGTTACGGTGGTACTGGAAGCCAACCCGGGCCACTTCGTGGCAACTCGATGAAACTTACGTCAAAGTCAAAGGTCGCTGGATGTACCTTT
>NZ_FUXU01000079.1 GCF_900167155.1 Enterovibrio nigricans DSM 22720 | reverse complement strand
GGTGATAAGCACGCTTATTTCTCACGAGCAATCGATGATGCCTAAGCAACGTAAATAAGCGATCTCTTCCGACAAACAGCGCTTGTAGGCTCAACAAGTGTTTGAGTTTTCTTGTGCCTAGCCGAGGTTGAGCCAAACGCTCCTTTTGAACCGCAGACAATACCTGATGTTCATTGGCAACGCGTTGCTTAAGTGAATGACTGCGTTTGTAGTAAGCTTGCCGACTCACACCGATGAACCGACACGCCTTAGTTACTGTGAGTCTTGCAATCGTTTTTTCAGTAACAACTCGGACTTGTGCTTTTTTGATAGACGGACTCCGTAATCCCTATCCATGACATGCACAACGGCTTCGAAGAAGTCGGCTTTGAGTTGAGCATCTTCGAGTTGTTGTTCTAACTCTTTAATGCGCTGTTCTGGAGTTTAAGGCGGAGAGGTATATGGCATAGCGTCACCCCGAGGATTGGTTGAAGAGGAGCCATTACTCCAATCTAGATGACCATGCTTACGAAGCCAAGTTAAAACGGTAGAGCGTCCTTGGATCCCATAACGCTCCTGGGCTTGTTTGTATGTCATTTCGCCTCTTTCGACTTGGTCTACGACACCAATTTAAAGGCGACAGAATAATCTCGCTGGGTACGCTTGGTTGTTGATTTCATAACACTCTCCAATTTCGGGTTGGAAAAGTGTCAACCTTATTTAGGACGGGATAACACATACAAAAAAGCACCCGAGGGTGCTTTTTTTATATCTGCTGTTACAACACGTTGATGTTATATGCCATGAAGAAACTCAGCACGGGTTGCCGCATTTTTCTTAAATACGCCTCCTAATGCCGTCGTGGTTGTCGCACTCGTTGCATCCATCACGCCACGCGCTTTCACGCAGTAGTGGGTTGCATTCATATGAACAGCAACATTATCTGTTTCAAGCAACGTTTGCAGTGCAACCAGAATTTGTCTTGTCAGACGTTCTTGTACCTGGGGACGCTGAGCAAAGAAGCGCACGATACGGTTGATCTTAGACAAGCCAATGATCTTGTCTTTCGGCAGATAGGCGACCGTACACGTACCATCGATCGTCACGAGATGATGCTCACACGTGCTGGTCAAAGTGATATTTTTCACTCTCACCATTTCATCACAGCCCATCTTATTATCGATAACCGTGATTTTAGGGAAATTAGAATAGTCTAATCCTGAAAAAACCTCGTCAACATACATCTTTGCAATACGTGCTGGCGTTTCAATCAGGCTGTCATCTTTCAGGTCAAGATCGATAACAGACAAAATTTCCCGCATGTGATATTCGATTTTTTCCTTCTTTTCTTCGGCGGTCATCGACGAACCGGACTGCATTGGAGTTTCAATACCACGCGCCACTAGCGCTTCACGAACTCGCTTTGCAGAATCGCTCAATGCTGTCATAAAAAACCCTCGGATCGTTCCAATGTTGTTATTGTTACCTAAGCAACAAGGCGTTACTGACTTCAAGGCCTTCAGTTTACTCAGGTATTGTTCTTACTCGCCTATTAAGGACAAGAATAAGTTTCTGTTATATTTTTGAAGCATAACGTTAATGGTAATAAAATTACACCTTGAAATGCATGCGAACATTAGTTTCGACAAACAAAGTCTGAGATAATGTGACTTTGCTCTGACGATAGCTAACCACAAAGCTTAAAACTACCGAGATTTATTTATGGGTTGTTGCGATACTCCTGGACTGGTGCCCGTTTCTGCGGCCATTGACACTCTCCTTGAAAATACTGCGCCAATTACGCAGACCGAAACTGTCTCCCTGATTGATGCTCAAAATCGCATTACTTCTGCTGACATTTGCTCGCCAATCAATGTGCCACCTTTTGCAAATTCTGCAATGGATGGCTATGCCGTTCGCTGTTCAGACCTGATGGTGAGTCAAACGCTGCCAATGGCGGGGAAATCGTTTGCAGGTGCCCCTTTCGAAGGTGATTGGCCAGAGGGAAGCTGCATTCGCATTATGACGGGCGCGGAGATTCCACAAGGTGCAGACGCCATCATCATGCAAGAGCAAACCCATGTTGAAGGCGATAACGTTACGTTCACTGTTCTCCCTATTGCCCAGCAAAACATTCGACCAATTGGTGACGATGTGAAAACTGGCGACGTGGTTATTCCAAAAGGGACATTGTTGACACCTCGCGAAGTGCCCCTTCTTGCAACGCTAGGTATTGCTGACGTACCGGTTATGCGCAGAGCGAAAGTAGCATTTTTCTCCACGGGAGATGAACTCCGCCAAGTGGGCGAAGCGCTGGGTAAGGGCGAAATTTACGACAGCAACCGCTATACCATTCGCGCAATGCTTGAAAAGATGCACTGCGAAGCGATTGATTTAGGCGTTGTTCCAGATTGTCCAGAGAAACTCCGTGACGCCTTCTTGCATGCCGCAGACATCACAGATGTCATTGTGACATCCGGCGGTGTCAGCGTCGGTGAAGCCGACTACACCAAAGACATTCTGGATCAAGAAGGTGAAGTGGGCTTTTGGAAAATTGCCATCAAACCAGGCAAGCCCTTTGCCTTTGGTCACGTAAAAAGTGCGTTGTTCTGTGGTTTACCGGGTAACCCTGTTTCTGTTCTGGTTACCTTGCACGTTTTGGTTCAGCCATTGCTTGCGAAGCTTTCAGGCCACACGCAATGGAAACCAACCATTCAGCTGAAAGCTAAAGCTGAGAGTCGTTTTAAAAAGTCACCTGGCCGTGCTGATTATCAACGTGCTGTCTATCGCATAGATGAAAACGGCGATTTACTTGTCGGGACCACAGGCAACCAAGGCTCTGGCGCGTTCAGTTCCCTCTCTGTCGCTAATTGTTTTGCCGTACTCGAACAAGACCGTGGTCATATTGAGGCGGGAGAAACCGTGACCATAGAGCCGTTCAATGCTGTTTTAAGCTAAAGGAAGACCGTGGATATACTCTCTCCGGAAGAAGAACTTAGATATAACCGCCAAATCATTTTGCGCCAATTTGATTTTGAGGGCCAAGAGGCCCTCAAGCAAAGCAAAATGCTCGTGTTGGGTGCTGGAGGCTTGGGGTGTGCAGCCAGTCAATATCTCGCGGCAGCAGGCGTAGGTGAACTCACGCTCGTTGACGATGACCATGTGGAGCTTTCTAACCTTCAACGCCAAGTGCTTCACAGTGATGCAACCCTTGGCGAATTGAAAGTAGACTCAGCTGCGAAGTCACTCTCTGCGCTGAATCCTCACCTAGCCGTCAACACCATCTCAACGCGTTTAGATGATGCAGCGCTTTCCGAATTGGTAAAAGTGCACAGCCTTGTGCTCGATTGCAGTGACAACATAGATACCCGTAATCAATTAAATCGTTTGTGTCATGCGCATAAAATACCACTCATTAGTGGCGCAGCGATCAGATTGGAAGGGCAAGTGGTCGTTTTCACGCATGGCGAGAATGAACCTTGCTATCAGTGCTTAAGTGCCATGTTTGGTGAACAAGCGTTAAGTTGTGTAGAAGCAGGTATTCTTTCCCCTGTTGTTGGGATTATCGGAGCAACTCAAGCACTAGAAGCGATTAAAGTTGTTTCTAAGTTTGCGCCCGCCCCTGCCGGAAAACTCATGATGTTTGATGCCATGGACAGCCAATGGCGTAACTTTACGCTGTTGAAGAACGCCAATTGCAGTGTCTGCAACGCCTAACACCACTCACTCAAAAGAGTGACATTATTCTCAAGTTTGCCATTTTCAGCTACATTTAAGATTGTCTAGGCTGTCATCCTCTTCATGCCAGCCACTTTCTTTTCGCAGTGTGGGCTGATAATAAAACGATGCTGAAATCGATATCAATCATCCTCGTGATTATCGGCATGCTTGCCTTTATATCCGCCTTGCGTTCATCAATTTCTCTTTATCAAAAAGACCGTCGCCCCTCCACCTTCTGCTTCATTCCAGTCATGCTTGGCTTTGTGCTTGGGTATTTCGTTTTTGCGGCTTACATGACGATGAAGACGGAAATCAATATCATCGAATTTATTGTATCAATGGTATTTTTTGGCGGCGGTATATTTTGTGTCATGATTTTTAGCGTCGTATCTCAAAGCATGGAACGTATCGCCTTTGCTGAATTTCAACAACGCCATAACGAATCACATGACAGCCTTACTGGGCTTCCGAACCGAAGCTTCCTTCTCCAGACCATCAATCAACACATCAATGACTATGGCACGACGCAACAAAGATTTGGTGTCGCTACCGTCGACATTAACAATTTTAACCATATTAACGAGGTCTTCGGCCATACGGCTGGTGACAGTGTGCTCTATCAATATTCTGAGCGTTTGAAAGAATTTGTTGATCTGGACATTTTTCTAGCGCGAACGAGCGGTAATCGCTTCACGTTTATCATCAGCAGCCCTGAAACAACGAATGTCGCGACCTATATCGAAAACATACAAGCCTACCTCGATCACCCGCTCACTATTAATGACCATGACATCAATTTTACAAACACTGTCGGTGTTTCACTTTACCCTGAACATGCTGCCTCCGCAGAAGATATATTGAAGCGGTCTGAAATTGCCATGTACAGCGCAAAACGCATTCAAATACCCTATGCCATCTATGAAGCCGTCTCTTACCGACAGTTCTACGACAAAGTTGAGTTAGCGCAGATGCTTCAGGTTGCCATGAAAAATATGGACTTCGACCTGTATTTCCAACCAGTTATGAACGTGAACAATTCTAAGAAAACAACATTTGAAGTCCTCATCCGGTGGCCACTTGGAAATGGTTACAGCGTCAGCCCCGATGAGTTCATCCCCATTGCCGAACAAACGAATGCCATCCAACACATTACGCGATGGGTTCTCCAAAAAACCGCCTCTCAGCTTGCTGTGTGGGCGAACAAAGGCATGACGCCTCATGTGCAAGTCAATCTTTCAGTGAAAGATATAGTAGATGACTATCTAGAGCCCTACCTAAAAAACTGTTAAAAGAGTACGAAATCCATCCTTCACAACTCACCTTGGAAATTACAGAAACAAGCATGATGCAGAACCCGAAAAAAGCGCAAATCGTCCTTGAGAAGATTAAAAAACTCGGTGTTTCACTTAGCATCGACGATTTCGGGACCGGATTCTCATCACTGTCTATTTTGAGCAATATGCCCATAGACGAAATCAAAATAGACCGAAGTTTTGTCACCGACCTCCTCTATAGCTCAAACCATGAAGCTATTGTGAGATCAACGATTTATCTGGCTCATAGCCTAGAATGTACCGTGGTTGCTGAAGGTGTTGAAACAGAAGCTCTTGGACAATATTTAATGTCTATTGGCTGCGACAAAATCCAAGGCTTTTGGTACGGCAGGCCCATGAATCTCTTCCAAGCAGACACTTGGTTACATGATGTCCACATTGTAAATACCCGCGTAGCCAGTCAAAACTAAAGATATAAACCCCGCATTCCTTACCATTCGCAGCATTTAATACTGCTTATTTTTAATACAGTCCTGTCATAAAAAAAACATTATCTCGTCATGAATGCTTCAAGTAACTGAAACATCACTGTCATATAACTTACCTAAAGTTGCCATCGTTGATTCAAGCATCTCCTTCGAGAAAGACAGCGATTAAGGAAAGTTACAATGAAATCAAAAGTTTTTACTGCTCTATGTATGGCTGGTGCACTCGTTGCCAACACGGCTTCTGCCCAAGAAACCATTACCATTTCGGGCTCAACCTCTGTAACAGAAGTCATGGAAGTTCTTGCTGAGACATATCACAACCAAAACAACAAAACGTTCATTGAAGTTCAAGGCACGGGTTCATCAGCAGGTGTTAAGGCTGCTAAAAATGGCACGTCAATGTTTGGTATGGCCTCTCGTGACCTGAAAGAGTCAGAAAAAGAACCCGCATTGAAAGAAACCGTTATTGCTCGCGATGGCATCGCTGTTGTTGTGAACAATGCAAATACTCTGGATAACCTGACAATAGAACAAATTGCAAAAATCTACCGTGGCGAAGTAAAAAACTGGTCTGAAGTTGGTGGCGAAAACAAGCCTGTTGTTGTTGTTACCCGTGATACCGCATCCGGCACACGTGGTGCGTTCGAAGACATCATGGGTCTGAAGCGCAAAATAAACGGCACAACCGTTTCTGCAATCTCTCAGCGAGCACAAGTGGGCAACGGTAACGGCGTCGTTAAGACAATCGTTGCGAACAACCCATTTGCCATCGGTTACATTTCATTGGGCTCAATTGATGAGTCTCTAAAACCCCTCAAAGTGAATGGTGTAGCGGCTTCTTCTGACGCTGTTGCCGCCGGTGACTACAAAGTTGCACGTCCTTTCCTTGTGTTGAGCAAAGAGGGTGAACCTTCTACGGCTGCCGAGGAGTTTCTGGATTGGGTAGTCTCTCCAGACGGACAAAAAATCGTTTCAAAGCAAGGTTACGTACCTGTTCAGTAAGACTTATCGATACCTTGGCCTGACGGAATTAGTCAGGCCCATTTTAAAGAAAACCTCCCTGTCAATTTTTGGCATTAAGGAGTGAGAAATGACCATCGCAAACGAACAAACATTAGTGCAGCCAACTCGCAGTCTGAGTCGTCGTCAAAAACGTGACTGGCGTGAAGATATATTTCGCTCACTGTTTCTGACAGCCGCTATTTTGGGCGTGCTTTCTCTGGCAACCATCGGCTACTTTATTTTTCTTGAAGGCATACCAGCCATCCAGGAAGCAGGTGTAACCGGTATCGTCACTGGCTCTGAGTGGTTACCACCCGCACTTTATGGCATCGCGCCAATGATTGTGGCATCACTTGCCTCAACCGCAGGTGCTGTTGTGCTGGGCGTACCCGTGGCGGTACTTACTGCGGTGTTTATCGCGGAGATAGCGCCAAAGTGGCTGGCTAACATCATTCGTCCAGCAGTAGAGCTGCTGGCAGGTATCCCATCTGTGGTATACGGCTTTTTTGGCTTGGTGATTATTGTTCCACTGATCCAAGACGTTTTTAACGTACCGGCGGGTAACACACTGCTTGCAGGTATCATCGTTCTGGCAGTCATGATCCTGCCAACCGTTATTACCGTATCAGAAACCTCACTGCGTGCAGTGCCTAAGGTCTACAAGGAAGGCTCCTTGGCGTTAGGTGCATCGCAAATGTTCACGACATTCAAGCTTCTGCTTCCTGCGGCACGTTCAGGCATCATGACCGGCGTTATTTTGGGCATTGCCCGCGCTCTGGGTGAAACCATGGCAATCATCATGGTAATGGGTAACGCCCCCGCTATGCCAAATGGCTTGTTGGAGTCTGCGCGTACGTTAACTGCAAATATCGCCCTAGAAATGTCTTACGCTTCCGGTGTCCATGCTAGCGCACTGTATGCGACAGGTATCGTTCTGTTGGTCTTTATCATGGTCCTGAACGCTGCTTTGCTTTACCTAAATCGTGAAAAAGCGAGGTAATTACGATGCTTTCACGTCAACTCAAAGACACGCTTTCTCTCGCTACCGTATGGATTGCAGCGGGCCTGACCGTCGGATTTTTATTCTGGATTATTTGGTACATTCTGAGTAACGGCCTGCAATACGTAAGCTGGTCATTTATCACCAACAATTACACACGCATTGGTGAAGAGTCCGGTATCTGGCCGATGATCGTTTCAACCATCTATATGGTTATTGCGTCCATCTCCATTGCGGCACCGATTGGCATCATGACAGCTATCTATCTGACAGAATATGCAAAGGTCGGCAGTAAGTTTGTAAAAGTCATTCGTTTTTGTACCGAGTCGCTAGCGGGTATCCCGTCAATCATCTTCGGTCTTTTCGGTATGACCTTCTTCGTTGCGGTGTTGGGACTTGGCTTCTCGATTTTGTCAGGTGCACTGACACTGAGCATCCTGATTCTACCGGTGATTATCCGCACCACAGAAGAAGCGCTAATGTCAGTTCCTCAGACGTATCGTGAAGGTTCCTATGGTCTAGGTGCATCGAAAATTTACACGATTTGGAAGCTTATTCTTCCTGCAGCGATGCCTGGCATCGTGACATCAATCATTTTGAGTGTAGGCCGCGTTATTGGCGAATCTGCACCCGTATTTCTGACAGCCGGTATGGTTGCGCGTATTCCTGATAGCGTTATGGATTCGGGCCGTACTCTGACTGTTCACCTTTATAAATTAACCCAGGAGCTCTACACAATGCACGAGTGGAATCAGGCATATGCCACGGCCACCGTACTGATTGTCGTAGTGCTACTCATCAACATGCTGACCAAATTCATCGCCAGCAAGTTTAGCAAAGCCACGTACTGAGCCCGGGAGAGAATACAATGTTGACTGCAAATAAATTTGAAATCGAAAATCTGAATCTTTACTACGGCAATGGTGCGAACCACGCACTGAAAAACATCAGTCTGCCTATCCCAAGCAAGAAAGTCACCGCACTGATTGGCCCTTCAGGCTGTGGGAAGTCAACGCTGCTACGCTGTCTGAACCGTATGAACGATTTGATCGAAGGCGTGAAAATTGATGGTCGCCTGGAGTTGGATAGAGAAAACGTGTACGGCAACATCGATGTGTCTAACCTTCGCATCAAAGTGGGCATGGTATTCCAAAAGCCAAACCCATTCCCGATGAGCATCTACGACAACGTGGCCTATGGTCTTCGTGCTCAAGGTGTTACTGACAAGAAAACATTGGATGAAGTCGTAGAGAACAGTCTGCGTGGCGCGGCACTGTGGGATGAAGTGAAAGACCGTCTCAAATCACACGCATTTGGCCTTTCTGGTGGTCAACAACAACGTTTGTGCATTGCGCGTACTATCGCGATGGAACCTGAAGTTATCCTGATGGACGAGCCAACATCTGCACTTGACCCGATCGCGACTAAAAAAATCGAAGACCTGATGGAGGAGTTGAAGAAAAACTACACCATCGTCATCGTGACGCACTCAATGCAGCAGGCCCGTCGTATTTCTGACCGTACCGCGTTCTTCCTTATGGGCGAGTTGGTAGAGCACGATGAAACCGCCAATATTTTTGCTAATCCACGTGATGATCGTACTCGTGGCTATGTCAATGGTGACTTCGGCTAAGGCAGTGACTCACCATGAATCGAATTCCAACAATAATTAAATTTATGCGATGGTAACACTTGCCCCCTATCTCGATAGGGGGCTTTTTTATTGCCTTCTAAAACATCACAAGGTATTCCGTGGAACGACGACATTACGGATAAAAGACCACAATTCACGCAAATCCCGACAAATAATGAGGCGATTGACAATAATCTGACTTGCGTCGTTTCCCATAATACGAATAATGGCGGAAGAATTATTTGGTTGCTTACCCTTCACAAAGGGAACCCAACTGTAACTACAATGTCATTTAGATATCGACACCAGCATTCAGCGCATTCAAACAGACTGATATGGCCGTCGACCTACTCACAAATCTGGAGTACATGATGAAAAAGATGGCAATCGCAATGCTGGTAGCACCAGCAATTTTGGCTGGCTGTTCAAACAGCACTGCTTTGAACGGTGATTCATTGGAAGTTTCACAAGCTAACATGCAGCACCACAACTGGGTTCTGGTTAGCGTTGACGGACAGCCTATTAACCTGCCAGAAGGCTTTGCGGCACCAAGCCTCGAAATCGGTGAAGCATTCTCTGCAAATGGTCACGCTGGTTGTAACCGCTACTTCGGACAAGCTGAGCTTAAAGACGGTCAATTCCGCATCGATAACATGGCAACTACCATGATGGCTTGCCCTGAGCCAGCAATGGCTGTTGAAGGCGTCATGACTAACGTTCTGGGTAACTGGAGCGACGTGTCTTTGGAAAAACAAACGCTAGAATTGAAAAATAGCGATCACACGTTGAATTTCCAATTGCGTGATTGGGTTAACTAATCCCTGCAGCAATAAATTATTTAGTTCTCAGCCTCTTTCAAGAGGCTGTTTTTTTTCTTGAGCATAAATCCAATTCGATTGATTCCGCCCCATAGCCACAGCTTTACTCAATGCAATTTCCGCGTAAGCAACCAGCTTGGAAGCTTCCAGATTATCCGCATTCGTTACCGTGACACCCCCAATGCTGATTGAGATGATATTTCCCCCCGCCTCTTTATCGAAAGGCAGTTTTAGCCCTTTTACCGCGTTGATACATATGTCCGCGATTGGCGCACCATCACGCGTGTTAGGCAAGAGAATAGCAAACGTCTCTCCCCCATATCTTGCTAAGAGATCACTGGGTCTTTTCAACGTATCACTAATAGCTTGTCCAACGAGCCGAATTATTTTGTCTCCCGCGACACGACCATGGCGCGTGTTGTAAAGAGACATATTGTCAATTTCAATGATAAGGAGGCTAATGGGGAGTCTGTCTCGGTGCGCTCTGCCGACCTCACTTTGCACACTGGCTTCGAAATACTCACGATTGTAATACCCCGTCAACCCATCGCTTTTCGACATCGTCTCAAGCTTCTTATTTGCTTCCCTTAATTCTCGTGTTTTGGCATCAACGCGCTTTTGTACGCTCAATGCACGGTATTGAAGGATGTAGATAAGGTACGCAAGCAATGTGAAAATCACCACACCCACAAGGAATATGATATGTGGAAACAAACTCATTCTACTGTTCACGTAGTCTACCGATGGAACGCCCTTGAGTACCCACTCTCGCCCAGCGAAATAGATAGGTTCGGAGGTATAAGACAACAATGAAATGGGAGGTTCAGAAAGGTCAACCGAGCTTTGGAAAATCGTCTGGTTACTTGCATTAACCCCCATATCGAGCAGCGACAAATTGATCGATTCTTTTACGGTGTTGTTAATGGCTAATTGAAAGATATCTTTCACATCAAATAGAGCAAGCAAAACCCCCCTCAGCGCATCTTCGCGATCTGCATCCGTTTCTGGTTCTCCATAAAAAACGGGCAATAACATCAAAAAGCCACTCAGGTCTTCAAATTTTCTTTTGAGACGAACAGCTGGCGTTGCAATAGGGACGCCACGATACCAACTCATCTCAAGTGCATCTTTCATCGATGGGCGCGAGGCGAGATCAAAACCTAACACATTTTGGTTGTCTTCATAGGGGGTGATGTACTTTACAGGGAAATAGCGATTGCGGGTTTGTGCTTTAACAAGATCACCATTGGCGCTAAGCTCAACGATCTCAAACAAGGCAAATTCAAGCGCTGCCTCTGCTTCATACAGATCCCTTTCGTTATTTTCGACGACCTCAGCCCACTCCATTGAACGAATGTTCGGGTGTCGATCCATAATACTTCCCGCAAATCCAACGAAGGCGTCCTCGTTGACATCGCCACTCGAAGTGAGTTGATTTCTCAACGCATAGAGAAGTTCGATTGCAATGTTAAGCTCTCGTCCGAGAGACAGCGCTGCGTTCTCTACATCTTTTTGAATTTCATGGGCAACGGCTTGTTTTTCCGACTGATATAAAGAGATGGCAGCAACAAACGAAAAAAACAGTCCCACTAGAACTGTAATAATCGTTGAATATAAAACGCGTTTTGCCATCTAATTTCACCCTCAAACATGTTAACTAATTGTTGAACATATTTTTGGATACCGCCAGAAACCTGACCTTTGCTTTTGCAAGATGCGAAATCTATGTGCGAAGCAAAGGCCAGATCGTGTGACCATTTGGCGTTTTTCCTACGCGTTAGTTCGCCGTCTCTCTTAGTGTAATAGCCGCTTCAACCAAACTCGATAACGCCGCCTCTACCTCATTCCATGAGCGTGTTTTCAGACCACAGTCAGGATTGACCCATAAACGTTCGTCTGGAATCGTCTTACGCGCCTTCTCCAACAATGAAAGAATGTTCTCAACCGATGGGATGTTAGGCGAATGAATATCATAAACACCAGGACCAATTTCGTTCGGGTAAGAAAAGGCTTCAAAAGCTTGCAAAAGCTCCATATCAGAGCGTGATGTTTCGATGGTGATGACATCGGCGTCCAACGCTGCCACCGAGTCGATAATGTCGTTGAACTCGCTATAGCACATGTGAGTGTGGATTTGCGTCTCCGCCTTTGCGCTTGCAGCAGAGATCTTAAACGCTCTGACCGCCCAATCCAGATAGGTTTTCCAGTTACTGGCTTTCAGAGGCATTCCTTCTCGAATCGCAGGCTCATCAATTTGAATCACTTTGATTCCCGCGTCCTGAAGATCGGACACCTCATCACGCAGCGCAAGTGCAATCTGTTCAGCGATCTCTTTACGCGACAGATCTTCGCGTGGGAACGTCCAGCCTAAAATGGTTACCGGGCCAGTTAACATCCCTTTGACCGGTTTTGCTGACAGATTTTGTGCATACGTCGTCCAATCAACGGTGATCGAGGCTTCTCTTGAAATATCGCCAACGATAATGGCAGGCTTCACGCAACGAGAACCATAACTTTGAACCCAGCCAAAACGTGTAACCGCAAAGCCATCGAGGTTCTCTGCAAAGTACTCAACCATGTCATTTCGCTCTGGTTCACCGTGCACTAAAACATCTAACCCTAGCTTTTCCTGTCGCTCTATCGCGTCTTTAATGTGACCTTGCATTGCGGCGATATATTCTGACTCATGCAGTTCACCTGCTTTCAACGCGCGACGCTGCTGGCGAATTTCTGACGTTTGTGGAAATGAACCAATGGTCGTGGTAGGGAATCGCGGTAATGATAATGACGTTTTTTGCGCCTCAGCACGGGCGACGTAGGGTAGTTCTCGCTCAGCCAGCGCATCTGTAATCGTATTCAGACGGGCTTGCACATGAGGTTTATTCACCGTTGAACTCGATGCGCGTGCTATTATCGCTTCGCTATATGCGATACATGCTTCACGCGAAGACGCATTCCCCGACAGTGCATTTGATAGCAGAACAACTTCACTCACTTTTTGCTTCGCAAAGGCCAACCAGGATTTCACTTCATCATCAAGCGACGTTTCCAATGCCAGATCCACAGGGGTATGTAGCAAGGAACAACTGGTTGCTACCCATAAACGTTCCCCCAATTTCTCAGCAACACTGCTTAACTCGTTCGCCCACTTACCAAGGTTAGATCGCCAGACATTGCGACCATTAATCACACCAAGGGATATCACCCAGTCCGTCGGCAGTTCATCCACCACCGCCTCAAGTTGAGTTGGCGCTGTGCTCAAGTCGATATGGAGGCCATCAACCTTCAACGAACGAATGATATCCAATTGCTGTTCAATTGACTCAAAGTAGGTGGTGAGCAGCAATTTCACATCACCGCTGATAACTTGATAAGCCAACTTGTAAGCGTTGCGCCATTCTGGCGCCAACTCTAACGCAAGGATAGGCTCATCAATCTGAACCCATTCGACACCTTGGGCTTTTAGTTTCCCAAGAATCTTTTGATAAACAGAAAGAATTCTTGGCAACAAATCTAAGCGGTTAAAATCCGACTCTTTTTCTTTTCCTAAGTACAGATAAGATATAGGCCCAAGCAGCACGGGTTTTACATTGTGTCCGGCCTTTTGCGCTTCATTAACTTCTTCGAAGAGTTGATTCCAACAAAGTTTAAATTCATCGTCTTTTGAAAACTCAGGCACGATGTAATGGTAATTAGTATTAAACCACTTGGTCATATCTGACGCCGCACACGCACACCCTGTCGGCGCTTTTCCTCTAGCAATACGGAAAAGTGTATCGAGATCGGGATGACCGCCTCGGTGGCGCTTAGGAATATGACCAAGGGTCAAACTGGTTTGTAAGACTTGGTCATACCATGCGAAATCACCTACCGTGACATAGGACAAGCCCGCTTCCGCCTGCACGTTCCAGTTGTGATGACGAATTGTCGCTCCTACATCCAGCAGCCCTTGTCGGTTCAAATCGCCCTGCCAATATTGTTCCAATGCGAACTTCAGTTCTCTTTTGTTCCCAATTCGTGGGTACCCTAAAATATGTGTCTTTGTCATGCATCCTCTCCAAATTTAGCCGTCCAGATGTTTACATGTCCACGGTGATTGATTAGAGTTCATAAAACAAACTCAAATAACTCAAACGGATGTTGAGGATTTTTCATGATAGAAGTGAAGCACCTGCGAACACTGGCTGTATTAAGGGATACGGGATCGTTAACCGCGACTGCGACGCAGCTTTGCCTGACACAATCCGCCTTGTCACATCAGCTGAAGGATCTGGAACAGCGTATTGGATCCCCCTTATTCCTACGCAAAACCCGACCCGTTCGCTTTACGGCTGAAGGCAGTGTCCTTCTCTCTCTCGCTGACGATGTTTTACCCAAACTGACAAGAACCGAAGCCGAGCTTTCCGCGTTAAAAGAAGATGCAAAGGGAAGGCTGCATATGGCCATTGAGTGCCATTCTTGTTTCCAATGGTTGATGCCAGCGCTGAAAGAGTACAAGCTCAGTTGGCCGTTGGTAACGCTCGATTTTTCGTCGGGTTTTGGTTTTGAACCCCTTCCTGCGCTTGCGGGTGGAGAATTAGATTTAGTGATCACGTCTGATATTCTGCCGAGAAGTGAAGTGCACTATGAAGCCTTGTTTGATTTTGAAATGCGCTTGGTGCTTTCTGACACACATCCCCTTGCCAGCAAAAAAGTGATTCAACCTGAAGACCTCGCCGGTGAGACCTTGCTAACCTACCCAGTCCAGAAACAGCGCATGGACATCATCAAGCACTTTCTTCAACCTGCCGACATCGAACCTGCAAACATCAAAACAGCTGACAATACCCTGATGCTTATTCAAATGGTGACCGCAGGCTTAGGCGTTGCTGCGCTTCCTAACTGGGCAATCAATGAGTTTTCAAGGCAAGGATTAGTTGTCGATCGACCGTTGGGTGATGGCCTATGGCGAAGATTGTACGCTGCAGTTCGGGCGCAAGAGGCTAAACGGCCATACCTTCAGGCTTTTTTTGGCACGGCACGCCACCAATCTCATGCGCATTTGGAAGGCATCAAAAAGGTCTAAACCGATAACGTCACTTTTGTCGAAGTTGATTGATTACGGGGTCGTAGTAACAGTCCATTTCATCCAGTTTTTGTTGGAATGAATGACTGTCCAGCCCAAATTGAAGAAGAAATTCATCTAAGCTATCGCATTCTAAGCGGAGCCTTTCATTAACGATGCCGTAGACAATTGCATTATCGAGGTGCTCTAGGTTATGGATTTCCATTCGCGACACTCCTCACCGTCTATAACTACCGTTAGTTTAGTCCCCCTGATACTGGTCGCTGAGCGTAAAATATAAAAAAGGGCGCTTCATGCGCCCTGTTTCACCCGCGATACAACAAATGTCAAATCGTAGACACCGAAGCGATCGCCACAAAGGAGGCGCTAAATAGCAACACATAAGCCATGAACACCGGGAGTAGTGTCGGTACAACTTGTCTGAACAAATGCGAAACCCAAATCAGGATACCTGTCAGAGCTAACCCCATACATACCACAATATGTTGCACCATCGCATCGGTCGCGTTGGCTGAACCCAAAACGGCTAAAACTGCAGCCATGAGCATCGCCGAAATGACGCCAATTACAGGCAAGATACGATGGAAGGCCTGTAGCCTTGAGCGTGCTCTTATCAACAAAAGATGTGCCGTTACTGCTCCGACTAGAACCACCTGAAAGAGCATGAGAAGCGACAGACCAAGTGGCGATTGAAACATCGCAACGACAAGTGCCAATACCCCAAAGGCATTGGAGAGATGCAGTAACGGGATTGGGCCTGATAATTTTGTTTTACCCGTTTTAGAACGTAGCGAAAAAATACCCAACGAGATGAAAGGCAGTGCCGCAAAGGAAAACAATGGCGTGATGGCTCCCCATCCTACAACCAAAAACCAAAATACCTTGTGTAAGCGACCGCGCTGACCAGGGCAAATATCCCCTTTTAACAGTACTAACGTTAGAATCAGTTGCGCACCCAGTACGCCCGACAAAATCACCGAGCTAAACACATCAATCATATTGCTACCCAAAAATACGTATCGCGCAATTATACCTAAACTCCCACGATATACCCAAGCCACCTGAAAGTGCTAGGGCAGAGACATGACACTCAATGGTGCCGAAACAACAAATAATGCGATGACGCCAAGGACAAAAGGGGAATTTAATCGACGCACAATGAATGTTTGTGCAAATAACATGCAACAGTATCGATAACCTCACAAAATTAAATGTTAATTTTGCGTTTAAACGTTTTTATATGTAACTGTTTTTATATTCAGTCGATTTGCATCTAAAAATCGGCATGACATAAATTTGAGGCCTAAATATTTACGACGTCACATTACATCGGATTGAGGGATTACATGGAGTTTTCTGTTCGCCGCTTTATTGTTTCACTCAGAGAGCTATCGACTGCTAAACAACATGCCGCAAGTTTCAATACGACGAGAGCAACATACTTAAGGTCTCGTATCATTGCGCTCTGTTATATTTGGTCTTTCCTTTCAATCGCTTGGACGCCAATCGACTTTTATTTTTTGGATGCAGAAAGTAGCATCCTGCTTTCTCTTCGTCTGGCTCTGGTTGCCAGTCTTCTCATCATCGCTCGGTGCTTAAAAAGCCGTAATTCTCTGCATGCGTGCAGAGCCGCGCTTGTAGCGCGCCTCGCGATATGAACAACAAAGCCTAGCAAATTGCGCACAACTGTAAGTGCTCAAAATGCTAGGCTTAAATGGCGTTTAAAGAATG
>NZ_FUXU01000112.1 GCF_900167155.1 Enterovibrio nigricans DSM 22720 | reverse complement strand
CATGAGACTACGACGATTGATGGGTGTAGCCGATCAGATCGTAGCTTCTAGATTTAGTTCCATCGATTTAAGCAACAAAGCCTTGCACACCGTAAAATTGATGACACAACCTATGAATTCAATTTACGCCAAGGCGTAAATTTCCAAGACGGTTCACCTTTTAATGCCGACGCTGTTTTGTTGAACATGGAATATTTTAAGAAGGCACCTTTCCTGTTTACCAAAATTGATACCGTGTTTGATTACGCTGAGAAGGTGGATAATTACACCGTCCGGTTCCATTTAAAGGAAAAATACGGCCAATTTCTAAACGATGCGATTTGGATTCAATTTTATACCCGTCCTTATCTGGAGAAATTTGGCTGGAACGGTAAGCCTACCTGCCCGAACTTGGCAGAGGCAGGGCCTTATGGTTTAGGTCCCTACATGCTGAAAGAAGGCTATATCGAAGGAGACAGGCAGACGCCCAAAGCCGTGCTTGTCGCCAACCCCAATTACTGGAACCCAGACTATCCAAAAATTGAAAAAGTGACGGTTTACACGGAGCTTGATAGCAAAGTCGCGATAGAGATGGCGTTGGATAAAGAAGGCGAACTGGATATCATGCCCATCCCTGTGTCTGAGAAGGACAGGGTCGTCAGTTCCCGCTATTCAAAATTAGTTACCGCCCCGTCTACCAACAACATTGCCATTCACATCAATATGCGCACTGGTAATAAAAAGCTGCTGGATAAAGACGTCCGTGTTGCATTAAACAAAGCCATCGACCAGCGCAGATTACTGAGCAAATACTACAACGGTGAAGGCCAAATCAGCCCCACCCTCGCGGCTCCACTGTACCCAGGGTCGACAAGGTTGTAAAAAACCTCAAAGCCTACTCCGAAGTAGAAAACCCTAAATCGATACGCGACGATCTTAAAAGAACATTAAATGGCCTAGAGCTTAACGTGTATACCCAAGATCGCTTTATGCACATATGGAAAGGGATTGACCGAGATCTTCGAAAAGTGGGTGTCAAACTCAACTTCGATATCACATCCAGTGAAAAGGACGTATTTGGCCAACTCCTAAGCACCAATGCAAAGAAAAACACCAAAGAGTGGGATCTATTGGTTTGGGGGGATGACGATTGGTATTACAACCACCCTTGGTCAGCGTTCCTCGTATACAGAACACACAATTATTGGAGCACCATCTACCCTGACAGCCAACTGGACGAATACATCGAAGACATGTTCCGTGAGTCTGTTGGTACGCCCGAGTTTGATGTGGTATCCGAGAAAATTATGCGACACGTCTATAACAGTGGATACATGCTGTTTGTCCCCACGCCCAACAAAGTATTGGCCGTGAATAAAAACGTCAGTTATTCCCCTTACAGGATGGCGAATATGCCGCTATGGGAAATCGAAGTCTCTCCTGACCATTGGTCAGTCAAATAGAGGCTTCAAACGCAACATTTGCTTTGACATTAACGCACCGGAAAGGCGTCGCGCCTTTCTGGCTGGCGTGACGATAAGGGTGAACAATGTTTGGAAAGCTGAAGTCAAAATTACTACTTATTTTTCTTATCATCGGTGTGTTACCGATTTTGGTCGTCGGGTATCTCGCACTCAGTAAAACAAGCGAAGCCCTCCAACAACAGGCTTTCGCGCAGCTTGTCAGTATGCGTGAAGTCAAAAAAACGCAGTTAGAGACGTACTTTAACCGCGCCTTCAATGACATTCGGATTCTGTCCGGCAGTGAAGACGCAAAACAGATTCAAAAACTGATGCGGTTTTATGCCTTCGATGAAGAAGTCACCAAGAACGATGCATTCCCTATTGATACCTATGAATATGAAGACATCTGGGAAACGCACGGCAAAACGCTCGCCGACTACGTCAATGTTTATGGCTATGACGACGTACTGATTATCCAAGCAGACACCGGACACGTTGTTTATACCGCGAATAAAAGAAGCGATCTTGGGGCAAACCTAAATACAGGGGAGCTAAAAAATAGCCCGCTTGCAACCGTGTTTAATAAGGCGCTGCGAACAAAAGATGTCGCTGTCCAAGACTACCAACGCTACTCCGCGATTGAAAATAAACCCGTCTCCTTTATCGCTCATCCTATTAATGATTTAGCGGGAGAAATGCTTGCTGTCGCCGTGCTGGAGCTATCATTCGACGAATTAAATCGCATCATGTTGCAACGCACGGGCATGCGCGAAACGGGGGAGACCTACCTTGTCGGCCAAGATTTCCTCATGCGTTCAGATTCCTACCTCTCTCCTGAGACGCACTCAGTGTTGGCTTCTTTTGAAAACCCTGAAATTGGTAGATTAGAAACGTCTGCGTCTAAGAATGCGCTCGCAGGGAAAACAGCATTCGAGATTATTCCTGACTATCGGGGCGTTCCTGTGCTGTCGGCCTATACCCCAATCAAGTTTGGTGAAAACAATTGGGCACTTATCGCCGAAATCGATGAGGCAGAAGCCTTTGATTCCATCACCAGTTTAAAAAACCTCGTGCTCATCGTGCTCATCGTGCTCATTGGGGGCGTCGTCATAATCTCTATCATTGCACTGGTCGTAACACGCTCAGTGACCGTGCCAGTAAAAGCGTTGACAGATCGATTGACTGATGTGGCAATAAATGGCGATTTTTCCGCACGTGTGGCAGTAAATAGCAAAGATGAAATAGGTCAATCCGCCCGCGCGTTTAATACCCTTATGGACAGCATGCAGGCCGCCATTGGCGAAATACGTAAAGTAATGGAAGGTTTGGCTGACGGTGATTTCAGTATTCGTATTAAATCAGAATACAGTGGTGATTTACTGCTGATTAAACAAGCCACCAATACGTCGTTGGAAAATATCGAAGAAACTGAGTCAATAAAAGCAGAACTTGAGCAAGAAGCCAAGGTGCAGTCAGAAGAAAACGCACGTGTCAGGCAAGCACTTGATAATGTATCAACTAACGCCATGATCGCGGATCGAAACTACGACATCATCTACATGAATCGGTCGTCGAAAGCACTCATGCAAGAAGCCAGAGATGATTTTGCCACACTGGTGCCCCATTTCGACCCCGACAACATCCTCGGACAAAACATCGATTTCTTCCATCGAAACCCAAACCATCAACGGCACATACTTGAACACTTACAAGGCACTCACAATGTCGAACTGAGTGTTGGCGAGCGTATTATGGCCATCGCATCCAGTGCCATCATCGATGATAACGGCGAGAGAATAGGCACCGTCATCGAATGGACAGACAGAACGGCCGAGGTTGCGATCGAACGAAATATCGACGGCGTTGTTGATGCTGCCAGTCGCGGGGACTTTTCAAAGCAATTATCACTTGAAGACAAGCAAGGCTTTTTGTTGAATCTCGCCCAAGGCTTGAATACGTTAACAGCGAATACTGACACAGCTCTTGCTGACGTTCAGCGTATATTTGGCTCAATGGCAAGCGGTGACCTCACAGAGCGCATAGAAAAAAGCTATGCCGGCCGCTTTGGTCAACTGAAGTCGGACACTAACTCGACTATCGAAAAGCTGACGCAAGTTATTGGCGATATCCGTCGAGCGTCCGTTACCATTGCGAATTCATCGAATGAAATTGCCTCGGGGAACCGAGATCTAAGCCAACGAACTGAAAATCAGGCCACGTCACTTCAGGAAACGGCAGCCAGCATGGAAAACATGACGGACACGGTTAAGCAAAGTGCAGAGAATGCCGTATTCGCAAACAAACTCAGTGAGGAAGCGCGATCAAAAGCGCGTGAAGGTGGCAATGTTGTCATGCGTACCATTACCGCAATGGACCAAATCAGCGGGGCCAGCAATAAGATTTCAGACATTATTGGCGTCATCGACGAAATCGCCTTCCAAACCAACTTACTGGCCTTGAATGCGGCGGTAGAAGCCGCGCGAGCGGGAGAACAAGGCCGAGGGTTTGCCGTTGTCGCGGGTGAAGTTCGAAACCTGGCGCAACGTTCTGCCCAAGCCGCAAAGGAAATTAAAGAGCTTATTCGTGATTCAAACAAGAAGGTTGAAGACGGTGCGCTGCTCGTCTGTGAATCAGGGGATATGCTGCAAGAAATCGTCAATATGGTTGAAGAAGTCGGGATTAAAATGGCCGAAATCAGTGAAGCGGCTCAAGAGCAAAGTTCTGGCATTGAGCAAGTGAACATTACTATCGCGAGAATGGATACGATGACGCAGCAAAATGCGGCCTTGGTAGAGCAAGCAGCTACAGCGGGTGAAAGTATGCTCTCGCAATCGCAAGACATGAGCGTGATGATGGAGTTCTTCACCGTTTCCGAATCCACTGAAGCAATCAAGTCACCTAAGTTTAAAAGCAGTAAAGTCCCGAAAAAAGTGGCGATGAAGAAACAACGACGCTCTCCACCTCCGTCTGATGATGATGAAATCGAATGGGATGAATTCTGACCAAGAAAAAGGGGAGCTTATGCTCCCCTTTTTCATTTCCGTCACGCCGGCACTAATTCCGGTGATTGTGGCACTGTGCGCTGCTTCAAAATATGGTGCCACATAATTGGCAGCACGATTGACGCCAGCACCACGTTGGACAAAGGCATAGACATCCAAACACCATTTAGCCCGTAAAGCTTTGGCAAGATGGCGAGAAACGGCAATTGGATGAACATATTACTGAGTGAAATCGCCAACGACGTCCCGCCTTTACCCACGGAAAGGAAGTACATGGACGCCAAAATAATCAGCCCATCAAGGTACATAGCCGACAAGTGAATGCGAATACCGGTTGTTGCTTCATTAATTAACGCATCATTGCCTGAGTTAAACATACCAATGACAACATCAGGGAATACGTTGAGCACCGCCAACCAAAGAACACCCGCGATCAAAGAAACGAGCGTGGCCAATTTTGCCACTTTGACGATGTTATTGTATTGCTTCGCGCCATGATAGAAGCTCACTTGCGGCTGCATGCCCTCAGCAATACCTTCCGCGACAACGTAGTAAAGCGTCATCAGATACCCGACGACCGCAAACGCTGCCACACTCACATTCGAGCCATACTCAACAAACAGCTTGTTGTGGAAAGCGACCAACACACCGTAATACATGAACATCGCCAACGATGAGCTGCCAAGTACAATGGTTTGTTTGGCATCTTTGACGCTGCTGCGCAATGGGTGTTTAAAAATCGACAGATAGGATGATTTTGAAGCCAAATACCCTAAAGCCATCGCAATCGAAATCAGTTGAGCAACGACGGTACCAATAGCGGCACCTTCCAATCCCCACTTAAGCACACCAATAAACACATAGTTCATGGCAATGTTGGAGAGAGCACCCACAACCATCATGCTTGTCGCAACAATCGGACTGTCATCATTACGAATAAAAAACGGTAATGCAGACGCAGCAACTGTGGCTATCGAACCAAAAATAAACACATTGAGGTAATCGACCGCATACCCTTGCGCAAGGCCCGTCGCGCCTTGCAGATCCACCAAAGTTTTACCAAGAAACAAAATGTAGATAGATGAAAGTGCGCCGAAAATAGCCGTCAGCAATAATCCGGTCGTCATTGCATTGCGTGCAGCGGCAAGTTTCTCTTCACCTCGATAGATTGAAATAAGGCTGCCAGTCCCCATGCCTATCATCAATCCTGAGCCGCCAATGATCGAAATCACAGGCCACGCGATATTGATGGCTTTAAGACCTTCCGCACCTACAAAGTGGCCAATAAAAATACCATCGACCAGATAATAAAGGCCATTGACGATCATGGCGGCAATTGCAGGAATAGTGAACCGCCAAAACGTTTTGGTTATTGACGCATTGGGGTTTAAATCATTGATGTGCATAAAAAGTGTCGTAGAGAAAAATCTCGCGCTATTATCTTCATATTTGAGATAGAATAAAGATTATAATCATCCTTAAAACGGATAGGTAATCACCTATGCAGTGGACTCTTGAACAGCTAAAAGCCTTTGTTGAAGCTGCAGACAATGGATCTTTTTCTGCGGCGGCCCGAAAACTGGGCAAAGCACAATCTCGCATCAGTACCGCCATCGCGAATCTCGAAATAGATTTGGGGTTTGAGCTTTTCGACAGGTCCGCGAAACTGCCCGTGCTCACCGAAGCCGGTCAGGAAATGTTAATTGATGCAAAAGCCATATTGCAGCAATGTCAGCGCATGAATGCCCGCGCCATGGCCGTCACTGAAGGCGACCCTGTCGCATTTACCGTCGCGATCGACGAAGCGGTACCAATGCAGACATTTGAAATGCTGTTTGAAATGCTGGCAGACGCGTTTCCCGACCTAAAGCTCACGATCCTCAACGGCTCTCAAGATGACATCGCGACCTGGGTAAAAGACGAACGTGCAGATATTGGTTTTATTTTTCGCGTTAAGTCGATGAAAGAAACGCTTGATTGGTATGACATCACGACCATTAATCAGGTACTTATCGCTGCCAATGATCACCCGCTTGCAAAAATCAAACACCCGAGAGAAGACGATCTGGTGAAATACCGACAACTCGCCATTGTAGACAGTTTGGGCGTTTCGCGAGAACTGCCAATCTCACCAAGATATTGGTATGTCGACAGCTACTTCTATATCTCCAACATGGTAATGCGTGGCGTAGGCTGGGCGTTTGTTCCTCAGCATATTGCGCAGATGGAATGGGTTGAAGGCTCGGTCAAAGTGCTTTCCACCAACGAATTATCAAGCCCGCCTTTGTTAACGTTAAGCGCGATAAAACGTAAAGCAAGAGGATGGGATAAGGTGATGCAATGGATTGACTCCAAGCTCAACACCCTCTTTCCTGAGCAATAAAAAGCACCCTGAGGTGCTTTGTTTTTTAGTTACATATCAAGCAATTATAGATTAAATCAGTGTCTTTCCACTCAACGCGTTGACGCAACAAGACACTGAAAGCCGCTGTTTCGGTCAGATTGTGGACAGTGGATTTAGCCTCACTGCTTCATTAAGATAGTCGGGTGAGAGGTGTGCATACACCATCGTTTGCAGTACCGTCGCGTGCCCTAATATCTTTTGCAGCGTGAGAATATTGCCACCATTCATCATAAAGTGACTGGCAAAGGAGTGCCGTAAAACATGGCTCGCTTGCCCTATTGGTAAATCGAACGCTTGCTGTTTCAATGCGTTGTAAAACTCTTTGTAACAGCTAGAGAATAAACGTCCGTTTTTCCCCGTTGCAATCTCCATCGCCAGTGCTTCGCTGATGGGTACCGTACGGTTCTTGCCGTTTTTGGTATCAACAAACGTCACCTTGTTGGCGAGCAGCTGGGAGCCTTTCAGTGTTTCCGCCTCACTCCATCTGGCACCCGTTGATAAACAGAGTTTGGCAACGCTGAGTGCATCACATGACAATGCATCAAGAAGTTGGGAGATCTCCGACATGTTAAGGTATCCCATCTCTCTCGACGGCACTTTAAGCTTGCTTAACCCCTTTAATGGGTGTTCGCCAATAAACTGCTCAGACTTGATAAGCGCAGAAAACACGCCGCTTAACTTGGCTTGCTCTCGGTTCAATGTTGACGGCTTGATCCCATTTTGAGCACGCGCTGCACGCCATTTTGAAAAGAGGGCTTTGTCAACCTGATACGCAGGCGGATCTCTTAAATCCTCACAAAGGTTTAGCAGGCGCATTTTATCACCTCTCCCACCTTTTAAGTGCTGCCCGTGGTGTAGGTACCACAGCTCAATCAACTCACTAAGCCGCCTTTTATCAAGAGGTTTATCTAACCAATCCTTGTTATTGCGCGTTGCAATCAGCCAGCGTTCATACTGCTGTGCTTCATACTTTGTTTTAAAACGTTTTCTGTATCGTTTTCCGTTGCGTCCTTGCGGACGGCAATCAACCTCGTAACCACCAGGGACAGATTTAATGGACATTGAGTTGCCCTCCCCAGGTGTAAAACGCAGGTGCATAGACGGCTATGCTTGTTTTCGTGACGCCTCGTCGACTAAGCCGCATTGCTCTTGAATTGAAAAGGCAGGGCATATTTGTCCCGAACTAGGCTCCGTATCGCCAGTCATCAGCCATAACGCATATTTTTTAAATTTAACATGATTCACTATTTTCATTACTCCATCCAATCTTGGATTTTGTTTATCAGAAAGATAATTCTCTAAGGATCTTTGGGGTATATCTACCAACTCCGCGAACTCTCTCTGGTTGTACCTCTCTTCCTTAAGAACGCATTTCAGGCGTTTACCAAAACTCATATATTGATAACCGTATTTATAAGTGGTAAATTCCGAATCATTAAGTGGATTCGACATGTATTGATGTTTGGTATGCAGACCAAACCTAATGAGGATACCGCAAATGGGTAGAAAAAGAGAACCAGTGTCAGTGGATGTCCAGACAGGACAAAACATTGTTGTGCTTCAAGTCGATATGTTGCCTATCACCATTGACGAGTACGCACGCCGAACAGAGCAGGATGTCGTCGCGCTACACCAACAAAAGCAGCGCGGCACCTTGCCTGTTATTCAAGCGGGGAGAGGGTGCAAGGTGTATGTCAATCAAGCGAAACTCATTATTGATTCACTGATTGCCGCAGGGTTTGACGTTCAGCTTGCGAATGGACTCTCTCAAGGTCTGGTGCTAGGTCGCCAGCGTCAGGAGTAACGCTATGCCGCATAACGCACTGCGCACGACCTTTAACGATCTGCTGCAAGGCTTCGCGTTTGATGGCGAAGCGCGAACCCATTCCCTTGATGCCATGCCTGCCGCCGTGACTTACCGCCACTGCGCAGACATGGCCGAACTTTTACAGATCACAAAGGCATTTGCCAAAGCGGCCTACCGACTAGGCGATGCCGACGCCGCGTTACATTTTCTCGACGCCGGCGCATTGCTTACCCGCGAAGAATGCTTGCCTGAGCCTTTGCCCCTGCCGACGGTGCGCCCATGAACATCACGCGTAACGGCCTTGCTGACCTTCTCTTGATCATCGCCAATTTTTTTGGGGGCGTTATGTCGGTGGTTTTCTTCCCTATGGAATGGCCGTTTGCATTACTGGCCTCTCTTGTGGCTGTGCATGTCCTTCTTCGCTTTTTCGCGGGATAA
>NZ_FUXU01000110.1 GCF_900167155.1 Enterovibrio nigricans DSM 22720 | reverse complement strand
CATGAGACTACGACGATTGATGGGTGTAGCCGATCAGATCGTAGCTTCTAGATTTAGTTCCATCGATTTAAGCAACAAAGCCGGTAAAGTCCTTTGCGCCTTTGATATCAAATACCCACTTTTTTTTGTGCTCTAAATACTCCGTGCGCACGTGACCTAACGTGAAGTCAGAGGTTGCAATATACACATTGGCTGCATCTGTAGGTTGATAGCGCATGTCTGTTATCAGATAGCGAGATCGCTTTTTCTTGGGCGTTTTAACCGCTTTTTTCCGGGCCTCTTTCGCTTCTTTCAACGCGATTTGCTGTTTGGCTTCGGCTTCTTTGGCGGCTTTCACGCGTTGGCGTGCGAGTACCAAGGGATCCGTAACACGTTCTGTTTTTTCAACGTTGTTGCGTGTGTTTGACGGGGATTCGTTAAGGGTGCGTGTGATTCCTTTGTCCGCCTCTGTGGGCGATTTTGTTTCTAGCGTTTCTTGGCGCGTGACGGCGTTAATTTTTACATCTGGCGGGTTGGTGCGAGGGCTTATTGTCTTGCCAATGTCGCTATTGGCACGAGAGAGAATAGCATCAATTTTGGCGTTTGCACGGCGTTGAATACTGGCGTTATTTGACGTGTCTGGCTGAGTCTGCGAAAAGTGGCTATTGGCCTCAACATTGTTCAGGCTGATGTATTTACTTTTCAGTGATTCCTGACTGCCTTGACCGCCCAGAAGTTGACTAAACGCCCGTGAGCGTCCAGCTTTTGCGAGGGCAAGCAGAAGGTTGGCTTCCACCGTGCTGTCTGCTCTGCCGTTGCGGACGAGCGGAAGTAATATGTCCGCCGCAAGGCC
Organism: Enterovibrio nigricans DSM 22720; assembly: GCF_900167155.1. GTDB lineage: Bacteria > Pseudomonadota > Gammaproteobacteria > Enterobacterales > Vibrionaceae > Enterovibrio > Enterovibrio nigricans. Next base: position 9,040 of record NZ_FUXU01000110.1, on the reverse strand, counting down.
AAAATCACCTTGGAGCATGGCAATCATCGCAAGGTTGTTTTTTACCACGTCATCATCGAAACCATTCAACCTCGCGTGTTCAAACGCGGATTTGGCTTGCTTTAATTCACCACGTTGCGCGAGCAGCATGCCTTTTAAATTGTAGGCTTCAGCATACTCATCGTTTATACGTAGTGCCGCGTTGACGTGTTGCTCTGCGGCATTGAGCTTATCGAGATCGAAAAGAACGTTCGCCCGTAGCATGTCTAAATCGGCGTCTTTAAGCGCATGCAGTGGAATGAGGGCTAACTGAAATTGTGCGGATTCAGGATCGCCTGAAAGATAAATCGCATTGGCAAGCTTAAAGCGTCGTTCCGGTGAGGGCTCGGTATTTACTTGTTCCTTATAGCGTTTAATCAGAGCGGCATAGTTGCCTGTTTGGATAAGAAGCCGATCCCCTTTTTCTCCCGCGTATTCTTCAATGACGCCAGAAGAGGAGCAAGCGCTGAGTGCCAATATACACGCGGCAATAAATAATGGTTTCATAGATTATCAAGCATCCTCATTACTCCGGGGGCGACGATGAGTACGACAACGGGCAGCATGATAAAAATGATCATGGGAACCGACATTTTTGATGAAAGCTTTCCAGCTTTTTCTTCCAATGCGAGGAGCTGGATTTTACGTATGTCGTTAGACAGTGTGGTTAAAATGTCGTAAACCGAGGTGCCGTGTTGCATGCTTTGGCTCAGCGTCATGACAAAGCTGTGCATTTCAGGTGCAGGTACTCGCTCATAAAGATCTTGCAGTGCTTGATCAAGACCGACGGTTTTTGCTCGGTGGCTGAGCCGCCTTAGCATGTAAGCGAGATGGTGGTCGAAAGAGGCCATTTCAGACGTGAGGTAAAACAGCGTGGATTCGATAGTCATGCCCGTTTGAACACAGGTGGCCATCAAATCCAGAAGGTAGGGGAGTTTTCGGGTGATCTTGATTGCCAACGCCCGGCGGCGCATTTCAAGGTAGAGATCAGGGCCGATAACCACCACAAGTGCCAAGGCGGCGAGCCATACAATTTTACTCAGTAACGCTTCGGTGAAGGGTAAATCACCAGTCAGCAAAATAATGGCTTCACCGACAAAAAAACAGGTGTATTTGATGAGGAAAAAGTATGGCGCCATCGTCGTGTTGTAAAAGCCTGCGCCAATAAATTTTTCTTCAATGTCATTGCTGCTAGCTGCAAAAATTGAAGAAACCACACGTGATATTTCTGCAAAAGGTGAAGGCCGTTCTTCCTGTGTGATTCTCAGTGCTTGCTCAATGTTGTTTTTGCGCTTCAGGTTTCCGAAGATGATCGTCAATAAGAACGCAGTCCCTAACGCGATCAAAATGATAAACATGAAGGTATATACACCCATCATTTCACGCTCTTCATTAACCCAGTCACGATGCCGATACCAATGGCTTCGCTGGCTAGGGTGTAGTAAAGCAGGTAACGACCGCGAGGATCGTGCATGACGAAGTCGTAGTTGTCAGGCGCGATTAAACGAAGCACGACAAAGAGAAAGAAAAAGGGAATCGCACAGATGATGTAAGAGGAGAGGCGGGCTTCGGCGGTGAGTGCCTTCTTCTTCATTTCTATGCTGCGCGCGTCAAAAAGTACACGGTTAAGGTTGGTGACCACGCGGCGTAATTGACCACCACGATTGACGTTTACCCGCATCGCGATGACGAAAAACTGAAATGTGGGGGTTGGGAAGCGTTGGCAGGCACGGGCAAACACCGATTCGGTTGTTTCACCTAGGTTCAGTCGTTCGCCCATGGATTTGAATTCCCGACCAACAATGTTATCGAGCGATTTTCCCACGTATTGAATGGCATGAAGCAAGCTTTCTCCTGCCGAAACAGCGCTTGCAATCATGTTAAGTGCGTCAGGGAAGTTATCTTCAAACGCTTTTTGTGTGCGGTATTCGAGATAGCGGGTTCCTATGAAGGTAAATAAAGGGAAAGTCAGAAGCAGCGAGACCTGCGAGCTGAAACCTAATAACGTCACAAAAAAGAATTCACCGATGAAGGTCGATACCGTGTAGAACCCCAGCACTTTGATAATGGCGTAGTCACCGAGATCAAAGTAGGTATTGCGAAGCGTACGCGACAGGCGCTGTGAGAGTGTTGTTTTTGATAAGGCCTCCATGTCTACGGCACGGTTTTCGATGAGCTTTGTTTCGGGCAGAGGATTGTTTTCTCTCAGCATGCTTTCACGTCGTTCGCTAAGCACGGCTTGCCTTCTCATGAGGTACAAGCCGATAGCGATAAGCGCGATGAAAAATATCTTCTCGATCATGTTCTTATCCCACTGAAGATGCTCTTCAGTTCGTTTTCCAGGCCGAAGTAGCGTGCTTTCTCAAACAACGCGGAGCGATCCATCAACCCGGAGGTAATGAACTGGCCAAGAATCCGCCCTTTACTGGAAAATCCTTGGTGCTCGAAGCGGAAAATTTCTTCCATAACAACGCCTTCACCTTCCATTCCGACGATTTCGCAAATACTCATAACCTTACGGCTGCCATCATGGAGCCGGCTAATTTGAATAATGATGTCGACGGCACTGACAACAGTGCGACGAATGGCATCTAGCGGCAGTGACGATGTGGCCATCATGACCATGCTTTCAATACGTGAGATGGCATCTCTTGGGCTGTTCGCGTGGAGGGTGGTCATTGAGCCATCGTGCCCAGTGTTCATCGCCTGAAGCATTTCAAAAGTTTCTGGGCCACGGCACTCACCAATGATGATGCGGTCAGGACGCATACGCAGTGCGTTGATAACCAGTTGCCGTTGGTTTACTTCCCCCGTGCCTTCAATGCCAGCCGTTCGGGTTTCCAGTCGCACCACGTGGGGCTGTTGCAGCCTAAGCTCTGCAGCATCTTCTATCGTCACAATGCGTTCGCTTTCAGAAATATACTGTGAGAGAGCGTTCATCATGGTGGTTTTACCCGACCCTGTGCCCCCAGAGATCACAATGTTTAGTCGACACCTTGATGCGATGATCATCAGTTTGGCCACCTCTGGGCTGACAGCCCCGAACTCAATCAGATCGCCAAAATTAATACTTTGTTTTTTAAATTTACGAATGGAAATTGATGCACCATCAATGGCGATAGGTGGCAGTACAATGTTAACGCGACTGCCATCCTCCAGTCGGGCATCACACAATGGGTTCGAGTCATCAACCCGTCGACCAACGCGTGAAGCAATACGCTTGGCGACGTTGATCAACTGCATTTCATCCATAAACGTGATTGGCGACTTTTCGACTAAGCCCTGCCGTTCGATAAATACATTGTTAGGTCCATTGATCATGATGTCGGAGATGGCATCGTCCTCCACCAAGCTTTGAATGGGGCCGAGTCCTCGCAGTTCGTCATACAGCATGTTGACGAACTCATTTCGAAGAGACACGGATACTGCGGCTTTGTCCTGATCTATCAATAGCGTGATGGCTTGAGACAGCTGACCTTTAAGTTCTTCCTTGCTGAGCGATGAAACCGCTTCGGCGTCGATTGCGTCAAAAATTCGGGTTCTGAATGATAGGTATAACTCGCGAGATGGGTGCATAAATTACGAGCCCTTTTTACGCAAGAAGGGGAGAAAGTTTTTTACGCGATGAGGTGTGGTGGCTTCCCCTACGATGAGCGAACAAAGACTGCGTAATTGATTGCCTAGTTTTGTCTTCCCACTGCTGAGCATATTGCCACTGACGAGTGCTTCTTCCACGGTCACTTCATAGGGCAGTACGATGTCGATAGGGGCATTTAGGTACTTGGTTATTTCTGCTTCTGTGACGCTTTGGAACCGAGACGCTCTGTGCTTGTTTAGAACCAGCATCACTCGTACCGTTTTTCGAAGCTCATTTTCTTCAATGTGTTTTTTTATGCTATTGAGCAGCGCTGCTGTTTCGCGAAGACACGAGATAGTCGGATCCATGACAACCACTGCAACATCGAGCTGTTTCATCAGCACACTGGGCCTGAGATCGAAACTAACCGACGCTGACAGATCATCGATGATGAAGTTGGCATCACGACTGAGGTTGCTCACGACGGTGTTGTTAACATTATGAAAATAAACGGAATTTTCGGTGTTTAACCCGAGTGCAAGGTACTCCAGACGGTTATTGATTTTCGTTACCAAAGACTTCGCAGCGGATTCATCCAGTTGACCGCCAGATTCCGCAGCGTTTAACTTTCGTTTTTCGCGGTTTTTTACACCGAGGAAGATATCGAGGTTTCCGGATAAGTAGTTATTATCGACGACGACACAGCTGGCCTGTTTTTCATTGGATAGTTGCCAACCCAGTTCAGCGGTGATCAAAGATACACCGATGCCACCGCGCGACCCGATAACGCCTATCCGTTTAGCCCGACGACGGTGCTTAAAGTTGGCTGCTTCATGTTGTGCAAAAACGCCTTCAATAAACTCTCCGAGTTCCACCTTTGTGATGGGCCATAAAAGATAATAGAAACCGAATGTTTTGAGCTCGCGAACCACAGAAATGGAATCTACGCTTCCTAGAATGAGCACAGACAGAGCGTTAGGTAGTCTTTCAGAAAGCCGACGGCATTCCTCCAATGTCTCATCACAATCAACCAATTCAATGATGGCAACTTGTGCATTGAGTGCTTCTACGCGCCTCGCCACGTCGCTGAATGTGTATTTTTCAGCGGTAGGCGCGGTCTCGCCAATAAAGCGAAACGTTTCTTCGACCAATGACTTGTGTAAGTCGGTTTGATAAAACTGCACCACCTTGATACCTGTCTGATTGCCTAAGTTGGTGACGTCATGGCTGGGTTCTTTTTTCAGTAGTTCATCGAAAATCATGGCGTAGCTCTTATGGGTTTTTGGGCGTCAAAAGGGTGGTTTTGGCTTGCCCTGCCAGCTTCCTTTCAGGGTGAACCATGGCATGCCAACGTAGGTTTTCTGAGTAACATCCATCATCCCCTGAGTGATAGTGACCAATAACCCGCAAGTTACAGAGGCGGGTTTGAACTTGATGTACGGTCGTTGTTATTGAAACCGCGCTGCCTGTCAGTAAGGCATTGTCGCCTTCAATTACAAGTTCGCTGGGGGAGCCTGCACTGAGCAACCATTTCGATGCTTCTTGGGCAAGTAGCTGTCCTTTTTTTCCTGACCAGGAGATGTCAGCACCATAAACAAGAAGGCTGTCTTTGTTCTCTTTCAAATAGGCGAACAGCTCTTTCTTTGCGACACCCAAGGTTTTGTTCTTCATGGTGACCGTGAAGGTGTAGGTAATGGGGGTAACGGTTAAATCGCCACCCTGAACCGCGGTGGCATAGTTGATGTTTTCACAACCAACCACAGCGTGGAAAGCAGTAATGCAATTGGGGTTCTTTTCGTTGTCGTCATTTCTTAAACCCTCCGGTCGACAAAATTTCTGTCTGCCATTGCGCCATCTCAGGGGAAGCATCTAAATCAAGACCAAAAAAGCGAGATAAAGTGGACGTACGTTGAATGCTGGGTAACGTAATATTGGCGGAAGTGATCGGGGCAACCAAAGAGACCGTTGCGACGATAACCAGCGTATGGTGGAAGAATGCCGGAACAAGGCCCCGAGGATAGGGACGTCAGCAATAAAGGGTATTTTAGAGAGTGACTCCTGATCTTCGGTACTGAGAAGACCTGCTAATACAAAGCTGTCACCATCACCCAGTTCAATCGTGGTTTGCGCTCGACGTACGCGAAAAGCAGGAACATCGAGTGCGGTGTCACCAAATTGTTCATCAACGGAGCTGACGGACGGAAAAAGGGTCAGCATGATTTTGTCGTCCCTTTGTACTTCTGCGGCAAGCTCTAATCCGATGCCAAATGTCTTGTATTCGATAACGTAGCCGTCATCCGTCAAGTAAGAGATGGGCACTTCACCACCAACCAGAAAGCTCGCAGTCTCTCCGGAAATGACCGAAAGGTTTGGCTCCGAAAGTACCTGTCCGATGCGGTCATCATTGATGGCCGAAAGGTAAGTCGCGATGTTGGTTGCGCTCCCGTTCAGCCCCGTAATGGCACGAAAAAACTGTCCATTGTTAAAGCTGTTTTCAAACACGGTTCCCCATTGAATACCAAGTTCGTTGACGAGGGAGCTGTTCACTTCTGCAATGGTGAGTTTTACATTCACTTGCTTGGTGACCGTGACTTCCAAATTATTGACCAAGCCCTCATAGGTTTTATGCGCGAGAAAGCCGATAGTTTTATCTGGCGTGTTGGTATTAAGAGAGACAAGTGTGGTGGTCTTTTCCTTTTGGTCTTTGCTCAGCAGTTCCCCGGCAATGGCATATATTTCATCTTTTTCTTTTTGAGTGGGGACGGTTCCCGCAAGCACAACACGGTCTCCAAGATTGAGGACTGATACGTCGGCGTTGGGGTATTGAGATGAAATTAATTGCTCTACGCTGATCAGGCTTTTATTCACCACCACCTTTTTTTCTGTAAGTGTTTGGCTATTTTCACTGAACACGATCAGTGTGGTGGTGCCAATGTTGCGCCCAAAAACAACCAAGCGGTTATTATCAATAACTTGGTAGTCTGCAATCTCTGGGTCAGCAATGAAAATGGTGCCAATGGTGGCATCGAAGTGCATGGATCGTGCATCGCCCGTTCCTAGATTCAAAATACTGGCCGCAAAGACAGGGAGAGAGCAAGTAGTCAGCAGCAAAATGAAAATAATGTGATGATTCTGAAAAGTTTTCATTCCATGCTCTCTAGTTAAAAGCCTTGTTCTGACCACGAATTTCAGTGACAGATTTGAAGTTAGGCAGTACATCGTGCGTATCTGCGTTCAAACCGGTGTCTTTTTCTGACTGATCTAGTGATTTGATAACTTCAATAACACCAATGCGCCGTGCGATGACCATCTTCCCAATTTGTTCACGCGCCAACTCTATGGTGATAGGGAGGCTCATGTCGCGAGAGTCGTCCTCCTCTTCAATCGCGAGGATTTTGACTCGATGAAGTAGCGGCGAAACAGATAGGGTGCGAAAAGATTGAATGGCACTGCCGCGACCAGTCTCTCCAATGTTTTGTTCGTCAGATGTGAGGACGAGTACATCGATGTAATCACCAACTGCGACTCCGGAGCCGAGAAAATCGCGACTTTTTAAGCGAAAAGAGTATGGCGTCATGCCCTTTTGAATAGCCGCTTCTATGTATCCTTTGTCGTTAGGGGTAATGAAATCACGTTGAGAAAGGAAATCTGTGTTAGAAAGATCCTTTGCGGCTATTGTTCCTGGCACGATTTGTAGAGTCGTATCGTGCGTAATACCGTTTTGCATAGCCTCTTGCTCTCGGACATGAAAATACCGAATATTGGTTCTTTTTAAGGGTTCACCTTTTTTCATTGGCTTTTGCAATTTGGCGACCTGAAAGGTAGGAATCGACGTGTCTTCAATCGACGTTTGATTGAACGTGAATACACCGGTTAACCCGAGCAGACCAATAATGATCGTTAATACTGCAATGAAGAAAAATAGTCGCTGGCTCATTTGTCTGCTTAATGTGGTATTTCATTTAAACGATATATCTAATTAAATGTACTTAGATGTACAAAAAAAAGGCTTGTTACGACAATGGGTATTCCGTAGGGCACACCATTGTTTTTATCGTTATCCGAAATTTTCATTATGATAAATATGCCAAGTGCTGTAATACCGCCTAAAAAAACAATGGTGATTAAAGAAAGTGGCCAATATTTCTGATCTATGATTAAGGAATAACAACACAGTATTTTTATATCTCCAGCACCTATAGCACCCAAGCTGAAAAGTGCCAGTCCGACTGCAAATACCATTGCACCCTGTACAAAATGAAGAGAGATGTTTTCATTTGTATAACTTAGAAGTAAGCAAAAAATTAGCAATGCAACGCTTAATTGGTTACTTATTCTTCTTGTGCAAATATCAGATATTAATACTGCTGTCGAACCGGCAACTAGTAGTGTCTCTACGAAAAACATACGTTTACGCAGTGCTGGGTGATCGTGTCCTTAACCGCCAGCAGGCCCATCTTGAGCGCTGGTGATCTGATCGGAAATAAATGTCATCGCACCATCTAATGCACCACCTAACGTGCCATTATTAGCAAATACGGCCATCAGAATTGCTGAGATAGCGACGCCGATGATTGCATATTCAATTGCAGTTACACCACGTTCATCACGGATGAATGCCTTAACAAAATTTGAAAGCATCATTGAGAAACTCCATTTATATTGTGTGTGAATTCTGAACTAAGGCTTTTTTCTTAAGGTTATTTAAATTTGGAAATACACTTAACAACCAAAGTTGTTATATAAGATATAACTCATAATTCAATTAATCCACTGTGCGAGAAATTAATTTAATTATCGAAAGTGACACGGATGATTAACTCTAAGACGTTTCTAATACGCAAGTATGAGGGTTTATAATTAATTGGTTGAATATAAGTTTGATAATAACTTGACGCATGTCACGTGGATACATATGAACCTGGTTTTCTTGTCGAAATTATAATTCACCAGATAGTTTGAATGGTCTTTCTATTAATTTGAAAGTGATCACAAATATTTTTCTTTAATTTTATGTGTTAGCGGCTATTTTTTCCTGTTTTCGCTTTGTACGTGATTGATGCGGGCCTGCTTATTTAAGGTGTACGTATTGACTCATAGAGAGGGCTTTGTTGCTTAAATCGATGGAACTAAATCTAGAAGCTACGATCTGATCGGCTACACCCATCAATCGTCGTAGTCTCATGTCTAAACCTCGTTACAAAACAACTAACTGGAAGCAGTACAACAAAGCCTTAATCAACCGTGGTTCTCTGACCTTTTGGATTGATGAGGAAACGATAGCTGAGTGGAAACAAAACAAACAAGGCAAGCGTGGTAGACCTCGCCGATTCAGCGACTTAGCCATTACTACCGCACTGATGGTGAAACGCATTTTCTCTATGCCATTGAGAGCGCTACAAGGTTTTCTAGACTCTGTTTTTAAGCTGGCTAACATCCCGCTTG
>NZ_FUXU01000230.1 GCF_900167155.1 Enterovibrio nigricans DSM 22720 | reverse complement strand
CAGGACTGGGTATGCCTGAAACTCAGTATATTGCTTAAGAACCGAACAACTTTAGGCTGCCATGTCTTCCAACCGAATTAAGCAACAAAGCCTTTTGAAATCGTCAAACCTGACGATTCTGTCATTTCTTTTACTGTATCCAAACGATGGGAGGCGCAACGTGGAGTTTAACGTTCCAACACTTAGACAGTTGATTGAAAGCGGTTTAATCGACATTGAAGCGTCATTAGATACGATTTTACCTAAGTTCGGTGTCGAGCAAGCGCTTAACGTTGCGGTCAGTGGCAGCATTCGTGACCTGTACGATTACCATATTTGGATTGTCCGTCAAATCATCCCTTCGACTGAATCTGAAGACCAGACGATTATCGATACCGCACGCTTTGAAGGTGTGGTGCAAAAGCTCGCATCGAAAGCAACAGGCCCTGTTACTTTAACTGGTGCGAGTCCAATATCAGCAGGTATAACGCTGATGCACTCTGATGGTCGATTGTTCGATGTTCTGCACTCAGTAGCCCCAGTAAATGGAGTGATTCTCGTTAATGTCGAAGCACAAGAGGTCGGCACGCAAGGCAACCTAGCTGCTGGCGAAACATTAACTCTAGTTTCTACAGTGCCAGGGGTACAACCCAAAGGCACCACTGGCGAAATTTCAGGTGGTGCAGATGATGAGCCAGTATCTGAAGTGCTTGAACGCTTGCTGTTTCGTAAGCGCAATCCTCCTATGGGCGGCGCTGTGCATGATTACGTCGCTTGGTGTCGTGAGGTGGCAGGCGTGAGTCGCGCATGGGCGATTGATGCTTATCAGGGCGGCTCAACGATTGGTTACGCCTTTGTGTTTGATGGTCGTTCAAATATTTTACCTAATGTCACCGACCAACAAGCGATGTCTGATTACATTTATCGCCATAAAGACCCAGCAACAGGCAGTGACGTTGGTCGTCCTGCTGGCATTGAGCCAGTGCCTATTCAGTTAACGCTGAAAGTGACGGATTTAGACATCAATATCACGCCAGATAACACAGAGCTTCGCGCCAGTGTGCAGACCAGTATCAACAGTTATTTCAAAACGTTAAGCCCTGCTAGTACCTTGCTTGTAAGTGCAGTGCGCACCGCTATTGGTTCAGTGCCAGGTATTGAAGACTATTCGCTAGATCTGAATGCTGACGTTCCTGCTGCATCGAATGAGTTACATGAGCTTGGAGTGATCACATGGGCCACTCT
>NZ_FUXU01000109.1 GCF_900167155.1 Enterovibrio nigricans DSM 22720 | reverse complement strand
GCCTGAAACTCAGTATATTGCTTAAGAACCGAACAACTTTAGGCTGCCATGTCTTCCAACCGAATTAAGCAACAAAGCCGCGTTGATACACATCTATACAGTGTGTAGTGAGATGGCTTGCTACAGTTAAACAGCTAACTCAATCAGGGAAGAATGTCCGGTAGAGGAACTGAGGTCAATGATATGAAAAAACATATATTTTTAATCACAGTACTGCTCACTATACCTCTTTCGGTAACTGCCGAAGAGAGCAGCAGTTGGGACAAGGCCAAAGAAAGTGCTAACGAAGCATGGGACAAAGCCAAAGAGGCTGGTACGAATGCTTGGGATGCAACGAAAGAAAAAAGTGACAAGCTGCTGAAAGATGCGGAAGAAAACAGTGGTGATCTTTGGGACGGTGCCAAAGAAAAAGGGGCTGAACTTTGGGATAAAGGAAAAGAAAAAGGTTCAGAGTTACTCGATGAAGCTGAGAAGAAAGCTGAAGAGTATACGAAGCCCAAAGAAGCCCCTGAACCAGCACCTGTGGTGCCACTTGAGCCGGATGCAGACGAGCAGTTTAATCAATCCGCATAATTAAATAGATGTTATAAACACTTGCTAGGTCAGGGTGTTTTTCCGGCATCTCCAATCAGCCTTCAGATTCAGAATTCGGCCGATTCGTTTGAGAGAGGGTCGTGATGCGGCCCCATTTTCGTTGAACGCTCATGAATCGCGTGACCGCCACCTAAGTGAACGTGTCTGAGCGCAGCGTAATGTTACCCTCGGCTGCGCTAGGCTCAACAGAATCATGATTTACTTCCCGCTAAATGCTTAGTCACAAATTGAGTGGCTACACGTCTAATCTGACATTCAAGAATATTTTCGTGCCTGCCGGAGAATATGCTTTGAGTGCTGCTTATTGACTGCTTGGTCAATTTCGAATTGCACCATATCTGATTTAAACACATCAAGTTGATTTTTGTATTTGCTGTGTGTTGTTTCGCAATTAGCTCTTATTAAAGATTGTTGTTGTGGAAAATAAAAACAAATGGATCAACAGTATTTACGATGTTTCATAACATGCAAGTGATGATTTAGTTCGGTTTGGCAAAGTAATTGAGTGATATCTTAATATTAATAAAAAAGGAGCCATATATGAAGAAAATGAATGGTATTGCAAAGCGAATGCTTGTGGCATTAGGGGGGACAGTGTTACTTCTTAGTGCTAACCAAGCCCTTGCTTCTGGCAGTTGTTACATTATGAAGAAATACTCCAACTTTTATGAAGAGTTGGGTAAAGTTGAAAATGGCTATATTATGAAAAAATATAGTAATTTCTATGAAGAAGTAGGTCGCGAAAGAAACGGCTATATTGAGAAAAAATACAGCAATTTCTATGAAGAGCTAGGTCGCGTTAGAAATGACTATATTGAGAAGAAATACAGTAATTTTTATGAAGAAAAAGGCCGTGTTTACAACGATTACATAGAGCAAAAGTTCAGCAACTTCTACGAAGAACTTGGAAAGGCTGATGGTTCTTGTTCACCTGAAGAAATCGGCGCTGGCGCAGTTCTCCTAGGCTTACTACCTTTCGAGTAAAAACTGTTTAGCAGTAAAGATCGTAAGCCTTGATTCTCTGCATCTAGGCATTATGCAAACGAGTAATACATAGCGAATGTATAAACGATATTAGAAATATCTAAAATATCAACCAAGGTGAACGATTGAAGTTCTCTTTGTACTCAGAAGTACGGGCACTTTGGTTATTTGTATTATGTTCTGATTTTTTAATAGACCATTGAAATGGAGGCAATTAACTTCTTTTAGGACTTTGTACCATCGTTATAGTGAGGGTGTGTAATTAAAGTTGTTTGTTGTAATCAATAATTATTTTAATCAACAATTGATGATTTTGTTGTTGAATGGATACCTCTCTGAATTCTTCCCAGTGTTATTGCCGTTATAGTATTTCCCTTTCCTGATGATACCTTCCATTCTTCGATATGATTTAGGTCATATTTGGTCAATCTCCAAATGACAAAAACTCGACAAGTATCAAGTAATGAATAATACCAACGATGAAATATGGCGTATCAAATATTCATGTTACGGTGTGTGGATGGTAATTGAATACAATCTATCACCACCGGATGAAGGAAGGAGAGCCTTAAATGATTAAAATGCTCGGAAGTACACTAATTTTAAAAAAGCATCTTTTGTCTTGCCACTGTGGAAGTGTAGAGATTGAACTTAGCTTACCAAATGGCATTGAAAGCCCTCGTCGTTGCGATTGCTCTATCTGTCGTCGAAAAGGGGCTGTCGTAGCCTCAGTGAAACTCGATGGAATAAAAATTGTAAAAGGAGAAGAGTTGCTCAAACTTTATCAATTCAATACGAAAACGGCGAAGCACTACTTCTGCTCAGAATGTGGCATCTACACGCATCATCAACGTCGATCAGATTCGACTGAATACGGCTATAATGTTGGGTGTTTACAAGGCGTAAACCCTTTTTATATTGATGATGTTGTTACCAATGATGGTGTAAATCATCCAGCGGATCGGAAATAGGTGTTAGGAGAGAAAGGATGCGCATTGCTCTATTGTCTGACATACACAGTAACGTTTATGCACTAGACGCTGTGTTACATGATGTTTTCAGGGAAAACGTCGATGTGGTCGTAAACCTCGGCGATATCCTATACGGTCCTATCGAACCCCGTGCTACATTTGATTTGTTGATGGAAAATGAGATTGTCACAATATGTGGTAATCAGGACAGGCAAATTTTTGAGGCGCAGGGAGAAGACATTTCGTCAAATCCCACCACGCAGTTTATCCTCAATGATCTTGGTAGCGCACCGCTTGAATGGATGCGAACTTTACCTCCCGTTCTGCAATTTACGGATGATGTTTTTTTCTGTCATGGTACACCTGAAAGTGACTTAATCTACTTATTAGAGGATGCATCTAGCGGCAAACCCGAATTGCGGTCCGATGCTGAGATATTAAGCTTACTATCAGGTAATCCGAGTCACCTTATTTGTTGTGGTCACACCCATTTAGCGCGTTCAGTTTTGACCAGCAACAACCAGCTTATTGTGAATCCAGGAAGTGTTGGCCTTCCAGCATATCAAGATGATGAGCCTTGGATTCATATGATGCAAAGTTATAGTTACCACGCTTTTTATGCTATTGCAGAAGGGGAAGGGAATAGCTGGAACGTGAGTTTCAAGCGGATAGATTATAACAGGCGAGAAGCGGTTGATGCAGCGTTAAAACGGAATCGAACCGATTGGGCACGGTTTTTATATACAGGACGTGCAGCTGTTTAAACGGTTACAGTGACGTCGCGACCAATAAGGGATTTTATGGCAAGGAAATTTCAGTTTTTCACCCATCCAGAGACAAATCGAAATCAGTTTACTTACCTTGATATGGCATCACAGACTTATCATGCCGAAAAAAATGCATTGCTTTCGCAAGGTCTTGTCGTAACTGATGATGCAATTTATGCGGAAAATGAAGAAGAAGCGGTTGAGAAATTTAAGTCCCACTTCATCTATGTGATGGAAGAATACAATGCATCAACTAATCCGTTTTATAGCATCCAATTCGCTTTACAGTGGCTCTGGAGAAAGGTAACAGGAAAGCAGGTGTAAATAATCGGGAGAGAAAATATATCCTTATATATTAAAGGTTTTTCTTTTCCTGATCTTAATTTATTCTATTTCTTAGTGAGTTGATGTTAACTGTGATGTAAGAAGCTCTTTCATAGGGTGTATGAGCAGTTAAAGGATAACTGCGAGTGCTTTATTTAATAATTCGATCATTAGGGATGATGAAATGGATAGACATGCTTTTCTTTATAAATTGCAACAAAAAGGATTAACTGGCGAGTGGTTGCCTTTCCAACAGTCAGTCTACATTCAAGAAGTACTACATGGGGGGTTACCTTCACGCTCAGAGCATGCTGAAGGGGTGTGTAGTGCACTGTGTCGGTACGTGTTACTGGAGTGGTTTAGAAACGGTATCAATGGTGATGCTGTTGGAAGTCTGTCTAGAAGCAGCATTGCCGAGTTAGTGTTGAATCTGGTTTATGAAGGCGAGAGTGTTGATGCCTTTAAAGTGACCATGACGCGCGCGAATAAGCGTTGTATTTCTGAACGCTATTTCATGAATTTCAAGCAAGCACTAGAGCATACCACTGGTACAGGATTTAGCTTAATTGCTTTGGGCGGGATCACTGGTGATGGCCATGCAATTATTTGTAATGGTTCAAAGTTTGCGATATTTGATCCTAACGTTGGCTATATCAAAGCAGATTCCACCAGTAATTACATGTGGTGTTTTCAAAGTATTATTAAGGAATTTTATCCCAATTACCTTGGAGGAGGGCGAGCTGTTCAAGTCTATGAATTTGCCTAACGGCATAGGGTATTTGGGGTGATAAAAAGGGCAGCGACGCTGCCCTTTTTGTATTTTACATTGATGACTACGTTATATTTAAAAGGCTGTTAAGTGTTGCTCTGGTTAGTAGAAGGGGGAAGTTGACCAGAAGCCATATGAAGATGTACATCTTGTTGTGGGAATGGGATAGAAATCCCTTCTTTGTCGAAGCGCATTTTTACTTCACGCGTGACGTCCCAATACACATCCCAGTAATCATCAGTTTTCACCCAAGGGCGTACGATAAAGTCGACAGAAGAGCTGTTGAGTACGTGAAGCTTAATCATGGTTTCTGGTGAACGTAAAACAGCAGGATGGCTTGATACGATATCGTTCAAAACGTTTTCAACATGCTCAATATTATCGCTGTAGCTAACACCGAACACCATATCAACACGACGAACTCTTTCGTGGGTAACGTTTTTGATTACATCTCCCCAAATTTTGCTATTCGGTACAATGATAATTTGGTTATCAAAGGTTTTAATCGTGGTGTTTACCAAACTCATGTGACTTACCTTGCCTTCTACGCCACCCGCAGCGACAAAGTCTCCAACATCGAAGGGGCGATAGATAAGTAGCATCATGCCGGCCGCGAAGTTTGAGAGCGTATCTTGTAATGCAAAACCGACAATGACACCCGCTATACCGAAACCAGTAAGAATAGGTGTAAGGTTTAGGCCAATCTGAGACAGCGCGATCAAAATACCGATAAACCAAACAGCTTTACCAGACATTGAGATAAAAAAGTCTTGCATCAATTGTGAAAACTTGAGGTTTTTAGCCGCAACCGCGCGCTTAACGACTTTTCGTGTAATGTTTGCTATCTGTCGTGCAATCAGAAGTATGATCAAAAAGACAAAAAACTGGAAAATGTGCTGAGGGGCGTTCTCTGCTAGCCAGCTCCATAATTGACTTGACCAGTTTTTGACGATGGAAAAAATCACTTCTGTACTGAGCAAATCCTGCGTGACACTGCCAGTAACTTCAAAATACAGCCTCTTGTATTCGGCGGTTTCTATGCCTTCCTTGTCGGCGATATCTATCATTACCTTAAGGCTATTTGTTGCTATTTCCATGCGGCGCTGTGTGATTAGCTGGCTAAGCTGAATCGTTGCTTTTTCTGACTCTGGAGCAACTTTGAGCTGCGCATCCATTGAACTAAGTTGTTGGCGCATGTATTCAACATTTGCTGATAACTGCTCAGTTCGACGGTTTATTTCTTCTTTCAAGTGTTTCTCAGATGCCGAGGAAAGCGCGTCGAGTTTTTTTAGCCACTCTGAATTCTGAGATTGTTCCTCATACATACTGTCCAGATATTTGCGGGATTCTTCGAAGTCACTCAGAATGGCAAATTTTTCATCACTCTTGGCAGCGCTTAAATCTTCTGAGAGTTTAGTTGTGCGTTGAGTGAGGTATTTAATACCTTGATCTGAATAGGTATCTTGTTGCTGAATTTGTTTTATCAGAAACGTTTTATCTACAGAGGAATCTTTTACCAACGAACCAATTAATGAACGTAACTGAACATTCTTTTGGAACATTTGTAGCTGTAGTGCCAATTTGTCTTCACCCGTCGATTGCTTTTGAATCGTTACGAGTTGGCCTAAATCGCGGTTTAATTGCGTTATTTGGTCTTCAGCTCTAACACCCGGTGCTGCTTGAGTCGTTAGTGGCGCTGGCTCAGAATCGGCATAAGAGCTAGGTGATAACGCCAGTAGTAAGAGAGAAATCAGAATAGGTATGGCTACGGGCAATTGCCAGTGAGTTTTCATTGAAACGGCTCCTTCATTTCACGTTTGGCAGGTAATTCTATCTGTGTTTGGAGAGGTTACCGAGATAAAGTGCAAGTATGGCATTTTGGCTGAGGATCCCCAAGCAAGATGACGCCCTATAATTTGTCCTTTCCTGCACAATCCTATTCCCAAATAGCCTGAAGATTTTTTGGGCATAGGATTGTGCACAGCATTGCTATTTCAGTTCTTAGATTGGATGCAGGGTGTGTAAAAGTATTGTTGTAGATTGGTTCGAAATTTTTACGTTACTTTACACTCACTTTGTTGTGCAAAAAGTATTCAAGGAGCAGAATGACCACAAAATAATAAGGTTAAAAGGAAGTGAATCTTATGAGTAATATGTTGCCTCTTTCAAAGCAAACCATCTACCTACACTGGCTTATCGCTATCTCTTTTATCGCGGCTCTAGCGTTTGGTCTTTATGTTGAAGATCTCCCTAAAGGGCCAGAAAAGGGGGAAATGATTGGTCTGCATAAATCTATTGGCTTTATCATTCTCGTGCTTGCGTCCACGCGTATCCTTTGGCGTGTCAAAGAAGGTGCTTTACCTAGCGTTCCAGGCTCACCTTCGTGGCAAGAAAAGGCCGCGAAGGGCATTCACCACCTCTTGTTGCTCGCAACGTTGTTAATGCCAATTTCTGGCATTTTGATGTCAGTCGGTGGTGGCAGGGGTTTAGATGTATTTGGTATGACGCTTATCGGAACCGGCGATAAGATCGAATGGCTTGGTGCGATAGGCCATACGACGCATGAAGTATTAGCTAACATTGTGATTGCGGCGATTGTTCTTCATATCCTTGGCGCACTAAAACACCACCTGCTTGATAAAGATGCCACGCTAAAACGTATGTTAGGGCGTGACTGATCAAACTATGTGTTTAAGGCCTGTGTATTTTTAGCAGGCTTTTTATTGCGTTACCAATCCCTCTAATCGAGACACATCTTCATTTTTCTGCTTCCCTTGCCTGATAAGCTTTACGCATTATGCACAGTTCGTTGTCGTGCTTTTCACTTTTAAGGGATGACAACAACATGCGCAGAATTATATTCAATCAAAAAGGTGGTGTAGGTAAATCAAGTATCACCGTAAATCTTGCTGCGTTGAGCGCAGCCAGTGGCTACAAAACACTCATCATTGATCTCGATATTCAAGGTAACAGCAGTCACTATCTCGGTGTTGATATCAATGCAAAGAACGACAGAAGTGTTGCCGAGCTTCTTGATCAAACGGTCTCTTGGTTTTCTGTTTCTACACCAATCAGTGACTTTCCCCAGCCTACGGCCTATGAAAATCTCGATATTATTCCTTCCAGCCCCAGGTTGGCGGCGCTTGAACCCGAGCTAGAGCGACGTTATAAAATTTACAAACTCAGAGATGCCTTGGATGAGTTGGAGAAAGCGTATGATCGTATCTATATTGATACTCCTCCCAATCTCAATTTTTACTCGAAAGCGGGTTTAATCGCGGCTCACAGGCTTTTGATCCCGTTTGATTGTGACAGCTTTTCTCATCAGGCGTTGTTAACGTTAATGGACAATTTGGCCGAGCTTAGGGAAGACCACAATAAGAATTTGTCGTTGGAAGGCATTGTCGTAAACATGTTCAATGCACAAGCGAAATTCCCGAGCCAGATTATCGAGAATGTCAGAGAGTTGGGGCTGCCTTTACTTGAGCCTTTCCTTAACCATTCTGTAAAAATGAAAGAATCACACTATCACCAAATACCGCTCCTTCATTACGCACCCAGTCATAAATTAAGCAAACAATTTTCAGCATTGTTTAACGCGATAGACGCAGAAGAAGCGAAGACGGTTGTTGATGCTTCAGCGTAACCTTTGACAAGGTTACATAAATACGTAACACTATCCTGTGTTACCTTATTGTGTAACCTATAGGTGCGGAGGGGTGGATATGCAATTTGCAGGCGTTATAACAGGCGATATCGTTGGCTCAACAAAACTGGACGAAGCATCTCGACGTGCGACGTTAGCTACGTTGGAGGGAGTGTTTTCGTCTTTTAAGGAAACGATAACGGGCGAAATTTATCGGGGAGATGCGTTTCAGATTTATACTGAACGACCTGAAATGTTGTTGCATGTCGCGTTAGCGGTGCGTATTTGTCTTCTTAGCCAAGAATCACCATCAGATGCCAGGCTGTCTTTGTCTGTTGCAAAAGCGACTACGCGAGAATTACCTGTCAGGCAATCAAATAACAGCGAGGCTTTTGTGCTTTCAGGACGCCATCTCGATAAGATGGCCAGTGAAAGGTTGGTATTCAGTGCAGATGAACCCACGCTGAATGATGATGTTAATGCGGTTCTCAATTTACTCGATGGGTACATCTCGGCGTTAACGACCAAAATGGCCTTCGCGTTGAAAATATGGCTGGAAAATCCCGAACTTTCACATGCTGAACTGGCTGAAAAGGTCGGTATTCGCCGCAGCGCGTTCACAAGAATCATTAATCGAGCTAATTATGTGCAGATCGATGAAACGTGTCGATGGTACGCTAGTCGAGTTGCGCGTTATATCGATGCGCAATGACGAAATGGGTAGCCAGCACGTTGCTATCTGCCCCATGTAGGAGGCTTTTAGATGGTTCTCACGTTGGCGATCACATTGGTGGCCGTGTATTTGTTGTTTGAGTTTTATCTCTTCCCGATTGAACGTCGCTTTGCCAAGCAGTTATTTACGTTACCTATACTTCAAAGTGCTGCGTGGCTGGTGGTCTTCATTCTCTTTTCTATCCCCCTTATTCCGTCATTGATAGCAACGGTCGTTTTGGCTGCACTGTTTGTGATAGCAAACATGTGGTCACTCAAAAATAAAGAAAACCTACGTATCTTGTTTGTAAAGCAGGGGGCCGTTGGCGTTGTTTTGGGGTTTGCCGCTTATGTGATAGCGCCGCCGACAGAAAAGCATATCGCAGTGAACGCATTGGTTTCTGCTGATTGGTGGAAACTTTTTTGTTGGACTATCGCATTTCTGTTAGCGATGAAACCGTCCTCATTGGCGATTTCTCTTCTTTTGAAGAATTGGACTGATGAGCTATTTCGTTCAGAAAGCACGCCTCAACAAAAACCGTTGAAAGATGCTGGTGCATTTATAGGCTATTTTGAACGCGCATTGATCGTCATATTCGTTATCTGGGGTCAGTTACCGGGTGTTGCATTAGTGCTGGCTGCAAAATCGGTGTTTAGGTTTGGCGACTTAAAAGATCATGGCAGCAGAATGTATACGGAATATGTGCTGTTAGGAACGTTTGCTAGTGTGTTGTTTGGTATTGGCAGCGGGTTGATTGGTATGTCTATGAGTCGGTTGTAATAGGCCCGTACCAACGAAAAAAAAGCACCTTTCGGTGCTTTGTTTTTTATTTATATATCAACTAATTGCAGATTTAATCAGTGTCTTGCCACTCAACGCGTTGACGCAACAAGACACTGAAAACCGCCCTTTCGGTCAGATTGTGGACAGTGGATTTAGCCTCACCGCTTCATTCAGATAGTCGGGTGAGAGGTGTGCATACACCATTGTTTGCAACACTGTTGCATGCCCTAATATCTTTTGCAGTGTGAGAATATTGCCCCCGTTCATCATAAAGTGACTGGCAAAGGAGTGTCGTAAAACATGACTCGCTTGCCCTAGCGGTAAATCGAACGCTTGCTGTTTCAATGCGTTGTAAAACTCTTTGTAGCAGCTAGAGAATAAACGTCCGTTTTTCCCCGTTGCAATCTCCATCGCCAGTGCTTCGCTGATGGGTACCGTACGGTTCTTGCCGTTTTTGGTATCAACAAACGTCA
>NZ_FUXU01000108.1 GCF_900167155.1 Enterovibrio nigricans DSM 22720 | reverse complement strand
TGTTTCCATTTGAATTCGTTGTTGGCCATCTATCCGTTATCCGCCAGGGAGAAATGAGACGATTTTGGATCACTACGGATTTTTTGCAACAACCCCCTGAAAACACATCCCACAAAACCGCATGCCCGTTTTTAATAATGTTCAATGATAACGTTTACTCTTGTTCAGCGTACAGAGTCACTTTCACACCCAAACCTGGGTGGCGATCGTGTAAAGAAATCGTCCCGTGATGCAGACCAGCGACGGCTTTTGCCAACGATAAGCCCAGCCCTAAACCACCGTCCGTTCGGCTTTTATCCACGCGGTACAAGCGTTCAAACACACGGGCTTTTTCACTTTCAGGAATACCCGGACCATTATCATCCACGGTAATCCACACCTCGTTGTCATCGCGTCCACAACCTAATGTGATTTCACTCCCTTCAGGGCAATAACGCAGGGCATTTTCGATTAAATTTGCGACTTGCTGTATGAGTAATTCGCGATCACCTTGAAGCAAGAGTGGCACTTCGCTGTTATCGACTTTTAACGTCATGTTCGCGTCTTCGGCAACGTCGATGTAAATTTCGGCCACAGTATCAACCACTTTGGCCAAATCAATCTCGGTAAATCGACTCCTTCTGGCACCAGACTCGATTTGCGAAATGCGCAGCAAGGCATCAAAAATAGAAGCCAACCGCTGTGAATCTTCCAATGCATGATCCAGTTCGCTTAGAAATGCCTCAGAATGCGGTTGAGGTGCTAACTCTGCTTCATCGCGCAATGTCAGTAAGTTATGACGCAAGCGCGTAATGGGTGTTTTAAGCTCGTGTGCGATATTGGCGGAAATATCGCTCATCGCGGCAACAGACCCTTCGAGCCGCGAGAGCATTTCGTCAACAGATACTGAGATTCGTGCAAGATCATTGTAGGTATGTCGCTCGCCAGTTCTGACGGAAAGATCGCCCTCCGCAGCAGAATTCAAGACGTGTTCGATACGGGAAATACGTTTTTGGCTATGGCGACTCAACGCCGTCACAATGACCCCCGTGAGCAATGACACAAGCACACCCGAAAGCACAAAACCCGAGGTCAGCACCGCCATGATTTCATCATCTTCTATCGGGTCATCATCTATCTTTTTGTTCTGCCCTTTAACGAGTTCCCGGGATTCCTTGACGATTTCCTGATTCTGATTGCCAAGCTCATAATCAACATACAACAGCGTCACTGACGCCATCAGTATCAGACCAAAAATCAGCACCACACCAAACATCAATCCCTGCTGTGCAGCTGAACTTTTCATCCAAGCGGGCATGCGCTTAATTGCACCACTCATTGAGAATGTGGCACGAATGCGTTTTTGCGTCGATTCAAACGACTTTCGCATCATTTTTCCCCACCTTCTTTACGTTCGAGCTTATAACCTGCGCCACGCACCGTCTGGATCAGCGTGTCACCAAAGGGTTTTTCAAGCTTGTTACGCAAACGACTGATATGGGTTTCTACAACGCTGGTTTGAGGATCAAAGTGAATGTCCCACACATGTTCAAGCAACATCGTTCGCGTAATAACGCGACCGGGATGACGCAAAAACAGCTCCAAAATTCGAAATTCTTTTGGCTGCAAATCCAGTGAGACACCCTGACGGGATGCGGCGTGTTCAAACAGATTGAGGACGACATCACCATAAGCCAATTCGGGTTTGGTTTCGGTAGATTTGAGCGCAGAGCGGCGCGATAACGCGGTAATACGCGCTAACAACTCAGAAAAGGCAAAGGGCTTTGTGAGATAGTCATCGCCCCCCGCTTCAAGACCTTCTACACGGTCATCCACGCCACCTAATGAGGTGAGAAATAAAATGGGAATGCTGATTTGTGCAGCGCGTAGTGCTTTCACCAGCGACAAGCCATCCAGCCCCGGCAGCATGCGGTCAACCACGGCGACATCATACTGTTCTGTCATGCAAAGATAGAGGGCGTATTTGCCATTGTCGGCGACTTCAACCTGATGTCCTGCCTCACGTAGCCCCTTCTCTACAAAGCTGCTGAGACTAGTATCATCTTCCACCAGTAATACGCGCATTGTGATTCTCTCTTATTATTGTTTACGCATTGTTGCGGCATTACGCCGCAACAATGGGGTCATTTTCCACATTATTTGCCGGATTCGCGACGTCATTTTTTGCTTTATGCTCATGCCATTTGGCAATAATGACGGCGGCAACACCTGCAAGTAAACATGCGCCTAGTGTAACCAGTCCCATCATGAAAAACAGCGAGAAAGTTACCACTCCGACGATAGCGCCAAGACCATTTTCACGTACTTGCTTTGCTACCGATTTGGCACGCATCCAAAGACGGGATGTTTTCATTGATTCAGTCATTATGTTTTCTCCAACGGGTGCGAATGCGCACCCGTATTTAACGTATCAGAGGAATTAGGACTTCGCCGGGTTCACAGCATCGATTTTTGTTTCAACGCGCTTGCCATTTGCGTTCAGCATTTCAATTTCATAGGTGATGCTGTTGTGGTCATCATCCATTTCAACACTCCACGCTTTGCCACCTAACTCGGCTTCCGCTTGTTGAACCGCCGTTTCCAATGAAAGGTATTGGCCGCTTGTGACACCTGACAACCACAGGGCGTTTTCGACTTGGTCGTCATGATCATCATCATCGTGATCTCGGCGTTGTTGCGTCAAAATCACTTCGCCAGTCGTCGCGTTAACAACGGTATGGATTTCTTCACCGTTTTTGCCAATCAGCTCTATTTCATAGATTGCTTGGCCCATTTCAACATCTCTTTCCGCTTCCATCGGTACTGCGTTAGTGTTGTTTTTCGCAATTTCTACTGCCTGAAGCAGAGACACAGAATCTTGGTTTAGTGAGTTTGGCGCGTCACCTGCATAAGCGGTAAACGCCGTCATACCGAAAATCATTGCCACAGCAGCAGGTTTAAAAACGTTAGACTTTTTCATCATTAATTCCTCGTATTGGGTGTGAACCCGACAAGGTCTGTTCCCTGTCGATGTATGTACTTTACCCACGTGAATTTGCGTGAAGTTTTCCCGAACTATACATTTTTGTAAGGTTTATCTATGCACGTATGTCCGTTGATGAAGTAGGTGCATCTCATTGGTTTACACTGTAAAGGTCACCCCTGATTTGTGACTTTATTCACAACCTTCGTTACTACCTTCCCGCGCCCCCCCCTATTTTCCGTCACAATCTAGCTCTTCGTTCGTCTCAATTGTTAGCGATGTCTTCTTTTAGTCTTACCCCTCTTTCACTCGACCATTGCCCAGCATTGCTTGATTTTGAAATCAGAAATAAGGCGTGGTTTGAGCAACATATACCAGCCCGTCCGGCGCACTTTTTTGACTTACCCGGTCTGACCCGCGCTACACGTCAATCTCTGGATTCACAAAGCCCTCACACCCACCTTATGTTCGTTGTCGAAAATGCACAAAAGCAGATCATTGCGCGGGCAAACATCAATGAGGTTTTTGACGACCATGCTGTGATTGGTTATAGGGTATGTGAAAGGGAAACAGGGAAAGGAATCGCAACGAAAGCGGTTACTGCATTACTTGATGTGTGCAGACACGAGCTCACGGTGGATCATGTGATAGCGAAAACGACGTCACAGAATATAGGATCGCAGAAAGTACTGCGCCGCGCCGGTTTCATCTGTATAGGTAAGGAAAAGAACGGAACGCTACTTCACCACCGATATTTCGACCTTTTAACCTACCAATTTCGATTACGTTGAGAGCAAGCCCGCCTCTTTCTGGCTATGATTTGTGGTTAATCCAAGATATTGGTGTAACGATACGATGATTGCTCAAAGAGTCTGTGCCGTGTCACCTCTTGGCGTCGAGAATGTTTAATTTTAGTTGCAGCTTTTTCAGAAAGTGTCTTGGCTCCCAGCGATAAACCCACATTTTCTCTAAGCTGGATACAGTTAATTCGTAGAGGCCAAGCGGCCGTCACACTGCAAGATAGAACACGCTTTCGTGGCAAACCGCCAGCGCCGGACCTTTGGAGTGCCCCAATGAATCAGCACGGCAAAATCAACTATGTTGAATTTCCCGCAGCCAATCTGCTCGCAACAAAATCATTCTTCGCTCAAGCCTTTGGCTGGACGTTCACCGATTACGGCCCAGACTATACAGCCTTTTCTAATGAAGGCTTAGACGGCGGCTTTTTCCGTTCAGAAAAACATGCCGACACAGAAGCTGGCAGCGCATTGGTCGTATTTTATAGCGAGCGGCTAGAGCAGACTGAAACTAATATTCGCCAAACTGGCGGTGAAATTATAAAGCCAATTTTCAATTTCCCAGGCGGACGACGCTTTCACTTCAGAGAGCCTAGCGGCAATGAGTTCGCAGTCTGGTCAGATAAATAAGGCCATCACGGAATAACAACAAAGGGGGGCCATTGGCACCCTTTGTACGTTTTATGACAGTATTTATTTTCGAGCAACAGGTACTCGGGCTCGGTCAGTGAGTGCCAAGTTGAAACTTCATCACGTGCTGCGGCCCCACTGGACCACCTAAATAAAGTGTGCCTGTGTCTTCAAAACCACACTTTAGGTAGCAATCATAAGCTGCCTTGTTTCTGCAGTTCACCGTCAATTGAACATTATCAAACTGTGGGTAGTATTCTTGTACATAAGCAGACAGCAGACGGATAGCTTTCGTTGCGATTCCTCGTCCTTGGTAACGCAAATCGACTAACAGCGCCCTTACACCTAGGGTAAAGCTGTCCGTAAAGTCAACACGCGTTGAGTAATCTAAATCCAATATGAAGAAACCCACCACCGTTTGATCCTCGATGATTAGGTACGGATGCTCTTCGACACTCAAGTTCGCAACAAGCTCGATGATATTACTTGCTGTAAACACTATCTGATCAGGGTGCACACGCAATGCGTCCGCCGCAGGCTCCCTAGCTTTGCTGTATTTTTCTATACTGACCATAAACCCAAGCCCTGTCGTGATTAATAAATAAACAGGCTGCCAGCTTTTCACCAGCAACGATAGGTTAAATACCGCATTTTATCTGCCACACTCAATGCAAAATAACAGCATGTTCACTTTTCCCTCACTTTGCCTTTTTATCACTCAAGACTAGCTTCAAAGGCAATCAGAAATAAACGTTTTAAATATTAGCACTTTAAAAAGCCTCCTAGCCCGCAGAAAGCTAAATCGCCAACCTTATTCAAAGCCACACAAAAAAATTACTTATCAATGGAATTAACCTCTCAAATAATATTTTTATCAATAACCCAACATTCCTAGCGGCCTATAAAATATTTCCGAAAGCAATTTCTAATCGCTTGCGTGAATAACGCGAATAATAAAAACAAAGAGAGCCAATATGAAAAAAACACTGATAGGACTCGCAATTGCGTCAGTTTTAACCACCAATGTACATGCGGAAACCGCTAGTTTTGAAGCATCTACAGCAAAGATCGTTGCTAGAATGGCCGAGCTAGCGGAGCTTGCAAAAGACCCAGTGAATGTTGTCACTGACGGTGAGCAAAAGTACCTTTCTTACAGAGGTAAAAACTTACGAATCAATTACGATGGCAATGTGAAGTTTGATTTGTTCGATTTCGACTCTGAATTTGAAACCGTTTTCGAATTCATCCCTGCAGAGTGGGAAAAATATTGGTATGACGGCGGTTTTGATATTTATCCGATGGGATTCTTTACCGCCGAAAAATGTACGTTCGGATTATATGCGGCTGCACGTGGTTCAAAAGATAACGACGGAAACTATATTTGGGAGCGTCCGCAAACAACGCATCTCGATACCCGTGAATGTACTGACCTGACACAAAACGCATCGATATTCTTCAACACCAATTCGCTCAATAATGATCTCGTTGGTAACCTACGCGGCGCGGTATTGTTCGCTCAGGCGCATATCGTGCCAGCAAGCCCAGATGCGCAGGATACACGCTCACATCTGGTCGCGAACCGTACAACCAAGGTCATGTTTAAACCTGAACATGCACCGACAGACTATACCGCCGTACAAGTTTCAGTTACCGATCGCGCCGGTAAACTTTTGGGGACGCTGGATATGCTTCACCCAAGCCAGCTTGCCAAGAACGTTCTAGCGATCCCAGAAATCCAAAATACTGCTATCGATTTCACGTTTAACCCAGAGAATGCGTTCGCGGTTCGTGACGTTTCCAGCGAAGCCGTTGCTGCTGCATTGGCTGTAAACGATGTAGTGGAACTAAAAACATGGAATGGCCATTGGCTTCGCGACATCGTCCTTGAACAAAACAACCCAGCGCTTGATGGCAAAACCTTCGCGTTTACGTCCAGTGCAGGCTACAACTCTGTCGTGTCGTATTACCAAGAGCGTAAAAAAACCATTGTTAATGGCACCACCACCGTCTTTAAAAACGTAAAAGGCACTTGGGTACTTGAAGACGACCTGATTTTTAACAAGATCGGCTACGGTGATGGATTCTGGTCTGCAGAATTACCGAAAGAGTGGGTGAAGCCGGGTGTCAACTTCTCGTTTGAAAACCAAGGCAATACGGGCTCTCTCGACAATGTAAAAGTCGGTGCCCCGACAGAACTTCTCATGCATACCATTGATGTAGGTATGCTTGTCGAACCTCGTCAAGGTTTCCATTTCCAATACGACAAAGAGGCGCAGCGCGAGTACTTTGAAACCGCACCGCTGAGCAAAATGGTGGTAAGCGAGTATGAGCCCGTGCACTTAACCGAAGTTATGTTGCCAGATGGCACCTTGTTAACAGACCACGATCCGAGTGAAGGCGGTTGGCATGGCGGTACGATGCGTCAGCGAATCGGCAAAGAGCTGATCTCAATCGGCATTAACAACGCTAACTACGGTATTCACACCACCACTGGTGTCGGCGAAAGCGAAAATCCGTATTTGGCAGCACAACTAACCGCACACAACACGCGCGGTGTTTATAGCAACGGTGTACAAACCCACGGTGGTTCAGGTGGCGCAGGGATGGTGACACTCGATAGCTCAATCGGCAACGAGTTCAGCCACGAAGTCGGCCACAACTATGGTTTGGGTCACTACCCTGGCGGCTTCGAAGGCTCCGTGCATAAACCCGCTCATATGACAAATTCAACATGGGGCTGGGATTCGTCGAAAGACGTCTTCATTCCGAATTTCGCGCCTCAAAACAGCGGTGGTGAAAGTTGCCATGATGATCTATGTGTACCCGCATTCAATAATATGTTCCGCTTTGGCTATGACTCAATGGCTGGTGGCTGGGCAATGTACGATGCACAACGCTTTACACTGTACACACCTTACGCGATGCACTTCATCCAAAAAAATCTTGAAAGTAAAGCCGTGTTTGATGAGACCTCTTCAACTGGCTTCCGCAAGTGGGATGAGACGACGGAAAGCATGGTCGAATATACACACAGCATCGACACATTGGAGACCACATCGGTTGATCCTTGGAATGCCAATGCTGACTATATCGCAGGCTTGCTGAACAACTTTGATAAGGTTGATTTATCAACGTGGAACGGGCATTGGGCGCGTGACATATCTGTGCCAGTCGCCTCTGCATCTAACAAAGGGAAAATCTTCACCTTTAAGTCAGATGCAGGTTACCACTCTTACTTAGACATCAACGGTGAGCAGATCACCGTGCCTAACGGCAGCCGTTTGCTGTATGTGTCGGATGGCCAAACATGGGTAAAAGATGGCGAATATAATGCGACGAAAGAACGCAAACCTGACGCGTTTGGCGTGCCTGTGACGACCTTAGTCGGTTATTACGACCCTCAAAACACCTTAGACAGCTATATCTTCCCTGCACTGCACGGTTCATATGGTTACGTCTATCCTGATGATGCTGCGACACTGTCTGCCAACAGTTGTGCGCTTGAGGTCGAAACAGCGAATGGCGCGGTGCTGAAGTATGCACTGAAGAACAACCGCCGCAACGCAGACAACATGAACAAGTTCCACGTTAACGTGGCACGCTCTGATAACCCTGTCCGCGCATCGGTAATCTGTGATGCTTCAGTGCTGGATGCTAAAGCTATCAGCCAACCAACGCTTGCCCCTGTTTACACAGTACAAGGTGAAGACACGCTGAAAGTGGCTACATTCAACACGTTTTCACAGCCAAATGTCCGCGTTCAAACGACAGAGTACGCCCCGCAACAGTGTGACCACGCAAACGGTGAACACAATCATTAATATGAACTGAGCGAATTAGCACGAAAACCAAAAAGAGAAACCAAAGTGGTTTCTCTTTTTTCTATCTGTCCGCATTCAAAATTCAATGCCAAACTCGAAATATCCTGCAGAATGAGGCTCTCCCCTGAGCCTTATATCTCTTTGACCATGTAGTAGAATCGGTCATCCTCTTTGACGACCGAGAAGCCTTCTCGCGTGTAAAGGTGAAAAGCAGGGCTGATCTTAAATACACGAAGCTTTACATGTTTAGCACCGTGCTCTGTGGCAATACGCGCAGCTTCTATTAGGGCTTGAGCACCAATCCCTTTGTTTTGAAAAGCCGTACCCACTTGGAGATCGCGCAAATAACAGTCGTCGTTTTCCATTGCTATCCTCACCGCACCAACAGGTACACCTTGGTACAAGATATCCCAGTTCTCCAACCCTGAAATCTGCTCCAGTATTTTGGACTGTTCCCAATCAACCGCATAGTGCGCGTAGTAGGGGCGCATGTTGTTAAACGTCAATTCGGCAGAACGCTGTAAGTCAGAGGTGGGCTGGAACGAAATCAAAGAAAAACGCCTCGTAAATATGCTGGTCCAAGTTTGCGATGACTCGCGGGGTAAAGCAGTAGTACCACTTCCCTTATCAAGGAGTAAAGCGCTGATACGAAAAGAGCCACCCTAGGGCAGCTCCATCATGTACTTTACCATTATCGTGCAGAGTATCCGCTTACCCGCCAACAGGCATTGCCACCAGTTGTACTTTAAAAAAGCGACGGCATTTTTCCAGAAATACGCCATACACGATGCCCAGTATACCGGAAACCAAGGCATTACTCGCAACCGCTGTCAGGATCTGGTTTGGCTCAGCGCCAACGGTAAACAGAATCGCTGCATACACGGGTGATTGGAAAACCACATAGGCAAAGAAATCAGCCACGCGCTTGGTCATACGAAATGGGAACTGGCGAGTAGCGAAGCGTAAAACATTGTCTCGAAATACACCGTAGGGCCAGGCAATCAAAATATTCACCGGGATTGACAGCAAACGAGACGCTAAAGATTGCTCAAAAGACATGCCTGACACAAAAATCTCAATCAACATGCCAGTAACAAAACTAAACACAACCATGGCGAACATATCAGCCACAACACTACGAACGCGATCAGCGCCTTTCATTTTTCTCCCCAAAATCGCATAAAAAAAGTAAAAACAGCCCTTAAAAGAAGGACTAAAATATTCAAGTATTAAAACAGAAGGTCGGTAGCGTTAGGCACCATTTTAAACAAATGAAACAGAATTTTATCCCGTTTAAATATTGTTTTTATGGCATCTTTAACTATTTAATTTTGAGGCATATTTTGCAGTAATGTTGTTCAATCCTGCCGTCTAGAAAGATCCCTTGCCATGATGAGAGCCAAGCCCAGTACCTGCAAGAAGAGGGCGAGATTTCGATAAGCCGAGATGTTCCCGTTTATCTCTCGCTGAGATTCGGCCAGTTGGAGGTTTTCGAGATAGAGTGAATCTATCTTTTCACGCAGGAGATCCTGCTGTTGGTCAATTTTCAGCATGATTTTGGGTAGATTCGGCTCCGTTGCAAAGTTTTAAGTTTCAGGCAATCTAGTGTCACCTTCCTCGTCGTTTATTAAGCATGACTGATTTCAAAGGGTGTCACTTTTCTGGCCTGGTTATCCTCTGGGCCGTCCGTTGGTACTGCAAGTATGGGGTGAGTTACCGCGAACTGGCTGAAATGCTTGAGGAACGAGGTGTCGATGTCGACCACACCACTCTCTATCGTTGGGTGCAGAAATACGCCCCTGAGAT
>NZ_FUXU01000107.1 GCF_900167155.1 Enterovibrio nigricans DSM 22720 | reverse complement strand
ATGTCATCGCAAAACGATATGAACAGGGCAGCGTGGTTGTCACAAGCAATTTACCGTTCTCACAATGGTCAAATGCGTTCGCTGATGACACCACACTCACGGCTGCACTGCTGGATCGACTGCTTCATCACTCTCACATCATTCAGATAAGTGGAGAGAGTTATCGGCTAAAAGGGAAAAGGGCGTTAGGGACAGTGCCAACCGTTCTACAAAATGAATCGGAGAGGCAGGGATAACTACCATGGGTGGGTCAATTTTACTTCGGCGATAGCGTCGCTAAGTGGATCAGTTTTAAGTCGGCGTTGACAGGGCGAAGTAAAACTCTGTTTCCAATGCCGCTGAGATGTCTTCGTGGTTAGCAAACTCACGCCCATTATCTGCCGTTATTGTGTGGACATGCTCTTTGTTGTATGGCATCAACAAATTTATCGTTGCCTCTGCCACTTCTTTAGCCGATTTTGAATCCACTTTTTGAATTAAGAAAAAACGACTTTTACGCTCTAACAGAGTGACAATAGCTCCCGTTCCATGCTTGCCTAACACAGTGTCTATTTCCCAATCTCCAAAGCGTTCACGACTGTCAACAATCGCTGGCCTATCATTGATAGATACTGCGTTCTTAATCACCTCAGCTTTGACTCTCTTTCCTTTACGGTAGCGCTTATGGCCTTGCCTTAAATGTCTGTAGAGCTTGCCGCCATTAACTTTGTCTTCGGCAATATGTTGATAAATCCATTCATGACTGACAGGCATTCCCGACCCTGTTAACACACCCGAAATCTGCTCTGGACTCCAGTCATGTTCAATCAGTAATCGGATGAATTCCACTCGCTCTGAGGGGATTTGATACTTGGTTGCGTTACGCTTCCTCGCTACACATGCTTGCTGCGCATACTGAGGGCAATAGGTTTCTTCCTCAAAAGTATTGCGGTTAAGCTCTCGATACACAGAACCTCGATGACATCCGACCGCAAGGGCTATGTTTTTTACTGATATTCCTTGTTCTAAAAGGGCTGAAATCTGGTATCTTTTACCTTCAGTCAATTGTTGATACTTCATGTTGGTACTTGTTTCTTTGGTCAGAAGAGCATACCAATTTCAGCAATTGGCTGTCTTTCCAATCCTACCCATGAAGTGTCGCACTTATTATCTGAATTCTGGAGTATGTTATAAAAGAAATCCAGATGTTGTAGCTGAAGCATTGATTCGAGCAAAAGGTGTCTGTGAATGTTGTAAGGAGTTTGCACCATTTACTAGAAAGAAAGATAACTCTCCATATTTAGAGGTTCACCATATTGTTCCTTTAGCAGTTGGTGGAGAAGATACTTTAAATAATGTGATTGCGCTTTGTCCAAATTGCCATCGAGAAAAGCACTTCGGCTTAAAAATGGTCGAATAATAATGATCCGCAACGTGTGGTGTTTTGCTATGCGTTGTTTATTTTTAGTAGCTTTATAGAATTAAAATCGTTTACAAACTTCGCCAAACTAGTGGGGCAATAATATACAAGTGATGGTTAATTTTTGCACAGCACAAGTGCGGTGTAAAAACAGGCTCAATTTTAGGTCGCACTCTACCTTTGCCAAACTTGGCAGTGAATGTGCCAACATTGACAGTCGATGTGCCAAGTTTGGCAGAAGAAATTTATCTGGATTGGCTGCTGATTTCTTTAAGAGAATGAAATTTTTCAGTCACTCCTTATATTTAATTATAACTTTATAATAGTTATAACGGTTATAATAGTTATAACACAAAAAATAAAATTATTAAATATAAAATTGGATCCTAAATGTTTCATGTACTGATCTTGTTTTATTACCTGATCAATATTGCTAAATGAAGCTACTGTTTAGTTTAATTATTTAATTTATTGGCGGCAGAATTAAATGCTTTACTATTTGAATTTTATTTGATACTTATTTGTATATATTAACTATCACGTATTTTGGAATATTTATTATGTATAAAGGTCAAACGTTATCTTTAAATAAAACAAATGAAAAAGAAGCTTTGAGAGGTTCTCAAAGCAGTAAGCAAGATATTCAGGTTAAAGAGAACCGTGTCCCTGGCTTGTATGGCTGTAATCGCTATAAGTCATCAAAGAGAAAGATTGAAGATAGCAACCTTACATTCAATCCATTTTAAAGTGATTCTTAGTGGTATTAACAAACATCCGTTTTTAGATACCAACTAGAGTTAGTTGAAATTGGTATCAAAAACTACCCTACAATAATTGTTGATACCATTTTACTTTTTGATACCACTTATGATACCAAATAATAATTATAAAGGTGATTTATGTCTGAGGGACGTACATTCGCATATTGTCGTGTTTCCAAAAGCGAACAAACAACAGAGAATCAGATCTTAGCAATTAAAAATGTAGGATATGATATTCAAGAGCATCGTATTATTTCTGAAACTGTATCAGGTAGTGTTCCTGCGATGGAGCGAGGTCATTTCAAAATGCTGGTTGAGCATAAACTAGAAGAAGGTGACAAACTGGTTGTTTTAAAGCTAGATCGGTTAGGCAGGGATAGTATTGATGTTCAGCATACGATTAGTATGCTGTTAGATAAAGGAATCAGACCTATATCGTTGGATTTGCCAACCGCTGATCTAAGCTCAGCGGAGGGGCGATTAATGCTACAGATGTTTTCAGCATTTGCAGAGTTTGAGCGTAATCGTATCCGAGAGCGCACCATTGAGGGACAAACACGAGCGCGATCGGAAGGAAAGGTTATTGGTAGACCTGAGGCTAAAGACACAACGTCAAGAGTTCAAGAGTGTCGTGCTCTTGGGTTAACACAATCAAAAACAGCGAAAAAACTGGACATATCTTTGCCTACGGTTAAGCGGCACTGGAACAAGTGAGAGCACAAAACAGGTTTCTCCTCCTTTCTTTTGACGATTGCTACTGCGCGTGCTGGCCAGCACACGCGGCAAGTTCAATAACTCGCAAAGTATTATGGTAGGTAAACTTGTTAGAGGTATGCTGAACAAACTGCTATTTAATCCACTTGGTTCAGCGGTGGTTATATACCTTCATGTCATTGTTAGACAGGTGATACTTATCAGCAATATATTTTTTCTAACTCGTCATTGATTTCGAAAAGCAGAAATCCGAATGTTTACGTTGTTGCAAATGGCGATGTGAAATTTCAATCTCACCGTAAAATTTTATGGTTTCTTTTGAATACCACTCGCCAATAACAGAGCTGAGAGGTGGATAAGAGGTTGTGTTATTCAATGAAAAATTAGTTTTGTTACAAGGCTTAAGTATTAGGCTACGATGGTGGATAGATGTAACCGAGCAGATCGTAGATTTGCAATTTAAGCAACAAAGTCGATTATTTATTAGGGGTTACTTCAAAACTATCTGGAAACATTGATGCTTCGAAAAAGTCGTTAACATTGACCTTAAGTATGACTGCAAGGTCGCGTAACATTTCATCAGTAACTCGTATCATTCCCGATTCTATTTTTGCCAGTTTACTACGAGTTAGGTCTATCCCCTGCAATGATGCAATACGATCAACATCCTGTTGGGATAATTCTTTGGATAGCCTAATACTTTTAACTTTTGAACCAGTTATGTTCTTTCGAACTGTGATCTCTCTCATGTTTATGATTGCTCCTATTTGGGTGCAATCAATATCGCAGATACTATCAAATCGAATTGCACCTATACGGGTGCAATGGTTAATTATAGTATAGACAACGATTGTTAAAGGTAAGTATGAAAGGTAAAAACCTTATTGCATTAGGTGTTATGTTGGCGCTTTCTGGATGTGGTAGCGATGATGGTGGCTCAAACTCGTCAGATAATAATGGTGGGGGTAATGGAGGGGGCGTAACAAATCCTCCTTCAACTAGCCTTATCCAGCATTGGTCTTTGTCC
This sequence comes from Enterovibrio nigricans DSM 22720, assembly GCF_900167155.1. Lineage (GTDB taxonomy): Bacteria > Pseudomonadota > Gammaproteobacteria > Enterobacterales > Vibrionaceae > Enterovibrio > Enterovibrio nigricans. The sequence continues at coordinate 6,405 of NZ_FUXU01000107.1, read as the reverse complement.
AAGGTCAGAAGCGAAATAGCTAATGTTGCAACTACAACTGGCACTTCAATGATGCTGTGTGATCGCAACCAAGAGTACATTGAAACAGACCATTTCATGGTTGGCTTTGCCGATGATTCTACCCGTTTTGATAAGAATGAGTTGATTCAGTCTGCTAAAATCACTCAGGCAGGCTTTAATGAGCTTATTGCTCACAGCAAGCTAAATCCGTCAAGTGACCTAAACATCACATCTGGCAGCAAGTGGGTAGCGTGCTACAACGATGCAAAAAAAGGTACTGGTACTGGTTATGCAAACCTATTTGTGTTCTCGCCTAGCACTATAGATGTTAACCATAGTGACTTTGCTGATTCTTATATTTTAGCTAAGCATGAGTTGTTCCATGTTTTCCAATACGAGAAACTAAATGACAGTATTCAGTTTTTTGAAATGCCTCGTTGGTTCATGGAAGGCACTGCCGAGTTCTTTGCTGGTCGCCCACCAAAGAACACTACGCATAAGATGGATGACTTCATTAGTGATACATCATTAACGCCAATGGGCATTGAAACTTGGCAAGATGAAGTTGAGCTAATGAAAGATCAGGCGATTCATACTGCATACTTTAATGATATGTATGATATGTATGATATGTATGATATGTATCAGAACAATGTTCTATTCTACGTTAACAGTGGTATGAGCTTTGAACAGATGTTTACCGTAATGGAGAACTCTATTGGCTATAACTTTGTTCACGCTATGACTAATTTAGAGCGTGAGCTTGATATTAAGACAGCGTATACAGATCTTAAAGATGATTCGACTCTATACCGTAACAATGTTATTGCGCAATTGAATGCTAAAGAGATTTCAGGATCGTATACAGATGACGTTAACCTAGATGTTGACCAAGTGCTATTAATGAGAAAAGGAACTGAAGATGCTGTTGCTAAAGGCACAATTTCTCGAGATCAATCAAAGTACGCATTTCTTCCTAAAGTTCCAGATGGTGAGTATGATGGCTATGTAGTGGCTCCAGTAAGTGCTGATGTCGATCGCATTTATGGTTCGATTCCAGTAACCGTTAAAGATGGGAAAGTTGGTAATCTGGACTTTACTGGCGTTCAAGAATTAATTGATTGATGAGTAATCATTCGATGAAAAGAAAGCTGGTGAATGCTGGCTTTCTATTCAAGGAATGAATTGTTCATAATGTATTTATAAATAAGGAGTCTCAGCAATCATCTAGATTAAATTATTGTTCTTACCATTTTAAGAGAAAGTTGAATTTGGTTAACAATGCTATTTCGAAGAACAGTGTTCCTCGTATCTTTGTCAAATAGAATCTTGGAACTATATAAAGCTATAGGTTACGTCAGAACATGGTTCTACCAAATATTTACTTTTTATTTTCGATACTATTTAAATTATTATTGAAAATAAAAAAGGCCGAGATTAACTCGACCTTCTTATCCAACGCTTGACCGCCTGTTGGCGCGGAAATGTAACCATCTATTAGCGGATAGATTAGTTAATTATTTACTACTAAAAGTATTTCTTTAAGCCACCTGTGAGATGGAAATTACATTGCCCTTAAAAAGATTATGTATTATTAGTTGTAAATTAAATCTTTAAACCACTTTTTAGATTTTAGATTTTAGGTAAGCTTCTTGGCTACAGATTTAATATATGTAATCATATCTCTTTAATCAAGATGTTTTTAAGCTTGACTTGAAAATAATTTATGTATAATCGTTAAAATAACGAAATTAAATACTTCAATAAAAATTCACTCGGGTTGCTGGCTAAAAAATCTAATTAAATTATAGCATTACTACTATAGAACCATGCCAGAATGTTCGACTTCATCATGCAACTCTTTCCATTCTGGACAATGTTTTGCAATAAGTTTCCAAAAGTTCTTGTTGTGACTCTTTTCAACCGTATGGCAAAGTTCATGAATAATCACGTAATCCATCGCTTTATTCGAAAATTCCATGCATCGAGGATGAAATTCAAGAACATTGTTCTCAGTACAATTTGCCCACCTTGCATCAAACCTCTTGATGCGAAATGTTGTCGCTTCCAACCCTGTTTCTTTCTGTAAGTAACGGAGACGAGCACCAATCTTTTCTTGTGCTTTGTGCTTGTAAAAGCGTTCTAATGCCGCTTTAAACAAATTACGACTCACATAAGTTCCTTCTGGTGAAAGAACCTTGAATCTACTCTGAGTAAAGCTAATTTCAACCTTAGAGAGATCGGGGGCGGGGATTACTTCACCAATAAAACGTGCGACCACGGTACGGTGCTCGGCTACCCGTGACTATCTCTTCTTTGAGAGGTTGGTTAACCTCAGCTAGTCGTTGTTTTATCCAACGCGCCCTGTAGCGAATTAACGCTTGTTGTTCTTCTTCAGGTACGTCAGGCCCACGTAGAAGTACCTTCTTACCACGTTCAACAGTGATGTAGTGATGGGCTAATTTTGAGTCTAACTTAAATACCCATTCGATCTCTGTTGTTCCATATTGATAAATTGGCATTTAGTTATTCTTCATGATATTAAAAATTTCCGCAGAATGCTGTCGTGCTACCGTCATGTCCCAACCTCCAAGACCGCGTAATATGGTACGAATCGTCTTTTTGATCTCATTATGAATATCGGTCTGTTTTTTCCAAATCGGTGACAGCATGACTTCAGCGATATCAGGATGGTTAAAGATACCTTTCGTCCAGGCAAGTGCTTCAGCTTCATCTACTTGTTTTTCAAGGTAGTTGAAGACGGCTCTTTCGGTTGCTGTAGCTAAACCCATTTCAGACGGTTTCGCATCTTTATCACGCACTCGTTGAGCAAAGAGTTCTAGCTGCTCTAGGAATAGAGCCTGCTCAATACGCCCTTCACGCTCGTCTTGGATGAGCTTCTCCAACTCTTCCTCAAGATCACCGAAGAAAGCAGGATCTTTACCTTTACCCGTCTTGATGGTGTGCTTGAGTTTATTTTTCATGACGAGTGCAGCACTGCCTGCGCTCTTTTGCTTACGCAGTAGATCCATATCGGCAGCATCTAGGATAGATACTTCACGACCTAGCAGACTTTTTACTTCACTTGCCTCGATATGGTCGTCGAGCATTTTTTTCAGCAATTCTGATTCAGACGCGGTGATACGAACTGCATCTGCACTATCAGGCATTTTATTGCGTAATTGCAGTTTGATCTCATTGAGCACTTTGAAGTAAGGCTGATACGGCGCTCCTCTCTCGTCAGGTAAGACGATATCTAAGCGGCTATTAAACTCCGCTAGAGCAACGAGAAAATCCTCAACAACATCTAAACGAGCGTCTGGGTCTAAGTAGAGATCGGCATCCTCTTTGTACGGCTCAGGCTGTTTTACTGGGTGATGTTTTTTAGGCAGTATATCCACGACTTTAGTAAGAGCAGCTTGTAGCCTTGGTAACTCCGCTTCTACATCTGTCCATACTTGCTCAGGTTGTACATCACCGCCATACACTTTGAGTGCTTCATCAAGGTATTCAACAACGCCAAAATAATCGACGATATAACCCGCTTTCTTACCTTTACGAGTACGGTTAACGCGGGCGATAGCTTGGAGTAGGGTGTGCTCCTTTAATGGCTTATCAAGATAGAGAGTGCTGATAATAGGGGCATCCCATCCTGTGAGTAGCATGTCAGAAACGATGATTAGTCCGATATTGTTGAATTTGGTTTCTTCTTTGGTATTTTCTGATTCATCACCGTACGGCAGCTTAAACTCTTCGTTTACCAAGTTTGGAATGTCTTCAGAGGGAACTGCAATTGGTGTTTTCCCTTCCTTGGTTTCGCGCTTAATACGTTCTTCGATGGTTTCGAGCTTTGACGTAGATCCAGCCGCGTAGTGAGCTTGCTGCTCGCTGATACCAGTACGCTTATCTGTCATGCTACCAAGCGAGATAACCACTCGGCTTTCAAAGGTCGGCAGACCTTTGTCTTTACGTTCTTGCATGATTTGGTTCAGAACATCTTTATAGCGAACAGCCATATCACGACCATCACATACCAGCATCGCTTTAAAGCCACGAGGACGCACACTAGATAAGAAATGCTCAACCAAGTGAAGCGCATTTTCTTCAATACGACTGATAGCCCCTCGGCGTTTTTTTAATAACTCTTGTTTGAGCTTTTTCTTGCGAGCGAGAGGTTCTTTCCCAAACTGGTCTTCAAAGGCTTGTTTCAGCTTTCCGTCACTGCCCCATTGCGCCATGCCTTCAAGATACTTGATCGGAAGTGTTGCGCCATCAGCAACCGCCTCGTCGAGTCGGTAGGTATCGATGTAGTCTTTTCCACCGAACGTACCCAAGGTTTCTTTATCGTCTTTGAATAGGGGCGTTCCAGTGAACGCAATGAACTTGGCATTGGGTAAAGAGGCTCGCATAAATGCCGCTAAGAAGCCGTATTGACTGCGGTGAGCTTCATCAACCATTACGAAGAAGTTTGGCTTGGTGCTCAAAACACGAAAATCAACTTTCTCTTCACTGATCAGTTCCCACTTGGCTTTTTGATGATTACCACTCGCGTCTGTGTGACCGTAAAGAACATTGTTCTCCTTTAAGATCCAGCACTGTTCATTGCCTGCATTATCTTTACGTAATACTCGTCTTACGCGGCTTTTTGAGTCTGCTGTGGCATCTTCATCTTCCGTTTCTTTCGCTGCTTTAATTTGCTTACCATCACTTTCTTGAAACTTTTGCACTGTAGAAGTGAAAATCGCGCCATAATCATTGCTTAGCAGAGCTTCTAAGCCTGCAACAGAACTGGCTTTAGCAGATTCAAGACCGACATTGGTGAAAGTGTTATGAATTTGGCGATCGAGATCAGTACGGTCAGTAAGAACCAAGATGCTAGGGTTATTAAAGCCAGAAATTTCCGCACGCATTAGGCGAGCTAGTAGTGCCATCGTGAGCGATTTTCCGCTGCCTTGGGTATGCCAAACCACACCACCAATTTCTTTACCCAGTAGTTCTGGATCTCGACCTTGTAAGCGTAGCAAGGTTTTCTCTACCGCACGCCATTGTTGATAGCGCGGTAGTTTTTTAATCATGATGCCTTTTTCCACTTCATACATCGGGTAGAAGCAAACAAGACGAACGAAACGAGATGGTTCAAACAGTGCCCACAGCAGCTTGTCTTGCTCGGATGGTGTTTTACCCAGCAGGTTTTCTAACGCTTCTAGAACCGTGTTCTTGTCAGGTTTTTTCGAGTCAAACTTGTAAGTCAGATAGAACTGTTCTGAAGCACAAATTGCCCCGTATTTGGCTTGGCTACGGTTAATGGCGGCACATACCATGTTAAACGCGAAATGCTGGGTAAAAGAGCCTTGATAGCCATCGATTTGGGCAATGCCCTTGCTAAGCTTAATGGCGCTATTTTTACACTCGATAAGCCCGAGTGGTAAACCATTGATGAACAACAGTAGATCGGGCTTGAATTGCTCCTCATTGGCATTTTTGCCAATGTATTGGTCTACAACATGGAATACGTTACCCTCGGCACCTGCTTGATCAATAAAGCGGATGCTACGAGGCTGACCATGTTTATCTTTTTGTTGTAGGTTGGATTGGAAGAGTACATCTTTCCAGAATGCGTGGTTGGCAAGCATTAAGTCGTTATTATGCGTAAACCAGATATCACGCAGTTGCTTTATAGCCTTGTATGCGCCATTAGGCACTTCGGCAAGCCAAGGGTTAAGCGCATGCAGTCGATCAGTCAGTATCTCTTCTAAAATCACAGGTTCAGTTTTGTGTGCCTGTTCAACTTGGCTTCCTTTTATGTGGGTATAGCCGAGCTTTTTTAGCCACTCAATTGCAGGGCGTTCTACCCCAACGAGTTCTGGTTTTGATGATTCTGCCTGATCTGACATGGCGCATTCCTTTCTTTATTGTTATTGGTTTTTTATTGTTCTTATTAATTCGGTTTGTTAATGAGATGCCTTCTGTTGAAGGCATCATTACTCGAATGGTTAAGCCGTTTCTGGGTTATCTAACGGAACTCGCCATTCACCCGTTAACAGCTTTTGCATTAAGCCTTTTTTTAATTGCTGCGTTTCGGCTTTTTGTGTTTCGAGAAGATTTAGTTTCTCATCGGCTTTGTTGCTTAATTCGGTTGGAAGACATGGCAGCCTAAAGTTGTTCGGTTCTTAAGCAATATACTGAGTTTCAGGCATACCCAGTCCTGTAAGCTTGTTCAGCGCTTTGATCATAGCGTAAGTCTCGCCAACCTGAGCATTGTAATTTCTTAGGCTTAATTTCCCACCTAGCAGCTGTTTTACTCGGTACATTGCTGTCTCTGATAGTGAGCGCTTGTGATAGCCATACCGCTTTTTCCACTTCTTGTTGGAGCCGTAGAGCTTTTGACAACCTACTGCTAAATTG
>NZ_FUXU01000134.1 GCF_900167155.1 Enterovibrio nigricans DSM 22720 | reverse complement strand
GAAGATCATGGATATGGATTGTCAGTTCAATCTGTTTCAAATAGCTAAGGTGCCAATAGAGAGACATGTAAAAATCAGGAGTGCCGCTACGCCTTTTGATCCTCAATACCAAGAATACTTGGCTAAGAGAAAATCAAAGAAGCAATGCCGTAACTCTTGGCATGAGCCTGCTCTCGCTGCTTTATAAGTTGCTGGGTGCCAATCGGTGCCTTCGTGAAGGCTTGAGCCTAGTGCGGTGAAAGTTGCACGCTGGGTTCTTAGAGGGACGACACTTGGTAACAGGTGTCGTCTACTCGACAAAAACGTTCTAGCAACAAAGGCTCTGCTATAGATAGGACAAACTAAAACAACAAAGCCTTCAACTGTTACTGAAGGCTTTCGAGAGTGTTGAATAGCCCTTTCAGAAAAGAGCTGTCAGCGGGCTATGCCGCCCCCAATCGATACCCACTCGGTGTCTTACCGGTCTTCTGTTTAAACACGCGGCAGAAATAGTTGGTGTCTCTGAAACCACAGCGGTGGGCGATTTCATCGACTTTGAAGTTGTACTTCTTCAACATGAATTTCGCGCGGTCGAGGCGCACGTATGTCACGTAGTCCGCAAACTTCACTGAGCCTTCTTGGTTAAACAGGCGCGAGACATGCGCTTGCGAGACACCAAAGCGATCGGCGATAGATACGCGCGTAATGTCTTTGTGGAAGTTCTCCTGCACGTAAATACACATGCTGCGGTAGAGTTTTTCCGAACGGCTGGTTTTCTCAAGTTGCGGGTTTTGCAGCAGTTCACGACAGTAAATGAGCAAGGCATTGGCCAACGACTCACCCATGGCACTGAAGCGTGGTTCGGTCGCGAGGCTGTTCAGTGAGTCAATGAGGTGCTCTAGGGCCATTGAAGAGGGGAGTGGCATGGCGTGTTTGAACACCTCAACAAAGCCTTCGCCTTCTTGGAAGTAAACAAAGCTGAAACCGACCTGATTTTTACTGAACAAGATCGACATCATTTTGCAGGAGTTTTCCCAAGTGGGTTTGCTCCACGCATTCGACGGGATGTAGATCATGTCGTTTTGATTTAGCGTAAGGTGTTCATCACCTTGGTTCGCGTCCACGACCAAATCATATTTCCCCTCAAGAATGATTTCCAAGCGGTTAAAGTTAACCTGATACGCGCCTTCTGGCGGCGTATTTTCACTGCTGCAGATGCGAACAAGTGAACCTTGGAAAGCACTCAATGAGTCGGAAATATGTTGGTACATGGTGTTGCCCTGACGTTGTTTTTTTATTATTCGGAATACCTAAGCAACCTGCATCGTGCTGTTTTGAAGTGGCTTAGGTATTGACGAAAAATTGGCGACTTTGGCTAAGTAGGTGTCGCGATGCCTGAGGTGATTTCCGTCACTGGAATAAAAGAATGCAGGGTGGATTATTGTTGCCACCCTGCATCGCTCTTTTTTCTTACGCTTGCGCTAACATCGCTTCTAACTTGTTCACGATTTCAGGCGCTTGTTTTGCTGCTTGTGTTACCGTTACTCGAACGATTTTCTTGCCTGCAAAACGCTCTTCTTTCTTGATGGCGATATCTTTAGTTAGTACCACAACATCTGCTGCTTCAACGTCTGCTGCGGTCAGTTCGTTTTCGATACCAATCGCGCCTTGAGTTTCAATCTTAACTTCCCAACCTTTAGCGCGTGCTGCGGTTTCCAGAGCTTCAGCAGCCATGTAAGTGTGCGCTACGCCAGATGGGCAAGATGTTACACCAATCAATTTCATAATCATTTACCTATGTATTTCTTATTTGTGTCTTTATTCATTAATCGAAGGACAGTTCCAGTTCTTCGGTTTGCGTTTGCTTTTCTTCTTCGCGGTCTGCCACTGGTTTTTTCAGTGCGTTGACAATCAGAGCCGTGGTTGCGGCACCGGCGATGACAGCGACGACGTACATCATGCGGCCTTCAACTACCGGCAGAACAATCAGGCCACCCCAAGGTGCGTGGTTCAGTACACCAGCCAGGAATGCGACGACGTTACCTACGATACCGCCTGCTACGATTGCTGGGATTACACGTGCTGGGTCATTCGCTGCGAATGGGATTGCACCTTCAGTGATACCGATACAGCCCATGATTGCCGCTGCTTTACCTGCTTCTTTCTCTTCTGGAGAATATTTCTTAGGCGCAAGGAATGTTGCCAGAGCCATACCTAGAGGTGGAACACAGATTGCGACACCAACACCGCCCATCAGCCAAGGCTGAGTGCCAACTTGAGTTTGTGCGAACAGGGTTGCTACTTTGTTGATTGGACCACCCATATCGAATGCAGTCATACCACCTAGGATTGCACCCAGAACCGCTTTAGAAGTACCTGCCATTGATTGCAGACCTTCGTTCATGAACAGCATGAAAGATGCGATTGGTTGACCGATCACCCATACAACCAGTGCAGATACGATGAAAGTACCGCCGATTGGGATGATGAAATACGTTGAAAGCGCTTTAAGCTTGTTAGAAAGAGGGATGCGCTTCAGTTGCAGAACAACGTAGCCAGCGATGAAACCCACCACGATGGCACCGAGGAAACCTGCTTGTACTTGGTTAGCAAGGTAAGCACCAATCATACCTGGAGCCAGTGCTGGACGGTCAGCGATTGAGTAAGCGATGTAACCACCCAGAACAGGAACGAACAGGGTGAAACCTGCGATACCCATGTCCCAAATGCCTTCTAGGAAAACACCTTCTGGAACCGCGCCTTTACCACCCAGCATTACAGACAGAGCAAGAAGTACACCACCCGCAACAACGAACGGCAGCATGTGGCTGGTACCCGTGAGGAGGTGTCGTTTGAGTTCTGCAACATTTGTTTTCATAAGAGACCTTTTCATTAACGTTTTGGAATTTATAAGGTTTTTAACCTCGTTATTTATGGGGTGATTATGCGCTGGGTACGACCCCAAAGATATTGGACAAACAATCCCTTTACTGGAGAAATGTTGCATGTTTTTCCGACTGAGAAGGTAGTCACATTAAGCGGGTGGCATACCGTTTTGGATACTGTGAGCTATGTCTGAATGTGGTGGTCTTTTGTGAATTGGGTCAATTTCAGGTGGGTGAAATGTGGTCGCAGATAGGACGTAGAAAATGAAAATGGCACCCGCAGGTGCCATAAAAAAACGAAAGTTTGGGTTAATATTCGATGTTATGAACCACTTTTTGCAGTAAGCCGATAAGTCGCGTCTTTTCTTTGTCGTCTAATGAACCGAGTAGTGCAGTATTAATATCAACCGGGAGGTGAGAGACATGAGGACGTAGATCTTTTCCTTTCTGCGTTAGAAAAATACGGTAGTTACGGCGACTGTCTGGATCAGCGCGACGCTCAACCAATTCTAATTTTTCAAGTTTGTCGAGCGTTCGGGTCGTTGTCGAGCTTTCGACTTTGGCTTTTTGCGCTATTTGGCGTTGCGTGACGCCTTCTTCTTCCCAAAGACACATCATCGTTGGCCACAGTGCGACGGTTAAACCGTGTTTTTTCAGCTCGGCATCCAAGTGTTTTTCCGCCTGACCTGCCACCACGTTAATTAGCCAACCAAAGCTTGTTTGGCGATCAAATTCGCTCACTGTCATTCTCTTTATCGTTTATAGGTTCAGCAGAACGCGCATTGCGCCGCCGACAATGCCCAACAGTATAACAGCACGAATATTTGATCTAAAAATGATACCCGCGCTATCTATCAATGAGGCGTGCTTTCCGGTAACCATGGCTTTTACCAAGGGTTTCCCCTTCATTTTGTAAATCACGATCGCCGCCACATGGCACACAACACTGGTAACCAGTGCGTAGGCAAGCCAAATATGAAGAGAAACCAATAAGTCGATGTCGTAGAGGATACTGTCATCGTTTAGGATTGGGTCGAAAAAGCCAGCCAATGACATACCGATAAAGCACTGAGCAATGAGCAAGCTCAACATCATGGTTACCATCCAACCGCCTGCAGGGTTATGACCTACACCATGATGAGAATGCTCGCCTTGCAGATAGCGAATGACCGTGTTGGGTGAGCAAATAAACTGTTTGAATCGGCTGGTATCACTGCCCGCGATGCCCCACGTAATGCGCCAGACAACAAGACATGCGAGTCCGATGCCGAACAATTCATGCGGGCCGTTGCCACTGAACCCACTTATCACCAATAACGTAAAAAGTGCGGCTTGGAGCCAATGGTATAAGCGGGTCGGGAGATCCCAAATCTTCATCACTCTTTCTCTTCTAAAAATGCATTGACGTTAATTTACACAACAATAGTTGCGTGCGCAATGTTTGTTGTGTAAATTATGTCTCAACTTAAAGGGGAAAGAGAAATGCAAGGTTACTGAATGGTATTTAAGCAATATAAAAGCATGAACACATGAGTGATTCCACCCAAAGCCATAACAAAGATGAAACAGAATATTTCCTGATGAGAGTGTGAGCGGAATGAATAGACTAATGAAAAACATATCCTTTTTGTCACTAGGTGTAGCAGCGTGCTTGTCAGTGGATGTTGCGAGTGCTGCAGATTTCTCATCGAAGATTGAAACACGCCAAGGCGAGTTTTTGTCGATGGCAGATAACCTTCGAACAATGAAAAAACTTGAAGATGGTCGCGACAGTGATTGGGAACAAATCAAAACACTGGCGTTAGAAAACACAAAGATTATGGTGGAATTGCCCACGCTATTCCCTGAAGGCAGTGTTGAAGGGAGCAAAAGTAAAGCGACGGTGTGGAGTAAATGGGACAAGTTTGAATCAGGCCTACATTCACTAAAGCAAAATTATGAAGCCATGGTGATTGCGGCCAATGAGCAAGACGCTAAGGCATTAAAGTCGGCGATAAAAAGTGCCGACCGCAGCTGCAAAAGTTGCCATCGTAGCTTTAAAACAAAATGGTAGTAGAGGATAGCCCAATGAAACGACAAGTATTGGTGAGTGTGCACCGTAGCGCGGGTGCATTAGCGTTGCTAACCATTATCGGTTTTTTTAGCTCAACCGTGATTGCCAAATTGTTTGGAAACATCGACCAGATAACGACCGTGAAAACCGTCATTGCGTCGCTCCTGCCGGTCATGATGATGTTCATGATGATAACGGGCGTAACCGGAAAGAAGTTATACCCGAATAAAGGGAGAGGCGTCATTGGTGCCAAGCAGCTACGCATGAAAGTAGCATCAATGACTGGCTTTTTCGTGATGCTACCTTCTGCGGTTTATTTATACTTTAAATCGTCAGGCGGTGAATTTGATGCCTTCTTCTGGTCGGTACAAACTCTAGAGCTGGTGGGCGGTGTGGTGAACTTCACCATGATAAGCCTAAACATTCGCGATGGCTTGTCGCTGAGAAAGAATAAGAAGGTGCGTAGAGAACAGCCAGCGTAACCGAAACAAGTAAAAAACACGCTGACTCATAGGGCGTATCGACCAACATGACGTTAACAAAAGGATGGGGATTTAGTGACGAATATCGCTGAATTTGGTTCAGCGTTCATGTTCATACATTGCTAATGTGATCTCAATCAGATTAATAGGGGCGATTCTCTCATAGTATGCCTACTTGATTTTAAGTGAGGCTAAGACCAGTTGCGGTGATTTCGCAGCAAGGCTTTAGAAATAGTATGAGTACATTGGTCGCGATTTCGTTAACAACCGGTATTTTGTCAGGTCTATGGGGATGGATTGCTATCTCTTTCGGCTTATTGTCATGGGCAGGTTTCCTGGGTTGCACTAGCTACTTTGCATCGCCAACGGGCGGCGTAAAAGGGCTTTGTTGCTTAAATCGATGGAACTAAATCTAGAAGCTACGATCTGATCGGCTACACCCATCAATCGTCGTAGTCTCATGTCTAAACCTCGTTACAAAACAACTAACTGGAAGCAGTACAACAAAGCCTTAATCAACCGTGGTTCTCTGACCTTTTGGATTGATGAGGAAACGATAGCTGAGTGGAAACAAAACAAACAAGGCAAGCGTGGTAGACCTCGCCGATTCAGCGACTTAGCCATTACTACCGCACTGATGGTGAAACGCATTTTCTCTATGCCATTGAGAGCGCTACA
>NZ_FUXU01000206.1 GCF_900167155.1 Enterovibrio nigricans DSM 22720 | reverse complement strand
GCTTTATTCAGGATCCTAGGGTCATCTGGTGATACAGATGGTTCACTCTTATCGCGGTGAACAGCGCTTCATACGACTTCAGGTCGCACGGACAAGAATCAGTTAGGGGTAGTGCAGTAACCCGCAAGCTTCGCATAAGCTAAGTTTGGGCAAAGGAAGGTTCGAAAGTGTCTACTGAGTGTGGCTATTCACGCAATATTTTTTATAAAGGCTGGAAAATGCAGAATTCACCCAACAAACACATAAAGTAAGTACAAAAAACTCGACAGACACAGTAATATGACTCCGCCACACTGGCAGTAAGGAGTTCATGTGAGTCAACAAGAAGAGAAGTACCCGGCCAGCGCCATATCCTCTTGGAGCGGCTTTGTTTACCAAGGAAAAGTTGCTCTATATCATTCACTAAAGCTCATTCACGACGGTGATTTGGACTTCGAGCTTCAGCTAGACAGTAGCGACGACTTCGCTATTTATAAGGCAGGAAAGCTTCATTCTGCTCATCAAGTTAAAGCTAAGATTAGTCAATATCGCAGTGGCTACGCCAAGGCGCTGGAGCAGTCCACTTTAATCGAATACGACAAAATAAAAGGGACGCCCCGTTATTTTCATGTATCCGTACAGCTAGATAATACCGCTGATCACAAAGGTGCTAGCGGAGAAATAGTCAAATTCTACTGCTACGGAGACAACTTTCATTGTGGACTGGGTGAAATTGAAGGACTGACCAAAGCACTAATAAAAAAAATATGTGAGAAACGGTCCATCACGGTCAGTGATAATCTCATAAATTTTAACTATTGCTTACTCTCAGAAAAAATAAGCACAAAGGCGATACATAATCACAAACTAAATCAAGTGGACGGCTTCTCGGAAAACAAAGCTGCTTACGAGGGCCGTATCCAAGCAAGAGATATCCTAGAGGAATTACTGGCCGAAAACCCCTATCAGAATCGCGACTATTATGCCGTTGAGTTGAAGGCCAGACTTCAAACCTACCTAGAAGAACGACTCGATCAGGCGTTACCAACAATGAGTGATGTCAACTATGAAAGATCTAGGCGTCTGTGCGAGCACATACGAGATACACATATCAATGAATTAAAAAACTTATGCCAGATGATGAAGCCATCCGAGCGGTTTCAAGACATTCAGAAGGGTGATATCAGGCGCTACACCAAACTCATACAGGCTATTTCAGTGGAGCCCACATTCAACCATCTTCCGCACTACCTCGACAGCGAAAATCGGTTCTACGTACCTACAGCACTTGACATAGATGAAAGTGAAGATTGTGAGTCAGACATGAACTATGAAATGAAAAACAACGGTGACCTACTGAGACTACTTTTTGAGTACAACCATCTAATTGCCAGCAAAGCAGAAGCCTCATTTACCTTTGATACAAAATTCACGAACTCAGATAACTTCGACGATAAGTTGGCCACTGAAAAGCTTGAAAGCAACATTACCAAGTCGCTATGCATTAGCGTAATGACAAAAGACGACGCAGAGGGTCGACTGAATGATAAAGCAACTCATTGATGAAGCACTTGTTGCTCATGACTTTGTGAGTAAGCGTGAATTGGACACCACAAGTTTTTATATTCGTGATTCTGGGTCTGCCATTAGATTTGCCATCGTACATAACCTTGACGAGGCTTTGTTGCTTAAATCGATGGAACTAAATCTAGAAGCTACGAT
>NZ_FUXU01000125.1 GCF_900167155.1 Enterovibrio nigricans DSM 22720 | reverse complement strand
TGCTTGTGCGGGAGAGATCCGCCTTCATGAATCGACTCTTTAATGTCGAGGTAATTTACACGTAATTTCAGGAAGCGGCGGGGTGAAATCCGCCCGATTGAATTTTTTGCAACAACCCCATTCCAGCAGAGATTTTCCTTCAGGCTGGTGAATGTCTCGATACCTTGGCCCTTATAATGAATAGCCTTTCGCCAAACGCCTCCTTCGGCGATTTTTACGCCAACGCCACCACAATAACGACTCAAAACAAAACACCGTCAGATGTCTTTGCACTTGTTGATCTCATCGATCGAAAGCTAAACATGCTTCTACTTCTAGAAAGGAACACTGATGAGTAAGCCAGATTTTCGACGTATTCACCTCACGATCGGTCAACGACTCGCATTGGGATTTGGCCTGTTAATTGCCATTTTTATCTCCGCCGTTGTGTTTACCAATACGCGTTTGGCAGAGCTGCAGCACGTTGGCTCTTCGCTGTTAGAAAACTCCGTCCCGACAGCGCTTGCGGGGAAAGCATTGAACAATGAAATCAATAAGTCACTCGCCATTCTCCGCGGATATCTGGTTTTGGGTGACAAAACATTTATCGAAAAAAGGCAGCAAATATGGCGCGACATTGATGTTCAACTCAATGTATTAAGTAACAGCCAGAACCAACTTGATATTGCCAATTACAACGCTCAACTCCACCAGCTAAAAGAACGCTTAACACAATACCGCGCCGCACAGGATGAAGTCGAAAATCTCGCGCACACCGTTGATGAGCAGCCCGCCATGAAACTCTTTGGGGAGCAAGCCGCCCCCTCTACCTTTCGCCTTGTGACAAACTTAGAGCGACTCAGCGCCATCGAGCAAGCCTTGCCCTCAACACCGGCTCGAAAAAAACTGCTGGGGTTAATTTCCGACTCAAGCGCATCGCTTTCTCTCAGCCTTGGCGCCGTAAGATCGTACTTGTTTAGTGGGGATCCCGTCTTTAAAGCTGCATTTTTCCAACATTGGACCACCAACGGTGTGCGATTCGATGAAATGAACGACATCGCCTACCTTTGGACCAAAGAACAAAAAGACTTGTTTATACGTTACGCCAAAGAACGAGAAGCGTTCCCTGATATCGTCGACGAAATGTTCCTAGTAAGAGATTCGGAGCGTTGGAACATGTCTCAATATCTATTGGGTGCCAAAGCCGCCCCTTTGGCTGAGGCCTCACTAAGCATTGTGAACAGCATTGTCCAATCACAATCGGATATCCTTCAGAAAGACGTTCGCCATCTGGAATCATTAAACAACACCATGGTCTTGGTGCTTAAAGTGACAGGGATTGTGGGTGCAGTTTTGGGTTGTCTCATTGCCTATAGTATCACTCGTACAATCGCTCGCCCGATGCGTGGAACGACGAAACGATTAAAGGCCGTGGCAGAAAATGGCGACTACTCCGTCCGCTTGAATGTACTGGGGAACGATGAAATAAGCCAATCAGCAGAAGCCTTTAACACCTTCATGGATGCTACCCAAGACGCGCTCAGTGAAATGCAGAAGGTCATGGAACGAATTGCCAGTGGGGATCTTAGCGTTAGAATGCAGGGCGAATTCAGAGGCGATTTATTGCGCATAAAAGAGGCAACCAACGCCTCTATCGAGAACGTTGAACGTGCCGAATGCGCCGAATGCGCCAAGCAAACCGCCGAGTTCGCTGCTGAATCCACGGCCAATGAGAATGCAAAAGTGCGACAAGCACTGGATAGCGCATCCAACTGCATTTTGATGGCTGACACTGACCACGACATTATTTACATCAATACCGCTACTTACCATCTATTCGTCGATGCCGAAAAGGAGTTTTCCGCCGAAATTTCCGGTTTTAATCCCGACAATGTGATTGGTCTACCTGCAACCAAGCTGCATGGTTCTTCGTTAAAAAATGAAAAACTTGATGCGTTAATAGACCCTTTTTACAGCGAGTTTATTGTCGGCAGCAAAGTGTTTTCAGTTAACGCTGTGCCTATGTTCAATCATTCAGGAGAGCGGATTGGCACCGTGTTGGAATGGAAAGACAGAACAGACGAAGTCGCTATTGAGCTTGAAATAGACACGGCTATAGCGGGTGCTGCCAGAGGGGACTTCAGTAACAAGCTTCAGATGGAAGGCAAACGCGGCTTTTTCTACAACCTATCGGCAGGGCTGAACATGCTCATTTCGAACGTAGAAAATACCACTGAAGATATGCAAAGCCTGTTGGAAGCCATGTCAAAAGGCAACTTGACCAGAAGAATGGAAAAGGAGTATTCAGGACAATTTGGCCAGCTTAAACAAGATACAAACCAGACGATCGACACACTAACGGAAGTTATCAGTGGCATTCGTCAAGCTGCCACCGCGGTGTCCAAATACTCACGTGAAATCGTAGCTGGCAATATAGATCTAAGCCAAAGGACGGAAGACCAAGCTTCGTCGTTACAAGAAACCGCATCGAGCATGGAAAACATGACCTCTACAGTCAAGCACAGTGCAGAGAACGCCTTCGAGACGAAACTGCTCAGCATGAAGGCGAGGGAAAAAGCAAGAGAGGGAGGGAAAGCCATCAATCGGACGGTGGATGCAATGGATGACATCAGCGCTGCCAGCCAAGAGATAGGTGAGATCATCGGCGTTATTAACGACATCGCTTTTCAAACCAACCTTCTTGCATTAAATGCCGCCGTCGAAGCCGCCCGTGCAGGCGAGCAAGGCCGAGGTTTTGCCGTCGTGGCTGGCGAGGTAAGAAACCTCGCGCAACGCTCTGCAAAAGCCGCCAAGGAAATTAAAGAGCTCATCAATGCGAGCAACAATAAAGTTGCCGTGGGGGCAACCTTGGTGAGCGAATCGGGCAAAACTCTATCCGAAATTGTTTCGATGGTTGAAGAGATGGGTGGCAAAATGGAAGAAATCAGTGAAGCGGCACAAGAACAGAGTATCGGCATAGATCTGGTGAACAACGCCATTGTCAAAATGGATCGAATGACCCAACAAAACGCAGTGTTAGTTGAAGAAGCAGCCAATGCCAGTGAAGGCATGCTGGACATGTCACAAGAAATGCGGGAAATGGTCGCCTTTTTTACCATCCCGGATAAAAAATAGAATCCGACAACAATGACGATGCGAGCAAATACCCCTATGTGGGGTATTTGCTGTAAACGCCGAAAAAATGGCTAATCAACACAGGTTTCGCGCGCTTCCACGACAGGCTGTGACTGCAAGCTGCCGCTCCAGTATTTCCCAGGAGAGAGAATTTGGTTAGGATCAACCGCGTATTTGAGCCTGCCAAGTAGTTCAAGATGGTTAGGGTCAATGAACTGCCTCACATCCTCAAACAATCCACTGCCACTGCGGTAGGGGCAAAATCCTTGCTCAAGCAGTGCATGATCGAGTTCTTTGTAAAACTCTCTTGCTCGCGCCACTGACGCTGGCGTTTTCTCATAGCGAATATTGGCGATCAGCACCACTGCGCGCTCGGTGACGTTAGTCATGGTGTAGCGGTCTTCATAACCAAACTTTGCAAACAGAGGGCGGCAGATATCCAACATACGTTCAATGTCTTGCGTTTTACTGCTTGTCACAGCACAGACCCACCGAAAATACGCCGGAAACTCCTCCGTTTTCATCTGAGAATGCGCACTTGGGTCGTCAAGGAGAGTTTTGATTGCATCATCCGTAGGAACGCCTTGCTTGAGATCCCAAACGATTTTGAGTCCCTCGATATGTGGTGATTTCAAATACCCATTTAACCACTGGATGACATTCCAACGTCGTTGAGTCAGCCCAATAAAACGAAGGTTCGGCACAACGGTTTTGAGTGCCTTTTTCATTTCACGATATCGCGCTTTCGCGATGGATTTTGGGCCTGATAACGTGGTGGTAATCACCCATGAGCCTGCCACTTTTCGTGCCTGAGCGCCCATGGCACGTGCCATCGATGCGGTATGTACGCCACTCGTCACAATACCCAATTGCTTTAAACGCGCCATCTCACTGACTACCTTGGGCGCATCAGCGTCGGACTGACAGAGGATAAGGACATTGAGGGTAAACTCAGGAGTAGGCTGAAGAGCGAGCGTCATTTCAAGCACTATGCCTAAATTGGACTGAGAGAAAAGTCCCTGAATCACGGGGCCAATGCCATAGGGATAAACGTGCTTGGCGACACTGTGCTGATACGCTCCCATGCCGGTTTCAATGATCTTCCCTGTCGGTAATAGCACGCGCATGGATAATACATTGCCAAAGCGATCACTGTAGTTTGTATGCCCAAAGCCGCGCTCCAACACATTTCCGACCACGCTTGTGTGATTCCCCGCGGCGGTGATATCAAGTTGCAATGCGGCTTCACTGTCAACAACAGCTTCATAGAGTTGTGCTTGCGTAACACCGGGTTGGATACGGACATAAGCATCTTGCTCATTGACTTCAAGGACTTTATCCATCCGCATGAGGTTAACAATGACATGATCAGCGCTGGGGGCTTGTGCGGTGCCGTATCCCCAGTTTTTACCACGCGCCAGTATATGAAGCGAAAAATGGTGCTGATTGGCTGCGTTCACCAACGCAAGGAGATCATCGTCATTCTCAGGCCATACGATGGCCGCAGGACGACACCGACTGCCGTTCAGAGCAAGCGCATATTCGTCTAAAATCTCGCCATTTTGGCTCCATTTATCTGCACTAAATAGGGCACTGATCGCCGCGATAGATGACATCACTTTTCCTCTCGTCATTTTACTCGCTGTCAGTAAGCCATTCTTTAAAAAAAGAATAAATTGGATTACGTACTATGAAGACGAAATTGGGAGAGTTGGTTAGGTTTTCTGTAATGCCCATGTTTTATGTATACACGCAACAGTGCTTATTCTCGCGGCATTTAAAAGTCCCTATTTAATTATCTATCCACTATTGCTTAGTATGCTCGTGATAACGATTAAGGAGCAGCAATGGACTTTTCTAAATTCTCTAACCACCTTTGTCTTACACATGAAGAAAAGATCACCGCCTATAACATTCGTTATCAAGCCTATACCGATGTTGAATATGAGCCCCTTTCTGGTACGGGTTTGTACAAAGACGAATATGATGAAGCAAGTAATCACTTCACCTTTCTATTAAAAGATCAGGGCAAACCCTTCGCCACAGCCCGTGTCAGTGTGAAATGTGCTGAGTTAGAATGGACTGCGGTGCCTTGCGAGCGTGGTTTTGTCGATAAATTTGCAGAGCTTAGCCAAAAGCACCCGGTCATTTTAGAAATCGGTCGTTTGGCAGTGCTGCCAGAGTTTAAAGGTATGTCATCCATTGCGCCTTTAGCGCTTTATGCAAACGCTTTTGCGTTTACGCAATATTTCGCAATATTCTGATGGTTTGCGCGTCAGGGAAGAAGCACAAACGATTCTATGAGCGATTAGGCTTGACCCGTGAAACCCCGTTTGCACCCAGACCACATTGCGCCATCGATTTGTGTTTGATGACCGTTCCTTTAAAAATTGAACCTTTTTTGCAGCAAACGATGATGGAAAGGGAACAACTTGACGCCATGATGCCCGACTTAAGTCCTATCTTCACGCACATTGACTGTCCTTCCCTTCAAGCGACGGCATGAGAACTAAGCACGGCGAGTTTTAAAAAACTGAACTAACTCTAGTAAGTTTTCAGCCTCGCCTAACATGTTTTCACTGGCTGCGGTCGTTTCTTCAGCCAGCCCCGCGTTTTGTTGCGTCATGTTGTCCATTTCGGTGATTGTCCGATTAATATCAACAATTCCCATCGATTGCTCTTTGGTCGCAACACTCATCATCCCAATCAAATCAGACACATTTTTTATCGCTTCAACAATTTCCACCAAATTTTCACCCGATTCACGCACCAGGTGAGTACCGTCTTTTACCTTCGAGACGCTGGCATTGATCAAATTTTTAATTTCGATGGAGGCTTTCGCACTGCGCTGTGCCAAATTTCGAACTTCTCCGGCAACAACCGCAAAGCCACGTCCTTGCTCTCCGGCTCTCGCCGCCTCTACAGCAGCATTCAGCGCCAATAAATTCGTTTGAAAGGCGATTTCATTAATCACACCAATGATATCAGATATCTGATTACTGGCATTCTCTATGTCTTCCATTGCAGCAACCGCGTCAACAACGACTTTCCCACCACGCTCCGCCTTTTTCGTCGCCTCGTTTGCTAACTTCACAGCACTTTCCGAGGTATCCGCATTTTGCTTCAACGTCGCTGTGATTTCTTGCGTGCTCGCGGCAGTTTCTTCCAAATTGGTGGCTTGAATTTCTGTTCTGTTGCTCAGTTCTGTCGTCCCCGATTGTATCTCTCTCGCCGTTGCGCTGACGGAGGACGATGCTTTGTAAATATCGAGAACCAGTTCATTCAAACGTTCAACGGTCGAATTCAATGCCGCTTTCACTGGTTCAAACTCTTCGTCCAGATCTTGGTCGATTCGATCACTCAAGTCCCCTTGAGACAAACGCATGAGACTCCCACTGATGAACGCCACTGCATTTTTTTTTGCGGTGATATCTGTCGCGTACTTAACGACTTTAAAGGGTTTACCGGATAAGTCACAGATAGGGTTGTAGGACGCTTGAATCCAAACTTCTCGACCGTTTTTGGCAAAACGTTGAAACTCTGCGCTTTCAAATTCGCCACGGTTCAGCTTTTCCCAAAACTGTTTGTATTCGCGAGAGGCGCCATACTCTGCATCAACAAATATAGAGTGATGTCGCCCTTGTACCTCTTTCAGGGTGTAACCCATCGATTTAAGAAAGTTATCATTCGCGGAGAGGATATTTCCTTTCATATCAAATTCAATGACGGCTTGAGATTTACCAATCGCGTCGATTTGCCCCTCAAAGTCGGCATTTTTCATTTTCTGGTCAGTGATATCACTGGCAAATTTCACGACTTTAAATGGCTTTCCCGATAGATCAAAAATGGGATTGTACGACGCTTGAATCCAGACCTGCCGTCCGCCTTTGCCGACACGCTCAAATTCACCACGTTTAAACTCACCTTGGCCTAGCTGCTGCCAAAACGTTTTGTATTCCACAGAATTACGGGTTTCAGGCGTGACAAATAAAATATGGTGTTGCCCTTTGATCTCTTTCAGTTCGTACCCCGTAACTGAGAGAAAGTTTTCATTGGCATGAAGAACGGCTCCGTTGCAAAGTTAGTAGAAGGCCGCTGAGACCCTAGGTTATCC
>NZ_FUXU01000105.1 GCF_900167155.1 Enterovibrio nigricans DSM 22720 | reverse complement strand
ATCCAATGTGGCTTTGCTGCTTCAATGCGACCAAGTAAATAATCGTAATAGGGGTCTAGCTTCGACGGGCGTGACTGACGTTCGGGGTACACAGGAAGTCTGTCTTTATTCCTAAGGTAAACTCTCACCGTGTTTCTAGATACACCCAACGTCTTTGCGATACGGCGGATGCTTTGGCCCTGTTGATGTAAAACGTGTATATCCACTAGTTGCTCCTGATTGATCATAGTCCGCCGTTTTATCCATGAAACGAACAGACATTTTGTCTCAGGTGGGTCAATTTTAAATCGACGTTAGTGGGTCATTTTTACATCGGCGGTAACATTGTGATTTCCGGCTTGGAATATGCGCGCGAAATTGGCGCAAAAACAGTGGCAATTACGACCCGTGGTCATGGACTCGTTTGCGAATATGCTGATCTCTTCATCAATCCTGATGTCGGGCCGGAAGTGCTTGCGGGATCAACACGCATGAAAAGTGGCTCAGCACAAAAAATGCTGCTGGGCATGATCAGCACCGCTGTAATGATTCAGCTAGGTAAGGTTCACGGCAATTTGATGATTGATGTGAAACCGACCAATGAAAAACTGCGTGTCCGTGCTCAAAACATGGTCATGCAGATTTGTGATGTAAAAGAAGCAGTGGCAATCCGTTTGCTGGAAGACGTGGGTTACAACGTTCGTGCAGCAGTACTTCTTCATTCCCTTGATATTTCCGCTAGCGAAGCAAAAGACATTGCATCTCAACCTTACCGCTCGCTCAATGAGCAATTAGACCAAGGAAAGTAGTATGGCTAACAAGATAGAACATCTGGAAATCATTGCCGATGGTATTGAGCAATACATCGGTGGGTTTGGAAATGTTGCAACACTAACAAACTGTATGACGCGTGTACGCGTTGTGCTGAAAGACCGCTCTATGTTTAACGCAGATGCGCTGAAGAAAATTGAAGGCGTTAAAGGCGTGGTTGATGCTGGTGAGCAGTTTCAAATCATTGTAGGCATGGGAACGGCTGCCAAAGTTGCTGGCGTTCTGACAAAGCGTCTCAACAAGTCGGGCGCAACACCGGCAGCAGCGGATGTAGAAAAACAGCCAATGACAGTAAGAAAAGCGCTGAATACACTGGCAGCAATTTTTGTCCCTACGATCCCAGCATTAATTGGTTGTGGCCTGGTTCTTGGTCTGGTGAACATCTTTAAGCTTGTGTCGCCTGAGTTTGTTACTGCGCATGCAAGCATCTTTGAATTGTTCAATGTGGTTGGACGCGCGGTCTTTGCGGTTCTGTCGATCATGATCGGTATGAACACGGCGAAAGAGCTACAGGCGTCACCAGCCATTGGTGCGGTAATGGCAGCGATTCTTGCAAGTCCAGCATTGGCAAACATTGAGTTGTTCGGTAATAAAATGGTACCTGGTGGCGGCGGTATGTTCGCCGTATTGTTGGTGTGTATATTCTCTTCAAAATTCGAGCTCTGGTTCCGCAGCCGTTGCAAAGAAAGCCTTGACCTCATTTTGACACCCACATTAACGATCATCGTGTCCTCGGCGGTAGCATTAATGGTCCTTCAGCCGATTGCACACGCGGTAAATATGTGGCTTGGCAGCATGGTATCCGTTGCATTGCTGAATGACTCAGCAGGCTCTGTTGCCGTGGGTGGTGTATTGGGCGGTGGTTTCTTATTCCTGCTTCTTACTGGCCTGCATCAGGGTTTAATTCCCATTCATGCGCAAATCCTTGAAACCTTTGGTCTTAACTATCTTTTCCCAATTCTTGCAATGGGCGGTATGGGGCAGGTGGGTGCCGCTGCCTATGTGTACTTGAAGACCAAAAATGAACGCCTGAAAAAGACCATTACAGGTGCACTACCTGTCGGTATTCTTGGTGTGGGTGAGCCACTATTGTTTGGCGTCTCTCTTCCGCTCGGTAAAACGTTTATTGCAGGCTGTATCGGTGGATTTGCCGGTGGTGCAGTGATGGCCGCTTTCAAAGTTGGTATTATCATTCCATTCGGAACCGCAGGTTTGTCATTGATTCCCCTCGTTGGGGAAGGCCAAATCATTCACTTTATGTTGGCAGTATTGAGTGCTTGGGTGGTTGGCTTTATTGCCTCAATAGTGCTTGGTTTTGCTGAGCCTAAAGATTAGACATAACAGCGAAACAATGAATATATAGGGGCCGATAAATTGGCCCCTATACGCAAGCAATCAAGACGTGTTTGCTTGCGTATAGGAATAAATGATAGGAAGCGAATGAACGCCTTTGTCAATAAAGTAAAAGCCTTGCTGCACTCTAAGCGTGCCAACGAGCGGAAGATCTCACAATTCATCGTAGATTTAGGGTTTGATTTAGCCGAGCAAAGTGCCACAAAAGTCGGCGCACAACTGGGTATGAGTGACTCATCAATCATTCGATATGCGAAAAGTCTTGGGTGTTCTGGCTTTCCGGATTTAAAACTGAAATTAGCAGCGTCAGCGCAACAGATGGCTTCTCAGGCAGGCACGAATTCGTTGTATCAGGAAATTTCATCAGACGATACAACCGAGACTATCCTCAGCAAATCCAAGCAGTTGTTTACGGACAAAATTGAACAGTCATTGAGCTTAGTTGAGCCGGATATTATCGACCAATGCGCAGAGGTGATGCTTTCGAGTGGAAAAATTGTTCTGACAGGGATCGGGGCTTCTGCCATCGTTGCGTCAGATATTAATCATAAGCTGATCCGTACGGGCCTGAATGTACACTTTAATTCTGACTACCATTCTCAAATCGTTCAGGCATCGCTTCTAACAGGGAAAGACCTCCTTATTGTGATCTCCGCGCGTGGCGAAACCCCTGAAGTGATTACCGCGATTGAAAAGGCCAAAGAGGCGGGAGCAAAAGTGATTGCGTTAACGCGCTTTGGCAAGGGTAAAGTCGCATTGATGTCTGACTACGTGATCCCTTATAGCTATTCCGAAACTCACGAACAGTTAGGTATGGTGACGTCTCAATTGCTGCAAATGGTCGCGTTTGACGTGCTTTATTTTAAGCTGAACACCCTTATCGATCAGGGGAAAATGTCTAAGGCATTGCGTTCCATCAGAACCATACAGAAGTAGGGGGAGTGTCGTGAAAGCAGGTGGTCGTAATGAAAAGAGGTGATATCTGGTGAAAATAGGTAAAGAGCCTGATTATCGTTTCTCATTGGCCAATGAGCGCACGTTTTTAGCGTGGATAAGAACATCCTTGGCATTTCTGGCGACTGCAATTGGTATTGACATACTCTCTTCACATTCCAATGAGGTGTTACCGCTCTACACAGGGTGGTTGCCAGCAATTCTATCATTTGTTTCTGTCTTAACAGGGGCGTGGGCATTTTTACGTTGGTATCAAAATGAAAACGCGATGCGGTTGGAGAAGCCATTTCGCTACAGTAAAAGTCTCTTTTTATTGACGGCCGTTGTTCTGGCAGTGGGTGCGTTGATTGCCATGGTTTCTATCAGATGAATCGTTGCGTTGAGCGTGATCTTGGTTTGCAAAGAGAGCGGAGCCAACTCGCGTGGACACGCACAAGTTTGACTTTAACGGCTGCTGTACTGCTGCTCATTAAACTGAGTGTGCTTTCTACGCTAGGTATTCTTACGTTACTTTTCCTCACTTGGGTTGCTCTTAATCTCAGCACTAAGAGGAAAAATACGATAGCGCACCATTACACTGTCACAAATAGGCGAGAGCTAACGCGGAAATTACTTCTTTCGCTTTTTGTCGTTGCGGTTGCTTCCACTGCGTTTATTTCGTTTGTTTTTCTATAACGTTGTCGGCGTAATCGCTGCAAATGCCCTCTGTCAACATATGATTGTTCTCATTTGTGAGTAGGTGTAGCTTTACAGACTGCAACATCGTTGCAACACTTGAGAGAGTTGTATGATGTGAAGTAGTTGAGATGAGTGCGTATTATTCTACGTTAAGTGGTTGGATCATTCCTGTGACTCGTGCGATGAAGGCACTGGGTATTGAACCAAATAGTACACTGGAAAAATTCAAAATAGACCCTGCCGAAGTGAATAACCCGGAAGGGCGTATCTGTGTGGTGAGCTTGGGCAACCTGTTCGAGCACTGTAACGCCTTAGTGCCCGATCGCCAGTTTAATATCGAAGTTGCGCGTCATTTTCATCCGTCAGCACTGCACGCGTTGGGCTATGCGGTTCAGTCTGCGTATAGCTTGCATGAAGCCTTAGAGCGTGTATCGAAATATAAACGCGTTGTATCAAACTGCAGCAATATGGAAACCTATGAAGATGGCGATGAACTCGTTGTTGAATTCCAGGTTTATCGATATCCAGACAGTGGCCGATATGTCCTTTCGCCTGATTTAATTGAATCGTTTTTAGCGACCCTTGTGCAGGTTGCACGCGACCTCGTAGACGGTGGCCTCGACCCGCTAAGGGTACAAATATCCGTCCCTCAGCCGCGTTCAAACAGTGAATCTGTTTCTTCGTTTTTTAATTGTCCTATCGAATATAACGCTGATCGTACAGCCGTTGTTCTTGATTTGGCGATGGCCAAGCAACGTGCGTTGGGTAATAACCCTGTTATGAACCAAGTGCACATGGAATTGCTCAATCAGTTTATGAGCCGGGTTGATAAGACAAACCTGACTTATCTTATTGAGAACAAAATTCTTGAAGATCTTCCAATGGGTGCCCCTTCCCAGTCTGATGTTGCCAAGCAACTCGGCCTTAGCTTACGAAATTTACAGCGTAAACTGAGTGAACAGGGGACCTGCTACAAAGATATTCTTGACTCAACCCGTAAACGTTTGACCTTGAACTACATAAAACAGCCACATTTAAGTATCAGTGAAATTGGGTACTTAGTGGGCTTTTCGAATGTAGCCAATTTCAATCGGGCATTTAGGCGTTGGGTTGGGTGTGCCCCTGGTGAATATCGTCAGAATTACCTTACTGAAAGCACGCTGTCTGAGCTCTAACGCGCGACACTAACGTCAAACCAACCTCATTGTCGTCAATTTTGTCCCTGTTTAAAAAGCAGTTTTTTGACGATCTCGAAATTTGTGACTCTTCCTTTCAATGACAAATCTTTGGCATGAATGAACAATGGCAACGAGTAATTATTCACTCATAGTGTTCATTCAGGAGCATTCTGATTTTCTTTAATCCGTTATTAAGGCGGCGATCAATGATAGGAAGTCAGCGTTTGACACGAGGAGTTATCAATGACAAATGCAGAGCATCTCTCTGAGGTTACAGCACTAGGCAATGACGTAAACCCTGATGCCGTGTACCTTCAACTTATCCTACAAAAACAAAAAACTGCATTTCAGGCGGCACCCTATCCGAGCTATGCCGAGCGTATTAATGACCTAAAGCAACTGAAAAAAGGGTTGCTGGCATCAAAGCAAACATTGCTAATGGCGTTGGAAAAAGATTTTCATTATCGCAGTCATGACGAGAGCCTTTTGGGCGATATTTACTCGTCATTATCGAGCATTGACTATGCAGTTAAACATCTTCGTAAGTGGATGAAACCTCAAAAACGCCATGTCGGGATCGTATTTCAACCTGCGAAAGCAGAGGTGATTTACCAACCGAGAGGTGTCGTAGGCATTATATCGCCGTGGAATTACCCCGTGTTTTTAGCGATGGGTCCACTTGTTGCTGCATTGGCAGCAGGTAATCGCGCGATGATCAAAGTGTCGGAGTTTACCCCCCACACCAATACTGTTTTGGCGCGTTTACTCGCTGATATCTTTCCTCAAGAGAAAGTCTGCGTGATTCAGGGTGAAACGGAAGTGGCTCAGGCGTTTTCATCGTTGCCGTTTGACCACTTGCTATTCACTGGCTCAACACAAGTGGGTCGGCATGTCATGAAAGCGGCGGCAGAAAATCTGGTGTCAGTGACGCTGGAGTTGGGGGGGAAATCTCCTGTCATCGTTGATGATGAAATACCCATGGATGTTGCGGTAGCGCGTTTTATTTACGGTAAAACAATGAATGCCGGACAAACCTGTGTAGCGCCTGATTATATTTTTTGCCCAAAAGACCGCGTGAGTGAAATGGTTGAGGCAATTAAAAAGCGTTACAACGCAATGTACCCCAACCATGAAGGGTGCGATAAGCGAACACGCATTATAAACCGTAACCAATTCCGCCGTTTGCAAAGCTATATCGATGAAGCCAGCGTGCTAGGGGCAGACGTTATTCCATTGGGTGAACTGAAATCTGATGAAGCCACGTGTTTCATGCCTCTCACCCTGATCGCAGAAACGAATGGGGCTATGTCAGTGATGCGTGAAGAGATCTTTGGCCCAATACTGCCAATCATTGCTTATGACAATGTCCAGCAAGTGATTGATTCCATTAACGGAAGTCCAAGGCCTTTGGGGCTTTATATTCAGAATTTCAACAAAGCCTTCCAAGATAATGTACTCACGAATGCTCATGCTGGCGGTGTGTGCATTAATGACGCCGCTTTTCATGTTGTTGTCGATGATCTGCCGTTTGGCGGTATTGGTGAATCCGGCATGGGGAGTTACCACGGTATTGAAGGGTTCCGCACATTTTCCCACTCGAAATCTGTATTGAAACGGGGACGACTCTTTTTCAGTGATATGTTATTTCCACCCTATGGAAAGAAAATGCATGAATTGTTCTACCGTTTTTTCGTTAGTTAGGACAAGGAATTTTAAGTCGTAAAGGAGGACTTAATGATGCAAGACAAGAGTCAACTGGCGGCGCTCAGCCTCGCCAATATGATCGAAACGGCCTGCGAGCATTACGGAGATAAAGTGGCGTTTATTTGCGGAGCAGAAACGCTGACGTATCGAGAAGTGGAAGAGAAATCACGTGCTTTGGCATGCTGGTTTCAACATTACACGTCCTTGAAACCAGGGGACCGCATTGCTATTCAATTGCCGAATATACTTGAGTTTCCGATTGCTGCATTCGCCGCGTTAAGGGCTGGATTGGTGTTGGTGAATACCAATCCTCTCTACACTCAGCGGGAAATGCTGCATCAGTTTCGTGACTCAGGGGCAAAAGCGATCGTCGTATTTTCTCCTTTATCGCGTAAGCTTGCCGAAATTATTAATGACACAGACATCAGCGTGATTGTTCAATCTCATGCGGGTGATCTACCCCAAATGCCGACACAACGCCCCATTCTCCAGCGAGACATGGCGGACATTATTGATAGTGCAAAGGGCATGGAACTGCAGGCAACGAACGTGTCGCCGGATGATATCTGTATGCTGCAATACACAGGTGGCACAACAGGGTTAGCTAAAGGTGCGTGCCTGACGAACCGTTCAGTTATTTTCAACACGCTTCAATCTGCCGATAGGTTGGCTGACAATGCGGATCCGGGCAATGAGCTTTGTGTGTGTCCGTTGCCGCTCTACCATATCTATGCGTTTGCGATAAATCTGGTTCTGTTTTTCTCGCAAGGCAATACCAATATATTGATTCCAAACCCTAGAGATCTTGACGCTTTTGTCGAGCAGATTAAACCGCATCGGTTCACAGGATTTGCAGGCATTAATACGTTGTTCGTTGGCCTTTGTAATCACGAAGGATTTAAACAACTGGACTTCTCTGAGTTGAAATTGACCCTTTCGGGCGGTACAGCGTTAGTGGAAAGTGCTCGCCTTGCGTGGAAAGAAGTGACGGGATGTTCGATTACTGAAGGTTATGGCATGTCTGAAACCTCGCCTGTTATTTCTTTAAATTTCCCAGGTGAAGAGCATTACGGAACTGTCGGTCCACCACTGAAAGGCACCCAGTTAGAAATATGGGACATTAACAATAGACGCTTGCCGGAAGGAGAGGTGGGCGAAATCGTGGTGAAAGGCGATTTGGTGATGAAAGAGTACTGGAATAACCCAGAAGAGACGAAACAGGCAATTACGCCAGATGGGTATTTCAAAACGGGTGACATGGGGCGCATTCTCGAAGATGGGTGTGTTGAAATTGTCGACCGCCTGAAAGACATGGTGATTGTCTCTGGCTTTAATGTTTATCCGAGTGAAGTTGAACATGTACTTTGTTTTCATGGAGATGTGTTAGAGGCTGCTGTGATTGGTGTGCCTGATGATCAAACGGGTGAATCAGTTCGCGCTTATATAACTGCTTCTCCAGCGCTTGATCTCGATGAATTGAAGGCGTACTGCCGTGAAAACCTGACGCCGTATAAAGTGCCAAAAGAAATAATCATTGTTACTGAACTTCCTAAAACTGCCGTTGGCAAAATTCTCCGTAAAGACCTACGAGAAATTGCCGAGAAAATTGCTCCATAGTTCTTTTTTGTCCTAGCCGTTGTTTGTTTGCCCCGAGTCCGTCGGGGCTTTTTTTTGTTATTTATAACCACGCCTGTATTCTCGTTGCTGCGTTGCTGCGTTGCTGCGTTGCTGCGTTGCTGCGTTGCTGCGTTGCTGCGTTGCTGCGGCGAAACCCCATACTCGTGCCATTCCCTAATTAATGACATTAATATTCATGGCTAAGTCGCACGGCGGATATTAATGCCAGTCACACCAGCAGAATCCAGTGTCTTCCGTTTACTTGCCTGTATACCGTCTTGTGTTGATGAAAGTGGAGGAGAGGGCGTAGCAAATTGATTTTGGGTGTTCAGTATGTCGGAGGGCAACACTATTGGAGCAACAAAAAGCCCGCAGTTGCGGGCTTGGTGATAGGGCTGTCGTTTGGACTAGAATCGATAGTTTACTTGAGCGCCAAGAATGATGAGGTGCCCTTTTGTTTGGTATTCATGGTTAGCGGCAAACAGACTTGTCTCTGTGAACGTTTCTTCAGATCTGTCCATGTACGCTAAACCTAAGTCAACTGACCAATCTGATGATGGTTGGTAGTTCATGCCAACGGAATACCAGTAGGCATCCTGATCAGGAATGCTCAGCGTTGTTTTGCCCGCTTTTTCATCAAGTGCGAAACCAGCACGGAGTTTAATGGCCGGATTCAACTGGTAGGTTGCGCCAAGGGCCCAACGCCAGGAATCGTTATACTCTTCAGCTTTACGGAAACAAGTTCCTCCTGTAACGCTGCAGCCAGAACCGGTCGCTTTGAATTCCGTGTATTCACTCCATTGGGTCCATAATGCGCTGTAATGAACGGCTAACTTTGTGTTCAATTGATGGAAGCCTGACAGTTCAACAATGGTCGGCAATGGAACAGTTGAACTGGCGGAGACTTTACCGCCGCCAGGAACGGCTACGACACCGGGTGTGAAATCGGTAAAATCGCCATCGAGATTCAGGTCAACACTTGCTCTATAGGACACGCCGAATCGGTTGTATTCATCGAGTTCGACAAGTGCGCCAGCATTCCAGCCAAACGCCCAATCTTCACCTTCCCAGCTAAGTATGGTGTCTGATGAATTCTTTCCAAAGGCTCCTGCGCCTCCCCCGAAATGTCGGTTCACTTCGCCCGTGGCGTAAATCAGGCTCACGCCCGCACCAATGCTAAGCATTGGGTTTACTTTATATGCAATTGCAGGGTTGAAATTCACGGAGAGGAGTTCGGTATCACCACCCACATCGCCGGCAAGAAAATCGTCTTTTAGATCCGTGCCTAAGCCGTAGTTTGAATAAACACCTAAGCCTACTGCCAGTTTCTCATTCAAAGGATGTACGTAATAAGTTGCAGGAACGACATTTGATGGCACCGTGTCTTTTGATGATTGAAGCGGATTGCTTCCTGTGACATCAATGGATGCGTCAAAATAAATCAGTGAACCTGACAGCTCAGGGCGTTTAAACAGTGTCATGGTAGCAGGGTTACGCCCCATTGAGGCTGCGCTGTCACCAATCGCGGCTTCACCCGCATAAGCTCTCCCTAAGCCACCTACTGAGTCAAAGGCAATTTGATATCCTGCAGCATTAACTGCACCAGAGCCCAAAAGTGATAGTGATATTAATATTGATTTTGATATGCGAGTACGCGGAAATTGTATTGCTGCCATAATTGCCTCCATGGCTGAAAAGTGGAAAGCTATATTTTTTCTTCACCATGATGGTAGTGAGGTATTGAATCTCAAAGGTAGTCAAAACATGCCAATATTCTGTCTTTATATAAACAGAGTTTAATATTAAATGAATGTTATTTTAGAGATCCCTAAAGTTGTTCCTGATAATTGACAAAGGTGTCTAAAACCTTGTGCTACTTCGTTAATTAAGTTGGCTGGCTGATTTGTACTCCACTATTTTCTTCTGGATATAGAAGGAAATGTCTTTGTTAATAATTCAAATGTGGCACTCTGAATCGTGGCTAAAATGCTTAGTGATGGCAGTATTTCTGATTATTTAATGTCTGAATTCTTGGGTGTTTTACTCGTAAATAATGCCAAGTTTTTCGGTGTGAGTTGTAATGAGTTTGATAAGACTCTTTTTTATTATGCGAGGGGTCTTAGCAGTTTGACTGAAGTGATCTGGAAATATTGGACAAACAGCTTTCTTTAAAAGTTTTTAACCGTATGTCGGCTTTGTTGCTTAAATCGATGGAACTAAATCTAGAAGCTACGAT
>NZ_FUXU01000103.1 GCF_900167155.1 Enterovibrio nigricans DSM 22720 | reverse complement strand
GGGTATGCCTGAAACTCAGTATATTGCTTAAGAACCGAACAACTTTAGGCTGCCATGTCTTCCAACCGAATTAAGCAACAAAGCCATTTGACGATACCAACTACAAATTTACCCCATTGATGTCTGTGGCGATAAGCGCTTGATCATCTGGATTGTCCGCCACTTCATCCGCCATCCAAGGGAGCATACAGTTACGGTCAGTAACACACGGATCGGTTAACGCGTTAAGGAAGGCTTCCAGTCGATTTCTCTCATTGCCATTCAGCCCCACATTCTGGAACAAAGACGTCCCGTCATCCTGTTCGTCATCGAGTTTATTCAAAGCACGGAACGAATTCTGACGAGCATCTGGATACAAACTGGTACAGCCCGACACGTTTTCAAACTGGTCAAGATCACACATCTCATCGTCATCAAAGAAATCGTCAACGGTATTACGAGGATTGTTATAGTGGCGCATTACGTCATTCAAGCTCGCATAGGCACCGCTATGTCCATAGGGCGCAGTTACGGCAACATTGAGCAACGAAGGCGTTCTAAAGCGATAACGATCATCGGTGTCGCCCGTTATCAACTCGCGGCCAAAATCATCATCATCCCCGACACCTTTTCCAGGTCCAATTTGGGGGAAACCCACTGTGTGTTGCTGACCATCACTGAACAAACTACCACTGTGACAATTTACGCAACCGCCGCCATTTTCAGCTGCCGATGTGAAAAACAAAATTGCACCATCAATGGCATCGTCGCTCAATGCTGCGCTATCTCCATCCAGATAGTTTTGCCATGGTGAATTTACAAAGATCATCGAGCGTTGGTATTCAGCAATCGCCAGTGCGATATTATCGAACGTGATCAGCGTATTCGCGCTCGCACTGCTGTTAAATGCAGTTTGAAAAGCACTCAGCCAATCATTGGTCGCCAACTCACCTGCTCCTTCACCAAAATCACCAATCCGAGCAGCAAGGTGATCCCGAATAGAGGCATTGGTTTCTCCGGATTCGAACGTCGAGTCTTTCATTTCTTCAACAGAGGTCACCGGAAACCGTGCCTGTGCGGTAACCAAATTGCTGCCCGCATTGGCGTCGGCCACACCAAAGCCGGAATCAGGCGTGCTGATCCCCGATGCTGCGCCATTTTGCGCCGACTCTTTCCCAAGGCTCTCTACCCGAGAGTCCCAAAACAAACTGGTATCCCAAAGTGCAACGTTAAAAATGGTGGGGGAATTTCTTGGTACATCAGGCAAATCATCGCCATCAACACGCCCCGCCCCCATCACTTGCGGTTGAACCGCATTGACACCGATTGGCATGCTTAACGCATCCGCCCCCCCTAACATCGGATGATGACAACTCGCGCAAGCCACATCTAAATCACCGCTGAGGCTTTTACTAAAAAATAGCTTTTTGCCAAGCTGAGGTAAGGGGTCGTTGATATTGGGAATGGTGCGTCCAGCAGTAGGGTCAACCGCAAGATTCAAGCTACTGATAATGCCGTCGAGCTGCGTTTGCGCCACTGTTTGTGTCATGACTTCGTCGTTTCCTTCGCCGCCTCCTCCACAGCCTTGCAAGCCGATGAATGTAAAGGCCGATAGCCACAATGTGCTTTTTTTTATAGGTATTATGTTTAACATGCGCTTTCCCTAACTAATGCCGTTGAGTGTGAGTCTACGAAGGAAAAGTGCAAAGCTTGCGCAAGAAATGTGGATCAATTGTGCAACTTATGACACGGAGGTTCGCATCAACGTTTGTCAGCATATACTCTCACTAAGTCAAAGGCTTGGAGTATGCATGTCACTATTTATCCGAATATGGCTGAGTTTCCTGATCACACTGGGTGCCATTTTATTGCTCTTGTATACCGCCATTCAATGGAGCTTTAGCAACGGCTTAATTCGGTATATCAACCAACGTGAGGCCGCGACGTATCAAATGCTGTCGCAGAATATCGCTACCTTTTATGTACTGAGTGAAGAACCTTCTTTGCTAGAACAAAACTCCTTTTATTGGCGACAACTCTTAGCCCTGTCCGAAAGTGGAGAAACGTTAACTGAAACGCGGTTGAACGACTGGAAAATACAACATCTTTTTGAACCAGATAAACCACCTCGTAGAAAACATCACAATAATTACTCCCGTGGCAACCCTTCGGATAGAGAACATAAGCCGCCGAGAAGACCACCACCAAATGACCATCTTCCTATCAGCCTCTTATCGAAAGATATGCGCCCAATATATGGCCCTTTCAAGCAAGACTTCAGTGTGTTACCCGTCAACGTGAACGGAGCCATTATCGCGAACATTGCTTGGCCATCATCACGTATCCCTGAATCAACCTATGATGTAGCGTTTGCCGAGAGCCAAAAACATGCGTTCCTCATGCTCGCGTCCTTGGCGTTGGTGTTCGGTGCCATCTTAGCGCTTTTTTTCTCTCGTCGATTTACCAACCCGTTAGATGACATTGCAAATACCACGCAAAAATTGGCACACGGAGATTATGATGCAAGAACCACCACCATAAACGGTCATGATGAGATCACGACATTGGGCAACAACATCAATACGCTTGCCACCACGCTTAAACAAGCAGAAACAGCACGGCGAGACTGGCTCGCTAGCACTGCCCATGAACTCAGAACGCCACTGTCTATCATTAAGGGGGAATTTGAAGCGATTTTGGATGGTATAAGACCAGCAGATGCCAACACACTCACCTCTATCGAAGAGGAAATTGCTCACCTACAAAAACTCATTGAAGATCTTTATGAGCTAACGAATGCCGACGTGGGTGCCATTCGGTACCGGCTAGCACCCCACAATCTTTCCTCCACAGTCGTTCACGTCTGCCAAAAACACGCTCCCATGCTTCTCAATAAAGGAATAACGCTTACTGAAAATGTCACGGACAAGCATGTCATCGTGCATGCTGACGAAATGCGTATCCAGCAGCTGTTGGAGAACTTATTGAGTAATAGTGAGAAGTATACTGACCAACCTGGCAACATTGTTGTGTTACTGGAAGCACGCGCAGATTCCGCCATATTAAGCATTGAAGACAGCGCCCCCGGCGTGCCTGACGACGCTCTTAAGCTGCTATTTGAAAAGCTTTTTCGTGTCGAATCATCACGGAATCGTCAACGTGGAGGCTCAGGATTGGGGCTAGCGGTCGCTAAAAAGATCGTACTCGCGCATGGCGGAACTATCGTCGCTGAACATTCCCATTTGGGAGGATTGAAGTTAGTGATCAAAATGCCCTTACTAAAAGAATAATGTGGAGGATGGATGCCACACATACTGATTGTTGAAGACGAGCCAAAAATATCTCAGTTACTTGCCGATTATCTGCGTCAATCTAATCATGCCGTCAGCCAACTCTATGATGGTGAGCACGTTACCGATTGGGTCGAAGAGTACCTACCAGATTTGATTTTGCTCGATTTAATGCTGCCTGTTAAAGACGGAATAACGATATGCCGAGAGATACGGCAAAACAGCGATATCCCTATCATTATGATCACAGCAAAGGTCGAAGAAATAGATCGGTTACTCGGTCTTGAACTGGGCGCCGACGACTATATCTGTAAACCTTTCTCCCCACGAGAAGTCGTTGCACGCGTAAAAACGGTCCTAAAACGCATAAAACCCAGTAACACGACGGCATTACGTGAAGGGGAGAAAAAAGCGGTGTTGAAACTGGACGAAAGTCGGTTATTGGCCACCTTCCACGACGCGAATATTGAGCTAACTGCCATCGAATTCAATTTGTTGAACCTCTTGGCCAGCGAACCCGGGCGCGTCTTCTCAAGACAACAACTCATCGACAACATCTATCAAGATCACCGCGTCGTTAGTGAACGGACAGTAGATAGCCATATCAAAAAATTAAGACGAAAATTATGCATCGCGAACGCCGATGAGGACGTGGTCCATTCTGTTTATAGCGTGGGATACAAGTTAATCCTGTAAGAAAAGCATACAGTAATTGTCTTCTTTTTTAGCAAGCAACGTGACAACCGACGATTTTGGCTAGTCTATATGTGTTGGCATGCAGTTCACCACTGTGGTAACGCCACATACGGCGTCCATTATTACAGGTGCGTTGAGCCTTAATTTCTGGTTTCACGAAAAGCTAATTAAAAAGAGGAATCGACAATGAGTGTCAACTTTCGGCTAGTAACGTTCGCGGCAGCGCTTTTCTCCCTTTCTGCGTTAGCGCATGAGGGCATGGTACAGGTGCAAAGTCAGTACAGTGTACCCATCACAGCGGATCGCTTAATTGCAGCCGCTAAAGCTCGCGGGTTAACCGTGATAGCGAGAGTGAATCATGGCGAAGGGGCGAAAAAAGCAGGACTTAGCTTAAGACCAACAGAATTGGTTATTTTTGGAAACCCTAAAGTCGGGACGCCAATGATGGTTTGTAATCAAACCGCGGGGATAGACTTACCGCAAAAAGCACTGATATGGGAGGACAACGACGGCATTGTCTGGCTTGGGTATAACAACCCTGAGTATGTCGTTGAACGACATCATCTCGAAGCGTGCGGCCTTACTGTCAACAAAGTCGAAAAAGCGCTCGTCTCCCTCGCAAAGCTAGCAACACAACCTCCCCCGAAATAAGTCTGGAATTTTATGTAAAAAAAGCCCCGTAGCTTTCGCTACAGGGCTTTTTTGAACTTCAGAGTTCGCGTTAAGAATTACTTCTTAGCGTTTTTCTCTTTTTGTTCAGCGATTACTTTTTCAGCAACGTTCGCTGGACATGGTGCGTAGTGTGAGAACTCCATAGAGAACTGACCACGACCAGAAGTCATAGTACGCAGGGTACCGATGTAACCGAACATTTCTGACAGAGGTACGTCACCCTTGATGCGAACACCAGTGGCACCAGCTTGCTGGTCTTTGATCATACCACGACGACGGTTAAGGTCACCGATTACGTCACCAACGTGATCTTCTGGAGTAAACACGTCAACGTTCATGATTGGCTCAAGCAGCTGTGCGCCCGCTTTAGGCATAGACTGACGGAATGCGCCACGTGCAGCGATTTCAAATGCTACTGCAGATGAGTCAACTGCGTGGAAGCCACCGTCGAACAGCTCAACTTCAACGTCAAGAACAGGGAAGCCAGCTAGAACACCAGTGCCCATCATGCCCGCAAAGCCTTTCTCGATTGCTGGCCAGAATTCCTTAGGAACGTTACCACCAACAACCACTGACTTAAAGGTGAAGCCTGAGTTTGGCTCGCCTGGTTTCATGCGGTAGTCGATCTTACCGAACTGACCAGAACCACCTGATTGCTTCTTGTGCGTGTAGCTATCTTCAACTGCTTGAGTGATAGTTTCACGGTAAGCAACCTGTGGTTTACCTACTACTAGGTCTACACCGTAAGTACGCTTCAGGATGTCAACTTTG
This sequence comes from Enterovibrio nigricans DSM 22720, assembly GCF_900167155.1. GTDB lineage: Bacteria > Pseudomonadota > Gammaproteobacteria > Enterobacterales > Vibrionaceae > Enterovibrio > Enterovibrio nigricans. Next base: position 5,506 of record NZ_FUXU01000103.1, on the reverse strand, counting down.
ATATCCAAGTGCAGCTCACCCATACCTTTCAGGATGGTTTCGCCAGTTTCTTCGTCAGTTTCAACTTGGAAAGTTGGATCTTCTGCAACCATTTTACCGATCGCGATACCCATTTTCTCAGAACCGCCTTTGTCCTTAGGAGCAACAGCGATAGAGATTACTGGATTAGGGAAGATCATTGGCTCAAGCGTACATTCGTGCTTAACATCACACAGAGTGTGACCAGTTTGAACGTTCTTCATACCAACAACAGCGATGATGTCACCAGCTTGTGCAGAAATCAGTTCGTTACGCTCGTTCGCCTGCATCTCAACCATACGGCCGATACGCTCAGTTTTACCAGTTGCGCTGTTCAGGATGGTGTCACCCTTCTTCATTACACCTGAGTAGATGCGGATGAAGGTCAGAGCACCGAAACGGTCGTCCATGATTTTGAACGCCAGCGCACGTAGTGGCTCTTCAGCAGATACAATTGCAACTTCGCCAGTCGCTTCACCCGTTTCTGGGTTAGTCAGCGGCTGTGGGTCAACTTCTGTTGGAGACGGCAGGTAATCAACAACTGCGTCTAGTACCAGCTGCATACCTTTGTTCTTGAATGCAGAACCACAGAAAGTTGGGAAGAAAGTACAAGTACGAGTACCAGCACGGATACAACGCTTGATTTCTTCGATTGATGGCTCTTCGCCATCCATGTACGCCATCATCAGATCATCGTCTTGCTCAACAGCAGTTTCGATCATCATTTCACGGTATTCTTCTACTTGGTCAACCATGTCCGCAGGAACATCTTGAACTTCGTAGTTTTCTGGCAGGCCAGTGTCATCCCAAACGTATGCTTTACGCTCAAGAACGTCTACAACACCAACGAAGTCATCTTCACGGCCGATTGGCAGTGTCATAACAATAGGATTCGCACCCAGTACTTTCTTAACTTGTTCAACAACGTTGAAGAAGTCAGCACCCATACGGTCCAGCTTGTTTACAAAGATAACACGCGCAACTTCTGAGTCGTTCGCATAACGCCAGTTAGTCTCAGACTGAGGCTCAACACCACCAGAACCACAGAAAACACCGATACCACCATCAAGTACTTTCAGTGAACGGTATACTTCAACGGTGAAGTCAACGTGTCCCGGAGTATCGATAACGTTGAAACGGTAGCCTTTCCAGAAACAGCTTACTGCTGCTGACTGGATAGTAATACCACGCTCAGCTTCCTGCTCCATGAAGTCGGTAGTTGATTCACCATCGTGAACCTCACCTGTCTTGTGGATTTGACCGGTAAGCTTAAGGATACGCTCGGTAGTAGTGGTTTTACCCGCATCAACGTGCGCGAAAATACCAATGTTTCTGTATTTACTTAGATCTGTCATTGTTCGTCTCTATAAACAATTACTGGCTTATATCAGGGCGGGGAGTATAGCAGGCGTTGTCGCGTAAAGAAACATGTAGAACACAGGGAGATAAGATAAGTTTACTCCAATGTTTTTTTTGACACATTTCTGCGCAAATTAACGCCATTCTCTCCGCTCATTCGTTCGTATTTCGCCATCCGGCATGCCAAAGTGTGTCAAAAGCCAACTAGAAATAGAGCTCCAAGTGGCTTTGGATCTAAAGGGTAGACCGGATCACGACGTAAAGGTTGGCTTTCTTCGTGGAGATTGCGCGTTGCTTTTTCAACCAACCACTTAGCGGCGAAGCAACTATAGTGAATTTTGCTCACAATTCCTAGAACAATGCCTCAGCTCCAGCACAATGTTCTTATATAGTCGGCAGATTTTTTTAATATTGCGTTTTACTCGCAATTTTTTGGAGCTACGCTTTCATGCCTTCTGCACGCATTCCTTCTTTGGAGCTTGGGCGATTAATTGCTATTGTGGCCGTCATTCTCATTCATGCAGGTCCACTGCGAGGAGATGCCTACAGTGCTAACGTCAATCTACTGTCGGATATTATCAATCAAATTTGCCGTTTTGGCGTACCCTTTTTCTTTTTGCTCACAGGCTACTTTGTACAGCCTAAAGTGACATCAACCCCTCTGGCTACACTAAAATCCTACGCTAAACCCTTGCTCACTATCTGGATGGCATGGAGTGCAATCTATTTATTAATGCCGTTTAACCTCGGTACCACACTGACCCAAGGGTACCTCGCCGAGCGCACAGGATATTGGAACTATTTACTTCAAACACCGCTCAACACCCTCTTTGAAGGCGGTTTAGTGCATCTATGGTTTATTCCTGGCTTACTTTCCGCGCTAACAATCATTGCGTTACTGATTCGTTACAAGCAAGAAAGCCTTATCGTCCCACTGGCTTTAGGTTTGTATGTCTGGGGACTAGGTGCAGGCAGCTATCAACCGATATTAGAAGGCAGCACGCCGATATTTTCTCGTAACGGACCTTTTTTCAGCTTATTGATGGTTGTCGCTGGTTTTGAGCTTCGACGCCGAGATATTCGATTCTCGACGGCAGTGGCTGTATCCATGATGCTCGGGGGCTTGTCACTGTATCTTGCGGAAGGATTATATTTACGCAGATACGAAACATGGATGGCGACACACGACTTTTTAATTGGAACACCTTTCATGGCCATCGGCTTGTTCAACCTGCTGCTCAACCATCCCAACTGGGGAAACCATCCGATGACTTTTGCTCTGAGCAAGCATGTATTGGGTGTGTATGTGGGGCACTTCGTGGCGATGGTTGCGCTGTTCAACGTGTTCGGTGCCTTCGTTATAGAAGGGCCGCTAAAAGACCTCCTACTGGCACCATTGACGGTCGCGTTGTCTTTCGGATTGGTGATTTTATTGGGTAAAATTCCCTTCACACGCTTTTTGGTGACAATGAGGTAAAGCCTCTGCACTCGACCTCTAACAAACAGCCCGGATAGCCGGGCTGTTTTGTCAGTAATAATTGGCCAACTCAGCGTGTTTTACTAAGACATCGTTTTTTTAGAAAAGCTATCACGCAAGTGGACTTGGCCGTAATCACTCACAGCCTTAACTTCCGCTAAGGCGCATGCAACATAAATCGGCGTTCCATTTCGGCTTCCTGACTCTCCATCAGTTTTTGTGCCACTTCCATGTGTTCTCGCATTATTTCTCTGGCTTCTTCCGAGCGACCTTCCCGCAATGCTTGAATCAGATTCTTTTGGTGTTTAAAGCCTTGCTCCCAAAGCTCATGATTATGAGGCTCATACAAGCGTCGATAAACCGTCAGGTCGGTCAGCATGCGAACCATAAATCGAATGATAAAACCAAGAAGCTCATTTCCTGCAAGTTCTGCGAGAATGATATGAAACTGGAGAGAATCAATATGCTGCTTTCGCTCATCTTCTGCATCAAGAGCAGGTTGCGAATACTTCTCTAGGTTTGCCTCTAACTTGATAAGGCTTTGCTCCGACACATTCCCTGCTAAAGAAGCAACCAACTCGGGCTCAAGCAGTTTACGGAGTTGATATATGTCCTTTATCGAAAGCTTATTGAAGAAGAAGTAATTACTGAGCAAGCTGCTGGCCATCGGCTCGGAGACTGCATTGATAAACGCACCACCTTTTGGACCCGTGCGAGTCACAATCAACCCTTGCGCTTCCAACACCCTCGTCGTTTCACGAATGGTGCCTTTCGACATGCCGAACAGGGCCATCAACTCTGGCTCTGGCGGTAATTTGTCACCCGGTTGGAGGCCTTGCTCTACAATCCAGCTTTTTATTGCCTCCGCCACCTTATAGGGACGGCGCATTTTTGCAGAAGGCAAAGCGTTACTCGTACGGGAAGTAGCAGGCGACAAATTCGTTCTCCTTTATTTTTGTCAGCGGAGGCGGCGCAGCGAGACATTCTGGTTGCGCTTTGGGACACCTGCCCGCAAAACCACAACCTTGAGGAGGGTTAAGCGGGTCTGGTAATTCAGCATGCTGTGTTGGTACTTGAAGCGGCCGCCCAACAACAGGCGCACTGTTCGCCAACAGCTGAGTGTACGGATGTTTGGGAGAATTGAAAATCCTTTCAGCAGGAGCGAGCTCAACCAATGCGCCCAAATACATCACCGCGACTCGATCACTGATAGCTTCGACCACAGCAAGATCATGACTGATGAACAGATAAGTCAGGGATAGCGACTGTTTCAGCTCTGCCAGCAAGTTCAATACCTGAGCCTGAACCGACACATCCAGTGCGAAAACAGGTTCATCCAACACCAGTATTCTAGCATTCGCGGCAAGTGCTCTTGCGATACCAATACGCTGCGCCTGACCACCGGAAAATTCATGCGGATAACGCGCTAAGAACTCTTCGCGAAGCCCCACTTGGCGGAAAATCTCTCGGATCCGAGATTCACGGCGAGTTTTCTCCATCTCATGAAGATAAATCAGGGGCACTTCCATGAGTTGCTGAATGGTTTTCCGCGGGTTTAGGCTGCTAATGGGGTCCTGAAAAACATACTGTATAAGCTTACCATTTTCTTTTGGGCTGCTGGGCGATAACACCTCTCCTTCAACCAGTACTTGCCCTTCGGTTGGCTCTGTTAATCCCACCAGCATTCTTGCCAGCGTCGATTTTCCACATCCCGACTCACCAACAATACCTAATGTCTCGCCTTGCTCCACATCCAAACTGATTGCTAGTACGGCTTTCACACTCGGATAAGTGGATGCAAAAAGGGGCTTTTTGAAATAAAAGGTTTTCTTCAATCCTTGGATTTGCAACGCGGCCGTCATACCAACTTCTCCTCGGGATAGTGACACAACACCATGCGGCCGGCTCCTTCAGTACATTCCACAACACCCTGCTGACAAGACGCTGAGGCTTTTCTGCACCTTGCAGCAAACGCACACCCTTCCGGCAATTTGTCTACAACGGGAGGTAAGCCGGGTATGGCTTCCAGCTTTCCTTTACCACGACCAAGCTCTGGCACACAGGCAATCAGCCTTTTGGTGTAAGGATGGGCAGGTGAATCCAAAACCGATTCAGTCGGTCCTGTTTCAACAATTTTTCCTGCATACATAACCGCAACACGATCACAAAGCTGCGCCACTACGCCAAAGTCATGAGTGATAAACAGCACCGACACGTTTCTGGTGCGACGAAGTTCATCCAACAGCGCAAGGATTTGCCCTTGTACGGTCACATCCAATGCAGTGGTGGGTTCATCAGCAATGATCAGCGAGGGGTTGTTCACTAACGCCATGGGGTTGTTGCAAAAAATCCGTAGTGATCCAAAATCGTCTCATTTCTCCCTGGCGGATAACGGATAGATGGCCAACAACGAATTCAAATGGAAACATTTTGCCCCCGAAGTCATTCTTTGGTGCCTGCGTTGGTATGGCTCCACCCCCATGAGCTACGCTAACCTCAGCGATATGCTGCAGGAGCGAGGAATTTCGGTTAACCGCTCGACCATTTACCGTTGGTTCATTGAGTATGCCCCAGTATTACGCAAAAAATTACGCCGTTATCAGTTCATCCGTGCAGACACGTCTTGGCAGCTCGACGAAACTTACGTCAAGG
>NZ_FUXU01000197.1 GCF_900167155.1 Enterovibrio nigricans DSM 22720 | reverse complement strand
TTCCATTTGAATTCGTTGTTGGCCATCTATCCGTTATCCGCCAGGGAGAAATGAGACGATTTTGGATCACTACGGATTTTTTGCAACAACCCCGTTCCAGCCACAACAGGTGGCATTATCGCCACCCCGTTTCTTCAGAAAGCATCAGCTAATTACTTCTTCTACATCAATCACTTTTGAGCGATTAACCGTGATTTTCCAACGCTGTAATGTCACGCTACCGTCAGGTTTTTTTTGCTTGGAAATCAGGTTGAATTGGTGGCGCTTATCAATCGACTCATGCGACACCTTGCCCTCATTCAACGCGTAGTAACGATGCTTACCACGCGCCATTAACCGAGAGAATGGGCGGAAATCAACTCGCCACACTTCACGTGTCATGTCGTAACCGCTCAGAAATTTGGTGGTCGACATTTGCGTCACCATCTTTATACGCACAACAGACTCTTCTCGCTGTCGCAGCTTACCCTTACGCAGCTTTCGCACATCTTCAGGCAGCTTGTCGAAAGGAATGTAATCAAGCCACTCTAACTGACTCCCGATACGCTGACCGGACGTCGGGTCAGTAAACATCTTGCGCCACTTCGGTCGCCCTTTACGAATCCAGCGCCAAAGTACGTCTCTCAAATCATCTTTAAAAATCTCGCGAAGCGCATAAAGACCAGCCATCGCCAGTACAAACGACATGGTAATTTCACCCAAGAAACTGCGCATTCGGATAATCGCGAACGTCACAAAGATCATCACCAGCCCTGTTGCGGTGCCCTTCGCCAACTTGTTCAAGGTTTGGCCTAATACCACATCGTTTTGTCGAATCGTAACGGGGTATTCAATCAAACGTCTCGCTAAGCGCATTTTGTTCACCATGCGCGTAGGGTCATTCTGGGCTTTTAACGAGTTATAATTTCGTTCGACACGGTATTTCGCCTCAGATTCACAAAACCCTATCAACTGCTCGCGCATCGGTTTAAATGCAGCGCTTCTCGGCATGTGCGCAACCAACGACAAGAAACGTTGCTCCGTCAACCAAGACAGATAGTTATCGATGTTGTTGTAGTATTTAATGAGGCTTTCGTCTTTTGGCACATAACGACGAAGTCGTCGAAGAATTTCCACCGCCATATCGGTGATAAATTCCAATTGCTCGACCGCTTCATCTTCCCCAACATCTGCCATCGTATCGAAGAATCGATGCGTCGTTTTTTCTAAAGAAAGCGCATATTGATAGGCGTACAAACTCAAACTGACGCGGTATTTGTCAGACGGCAATTTATCCCGACTCGCAAGTCGAGAATGCACCAGCGGTAAATGGTACTGAGACGTGAAATAAGTACGGGTATTAGACAATACCGTATTGTAGAACTGATCTTCACTGATAACGTTTTTGGAGAAATTCAATTCCCCAGGGACAAACAGGTAGAATTCGACATCCTGCCGTTTAATTTCCTCATTAATGAGCGCAATCCGTGCTGTTAATCCCTCATATTTTTCTACAGAGATCAATGCATACTCCAAACATTATCTTCCACACGGGGCCTCTCCGCTTCGTGACACCTAGTTTAACGAATAAGGAATTCAAAATAGAACAAAATTTGCGAGGAGAAAGAAATTGATACCAAGTGTATGAATTATGACCGCAAGATAACCAACCAGCCATAATCCTTTTACTATCTGAGATATAGGTTGGCATAACCAACACAAATAACCGAGTTATCCACAGAAAAAGTGAATAACTTAACGTAGATGCAAACCGTAATTTTTCGCGCAGCAGACGTGATTGATAACAATGTTTGGAATACTCTAGCAAAAGCTCCCGCTTTTCCGCCAATGACTACTTCGCATCAAGCAAAGCGACAATTGCCACCCGTGTATGTCGACTGGCTATCAAGCAATTTCATCCTTCCAACAAAATTTAGGGCTCCGTTGCAAAGTTTTAGGTTTCAGGCAATCTAGTGTCACCTTCCTCGTCGTTTATTAAGCATG
>NZ_FUXU01000159.1 GCF_900167155.1 Enterovibrio nigricans DSM 22720 | reverse complement strand
ATCGTAGCTTCTAGATTTAGTTCCATCGATTTAAGCAACAAAGCCACATGAAAGCCGCAATCTAACTTGTTTAAGCACTTATCGGAGTTAACGCATTCGCAATGACATCTGCCAGCATATCTACTGTTTGATCTAATGCATCCACCAATGCCTTGTAACCTTCTTCTCTCAACGGCTCCTCAAAATAGAAGTTTTCTGACACAATCAGGCTCCCCTGAGCATCCACCAAACTCCATTCTCCTGCAAAGATCGCGTTGCCTTTGTAGTTACCTTCAAATTGAGCCACATTGATCAAGAGTTTCTGCGCCTCCATTGTGTCAATTGTAGAATTTCCTCGCATTGGCCAAACGCTCAATGGCGCTCTTTTCAGTCGATTGACTAACAGTGTAGAGATTTGTTCGGCGATATCCTCTCCCCATAAGTTGTTTTGCGCGATGACCACTTCATTAGCTGATGTTCGATATGCAATACCGTCTCCAGACAAATAACTCGCAACGTTGGCAGGTTGAACCAACAACTTTGGCATAGTTTCGTCATAGACTGCTGTACCAACGGACATGGACGAAAGAAGATATGTCGTTGTTTGTGTCTGCGGTGTTGAACTGCATCCGAACAAGATCAAACTTGCTATCACAACCTGCATAAACTGCTTCACTGAACGTCTCCTTTTGCCGGTATTGGGTCTGCTTTGGGGTTATCGCCAAAAATAAGTGAATCAGGTTTCTGATTTAGCTTTTGCATCAGTGGGCCAAATTCGTCCATTGCATCGTTAAAGCTCTTCATGGTTTCCTGAAGTTGTTGATAGGAGGTGGAGTCAGGACTGAATCCTTTAAGCGTCACTTGAAGTTGTTGCAATGTTTGCTTGATTTCTTTCGGCAACTTTTGGGTTTCGTCTTTTTTGGCTAAGTTATCAAGCCGTTTAAGCAGAGAGTCTAATTCTTTCGCTGCATCGTTTACCGTGCCTATTGTTTGTTGTGTCGTGATAAGAGTGTTATCCAGTGAGGTGAGTACGCTTTCTACTGGGAGGTTATTAAGCTTATTGAGGATACTGCCAATTTGACGCTGGAACTGTACAAAGTCCCCCGAAACAGTCGGGAAATTACGATAGCCTCTATAGAGTTTCGTGTAGCTTTTATCAACTTCATCTTCATAGAAATCGGTATCAATATAGAGTGCCCCCGTCAGCAGATTCCCTGTTTTTAATGTTGCGCGCAGGCCGTTTTTAAACTCATTATCAAAATCATCAATCAACTCTTCCGCCGTGATCGTCAGCGTGGGTTCCAAAATGCGCTCTATTTCGATATGGATAAGCACCGGAATCTGCTTAGAGGCAAAGCCATGCTGCTTATCGTTTAAATGAAGAGGTACTTTCTCAACGGTGCCAATTCGAATACCCCGATATTCAACGGGCGCCCCGGGATTTAATCCTCTCACCGACTCCCCAAACAACAAAGCGTATTCCAAATAATCGTCATACATCTGTTCTTGCATCTGTTTGATATCGTCAAACAGCCTGAAATTTGTCATCTGTTCTGTGATGGCATGACCGGAGGGTTGTCCTTTGGGAACTGCAAAAGTGACACCGCCACTGATCAACGATTCTAGAGAAGCAACTTCCACATCAAACCCTTGAGCATTGAGCTTGATATTCAAACCGGACGTCAGCCAAAAGCGTGACTCGCTGCGTATCAGTGAATCATAAGGCTGAAAAACGAAGATCTGATAAGCGGCTTTTTGTTTTTCAATATCAAAGCTGACATTTTCAACTCGACCCACAGTAAAACCATCAAATAAAACAGGATCGCCAACTGAAAGCTTTCCTGCTTTTTGCGCAAAGAGAACGACTCTCAATCCTTTTGCATCAGGTGGGGCCACCGGCGGCACTTCCAATACAGTGAAGGTATCTTCTATTTCCTCCGATTGGCCAGGTCGTAACGCGATATACGCACCTGACAGCAAAGTCTGCAAACCAGAGACGCCCTCTTTACCAATTCGCGGCTTAACCACCCAGAATGTTGAGTCTTTCAATAGCATACGGTTCGCGTCTTTATCCATGCGGGCTTTCAGTACGATGGCTGAATAGTCATCGTTCAGCGAAACTTCTGTGACTACCCCCACTTTGACACTCAGTGCTCTAATTTCAGTTTTACCTGCCTCTATTCCCTCGGCAGTTTGTACATAGAGTGTAATGAGTGTTCCTTGGTTGCTTTGGTATTGATAAAGCATCCAAAGGCCAATGGCAAAAGACACAATAGGCAATATCCAGATGGCCGAGAATGAACGCCCTTTCTTTACCGTTGCTGTCACTTCTTCTTGTTCGTTCATTTATCCACTCACACGGTTTGAACAATCAAACGCTGATCGTCGTGATGCATTGGTTTTTCGTAAGGCCCCCAGAACGTGCGAGGATCGAACACCAACGCTGCACACATTGTAAAAAATACCACGATGGCAAAATACAGCGCGGCAGGCCCCGGACTAATACTCATGATCCCCTTTAAATTAACCAAGGCAGAAAGCAACGCGACCACAAACACATCAATCATTGACCATCGTCCAACCAGTTCTGTGAATCGATAGTATTTTAGCTTTTTGAGTGCGCTTGCATCGTCTTCATATTGACTGGCATTGGATGACCGAAGAAGCCAGATCATGATAAACATCTTGGTCATCGGTACAAAAATGCTGGCGATAAATATTACGGCAGCAACCGGATAAGAACCGAACTGCCAAAGCAATATGACACCGTCCATAATGGTTGAACGCTCAACACTACCAAGGCTGACGGTGTACATCATGGGATAGAGGTTTGCTGGAAAATAGAAAATGATGGCACTGATGAGAAACGACCAGGCCCAACTGTCATTGGCGTGGGGGTCATAATGATGAAGTTTCGCGTCACAGCGGCAACAGTAAGACGGTGTCCATTCAAGATCATACGGGTTAATTTGGTGACACAAACTACAAGCCACGTGGTTGTTAGATAAATGCGTATCGCCCGACTTTACGTTTCCTGTCGAACAATATGAGAGCAAATTATCCCACAACCACGCTTTATCTATCGCCCTTGAAAACACCACCACCAAGGCGCTATAGATGCTGTAGCTCCAGAAACCTGCGCCCAATTCCACATCGGCCAATGCCGCGATTTTCACCAAACTGACAATCACACCGATTAAGAAAATGTCGACAAGCAGCCAAATTTCAACGCGAAAAACCAATCTACAGAGACGTTTCACTACTGAAAAAGACGTGATAACGCGCTTTCCTTGTGATTTTTTTTCTGCCAACCGAAAAAGGTATACCACCACAACGATATAAAGTGCGGGTAAAAAAATCACCGTCGAAAGTAATAAAGCCGCAAGTGCATTGTTGTCAAAATGACGAATAACCTGAAGTGCATCAATAAGCGAAATCTGATGGCTGAGACCGCTTGCACTGAATGACATAAACGGGAAGGAGCAACTGAGTAACAACATGACGAGACACGACATTCCGATCGCGGTTACCTTCGCCGTGCAATTGGCAACACGTCTTACCAAGGTATGGCTGCAACGAGGACATGATGCTTTATTTCCGTTTTCCAGGTCTGGAATTACGGAAACCAGTCCACATTCATGGCAAGCGATTAAGTGGTGTTCCGGTTTATTCATAGGCAAACTCGTTACGCATTTTATTCAAGGTAATTATATGAAAGACAACCTATTGCCGAGTCTTATCCCTGAATCAGTTAGGATAAATAGACTACCCTAAAGGGTGGAAACGGCTTTGTTGCTTAAATCGATGGAACTAAATCTAGAAGCTACGATCTGATCGGCTACACCCATCAATCGTCGTAGTCTCATG
>NZ_FUXU01000181.1 GCF_900167155.1 Enterovibrio nigricans DSM 22720 | reverse complement strand
CCGCCGTTTTATCCATGAAACGAACAGACATTTTGTCTCAGGTGGGTCAATTTTAAATCGACGTTAGTGGGTCATTTTTACATCGGCGGTAACACCTTGTCTTTGAGAATGGTACCGAATCTCATATGTTGTTTCAGTCTTTAACGCATGGGCTAGTGCGAGATGAGCAAGGTCAGAAGGTCATTCGCGACGGAGCACTTCTTGAACCTAGTGATAATCCAATTCCAACGGGAACGGTTTATGTTCTAGCGAGTAAGAGTACTGATAGTACACTGGCTCCCTATAAATCAAATCTCTACAAAGTAGGCTTTACCGATAGCACTGTTGAAGACCGCATTAAATATGCTGAGAAAGACAGAACGTTCCTAGAGGCACCTGTGCGTGTTGTGATGACAACAGAGTGCTACAACATTGATGCGCATAAGCTAGAGACGTTGGTTCACGGTTTTTTGGCTAATCAAAGGCTGAACATCACACTCAAAGCACATGATGGGCACACCTACAGCCCTCGAGAGTGGTTCCATGCTCCGCTTGCGACAGTACTTGAAGTAATTGAGCACATATTAGATGGGTCTATTTCCCAATACAGAATGGATAATACGACTGGACGTATTTTGAAGAAGTGAATTAGCAAGGTTCATAGATACTTTTTCTAATCTAAAATATGAGGCATAGCGCGGCGGGTTAAATTATTTTTGTCCATACTCGTGCTAGGCCGAGCTGCTCTAGCGCGTTTCTGCCCCAAAACAATTCAGTACAACAATTTCAAGCACTATGTATTTCCTGATATTGACCAAGTTATACTAATGTCGCAATATGTGTTTAATTGACTAATGTTTTTTAGCTCAGCGATAGTGTGTAGTTAATATGAACAATTCTACATACATCACTTGATATTCAGGAAATTTATGGCTTTCGTTACAGATTTAACACCAGAGGATAATGCAACCTCTGCCGCTGCAACCGCTAACTTGATGGCAACAAGATTAGGTACAACATTGCGAGAACGCTTTGAATCTTTTATTCATAAACGTGAATGCTCTACAGATCAATCCGACTACAACATAAAAATGGCGAGTCGAGCTATAGCGGCATTTGTTGTTCACCACTTAGGGCAAGTTGATGATAATGTTGCTGGATCTTCTGTATGCGATAGTTCACAGGATGGTGGGATTGATGCTATACATGTAAACCATACAGAAAAAACGGTTGTTGTTGTACAAGCAAAATTTTCTCAATCAGGTAGCTCAACTTGGACAAACGCAGATTTCCTAGTTTTTAAACAAGCGTGTGATCACTTAATAGAAGAAGAATACGATCGCTTCGATCCTATTCTGAGAAACAAACGTGAAGACATAGGTCAAGCTCTTAATTCTATTGACTATAAGTTTCTCTTTGTTATGGCTCATACGGGGAAGCGTGGAGCCGCAAGTACGATTCTATCTGATATGCAGCAGTGGCAGCATGAACTAAACGAAGCTGCATCTTTAGAATCTATACCTCCCAATCATGAACTACCATTTCAGGTTCACTTAGTTTCTTCCGAAGATATTACTCAATGGCGACATGCGCAGACATCAGCAACCGTAGATCTAGAAGACATCGAGCTAGAGCAATATGGCAAAATTGACAATCCATACACCGCATTTTTCGGTGTAGTTAGTGGGGATCAAATCGCTGAATGGTGGCAACAACACTCATCGAAATTGTTTACTAAGAATATTCGTAATTTACTAGGCAATACAGAAGTCAATGAATCCATCAAGCAAACGGCATTCAGCGACCCAGAACATTTTTGGTTCTATAACAATGGTATTACTGTCCTTGTCCGTTCAGTTGAGCCTCATCGACGTAATAAAACTAACCAACGGGACATGGGGCGATTTAACTTCCGAGATGTAAGTGTGATAAATGGTGCTCAGACAGTCAGTAGCATTGGATCCTTAGAGGGTATTGATGAGGAAACTTTAGCGAATCTAAAAGTTCAAGCTCGATTCATACAGATACCAGACGGAGCATCTGATGACATTATTAATTCCATCACTAGAGCTAATAACCATCAAAACCGAGTTCTTGGTAGAGACTTTGCCTCTCAACACCCTCAACAAGTACGCTTGCGCGATGAACTAATAATTGAAGATTACACATATCAACTGCTTAGAAGCGATATATCTAGTGATTTATTGGGTGACAAGAGTATCGATATTGATGAAGCCTTGGATGCATTAGCTTGCTTAAGTTGTAGACCATCGACTTTAGCATTATTAAAGAGCCAACGTGGTAAGTTCTTTGAAAACTTAGAAGGTTCAGCGTACAAAGCAATATTTAACTCATCTGTTAGTGGTATTAAATTAATAAATGCCGTTATACATCATAGAGTTATCGAGCGACGAATTAAAGATCTGTTAGGTCAAACTAATCGACAGTCAGATAAGAAAAAGTACGGAATTCTCACTCATGCTAATCGTGTGTTTGCTGGACATATATTAAAATCTACACCAAATTTACAGCGTGCCACAAATATTCTTCAAGTCGATGAAACACGTATTGCTGATGAGTTGACCCGTATTTTATCAGTTACAGAAACATTAATTGAGTCTGAATACCCAACGGCATATCCTGCTCGATTCTTTAGTAATGTGGATAAAATAACTCTCACATTAGAACGAATCAACCAATGATGACATTGCATTGTAGTGGTTAGCAAAACGAGCCACTACTTTGTAGTTAATTGTCGTATTTGGTATATCTTAAGTTATCCGAAATTTTGGCTGCATCCCAATCAATGTAACTTGGAATTGTCCGTGCGACCTGAAGTCGTATGAAGCGCTGTTCACCGCGATAAGAGTGAACCATCTGTATCACCAGATGACCCTAGGATCCTGAATAAAGC
>NZ_FUXU01000102.1 GCF_900167155.1 Enterovibrio nigricans DSM 22720 | reverse complement strand
ATCGTAGCTTCTAGATTTAGTTCCATCGATTTAAGCAACAAAGCCTATCAACGCATACCGATGTCATCGTTCATGCTCATCGCTAGTAACATGCTAACCCGATGTGCACATTTTCTTCAACCTGAATAAAAGAGTGTTCAATAAAATTCCTTTGAAAGTATTTACTTTGTACTGCAGCTCGAACATAAAAAGCCCCAAATTAGGGGCTTTATCTATACGCATTTAAGACAATACTACGGCTAGCCATCACTGCGATCGGCTTGCGAATTCGCTGTCTGAATGCTGGTTCTAATACCAAACTTATCCAATGCTTTGCGAATAAGCGGCAAAAAAAGTACAAATAAAGAGATACTCATAATCGTGAGTGTAAGCGGACGTTCCCAGATGAAATTAAGACTGCCATCTGAAATGATTAACGCTCTACTGAGGTTGTTTTCCATGATGCCGCCAAGAATGAAGCCCAAGAGCATGGGAGCCATCGGGAAATCCAACAACCTTAGGAATATCGCTACAATCGTAATAATCACCATCACATTAATGTCAAAAGTGTTGAAGCTGACCAGATACACACCCGTGATAGAGAAGAACAAAATGAGTGGAATCAGGATTGGTCTTGGTATAGCCAACAGCCGTGATATGTAGGGTATAAGCGGCAGATTTAAGATAAGTAAGACCATGTTGCCGAAATACATGGAGATGATCACAGACCAAAACACATCCGGATTATCCACAAACAAACGCGGCCCCGGTTGAATACCGTAAGCGATCAACGCACCTAACATGATGGCAGTTGTACCAGAGCCCGGAATACCCAGCGTCAACAATGGTACAAACGAGCCTGTTGACGCGGCATTATTGGCGGATTCTGGCGCAGCCAAACCACGCAATGCGCCTTTACCAAACTTCTCTTTTAATCGACGTGGCGCAATATTGCGTTCTAAACCGTAAGCCAAAAATGAAGCGATGGTTGCCCCAGCCCCTGGTAACACACCCACAATAAAACCAAATAGCGAAGAGCGGGCCACAGTGGGAGCGACTTCTTTCACTTCTTCTTTAGACAATTTCATGCTGCCCAACGCTGCCATGTCCATGTCAGCTTCTTTTTCTTTGTGCTGCCCTTTCATCACTGTCGTCACAACTTCAGCCAACGCAAACGTTGCCATTGCCAGCAGCAGGAAACTGATACCATCGACCAAATCGATATTATTAAACGTAAATCGCGGTGCGCCGGTAATCGCATCTGTCCCGATCGTGGCAATCATCAAGCCAAAGACTGTCATCGTCATGGCTTTCAGTACTTGCCCTTTCCCCGCAAATGCAGAGACCGCTGTCAGGCCAAGGATCATCAGAGCAAAATAGTCAGAAGACTGGAAACTAAGGGAAACCGATGCAAGTGCGGGTGCGGCAAACAAAAGAATAATTGCACCAATGGTACCGCCCGTGAATGACGAATACGCCGCCAGTGCTAACGCCTTACCTGCCTGACGATTTTGCGCCATTGGGTAGCCATCAAACGCAGTTACTACCGTGCTAGCACAACCCGGTGCATTAATAAGAATCGAAGATGTTGAACCGCCAAAAACAGCGCCGTAGTATACACCCGCCATCAAAATGATGCCGGATGCTGGGTCTAATCCGTAGGTAATCGGGATCATCAAAGCAACGGCTGAAATTGGCCCGAGTCCCGGCAACATGCCAATAAATGTACCTGCGAAACAGCCTACGACAACCATCAATATATTGAATGGCATAATCGCCGTGCTTAAACCGGTAGAAATTCCATCCCACATAGCATTAACCTCCCAAAATCTGCGTGAAAAAACGTCCCGGGGCGAGATAAATATCGAGCAGTTTCGCAAGAACAAACCAGATACCAACTGCAAAAGGAACGGATGCTATAAAGAGCATTTTTGGTCTGCGCTCTCCCAGTACCCAATAACCGCCAATTAAGAAGAAGATCGTAGATAAGGTGAAGCCAACCCATTCAAGTGCAAAAGCAAATGCCACAATCAACGCAAGTAGCTTGGCCACAAGTAAGAAATCCAGCCCCGCAACGGAAAGCTTGCTTGCAGCATCTCGCCTCGCTGTCGCGAGCATCAATATGGCAAGAATACCGCCCATCCAAGACAGAGCGATGGGTAACGTTTGCGCATTAAATGGTTCGTACTCATCACCAGGAAACATGGGGATTGTTCGGGCGTAGTACCCGTATGCCACTGAAAGACAGAGAAATACGAGACCACCGATATGGTCTTTAGTGACAATCATCAGACACTCCTTGATGACAACAGCAGATGGGGAGCCCCATCAGTAAGATAGGTACTGGGCCTTGTCCGTTGGCCCAGCATTTTTAGGCCGGTGTTTAGCGTAAGAAACCCAGCTCTTTCATCAAACCGCCCACTTCCTGCTCCTGACCTTCAAGGAAAGTAACGAACTCCGCACGTGGCTTGAAGATTTCTGTCCAACCATTACGGTCACGCACCTCTACCCACGCATCCGTACCGTACATTTTTTCAAGCACAGCAGCGTATTCGTCAGCCTGCGCGTCGGAAAGACCGGGGGCACCAAAGAATCCGCGCCAGTTTGTAAACTCTGCGTCGTAACCCAATTCTTTCAGTGTTGGAACGTCTGGTGCCGCCGCCGAACGCTCAGGACCAGTCATAGCTAGAATGCGAACTTCACCTGCATTTTTCAGTGCCAGCGCCTCAGAAAAGCCGGTGGAAAGAATTTGAGTTTCACCAGATAACATGCCTGCCATGGCTTTACCGCCTGCATCGTAAGCAACATACTTCACACGCTTTGGATCACCGCCCGCCGCTTTAAAGGCCATCGCTGCAACAAGGTGGTCCATACCGCCGCGAGACGAACCTCCAGCAACAGAAACAGAACGCGGATTGGCTTTGTAGTCATCGACCACTTCGCTAAA
The DNA here is from genome assembly GCF_900167155.1 of Enterovibrio nigricans DSM 22720. Lineage (GTDB taxonomy): Bacteria > Pseudomonadota > Gammaproteobacteria > Enterobacterales > Vibrionaceae > Enterovibrio > Enterovibrio nigricans. The sequence goes on along the minus strand of NZ_FUXU01000102.1, from coordinate 8,354 downwards.
CGATGTGTACTTCGAATTTTTTGGAACAACGAAAGCGGCGTAATCACCAATAGTGGCGGCAATCGGAGTCAGATCACGGAAAGATTGTGGGAACACTTTGGAAAGAGAGCGTATAACGATAGGTGTAGAATTGACCATCAAAGTGTTGTCTGCTTGATCAGAGACTTCAATCAGGTGCGCGATCGCTTTGCCACCACCACCACCGGACATATTTTCATAAGAAACGGTGTCAACCAAACCAGACTTAGAAAGCGCCTCTCCCGTGCCGCGTGCCGTGCCATCCCAGCCGCCACCAGCACCACCGGGGATCAAAAAGTGAACTTCTTCTACGGCCGCATTTGCCACACCAGCACCCAGCACTGACGAAAGAGCCAAAGCGGCGACAAGTGAGCGTTTCTTTGCGAAAAGAGCTGAAAACATACGTATTTCCTCGTGTCGTTCCGTCCTGTGGACGAGATGTGTTAATACCCTTCAACACTATTTACAGATCTAACCCTTGGAAAGTTTGTGTTTTTAATGTTTTTTTAAATTTTAAAATTCATTTTGGGCATATTGTTCACTTGCGTGATACGCCGCAAGAATTCCCCCCTTTCAACAGATAAATGACAACGTATTGTGACTCGACAACCAGATGTAAACAGACAGTAAGACTAAGATCTATCAATGCTTTCTTTACGATCGTTTAAACTGAAAACCCGCATGATGCTGATCCTCGGCATGATGGCGTTATTGCAAACTGGGTTGATCGGTTTTTTCACGCTTGCCTATTTAAGCCATTCTCTTGACGAGCAGATTGGTCAACGTGCCCTGCACGTCGCGAAAACCATATCTTCCATGCCCCAACTAATTGATGCCGTTGAAAGCCGTGACAGTGAATTTCTTCAACCGCTAACGCTGGATCTTGCTGCCATTAACGATGCCAGATTTGTCGTTATTGGTGACAGGAATGGGATTCGGCTTGCGCATCCCTCTTGGGAACGGGTCGGTAAACCCATGTACGATGACGAAGGGGATTACAACGAACCCGCACTGCTTTATGGCAAACCCTACATCCAAAAAGCGGTGGGGAGTTTGGGGGCATCTGTTCGTGGAAAAGCCCCGATTTTTGACTCAAATAATGAACGCGTAGTGGGTATCGTTAGCGTCGGGTTCATGCTCTCCTCTGTAGAGGGAATCATTGAGCGCTATAAAACAACCCTCTATATCGTCATCTTGCTCAGTTTCGGGCTCAGCGTGTTCACGGGACTATGGTTTGCTAACCATTTCAAAAAAGCCATTTTCGGGCTAGAACCAGAACAGATCGGCCAGCTGTTCCAAGAAAGAAACGCCACGTTAGAATCCGTTCGCGAAGGGATCATTGCAGTGAATAGCGAAGGAATAATCACGACCTTTAACCGCGCTGCTATTGAAACGCTCGGCCTCGATGCCAACACCCAGTTATCGGGCAAACCCATAGAAGAAGTACTTCCAGACAGCCGTATAATGGAGGTTTTGCGCACCGGAGACCCGCAATTCGATAAAGAAATCTGGTTACAAGACAGAAATCTGATCGTCAATCGTCTTCCAATGCTTCAAGACAATGAAATCACGGGTGTGGTTTCCAGTTTCCGTCGAAAAGACGAGCTGGATTCAATCAGCAAGCAATTGACACAAATTCAACAATACGCCGATACCTTAAGAAGCCAATCCCACGAATATTCAAACAAACTTCATACCATCGCAGGCTTGATAGAGATTGGTGCCAGCGAAGAGGCTCTTACACTCATTGGACAGGAAACCCAAAGCCATCAAGCATTAATACAGCTTTTAGTAGACGCCATACCGGACCCTATCCTCGCTGGTTGTTTACTTGGAAAATACAATCGTGCCAAAGAGTTAGGGCTAAAATTAGAGATTGACACAGAAAGCAGTATGAAAGCCATTCCTGATCATATTCCACGAGAAGATCTCGTCAGTATCATTGGGAGTCTTATCGACAATGCGTTAGAAGCAACACTGCGAAATCAGCGTCACGAAGTTCGTCTATCAATGACTGATCTGGGAAATGACTTAATCTTTGAAATAGAAGACGAAGGATCAGGCATCCCCGAAGATAAGCAAGAAAGCATTTTCAGAAAAGGCGTTTCCAGCAAGCAAGAAGAAGGTCATGGGTATGGGTTGCACCTTGTTCAGAAACTCCTTCAAAAGCTTAATGGCACAATATTACTTGAACCTGGGGATGAGTACGGTAGTCGATTTACCGTCTACATCCCTAAAGGTGAAATGAATGACAGCTAGACTGTAATGAGTGAAAAGGAAGCAGTATTACCGATGACTCAAAAAATTCGTGTCGTTATCGCTGAAGATGACATCCAAATCGCCGAAATTCAAAAGCGCTTTCTGGCAAAAATTGAAGGCGTGGAATTGGTAGGAATAGCACATACGCTAGAGGATGCAGAAGACCTCGTTGATGTGTTCAAACCTGAGTTGCTCCTCCTTGATAACCACTTCCCCAGTGGAACTGGTTTAGATCTACTGAGAAAGCTTCGCGCGAGCAATAGCACCACTGACGTTATTCTCATCACAGCAGCCAAAGAAGTCGATACGCTACGAGAAGCCCTACGTGGCGGCGTGTTCTATTACATCCTAAAACCGCTGGTTTTCGAACGCCTTCAGGAAGTTATCGGGCAATATTTTGCGCATTTGAACAAACTGAAGGCGATGGAATCACTCGCTCAAACTGATGTTGATACCGTCCTCCCGCAACGATCCATTCAAGCGCCAAACATTGAATCTGAGTCCTTAGCTTCTCGCCTTCCCAAAGGCATCGATGTTATTACTCTTGATAAAATACGCGGCGTCTTTTCTGATTCTGATGAACCACTTAATGCAGAAGAAGTTGGTGCGTTAATCGGTGCCAGTCGCACCACAGCCCGACGCTACCTTGAGTACCTCGTCAGCACCTTCGAATTACAGGCCCATGTGAATTACGGCAGCGTTGGGCGACCGGAAAGACGTTATATTTCCTCGTAGTGCAATGCTAATCTGGTACGGTTTATGACACATTTCGGTAGGTATAGATCACTGCCACACCATTCAGTTATAGTGCACTAAAATACCTTTTATTCGCGTCAAAACGCAGGGTACACTACGCTGGCGAGGGATAACATGGAAAGGAATCAGCATGACTACACACTTCGAAGTGACGACCGCGCTTCCTGACAACTTCCAATCGGAATATTTTCTGGCTTTTCACCGCAGAGACAAATGTGCTATTGCGGAATTGGTGGAAGGCAACACGATAAAAAAGGGACTGGTCATATCAGCCCTCCCCTGCCTTTTAACCATTACGCTGGAGCAGAAAAAAGCAATTGCTTCGCTTCACGCAGATGGTCATCTTTCCGGTTTTGACAACAATGCATTACTGCTTCTATTGAACAATATGTTAGGCCTTTTGCAGCCGACTGCTCAGTTTGAATTGGCGTATCAATCACACCCCGATATTGCCAAATTACTTCGGCACAGCTCAGGGTTAAGAATTCCGCAAACCGCCACACCGTTTGAAGCCATTGTTTGGGCAATCACCGGGCAACTTATCAGTGTTGAAGCGGCAGTTTCTATTCGCCGAAGGCTCATTGAGACGTCGGAAATAAAACACAGTTCAGGTTTGTGGTGTCAACCAAGCCCTCACCACTTGGCCAAATTACCGATCTCCGAATACCGCAAGTGTGGCTATTCCAATGCGAAGGCACAAACCATCCAATTGGTCGCGCAACGCGTCATCAACGGTCAGTTAAATCTTTCACCGGACGTCTCTCCAATAGACATCGACAAAGCACTGCTGGCCATTAAGGGAGTTGGCCCTTGGACAGTCAGTTACACACTATTGAGAGGTTTTGGGTGGTTGGATGGCTCACTGCATGGGGACGTGGCAGTAAGAAAAAGTCTGCAACGTTTATTGGGCTCAGATGAACCTCTTTCGCAAAAGCAAACACAACAGTGGCTTTCACAATTTTCACCATGGAAAGCACTGGTTGCCGCCCACCTATGGGCAATGGAGAGTGACAAAGCCTATTAACGCACAGCCCGTCTCCCGACTTATCAAGGCTTAACCCCCTAACGTCGAAAGCAATTCGTTCAAAATATTAACAATTCGCTGACTAATTCAACACTCAAACCCGAATACAAGAGATGGTTGAAGTATCCAACTCTTGTATGGGGTATCCTCCCCGCCTTTATCACCCGATCCCCGCATCGCGCATACGTTTTTGCTTTCGGCCTTGTGCTTGGAAAATCATCACTTGCTCGTTAATTGCCCTGCGGGGACGCACTATTTGTTACATCTTATGCATTATAAAAACATGTTGGGGTACAGATATCCCAAAGGTCCTTTTGCCATGTTTAGCGTATACAGCTTTACTGGCGCTGCGGTTGTTACATCAACCGTTTTTTCGCTTTTACTCTTTCTGTCGATCGATGACAGCCCTTTAATGATGTTCCTGTTTGGTACGTTAGCTGTCATTTTTGAAGCGGGTAAATTTTACGCCTGGTACGAATATGGCGAACGACGTGCGCATAGAAATTACACCGGTGCATTCACAGCGCTCGTTTTCTACCTCGTACTTGCCGCCATTTCCATCGGTGGCAGCGTGGGTGGCATTAACAGTGCAACAAACAAAGCACAGGGCGTCATTGCCATTCAAGAAGCAAAGATCACGGCATATGACCAACAAATTGAAGCCATTGAGAAGCAAATAGCACTCAATAACCTTGCGGCGCAGAAATATATTGAAATGGAGCGTATCGCTACAGGTATGAGCCGTATTCAGGCTGAAAACAATAAACTGCGAGAAGAACAAATTCGGTTAGCAGAAGAAAGAGATGCTCTTCCACCAGTAACACAGGGTTCTGCAATTGGATTAATTGACGGTATCGCAGATGCTTTTGCGGTTTCTCAGCAGACAGCGCAATTTGGGTTGGTTGTTTTTCTCTCTATCTTGCTAGATCTGTTCGCTGCATTCTTTGTTGGTGTTATTGGTGAAGAGCTGCGTTTCCGTCGCTTCTATCAGCACCATACTGAGATTGATATTACGCCTCATGAAATTTCAAAACCGGTTGGGTACCTAGAGCACAAACCAGATATCCATGATACCGCGAGTACGGTGGAAGAGGATGATGAGCCAAAAACACTCGCTCAACGCGTTGAAGCCGCAATCCAGAACGGGGTGATTACCTGTTCCAAAAAAGCCGTTTCTAAACACTTCCTGCTTTCATCTGACGATGTAGATACACTGTTCGACGAATTGATGGAAAGCGGCATTTTGGCAAAGAAAGCCAATCATCATTACTATTTGACGAACTGAAGTTCACCTGAATAAGAGAAAGCACCCGACGGTGCTTTCTCTTTTGCTTATATATCAATTAATTGTTGATTTAACCAGTATCTTGCCACTCTACGCCCTCACGCAAAAAGACCGTGAGCAACTGGACGGTGATACTCCAACCGTTAACAGCAAGCCTTCCCTACATGCCAAACAGACAAAGAACACCGCAAGCAATGGCGATAAACAGTAACCCGTCACTTAAAGTGACGCACATTCTTTTCTCTGCCACAACAGGCGACGGGAAAATCACCGCTGTGATCAACTACCTCAACTGGATAAAGCACGACGTGTCGCGCTTTATGACCCCTATGATGCCTATACCCAATTAGGCAGTAGACCGTCATTAAAACCTACTCCCTGAAACACTTCGCGTTTGCCTTAGATAAGGCCATAAAGCACAAGAAAGCCTTTGTAGTGTCCTAATGTCGTATCTATGGGGTAAAAGAACTCACACTGTTTGCTCGTATCGTTTGGGAACTGGCGGACGACAGTTTGGGTTGGTCATATATGCCCTGTTTCAACGTCGCCAAAAGTCCCTAAAACCGTGGTCAGGCAATCCCAGTTAAGCGGATTGTCGTTACTGGAGCGCAGAAGTTGATGTGTCAAATGGAAGACATTGACCGTTTACAGGATTCGGCATGCTACCTCAATGAGGTTTATAGGTTTACGTAAACCTATAAACCTATAAACCTAGACCATTTACCCCGTGTTTCCCCCTTCGATACCCGTTTCAAGCCGCTATTCTTGGGGGGGGGGCAGACCTATAGATTTAAACGCATCAAACACCACTTAGCACGTCTACTGATCATCGTTGTCTCGTTTCTGCCTCAAAAACTGCTAAACCTTTTACTCATTTACAACCTGTTCATGAGTTTTTCCCTACTATAAGTTATCTGAATCTAGCTGTGTCAAAATTATACGTCACAGAGCGATCTTATCTGTTGCTATCCTATTGATTCATCTTTGAAGTTTAAAGAGAAATAATACATTATTTGATCATAAAATACGGACAGTCACCGTATAGAAAATGTCAGATAAAAGTAATCCAAATCAAAAAGTAATAACAACGAATAAAACCTAAATTATCAAAAAGGATTAATATGTTTAAGAAAATTCCATTGGTCGTTCTAATTGTTTTCTCTATCGGTGCCGATGCTCATATTATCACACGCGACGCTACTCTAGACCAGCGTATAAGGGAGTTGGAATCTATTAAAGTCTTGCCGGAAAATATCAACAATAAAATCACCGAAGGTCAATTTGATAAGATTTTCGAACTATACAACAGTCTTAATGACGAACAACTAGCATTGCAGAAATTTTCAAATTTAGTAGATACAGATCGCGTTATCAATAATTTGGATAAAAGCAAAGCGGTAATTGCTAATGAGGCTTTTAACATTGTCCTTAGAAACACTGGAAAAATATTCCCAAAGTCTGCCAACTTCACGCCAAAGGGTATCATTGTGCTTGGCTCAACACCTGGCAAGGGCATTTTGGAAAGACGCCTAGATGATGCTTATAAAATGGCAATAGACGACAAATCACTACCAATTATTCTATCAGGAAAAGGGCGCAAAGAAGGCGTTGTAGAAGCTGACTATATGTATAATTACCTTATTCGTAAGGGACTGAATGGTGACCGCCTGTACAAAGAGTCGTTATCTTTAGATACCGTTGGTAACGCAGAATTCTCATACTTTACTATTACTGAAAATGAATCACTCAAAGATATCACGGACTGGTTGGTGATAACAAACAACTTCCATGCTATGCGTTCGCTAAACACTTTTCAGTATATTTTTCCTAACAACTACCGTTTAGAAGTATATTTATCACCGCTATTATCTGAAGGTGTTAAAAATCCTGATAGGCTAAAAATTTTGAAACAATTTGTTACCAGAGAAGTAAAATCAGTATCAAACCCACAGTTTATGGAGCTCCTGACTAATGAACGTTTTAACAAGAAAGAGCAACAATTCAAGGCTGAAAATATAGCAGGACAACCCTGTGCAATATTGCAAAGGATACTTATCAAACATCCACTTTATAATGATAAAGTGGATGAATTCACTGAGCGCTTTAGTAAGTGCTTTACAGCTCACTAATTATCACTCGATGAATTATCTAATAATTACCCAAAGTAAGCCAGAGCAAGATTGAACATAGTTTTACCAAAGTATACTAAGTTAACATCGTTGCTATCAGGTTTACTTTTGTGTTTCAATTCATCCACTTAGATCAGCATAGGCAAATCAAATGAAGTATCAGTGATAATACAAGAACCTCTGGATAGATTCGGGATCAATGAGCGAGAAACAGAATCTAATGTACTGATGGTGTTATCCAGCAAAAAAAATCACGGTCATTAACTAAACGATGGATAAATAAATTGTGAAACGAGACATGATTGTTGCTGATATATCTGCAGGTCGTAGGTTTGATAATGTAAGGAAAATACCGAACTTACGACCTTCCTCAATCAACTCCTCAAACAACTCTAAACGATAGTCTTTCCAGTTAGCCTGTTCGCGTACTGACTGCTGAAAAGGATGTTATGTGCTACTTATTGAGCCTACAAGCGCTGTTTGTTGGAAGAGATCGCTTATTTACGTTGCTTAGGCATCATCGATTGCTCGTGAGAAATAAGCGTGCTTATCACCAAACGCCCCAGAGTCACCATCGCTTTCACTGCCACCCTAACTTGGTAAAAGAAGGGATGAAGCCTCAGCGTCCAGAACAACTGTGGGTTGCCGACATCACTTATATCCCTACACACAAAGGCCACACATACCTGAGTTTGGTCACCGATGCGTACTCGCGAAAAATCATGGGGTTCCACTTAGATGACAACATGAAAGCATCGACAGTTAAACGTGCATTCACCAATGCTCTGAGACAGCGCAAGGCTAACAACCCGCTAGTTCATCACTCTGACCGAGGGATGCAGTATTGTTCAGAGGAGTATCAATGTGTTCACCAGCAGCATAA
>NZ_FUXU01000229.1 GCF_900167155.1 Enterovibrio nigricans DSM 22720 | reverse complement strand
GAGGTTTAGACATGAGACTACGACGATTGATGGGTGTAGCCGATCAGATCGTAGCTTCTAGATTTAGTTCCATCGATTTAAGCAACAAAGCCCCTAATGCTCCGGATTCTGGGGCGACGAAGGTGATGTCTGCATTGTCACGGTTAACTTTCCAGCCGCCCGCGTCCCACGCCATCGCGCCGACGACTTCGCCTGAGCGCACAAGATTCAGCAGCTCATCGCCCCCAGACCAGTAGGCTTTTACGTTCGGCTTACACTCAATAAGTTTTTGCTGCACTTTATCGAGGATCGCTTGGTATTTGGCAGGGTCGTTATAAGCCGCAAACGGGTCTTCACCCATCGCAAATGCAAAACCAATTAAGGTAGGTCGCTTCAGTCGATAAGATATTTTACCTTTATAGGTCGCATCACACAGGTCTGTGTAATCCTTAATACCCGCCGCGGTTTTTGTGTCTACTACGAGGCCGCTCGTACCCCAAATATGAGGTACGCCGTATACGTCACCGTTCAATTCGGTGTTCTTTTTCGTCGCCTCCAGCATGGAAGGGATCAACAGACTGGCATCAATTTTTGAGAGATCAATAGGTTGGTAAATCTTAAAATCACGTTGTGCCCCAGTGATCCGGTCCTGACTCGGTTGAACAAGGCTTTACGTATAATGATGGTGATCACAATCCTCGCTGTGATTGCACTGGTCGTTTTTACGGTAGGTATGCTACCCCATTTTGAAGTAAATAATCTATTTGATATACCAGTAAACTCAGAATTATTGGGGGCAAGTGCCTTTTTACCAGAAGGATATATTGGAATATGGACCGCCTTGCCATTTGCAATGTGGTTGTTTTTAGCAGTTGAAGGCGTTCCCCTTGCTGCTGAAGAAGCAACAAATCCAGCTAGAGACATGCCTCGTGGAATTATAGCATCAATGTTGTTCCTGTTACTTTTTGCCGCACTTGTTCTTTTTTTAGTTCCAGGCGGAGCGGGTGCTGAGGCGATGAAATCACATACGGCACCTTTAGTTGGCGCTCTGCAGGCTATTTATGGTAATAATTCAATAATAGCTAAGTTTGTCAACATTATTGGTTTGTTTGGGCTAATTGCTAGCTTCTTTTCTATTATTTATGCTTATTCACGTCAAGTATTTGCTTTGTCGCGTGCTGGTTATTTGCCTCGCTGGCTTTGTTGCTTAAATCGATGGAACTAAATCTAGAAGCTACGATCTGATCGGCTACACCCATCAATCGTCGTAGTCTCATG
>NZ_FUXU01000139.1 GCF_900167155.1 Enterovibrio nigricans DSM 22720 | reverse complement strand
GTGCCTTCGTGAAGGCTTGAGCCTAGTGCGGTGAAAGTTGCACGCTGGGTTCTTAGAGGGACGACACTTGGTAACAGGTGTCGTCTACTCGACAGCGGCACCAAGCGGTCTTTGCCGCCTTTAGCATTGCGCACATGCACCTGATGGTTGGCACTGTCGATATCGCCGACTGTGAGTTGTAGCCCTTCACCCAAACGTAATCCGAGACAGTAGAGGGTGTAGAAGAAGCGTTGGTAGCGAGGTTGTCGGGTGAAGGTGATGAGCAAGCCGACTTCGTTGGGGGTTAAGATGTCGGGCAAGCGTTTGACCTGAGGGGGTTTAACGATATCGAGCCATTGCCACTGTTTATTGAGGGTGTAGCGGTAGAAGAACTGCAATCCATTGCGGTCAAGTTTCACGGTACTCCAAGAGTGGGATGCGATAAGGCGCACGAAGTAGGTTTTGAGCTGTTGCTGGGTGAGGTTATCAGGGGGAGAATCGAAAAACTGAGCGATACGCCGGACAGCACGCGAGTAGGCATCAATGGTGGCGGGCCGTTTGCCTTGAAGGGTTAAGTTATTGAGGTGCCGTTGATAAAGGGCATCGAAGTGCCGTTGTTGTTGACGGTTCATGGTGTTTCTCCAGTCCGCTGCGGTTTGGCAGGGTTGGGAGAAACGTAGGTGGTAAGGCGTTATTCTGCCGCGTAGCGGCTTCGTTCAACAAAGTCTTAAAGGTATACAAAAACAGTAGCGCGATTTTTGTCAGCATCACTTTTGCCACTTAAGCCGACGTGGTGCATCATGGGAGGCTAGGCTGCTTGTGACGTGGACTTGGGCTTTGATACCGATATCTAAGAACTAACAAGAATCAACGTGGACGCCCATTCTGGGTGTATTTTTATCGAAATGCTGTGATTTAGGCAGTTCAATCAGTATGGGTTAGTAAATGCCCGTTATTCAAACGATAGGTAGAAGGGATTCTTGGTGGAGTATATAAAGCATTACCTTGACTGTTCCAATGAAAAAATGGAAAGAATAGGTTCATCAATGCCTTTCGATTTTAAAGTTTATATACGAAACTCCTCTGGGCTTGTTGATATTATTTGCCCCAAAGAGGGTAAGATTGCGAGTGTCACACCTTGTGGAATTGAATTGGATGGAGTTAACGTAGAGCAAGTAACTGATGGTTCGTTTGGGCTATATGGCTGGGCTTTATCTTCCCCCCAGAATTACATATTGAGTGTCCGCACGACGTCTTGGTTCAACGGAAAACCTTGCTTTAAATATGGAGACAGAGTTGTCGCAACTATTTCTAATGGTGGCGGGATAGTCGAAATGATTTTAAGTTTGTTGAAAACTAGGCGCTGGAATTACGAAAACGCTTATACAAAAATCGATTTTAATGAGTGCTATTTGGATCGTCGTTTTGCGTTATGTCTCTTGTTACAATACTCTTGTAAGCCTTTTTCACCTTCTTCATGACATAGTTTAAAGTAATTGGCTAGTACGAGGAACTTAGACTTTTAACAAACGACAATGGCTCGATTTACTGATCAGTACGTACTGATCCCATTTGCCAAACCTGAACTGTACGCCTTAGGACACCAATACCAACACTAAGCCGTTTTTGCCCCAAAGTGAGACAAATTCTAGGCCTCGTCGAAAGACGCTAGCCAATATCGGTCTTGTTCGTTGTCGCACTTCAAATCGATCAGGGTGTAATGTTATATTATAACATTACACCCTGATCGATTTGATGGACATGCCGACACTGCTTCGACACATAATGCCAATATTGCTCGCCGTATTAATCGGGTGGCAAGGCATCGCGTTTGCAGAGCACAAAGGCTCCCATCACCACGAATCCTCAATTGATCACCACTGTGTACTTTGTGCGCTCGGCTTAACGTCAACACCACCACCAACATCTGATCAAATTCCGCCATTGCTCGGCAATTTTGAGGCGTTTGAATACGCGTTTTCCTCTTATTCACTTCGTAATCCTATCGCAAAAGCGCGCGACCCTCCGAATCAAAACGTTAAGTAATTTCTAGCGATAACGTATTATTTTTTCGGAGTATTTATGAAAACAGCAGGTTTAATTGCACTGAGTGCGATTTCTTTGGGTATGGCAGCAACTGTAACAGCGGAAGACGCGTTACATCGTCAGCATGAAGCACATCAGCATGGTGTGGTTGAGTGGCACATTGCGCAAGATGGCGATGTGTTGTTAGTAGAAATAACGGCGCCAGGCGCGGATGTTGTTGGTTTTGAGCATGCACCAGAAAACAATGAGCAGGCGAATTTGATCCATCAGGCGGAAGAAAAACTGGCCGCAGTGGCGGGTTTGTTTTCAATTAACGCCTCAGCCGACTGTAACCTGATAGAGCACAAGATCGCGCAAACGCTAATGGAAGAGCATGATGCCCACGAAGGCCATGACCACAGCGCACATGGCCATGACGATCATCATGACGACCACGATAGCCATGATAAGCATATAGATGAGCATGATGACCATAACGATCATACAGGACACGATCATCACGACGATCATGGACAAGAAGGATCACATGGCGAATTTTCAGCGCAGTACACCTTTAACTGTAACAATCCTGCTGAAATCAAGACGGTAACAACAAACTGGTTTGATACGTTCAGTACAACGGAAAAGATTACCGTTCAAGCGCTGACGGATAAAGGTGTGGTGGCTGGCGATCTTTCTCCTGCTGCGCGTTCGTTTACATTCTGACTTGGGGGCCTCTTCGTGAGGCCTTTGTTTATCTTTATGATGCAAATAGAAAACCTGTGTTTCAGGTGGCCGGGTCAAGGTGAATGGCAAATTGATATTGCAAATTTCGCCGTGGGGAAAGGCGAAAAAGTCTTTCTGAAAGGGGCAAGCGGCAGTGGAAAATCCACACTCCTTAGTTTGATTTCTGGAATCAACGCGGCTGAATCGGGTCGACTGAAAATGTTGGATACCGATATCACGCGGTTGAAAAACGCAGAACGTGATGCGTTTAGAGCGGACAATCTGGGCTATATTTTTCAACAATTTAATCTCTTGCCTTATCTTTCAGTGATCGACAATGTCACCTTGCCGTGTCGTTTTTCGTCTTCTCGTGCTCAGAAAGTGGAAGGGAGCATCGAAGCGGAAGCGAAAAGGCTCTTGTTGGGATTGGCCTTACCGGATGCGTGTTTGTATGAACCCGTGACGTCGTTAAGTATCGGTCAGCAGCAACGTGTCGCTGCAGCAAGAGCCTTGATAGGCAAACCTGCCTTAGTGTTGGCCGATGAGCCGACGTCAGCTTTGGACTTTGATTCACGAAATACCTTCGTTTCTTTACTGATGAAAGAGTGTGAGAACGCGGAGGCGTCTTTGCTGTTCGTCAGTCACGACCATTCGCTGGAATCGCATTTTGATCGCAGTGTCGCCTTGAGCGATCTAAACGCGACGCGCGCATTGGGAGTGGATGTCACATGACCATTTTCACGTTAGCGGTTCAAAGCCTCAAGAACCGTAAAGCGACGGCACTGCTGACGGTGTTTACTGTCGCGGTATCAGTGGCACTGTTGATTGGTGTTGAGCGGTTGAGAACGCAAGCAAAAGAAAGTTTTGCCAATACCATTTCGGCGACCGATCTTATTGTGGGGGCTCGTTCCGGACAGGTAAATCTGTTGCTTTACTCGGTGTTTCGTATTGGTAATGCCACTAACAATATTGATTGGCGAAGTGTTGAGGACATTCGAAATCATCCCTCGGTGGCGTGGTCAATACCCATTTCTTTGGGAGACTCTCATCGCGGTTTTCGGGTGGTCGGTACAACAGAAGACTACTTCGAACACTACAAATACGGGAAGAAACAGCCTCTCACATTTTCAGAAGGAAAGCCGTTTGATGGATTGTTTGATACGGTAGTTGGCGCTGAAGTTGCAAAGAAGCTGGGTTATAAAATCGGCGACGAAGTGGTGATTGCACATGGCTTAGCGGACAGGAAATTCAGCCGCCATGACAACCTGCCATTTGTAATAACGGGCGTTCTGGCACCCACGGGCACACCTGTCGATCGTAGTGTTCATGTATCGTTACCCGCGATTGAAGCCATTCATATTGGCTGGGAGAGTGGGGCGAACCTTGGTGCCGACATCCAAGCAGACGACATTGATGTTAGTTCGCTTCAACCCAAACAAATAACGGCGGTCTTCGTGGGCTTAAAAAGCCGTATCCAGACATTTGCCTTGCAGCGCACCATCAACGAATATACCGCAGAACCCCTCACTGCAATTATGCCTGGTATTGCCTTGCACGAGTTGTGGGGACTGATGTCAGTGGCGGAACAAGCGCTGCTGGTGGTTTCGGGGTTCGTCGTGGTTGCTGGTTTATTAGGAATGCTGTCGAGCTTGTTGACGAGCCTGAATGAAAGACGACGTGAAATGGCCATACTGCGTGCTGTTGGCGCAAGGCCGTTGCATGTATTTCTCTTGCTAGTCAGTGAAGCTTTGCTGTTAACCGTGTGTGGTATTGTTGCGGGTGTAGCAGTACTGTTTTTACTGGTAGAGATGGCTACCCCCTTTGTGCTCAGCCAATACGGTTTGCAGCTTTCTTTCGGGTTTTTAACCCGTTACGAGTGGATGTTACTTGGCATTGTGTTGATTGCCGGATTCCTTGTCGGCTGTGTTCCTGCACTTCGTGCTTACCGTCAGTCTCTGTCTGACGGCATGACTATACGGATTTAGTATGAAAAAGTGGTTTTTATTACTGACACTTTGTTTGCCAACGTTGGCATTAGCAGACGATGCGTTGACGTTGGATTGGATGGATTTAATTCCTGAGTCAGAGCGCAATCAATTTGACGAGCGTGGCATGCCTTTTATCGATCACGACAATGATCAGCCAAGCCAAAGTATGGTGGGAAACATTCGGCCTGAACTGAATAACAGTGAAGTGAGAATTCCGGGGTTTGTTATTCCACTGGAAGGGGATGCGAATACGGTGACGGAGTTTCTGCTGGTGCCATTTTTTGGGGCTTGCATTCACGTTCCGCCACCTCCGCCCAATCAAATTGTGTATGTGAAGTTTGAAAAAGGGGCGCCTGTTCAAGCGCTTTGGGATGTTGTGTATGTGGTTGGCACATTGAAAACCCAGACAATGTCTCACGATCTTGCGCAAGCGGGGTACTTACTTGAAGGTGTGGAAATAGAGCCCTACGACGACCAGTAATTAAGATAAACAATAAAAAGCACCTCAGGGTGCTCTATGTGCGAATATAACCAATTGTTTTAAATGAATTTAATCTATATCCTTTCCATGAATTGACCACGTATCTATCAGATACAATAAAAAGGCCGCTCGTTTGAGCGGCCTTTTCTTTTCTGGCGATCGCCTATTTGCGCTTACGCGGTGTCTTTTTCTTCTTGGTCATCGAGACCTTCACCGTCCCGCCGCCTTTCTTGAACTTGTAACCCTTTTTGAGTTTTCCGTTCGCTTTTAATCCTGTCTTGGCCATGTTGCTATTCTCCCGTGTGTTCGTTACGTAGGGTTTCCCAAAGGCCCAACACGGTAGGCACTAGCGTACCGATCATGCCGCCGTAGACCATCCCCGTATTGGTCATTTCTGCTGTGAACAAATGCCCGTTTCCAGTGGCAACGGCGGCCATTGAGCCAAGAAGGGCCAGCCCTTTGTAGGTCGATGGCTGCTTTAGCAGCGTGTTTACGTATTTCATAGTGTGTCCTTGGTGATGGGTACGCCAAGTAAATGGCGATACCGCGTTTTTAAT
>NZ_FUXU01000116.1 GCF_900167155.1 Enterovibrio nigricans DSM 22720 | reverse complement strand
TACATCCAGCGACCTTTGACTTTGACGTAAGTTTCATCGAGTTGCCACGAAGTGGCCCGGGTTGGCTTCCAGTACCACCGTAACCGACGTTCAATCTCAGGGGCGTATTTCTGCACCCAACGATAGAGAGTGGTGTGGTCGACATCGACACCTCGTTCCTCAAGCATTTCAGCCAGTTCGCGGTAACTCACCCCATACTTGCAGTACCAACGGACGGCCCAGAGGATAACCTGGCCAGAAAAGTGACGCCCTTTGAAATCAGTTATGCTTAATAAACGACGAGGAAGGTGACACTAGATTGCCTGAAACTTAAAACTTTGCAACGGAGCCGGTTTAAGTGTTATCAATACGAACCCAGCGAAACAGCTATATTTGCGATTGGGTTTTGTCGTTGTTGAAAATTCTGGGGTAGAACATTTGATGGAACGACAAGCCTAAAACCGATGAGCCATATCTCTATCAATCAGCAATAGTATCTTTTGGGCTATGCCAGCAGCCAACGCCCTCCTTTAATCAGAAAACCCAAAGACAGCCCACGCCTTACATTTCAACGTTCTACCATACGCATTCCCACTCATTGTTAGACATTACATCGATAAAAAGGGATGAAATATGAAGGCTTTTCCTCTATCATCCTGCCGCCTGAGCGCAAGCGTTTGCGTTTTCTTTCTCATTCCTTGCTAGCAGGCGCCAATCCGATATTTTTGCTATGGAGGGACGCCTTAATGACCACACTTACAATTACTCGCCCTGACGACTGGCATGTGCACGTTCGCGATGGCGAAGTGCTGACAGACACCGTCCGCGACATCAGCCGCTATAACGGTCGCGCACTCATCATGCCGAATACCGTTCCTCCTGTTACAAACACTGAAATGGCCCTTGCTTACCGCGAGCGCATTATGGCGGAAAAGCCTTCCGCTCAGTTTGAGCCATTAATGGCGCTTTACCTGACCGACAACACCTCGCCAGACGAAATCAAAAAAGCAAAGGCATCCGGTGCGGTTGTTGCGGCGAAGCTATACCCTGCAGGTGCCACCACAAACTCTGATTCTGGCGTGACCTCAGCGAAGAATATTTACCCTGTGTTGGAAGCGATGCAAGGAGTGGGCATGTTGCTTCTGGTTCACGGCGAAGTGACCATACACGACGTTGATATTTTCGACCGCGAAAAAGAATTCCTTGATACCGTTTTGGCACCTATCGTGAATGACTTCCCGGGTTTGAAGATTGTGCTGGAGCACATCACTACCGCTGACGCGGCAAACTTCGTGAAGAATGCGAACGATAACGTTGCTGCCACCATCACAGCGCACCATTTGATGTATAACCGCAACCATATGCTGGTTGGCGGTATTAAACCTCACTTCTACTGTCTGCCGATTCTAAAACGCAACACTCACCAAAAAGCATTGGTAGAAGCAGCGACCAGCGGCAACAAGAAGTTTTTCCTTGGTACGGATTCTGCGCCGCATGCTAAAGGCGCGAAAGAGTCCGCTTGTGGTTGTGCCGGTTCTTACACTGCGCATGCTGCGCTTGAGCTTTACGCTGAAGTATTTGAGCAAGAAGGCAAGCTGGACAATTTGGAAGCATTTGCTTGTTTTAACGGCCCAGATTTCTACGGTATCTCGCGCAACACAGACACAGTGACACTGACCAAAGAAGAATGGTCTGTGCCGCAAACCATGCCATTTGGCTCTGACATTGTCGTGCCAATCCGTGCAGGTGAAACCATTGGCTGGAAAGTGAAGTAACAGGGTCCCCCTAAATACCCGCGAAAAATAAGCAAAGTATTAGCACCGTCAGTGAAAATCACGCGGTGCTTTTTTCATGCGTTTTGCATGCCTGACCGCATCGAAAACCCGTGTCGCACAATCTTAAGACGTGATCTCACTCTCACATCTGTTCTTTGGCTAATTAGTCTGTATAATTCGCCGCCTATTTACTCACGTCTCGCAAACTGGCGTAGAAAACAACCCATTCAAACACCTAGGAATACTTCTTTGATTTCGACAGCTAACATCACCATGCAATTTGGCGCTGAGCCGTTATTTGAAAACATCTCTGCGAAGTTCGGCAACGGTAACCGCTACGGTTTAATCGGTGCAAACGGCTGTGGTAAATCAACCTTTATGAAGATCCTAAGTGGCGCACTGGCACCGAGCTCAGGTAACGTGTCCATCACCCCAGGGTTGAAGCTTGGCGTACTAAGCCAGGACCAGTTCGCTTTCGAAAGCCACAACGTTATCGACGTGGTGATCATGGGTGACAAGAAACTGTGGGAAATCAAACAAGAACGTGACCGTATTTACTCACTACCAGAAATGAGCGAAGACGACGGCATGAAGGTCGCCGAACTTGAAAGTGAGTTCGCTGAAATGGACGGTTACACCGCAGAAAGTCGCGCCGGTGACATTCTGATTAAAGCGGGTATCGAAGAGAGCCTGCACTTTGACCTCATGCAGCACGTTGCGCCGGGTTGGAAACTGCGTGTTCTTCTTGCTCAAGCACTGTTTGCTAACCCAGATATTCTGCTGCTGGATGAACCAACCAACAACTTGGATATTCATACCATTGGCTGGTTGGCAGAAGAATTGAGCCAACGTAAATGCACCATGATCATCATTTCGCACGACCGTCACTTCCTGAACACGGTTTGTACGCACATGGCAGACATCGACTACGGCGAGCTGCGCATTTATCCGGGTAACTATGACTACTTTATTGAAGCATCAGGGTTGATCCGCGAGCAGCTGCTATCGAGCAATGCGAAAAAAGCCGCGGAGATCAGCGAGCTTCAAGACTTCGTAAACCGTTTCGGTGCGAACGCCTCGAAAGCGAAGCAAGCCAGCTCTCGCGCAAAGAAAATGGACAAAATCAAACTGGATGAAGTGAAATCGTCCAGCCGTATCAGCCCGTCTATCAACTTTGGTGAAGGTAAGAAGCTGCACCGTCAGGCGTTAGAATTACAAGATCTCGGTCATTCCTACGAAAACGAACTGCTTTTCGAGAAAGGTAATTTGCTGTTAGAAGCTGGCACTCGCCTTGCTGTTATTGGCGAAAACGGCGTGGGTAAAACCACGCTGCTTCGTTGCCTCGTTAACGAACTGGAACAAACGCAGGGCGTTGTGAAATGGGCCGAAAATGCATCTGTCGGCTACTGCCCTCAAGACAGCACCGCAGACTTTGACAATGACCTCACGATCTTTGAGTGGATTTCACAATGGCGCACCGTAAAACACAATGATTTGATTGTTCGCTCCATTTTGGGTCGCCTGTTGTTCACAGAAGATGACGTGAACAAAAAAGCCAAAAATTGTTCAGGTGGTGAAAAGAACCGCCTCATTTTCGGTAAGCTGATGATGCAAGACATCAACGTACTGGTGATGGATGAACCAACCAACCACATGGACATGGAAGCGATTGAAGCGTTGAACAGCGCACTGAAAGTGTATTCAGGTACGCTGATTTTCGTCAGTCACGACCGCGAGTTTGTTTCATCACTTGCCACGTCAATCATTGAAATTAAAGATAATAAGCTGAACAACTTCCAAGGTACCTACGACGAGTACCTTGCGCATCAGCAGAAACTGCCAAACGTCGCATAACCATTTCAACACCCAAAAACAGCCCGAAAGGGCTGTTTTTGTTTATATCCCGCCTTAATCCTTACAATTGCTAACAGATCTTGCTTCAAAATTATTCATTTTGTCACATTCCATAATTAATTTACGGATTATTCTGACGGCTGTTAATTACGTGAATTTAATACTTTATGGATGTTCTCTTACTTGTTGGTTTAATTGTTTTAAATGGATTGTTCGCGATGTCAGAAATTGCTCTGGTCGCGTCGAAAAGCAGTCGTCTTAAAAAGCTCGCCGAAAGCAGTAAAACAGCTGCTACTGCACTGGCTCTGAAAGAAAGCCCAAACACGTTTCTTTCAACCATTCAAATTGGTATTACCGTTATCGGTCTTCTGAGCGGTATTGTCGGCGAAGCAACCCTGTCAGTGCCATTTGCCGAATTCATGGTGCAAAACGGTCTGGATGCAGACACCGCCAATGTACTTTCAACCATGCTGGTTGTCGTCGGTATCACCTACTTCGCCATTGTTGTCGGCGAGTTAGTTCCTAAGCGCATCGCGCAATCAAAAGCTGAAGCAATTGCCATGGTGGTTGCTATCCCAATTCATTGGGTTTCTATCATCACGCGACCGTTTGTCGTCGCATTGAGCCTTTCTACGCAAGCCTTGCTAAAGCTGCTTCGCATTAACAATGACAACGATGATGTGGTGACCGAAGACGATATCCAAGCGATCGTTAACGAAGGCTCTGAATCCGGTGCTATCGAACCTCGTGAGCAAGAGATGATTAAGAACATTCTTCATCTTAATGACCGTTTGGTTGGCTCGTTAATGACGCCAAGACGAGACATTGACCTGCTCGACATAGAGCAGCCTGTCGAGCAGCTACTAAAACGTATTCGCAGCACCAAACACAGTGTATTTCCGGTTTGCCGCGGCAACCTCGACCAAGTGGTTGGTACCGTATCCGCAAAAATGCTGCTGAGTGTGTCAGGAGAGTTGACGACCCCGACAGTCGCAAAGCTGTTAAAACAACCACTTTATGTGCCCGAATCAATGAAGGGATTAACGCTACTAAATCACCTCCAAATGCACAGTGCTGAAATGGCATTCATCATAGATGAATATGGTGAAATTCAAGGCCTCGTTACCCACTACGATTTACTTGAAGCCATCGCGGGTGAGCTGTCACTGTCGCCACAAGAGCAATGGGTCAAAGAGCTGCCAGAAGGTGGATGGGTGATGGATGCACTGATTCCAATCAGTGAATTCAAAAACAGATTAAGCATTCCCAACCTTGTCGGTGAAGAGGAAGAAGGATTCCAAACACTGAATGGCATGCTAACGTGGCTGGCCGGGCGCCTCCCTGCTGAAGGTGAAATCATTCAGCAGGGCGAATGGAGTTTTGAAATCCTGCTTATCGACCACAATCGAATTGCAAGAGTGAAGGTCACTCACGCAGTGTTGGAAGAGGTTGTTTAAAAAAAATGCCCGGCATCCAAGGAGAAAATGCCGGGTGTTGTTAGCAGCACCATAATTGGGGGAGTCGCTGCTAGAAATCCCAAAAGGAGAATGTGCATTCAGGCCAACTCGAAAAGCCTGAATGCATGTTGTTACGAAAACAGAACCCTGTGACTATTCACATGAACGTTCAGGTTTTCTCGTTTACCGCAATCAACACTTCCCTTAGATATCCGCAAAGGGATATTCAGTCACATCGAAATCGTCAAAACAACGTCCTTCTCCGTGGCAACGCAATCAATAGTCTTTAACTAAAGACAGGAAAAGCGGTCGAAAGGAGAAATAACGAACAAAAAAAGCCAGCACGGTGCTGGCTTCAATAGGGTGATGTTAAACGCTAGAGCTTTCGACCCAAGCGTTTTTCAATCTGTTTCTTTTCCCATTCAGGGCCAAAGAAGTTCAACACATCAAACGTATTCAACGCCTGAATGACAAGGCCAATACCCCAGCCCATGGCTGGCCACCACGCCCAAATGTATTCAGGGCTCGTAAGCAGGTTAATCACAAACAGCATGCCAATCACCAGCACATAGGTGACAAGGTGCGAGTAAAAGCCTTTTATATCTCGCACTTGGTTCATCACACGCTCTTCTTCTTCGGTGTATTTTACTTCGTCTGTCATGTCTGGCTCCGCCGTTTTTTGTAAGTCAGTTATTTGAACTTCAAACACAGCAGCCAATGCTTTCAGCGACTCCAACCCCGCTTTGTCTCCTCTTTCAAGACGCTGAATAGTGCGAACACTCAACCCACTCATCTCTGAAAGTTGTTCTTGAGACCAACCGCGTTGCAATCGTAGTTTCCTGATAATCATTGGTGTTTCCTTTCTGCTGTTTGCGGACTAACCTACCGAAGAATACGCGTTGTCGGCCACGACATCGCCACGACACTTACATGACATTCGTTATAAATCATCATCTTACAGAGTGAATACTCAACAGCAAACTTTGACGCCAAGTCTGCGACATCAATCAAGCAACCATTGAGTGTCACACTGAGCCGGCCGTTTCCACCACTAAAATCCGCGCTTCACCACGTGGTTTTGCTACATGTTCAGTGCCGACGTGTGCGTAGAAAATATCACCTACACCCATAACTTCACACCGTTCCTTGCCCTCTATTCGATAGTGCATTTCAACCGTTCCATCGAGCACGACAAACACTTCTTCGCCATCATTTATGTGCCACTTGTAGGGTTTATCCGTCCAATGCAAACGTGTGGCAATCCCATTCATGTTGGCGATATCAAGCGCCCCCCACGCACGGTCGGCTGTAAATTGAGAACCTTTAATAAATGTCACGTCGAGTCCCTGATGAGATATCAAGCAAGCATGGTATCAAATGAGAAAGTGTAAGCGGGGTGAAATGTAAGCACCATCTGGAAAGTGGTGCTTAGCGAAGACTATACAAATGTCGCCAATTCGGTGCGGAAAACACTCGATTTAGGGGCGTCAACCAACACACAACGTCCCAACTGACCAATTTCCATGGCAATCTTTCGGTTGTTTTCATCGTCCAACAGAATGCCCGTCATGCCTTTTAGCGACCCATTGACAATGGCGACAGTCACGCCATTTGCCAAGCTATTGGCAATCGATGTCGACTCTTCATAGTAATAAAGGATCGTTTTAATTTTAACGATGTGGGTTTCTGGAATAGCAGCCAAATACTGATTGAATCGCACAAAATGAGAAAAATCTGGCAGCGCTTTGATGGCTTCTAATCCAGCTGGTTTGGTTCTGACAAATACATGTGATTTAAACAATGGCTCAGTCGATACTTTTTTCTTCCCATCTACCGTTTTTCTCTCTGTTCTAAGCGGTAAATAAGCTTCGTAACCCATATCTAAAAGTTGTTCACACACGTCGATTTCAGCGTTTGCATGGGTGAATACCGCATACCAGCGATAGTAATGCAATGCTATTTCTCCTAAATCTCGAACAAAGAAAACGGCCATTACTGACCAACTGCGTTATTGGTTTAACCGAGGTGTCGTTACGCGGCTAGCTCATCGTTAACAAACGACGAAACTGAATAATGATCCGGATATTATCCCTAGCCGTCAGAGTAAGAAAGTGAATTAATGCGTTGTTGGGAGAAACTTTTATCTTGGCCCAAAGACTTTGAGAGCAGGTCACGATACTGGCGAAAATGTGCGCGTTTTTCATTCAGTGTTAAAACAATGCGATGATTCCTTCGTTCTTTGCATTTCGTGACGAAAGCACCTATTCGCCCACGTTTTCATTGTATTCAGCACTCTCTTTTTGTGCCACACACTGCTCATACGACAGTTCACCAGACACGCGGAATTGATTAATAAGACAAGCCCAGTTTTCTTTCCCTAACGCGTCCTCTTGATTTTTCTCTTGGATATCCTCCACAACATTCGCAATGCCTAATCCAACGTCACCCAAAGCCAAGTTAATCACGATGGCTCCAGCGCCCAACGCCATTAACCAACTGGGGACAATAGACGTTAATTTTTTAAAAAGCCCGGACGCTTAAAAATCATCTTTAGATTGTCTTTACCTTTCATTTCCAATTCCCTCTACTTGACCATGATGAAACATGGATCAGTTTCACCATCAGCGATTTGCTTTGAGCTATAGCGGAGCTGCAGATTTTCAGACATTTTGGCAACCTTTCCACGCCCGAATTTGAAGTAGGGCTCCGTTGCAAAGTTTTAAGTTTCAGGCAATCTAGTGTCACCTTCCTCGTCGTTTATTAAGCATGACTGATTTCAAAGGGCGTCACTTTTCTGGCCAGGTTATCCTCTGGGCCGTCCGTTGGTACTGCAAGTATGGGGTGAGTTACCGCGAACTGGCTGAAATGCTTGAGGAACGAGGTGTCGATGTCGACCACACCACTCTCTATCGTTGGGTGCAGAAATACGCCCCTGAGATTGAACGTCGGTTACGGTGGTACTGGAGGGGTTGTTGCAAAAAATCCGTAGTGATCCAAAATCGTCTCATTTCTCCCTGGCGGATAACGGATAGATGGCCAACAACGAATTCAAATGGAAACACTTTGCCCCCGAAGTCATTCTTTGGTGCCTGCGTTGGTATGGCTCCACCCCCATGAGCTACGCTAACCTCAGCGATATGCTGCAGGAGCGAGGAATTTCGGTTAACCGCTCGACCATTTACCGTTGGTTCATTGAGTATGCCCCAGTATTACGCAAAAAATTACGCCGTTATCAGTTCATCCGTGCAGACACGTCTTGGCAGCTCGACGAAACT
>NZ_FUXU01000100.1 GCF_900167155.1 Enterovibrio nigricans DSM 22720 | reverse complement strand
GGCCAGAAAAGTGACGCCCTTTGAAATCAGTCATGCTTAATAAACGACGAGGAAGGTGACACTAGATTGCCTGAAACTTAAAACTTTGCAACGGAGCCAGAATATTGCCTTGCAAGTCAAATTCAATCACAGCCTGACTGCGATTAATGGCATCTATTTGCCCGGCGAGATCAAGGTTAAGGGTTTTCTCTTGTGTAATGTCCGTCGCAAATTTCACGACTTTCTGAACGTGACCATTGGGCGCAAGAACGGGGTTGTATGATGCTTGGATCCAGACCTCCCTACCATTTTTCCCGATACGCTTGTATTCGTCACTAAACGGCTTACCCTCCGCGAGTCGAAGCCAAAAATCACGGTAAGTAGACGTTTTTGAATACTCGAACGAAACAAACATCGAATGATGATTGCCTTTCACTTCAGCTAGGGTGTAACCCATGACTTCCAGAAAATTCGCATTGGCATGAAGAATGTTCCCTGACGTATCAAATTCAATGATCGCAAGCGTTTTATCCAGTGCCGCCATCTTTGCTTCGGCTTCACTATCAACAGCAGGTTGCAAACCAATGATTTTTTCCGGCACCGGAACCTTTGCTCCAGCGTCTATCTCAACAGAAGGTTGTGAACCAAATACATTTCCCAGTGATCGCAGTAAACGTGAAAGTATCGAAGTTTGCATTTGTAAGGTTCCTTTCCCAGTACTAAGAATTCTAGTCGATATGATCCATTCTTCCGGAAAAATCACGAAAAAACTCAAGCAACTAGCCGAAGCTATACACGTTTATCTCGGTACGGGAAATCTGGCTTATTTACGGTAGACATGGTGATTTAGTCGTGATATCGCGACAGCCAAATATTGAGCGTTTGATTGAAGACTTCCGGAGACTCCAACGGCACAAGGTGACGCATACCTGGAATCATGGAAAATGCCCCATCAGGGTAGAGAGCGGCGAGGACTTTTTTTGAAGAGGGCGAAGTGTGGTCAAACTCTGCACTAATGAGAAAAAGCGGGCATGTGATAAGGGGGAGTTTATCAAGCACCTGCCAACCAATTATCGCATTGAAAGCCGCAATGTAGCTGGCTCTATCATTCAGGCTCCACCTAACAACAGCCTGACTGCGCTTATCTTTCAATGCTTCTCCGGGAAAAAGTTGCTTTCCCATCAGTTTTGCTATGCGGGCAACAGACACAAATTTCAGTAAGAATCGCCTTGTTAGCACCATCCACCATTCTATGGCCGTGCGCGGTTTGCATTCTGCCAACGCATTGACCACCGCCAATTTCGCAACTTTTGCAGGGTATCTAATTGCTAATTCCATACCAACCATTCCCCCCATGGAAACCCCAACAACAGTAGCCTTTTTTATTGATAAACCGACCAGCAACGCATTGATGGCATCAGTACAGTGGGGCAATGAGAAGGCATCGATTTTTCCGCCAGATCGGCCGTGCAACGGGAAGTCCGGCGCAATCACATCGAAATGTTGAGAAAAGAAGGTGATTTGCTCTGACCAATCGACACTGCTGGAGCCTAAACCGTGCAGAAAAACAAGAGGAGGCCCACTGCCCTTTCGTTCAAAATGAAGCGGTATATCGATACAGGTTATCGTGGGCATTTTGCACCTTTACACTGTAAAACCCCGTCGGCTAACCCGCGCATCGAAGGGTGTGTACTTCTCCTCGTCGCAGATTTCGCCACTCTTCACGCAGAACACCATAACGCAGAGAGTCATAGTATTCCCCTTTGTAATACCGAACTTTGCGGATACGCCCTTCTTCCTGCAATCCGAGTGCCTCAGCACACTTCATCATTCGCGGGTTACCCGACCACGTTGTTAAACCAATACGTGCAACGTCTGTTCGATCAAAAAGATGTGTAATCCATAGTGTGAGTGCTTTTCGCCCAAGTTGCTTTCCCCAATATTGAGACGTGAATAGTGTGATACCCACTTCTAGCCATCGTGTGGACTGATCTTCCCAATAACATGACAAATAGCCTATCGCCATGTCTTGATATTCGATCACCATGGCTGTTTCCCCTGCTTTCAATCGCTTAAACAGGTTTCGGCGAAACTGGAACCGAGATTGATATTCTAGCGGGAAGTAGGGCGCGTCGTGCTGTTTCCATTCATTGTCGACATAAATGAAATGCCATAGATGATCTCTTTCATCCACTCTGGCGGGTCGCAAGCAAATATCATCTAGTTGTAACATAGTCTTCCTTGTTTCTAAGCCGTTCCCATACGGTCTTTTTATTGTGATCGCCCCTTAACGCTTTTTTCGGTTTACCCGTAAGCTTCAAGTAAAGCGCGGTCAAACTGCTTACTCATTTACGTTCATATCTAACCTATAGCAACCTCAGCAATATCGCGAGAAAAGGTCATCACAATCTCGGTGAGATCAGAATTTTCACCTCAACAAAACAAAATTACCACGCTACATTTGCAACGTATTGCATTATAAACTGGAAAACCCCTCTCCCTTTTCTACCCTATTGATATACCTATTATAAAAACACTCCTCTCATTTAGGGTAAAAGCTCATGTCTTTAACGCCAAAACAAATCACATTGATCACAAGTAGCTTTAAGAAAGTAGAACCCATTTCGTTGAAAGCTGCTGAGATATTTTACGATACGTTGTTTTCCTACGATCCGACGCTAAAACCACTGTTCAAAGGGGACATGAAGCAACAAGGCCGAAAACTGATGGCGATGATACACGCTGCGGTAAACAGTTTAGATTCGCCAGAAAATCTGGCACCGGTTCTCAAACAGCTGGCACAACGTCATGTCAGTTATGGCGTGAAAACCACGCATTTCACGCCCGTTTGTAATGCGTTATTACATACACTGAAAATCGGGCTGGGTGATGAGTTCACCCCTGAAGTGCGTGACGCATGGTCAACAATGCTGCATTTTGTTTCTGACGTCATGAAAGCAGAAATGGCCGCCTAATTCATCAGGCTGCATCGTCTTTCGTGACAACATTTGGCGAACCAATAGGCTCTCGCTCTGACGCCCGTTTGATGGGAGTGACACGCACATCAAACGGCAACAATGGTGTTAGCAACGGCGTAAGCGCATCGGTGCTTGTTAGGTTCCCATCAAGCCACATCTCACGAATGAATGCCTCATCTGGCAGCATCAGTGGGATAGACTTCGAATGGTATAGCGCAATACGCGGATGTGGCGGTAAGGTTACAATGGAGCAAGAGTGCACAACCTCGCCCGTCAACGTGTGCCGCCACGCTTTGTAAAGCCCACCAAAAGCAATGGCGTCGTCAATGGGTTCAAGGGTAAAAGCGTGGCCTTGTTCAGTTTCAACAAACCCTGATGCTGGAATAATGCAACGTGATTGCCTAAAAGGGACATATCCCGCACTTCGAGGCACTTTAAGTTTGTCGCTGCGCGTATTAAAACTGGCATACTTCGACAAGGGTTTGAATCCCGCCTCCACTTGTTCCAATAGCAGCCACCATATCGCATCACGAAGTACGTTCTGTCCATCTTCCTTAATGACGATGCAGACAAGCTGAGAGGGAGCAATATCTTCGCAAACCCGCAAAGGTAAAGGACCTAAATCAATACCAAGTTCCTGCAACAGCGCATGCATGTAGGGGTCGTCAGTGACGTTAAAGCGTCCGCACATTCCTCATCCTTTTGACGATATATACGATCTACACCTTAGCTGCTTATATTCAATTCAACAAAAAAGGGAGCAGCACACGCCGCTCCCTTTTCCATTCTTTGTTTGAAGTAAGTTTACAGCGTCACTTCGATGGGTCCTGTAAAGGCATTCACTGCAGGTGCTTCACCTTTGAACTTCTCGTATTCGACTACACAGGTATACGCACTACAGGCCTGTGCCAGTTCAGAAGTGCCCACATCCAGCGTTACCGTATTCGGGTCACCATAGGTATCGATGGCATTGATTTCCGAGCCTGTCGGCCCATACCATGCCCCTTCCTGTATACGTATCACACCTCGCGGATACTGGTCTGACACCACCGCCCCTGCGATTAACTGTCCACGATCGTTATACACTCGGATCAAGTCACCGTCTTTAATGCCTTTTTCTTTGGCATCTTCAGGGTTGATGTACGCAGGTTCTCGCCCTTGTACTGTGTAGGTTTCCCGTAACGCAGGTGATTCACACATTTGAGAGTGGAGGCGTTTATCAGGGTGACAGGATTGCAGCCAGAATGGGTATTTTTCTGAGCCAGGGCCACCGTGAGAACGCTCAGCTTTTTCAAACCACATAGGGTGTTCTTGGCAGTATTCATAGCCGTAGCTGCCGATTTTACGGCTGGTAATTTCAATAAACCCAGACGGAGTTCCAAGCGGATTGAGTTCAGGATCTTCTCGGAACAAGGCATGGCGAACATAGGTGTTGCCTTTGCCGAAGCTGACGTAACCGTCTTTCCAGAAGGTTTTGAAGTCCGGCATCTCAAAGTTACCCTTGTTTGCTGCCACACATTCGTTATAGAGCTTCTCTACCCACTGCATTTCACCCATTTCCTGCGCAAACTCTTTGTCTTTATTCAAGCCAAAGCGCGCAGTGAGGCCTTTGAAAATGTCAAAATCCGTACGGGATTGATAAAGCGGATCCACCAGCTTGTGCATCGCCAACACCCCAGTGGCAGAATACGCACCATAGAGGTCGATATCGTTACGCTCAAACTGGGTACAGGCTGGCAATACAATGTCGGAGAAGCGACACGTTGCCGTCCACGCGAAATCGATGGTGACGGCCGTTTCAATGTTGTAATAGGCCTTTTTCATTCGGTTATGATCTTGATGGTGGTGCCAAGGATTGTTACCACTGACGACGACCATTTTGATCGGCGGCAGTTTCACTTTGCTGCCATTGTAGTTAATGACTTTACCGGGTTCTTCAATTGACTCAATCCAACGCGCCACGGGAATCGTGCTCGCATAACCTTTAAAGTCACTGTTGTTGTATTTAGGTTCCATGCCAGGGTCAAGGTTGCGTGGGAAGCCACCCGGTCCCGCCGCGCCCGTCGCAGGTTCGCCAATCCCAGAGTAATGGTGTGCATACGAAATCCCACCCCCCGGCAACCCTATTCCACCCAACATGCTCGCGATTACCGCGCCCATCCAATATGGCTGCTCACCATGTTGCTGCCGTTGAATGCACCAACCAAACATTAGTTGCGTACGCTGACTTGCCAACATGCGTGAGAATTCGCGGATTTTATCGGCAGAAACGCCACAGATTTTTTCTGCCCACTCGGGGGTTTTCTCTACCTTGTCTTTGGTTTTACCCATGACGTAATCAATAAAGCCTTCAAAGCCTAAGCAGTAGACTTTAATGAAGTCTTTATCATAGAGGTCTTCGGTGTAGAGGGTATGCGCGATCGCCAGCATGAACGGCACATCGGTTTGCGGGTTAATGTAGAGATGATCGCAACCCAAATATTTCTGGGTTTTACTGACCACAGGGTCAACAGAAATGACTTTAATTTCCCCGCTATCCACTTTCTCTTTTAGCTTGGCAAACTCGCCGTATACGTCGTGCGTTGGGCACTGCCAACCAACCTGCGCATTTTTGACTGGGTCATTGGCCCAGATAACAATTTGCTTGGCATTTTCCAGCACGAGCGACCACGATGTTTGCTGTGCATACACTTCGGTGGAACCCAGCACGTAAGGCATTATGGTTTGACCCGCCCCCGTTGAATAATCCCCAATCTTCTTCACAAAGAAACCATGCATGGCCATTGCACGTTGCATGTGTGTGGTACAGCTATGAAATTGTCCGGTCTGACGCCAACCTGTTTGCCCAGCCAGCAAGCCTGACGGTCCATAGGTTTTCTGTACCCGCTCCAACTCACTGTAAAACAGATCAAGCGCTTGATCCCAGGTGACGCGAACAAAACGATTATCACCCCGTGTAGTATTCCACCCTTCAGTGCGTTTGAGCCAATCAAGGCGTACCATGGGGTAACGCACACGAGACGGGTTGTAAATAAGTCCCTTCACGCCTTCAAGCATTTCTGTGGGGTGTTTGTCATGGCTAAAGGGAACGACCTCTACCACTTTACCACCAGCCACACGCGCTCTAAATGCGCCCCAGTGAGAACCCGATGTACGCCAAGCACCATCAAGCAATTCAGTATTTGCTTCGGCATTTGACGCAACAAGCAGGCTTGGGCCTATAACAGTAGCGGCACTGACCGACAGCATGTTTTTCAGGAATGTTCTGCGATTCATGGTCATGAGTCAGTTCTCCTTAGTGCTCTGCAAACGTACTGGAATGCTTTTGCAGATATTTCAAAACAAGCACTTGTGTGGCTTGATCAAAGTTCACAAAACCCATCATTCCATCAAACATACCCGGCCATGTATTGGCGTCGAAATGCGCCACATCTGGCTGGGTATGACACAGGCTACAGTTGGTTTCATACGCTTGCTTCGCTTCCGTCCAAACCGGATCAATGCTCTCTACGAAATCGGCTTTTTTCGCCCAAAGATCCACTTCAATCCGTTGCCAAGTTAAGCCGGTCAGATCATCATCTTTCGTCTCAAAGGTTCGAATGTCAGTTTGACTCTGTGCGACGGCCTTCGACAAGGCAGCAGAAGGGATATTCAGGCCGAAATCTTCATAAACCACTCGTCCGAAGCCTTTCATTTTTCGCCAACCTGTCAGTGAGATTTTGATGGCGTCATCCTTATCATCGATCACTGTTACCATGGTGGCAGGTTCAAGCACACCACCATCATTTTTCAACGCATCATCCGTGTACATTTCCAAGAAATTCACGCTGTATAACGGCTTGTCTTTATCGTAACTGGTGCTGTGAGAAAGTGAGAGCAACTTACCTAGCATGCCTCCCGTGGAGTCCATTTCAGCAGGCAGCTGGTGGGCGATCCCTTTGTGGCAATCAATACAGCTTTGATCTGTCTTCGCTGCATGGGCCATCTGAATGCGGGCTGCAGGCCGCATATTTTCAATCTGCATACTTTCATATTTGTGGCAGGCTTTGCACTCCATCGATCCGTTAGCAGAAAATCTGGCCCACTCATGCTGAGCAAGCTCAAGCCGCTTATCGAGGAATTTTTCTCGGGTACCAATCACACCAAAAATCTGCGCAAACACTTCCTTACTGGCTTGCATTTTGCGTGCGATTTTGTCCGTCCAATTATGAGGCACGTGACAATCAGGGCATGTCGCCCGCACACCGGATGTGTTCGACCAGTGAACGGTTTTTTGCAGTTCAGGATAAACGTTATCGCGCATGGAATGGCACGAAATACAGAATTTTTCTGTGTTGGTCAGCTCCAAGGCCGTATTAAAGCCCCCCCAAAAAATCACACCCGCGATAAAACCGCCAAGTGTTAAGGTCCCTAAGCTGATTTTTGTTGCTGGACGTCCGAGCGTTGCCCAGAGTTTACGAATAAATACTTTCATGATCGTCTGCTCATATTGATGTCGAGGCGGGTGTAGTTTTTAGCCGTGACCGGGAGGTCCGAAAATAAACACCTGACTTATCCAGACGATAAACCCATAGCCACCTATGAGGACGACACTTAAAATCGGAAAGAGAAAAACGGCAATAAAAAAGAAAGCTCGCCACTCAAAGGTGCCTTTTTCAGGACCAGCGACGATATCTGTTTCGTTATTATCCATGACATTGTCCTTCATTATCTCCAGGGAAAGTTCTCGCACTCCCGCTGGATTACAAATATGCTCATGACAAGTCTAGGTGAGAGATACACACTTCGTGTCTCTTTATTGATGCATATATCAATACATTGTCTTTATTTACAGCACGGTAGGCGATATATGGACAGGATAGAAAAAGGGAGACGGTTAAGACCCCGTCTCCCTTCTATTTTTTATTGGCCCGTTGCCGCTTTCAGAACCTCAGATAGCTCTGTAAGCAGTTTTTGCGTGTTGTCAGATAGGCGGTTAATTTCATTGGTTGATTCCGAAGAGCGAGATGCCAGCTGGCGAACTTCATCAGCAACCACGGCAAAGCCTCGACCATGCTCGCCCGCACGTGCAGCCTCAATCGCCGCATTGAGCGCCAGCAAATTGGTTTGCTCAGAGATACCATCGATCACTTTTGCAATATTCGAAATTTCAGCACTCGACTTCGCAACACCATCCATGATTTCACCCATGCCTTCACGCTGCTGAACTTGCGCCGTCACATCTTTCACAAACGCGGTATACAACGTCTGACCATCCAGTTTCACTCTGGAAAGCGACAAGAGCCCGTAGTATATCTGGCCGTCTTTACGATGAACGGGGACTTCTCGACTTGAGCCCACGATTTTGTCTTGGCCCGTCGTGCGGTTGGCATTCACGAAGTTATCGTGATTCCCTTGTATTTCAGGTGGAACTAACATCTTCACGTTTTTGCCAACAACCTCGTCAGCAGCGTACCCCCAAAGCGCCTCAGCCGCAGGGTTAAAGAAGGTGACGATGTTGTCATCATCAATGGTCACCACCGCATCAAGAGCTTGTGACAAGGTTTGATTGATGGCTTGTTGCGCCATCCGTTGCTGTGTAATGTCGCGCACGAAAGCGGTATAACCAATGCTGCCGCCAATATCGACTTTCGATAGCGAAAAGTTAACCCAAATTCGGTTACCGTCTTTGCGTTCGAGTTCCAACTCTCGTGCAGCGCCCACGATTTTGTTGTTCCCTGTGCGACGGTTACTGTTTACGTAATTGTCATGATTGGCTTGAAATTCCTTCGGCACCAACATTTTAACATTTTGCCCAATCACCTCATCTGGGTATAGCCCCACAGCACTTCAGCCGCCGGGTTAAAGAAGGTGACTAAGTTGTTTTGATCAATACTGATCACGGCATCAATCGCTTGGCGCAGCACCTGCTCATTTTCTTCTCGCGCTATCTTTTCTTTGGTGATGTCGCGTGCAAAAGCGGTATACCCGATTTCTCCGGCTACGTCGGTGCGAGAAAGCGACAGGTTCGCCCAGATTTTGCTGCCATCACGGCGCTCCAACTCGACATCCCGACTTGTTCCTACAATGATGTCGACTTTGGTCTGTCGATTGGTGTTTACATACGTGTCGTGAAAGCCGCGTAGTTCCTTAGGCACCAACATTTTCACATTTTGCCCAATCACTTCATCCGCTTTATAGCCCCATAATTCCTCTGCCGCAGGATTCATGTATGTCACGTGATTGTTGCCATCAATCGACACCACACTATTGACCGATTGCGAGAGCATTTGTTCGACACGCTGCTGCTCTTGCGTTGCAATAGAAATGTCTTTGGCGAACAAGGCCCACCCATCGCCACCGGATACCTTGATGCGGGAGACGGACAACTCAAGCAAAACAGACGAACCATCGGAAGATCGCATCTCCTGACGCGTTGTGCCTTCTTGTACAGCCCCAAAACCCAAGGAGCCAATGTCTTCTCCAATCAGTAAACTGGCTGATTTATTGAAAAGTCGTTCAGCGGATGCATTGACGTAGCGAATTCTATTTTTTTTATCGGTGTAAACGATGGCATCTGCCGCGTTATCAAGCACTTGCTTCACTACACCATCGTGGCTATTTCCAAACAATCCCATCGCTCTAATCCCACATTGCTAGTCGTTGTGATTATTAGTCGCACTTGTGCGATACCTAAATAAAGCGTAGACAGCAATTTCAAGAGCAACAAATTGAGATCTGGGTCTTTTCTCTTTGGACCAAGCAACAACCGCATTTTTTGAGAGAGAGAATGACTTTACACTGTAAAACACGTCGCAATTTCAACTTTGCCTCTGTCAAACCTCAGCTAGGCTTAATCGAAAGCTCCCTCCTCACATTTTAACCCAAAGGGAAAATGAAAGAACCATGACCCCTAACGAGTCACCGATCCTCTACTATGTCTACGTTCGAAGCTTTTTTGACAGCAACAGTGATGGTATCGGCGACATCAAGGGTGTCTGTGAGAAGCTCGACTACTTTCAATGGTTGGGGGTGGATGGCATTCTCCTCTCTCCCATTTTTAACTCCCCTCTCAATGACTTTGGCTATGACATCACCGATTTAAGAGGTATCAACCCTGAATATGGAACGATTGAGAACGTCAAAACACTGATAGCAGAAGCAAAGAAACGGAAACTAATGGTGTTCATGGATTTCGTTGCGAACCACACATCGACGAAACACCCGTGGTTTTTAGAAAGCAGCCGCCAAGAAGACAATGTGAAGACAGATTGGTATGTATGGGCACCAGCAAAAGCCGATGGCTCACCGCCCAACAATTGGCTGACTATATTTGGCGAGTCAGCATGGCGCTGGCACCCAACCCGCAGCAAATATTACCTTCACAACACACTCAGTAATCAGCCAGATCTAAATTACCGCCACCCCGATGTCGTCCGTGAATTGCTCGCAAGTGTACGATTTTGGTTTGATCTGGGGGTAACCGGTTTGCGCCTAGACTCGGTAAACCTGTATTTACATGATGATAAACTCAGAAATAATCCGCCGAAACACCTCGACAGACAAGACCCTGCTAGAGCTGACCCTTATCAATATCAAAGCCAGCGCTACAATATCAGCCGCCCTGAGAACATCCACTTACTGAAACAACTTCGCGTTATCGCGGACAGTTATGATGAAAAAAAGTGGCTGCTTGGCTCGTTAAGCGACCCTTCGCCCTACCCTGTCATCGACCGCTACACCAGCGAAGAGGATGCGCTCGACGCTGCAAACGTTTTTGAATCGCTCAGCATGTGCCAAAATTTTCATCAGGTTGGCGTACAGCTAAAACAGTTCTTTGACACTGTGCACCCGGGGTTGGGATGTTGGAGTACGGGAAATCATGACATCGCCCGTGTCGTCACGCGATGGCAAGGGGCTCAGGATCATCCTGATGCTGCAAAATTGCTGCTCACTCTGTTGGCGGTATTGCGCGGGGCGATCACCCTGTATCAAGGCGAAGAACTTGGCTTACCCGAAGCGGAGGTTGCCCCAGAGGATCGACGTGATTTGTTTGGTAAACAAGTTATTGCCAATTACGTCGGGCGAGATGGATGCCGAACGCCGATACCCTGGGATCACAACAAGCCATTTTTTGGGTTTAGCGAACAAGCCTCCTGGCTACCGCTCGACGCCAATCACGCCACATTGACGGTTTCAACCCAGAAGGCTCAGTCAGACTCGGTACTACACTTTACCCGCGAATTTCTCCATTGGCGGAAATCCTATCCCGCCTTACTCCACGGCCGTTGCCGTTTACTGGCCTTTAATCAAACCTTGATGGTGTTAGAACGTCAACATGAAGATCAAACACTCATCATCGCCTTAAACGGATCTGCACATGAGGCAACCGTAAAATTGAACTTGCCTTGTCACGCCAATACGTTGGCTATCCCGCATACCAACGTGCAGGAGAAAAAAGGGCTCCGTTGCAAAGTTAGTAGAAGGCCGCTGAGACCCTAGGTTATCCTGAGTTAAAAA
>NZ_FUXU01000226.1 GCF_900167155.1 Enterovibrio nigricans DSM 22720 | reverse complement strand
TCAACGATTAATCAGTAGGAGCATTTAGGCATCAAAGCCGAACCCTTCAAGGTGAATTTTAGGTCGAACTTAGAACCGGAACTCCGGAGTTAGTTGGGGTGTAACAGCAACCCCAACCCTTTCCCGTTAACATTTAATCAACATTGATGAATTTATGAGTTGGGTGATTAAGCTAAATCATATCAACTGGAAGGACGGCGCAAAGTACGTCTGCCAGATGAGTAAAGACGTGAAAACCATCAGCATGGTGACGGAGCTTGAGCAAGCCAAGCACTACAAACGCTATGCAAACATACAACGATTTCTTGATGCTAAAAAACATTCAGGCTTTGAGTTCGAGATAATCGAAATCAAGGCGTAAGTATTATATTGAGACCAAAAGCCGCTATTAGAGCGTGCGGCTTTTTGGCTGTTCTCCCTGCCCCTGACGGTGATAACAGGCTTAGTAAAAGACAGCCTCGCAGGATGGCATGTAACGGCGTAAAACACCTCTGAGAAGGCTACGCGCCGCTTAGGGGATTGAGGATTGGAAAAGGTAAGGCAATCGGCTTGTGCCTCGCTGCGCGCTTCGCACTGGCTTGTATGCCTACGGCATGAAATATGAAAAAAGGGACGTGTTAGTTAGCGTCCCTTTCGTTTACATTTAATCTCGACTAAATTTTTCCCATTCAGCCTCGTAGCCTTCAGTTTCTTGAATGCAGTCAGGACACAGCAACCCTCCTCGATACGCTTCCTGCTCATAAGCATCAACAAGAACACTTCCCTCCAATGTCGCAGCGCACTCATTGTGATAACCACCGGGGTTAGTAACGCCATAGCACGCTTGTGTTAAGTGAGGTGTTAAGGTATTTCGCTGTTTTTCACTCAAGGAGGAATAGCCACTATCAACAGCGCGTTGAGCTAAACCCGCAATAAAATCCGGCTGCTTTCCCTCAAAGTAGTCGTTGTCGATTTGATGTTTTAAGATCTGTTCTGTCGCTGTCATAGAGCCTCCATTTATTAATGGGGCGATTTTGCATGAAGTGCATTAACTTATTTTGATAAGAGTCAATGAAATAAGTCTTTTGTGTTAAAAATGTGCAACTTAGGGTGAGTTCGCATTATGGCCGTTATGTTACGGGCTTCTCGTTGCAAAGCGATCCTCTTTCCTAGGCATCACGAACGGCGCAAGCTTGTTCGGATTTGGCCAAGTCTCTCGCCCACCCTTTGCTGCCTCGTCGACCT
>NZ_FUXU01000198.1 GCF_900167155.1 Enterovibrio nigricans DSM 22720 | reverse complement strand
CAGGACTGGGTATGCCTGAAACTCAGTATATTGCTTAAGAACCGAACAACTTTAGGCTGCCATGTCTTCCAACCGAATTAAGCAACAAAGCCGCAGTGATCATAAAAATTGCGAATAATGGCGCTAATATCACCATAAATGGCATATTCTGCTAATAACCATGCATAAAAGTGCAAGTTAGTTGCAGGAAAATGAAGGGAGATGAAATGGACATCAAGCTAGACAAAATCGACAGGAGCATCCTCAGCGAACTTCAGCGAGAAGGGCGGCTCACGAATCAAGAGTTATCGGACCGTATATCGCTCTCACCCTCGCCGTGTTTACGCAGGGTTCGAGCACTAGAGAAGAAGGGCATTATTACTGGGTATCACGCGCATATCGACCAGGAAAAGTGTGGGCTTCCTATTAACGTGTTTGTTTTGGTCAAGCTCGAAAAGCCGACCGAAGAAAATATGAAGCGGTTTGAAACTCTTATCAGCAATATGGATGAAGTGCTGGAATGTTATCTAATGACAGGGACGCATGACTACCTCCTGCACGTCGTGAGCGAATCATTGAAAACTTATGAGCGGTTTATACGACGCGAGTTGACACGTCTTCCCAACATCGCGGCGATTGAATCCAGCTTTGCATTCGGTCAGGTGAAAAGGCGCACCAAACTGCCGATCTAGATTGCTCATGAGACAACTGGCGCTTTACAACACGACAAATGGCGCACATAATTTAACCATAGTCTGACGGAGGCAACCTATGTACGCAGAACAATTAGTTTCTCTAGGTGTGGTTAAAAAAGGGCAGGTAATCAACCAAGATACTGAGCTTGAAATTATTCGCCATGGCTTGACAGTTAAGCATGCCCGTAAGGTGATGAAAGACATGGCCATGACAAGTGGCGAGTGGGTGTCTCTTATTGGTTTGAGTTCACGAAGCTTACAGCGCAAAAGTGACACAGATCTGCTCACACCATCACAATCGGAAAAGACATTGGCTATTCGTCGCGTCGTTGATCTGGCTGTGGATTATTACGGAAATCGGCAAACGGCTCTCGAGTGGCTTAAAACACCTCAAGTGGCTTTTGGCGGAAAAGCGGCGGTAGACTATTTAGATACCAATACAGGCATTCAATACGTCGAAACCATTCTCAATCGGTTGATGCACGGAATGACGGCCTGATGGAAGTATTTAGGCTTTCGGTAAAGAAGTTTGCCGATCTCAGTGGCATGGGTGGCATGTTTGCCTCAGGTCGCTGGCATCAAAAAGGGCAACCGATTCTATATACTGCGGGTTCTCGATCCTTGGCTGCACTTGAACGGTTTGTTCACGAAAGCCCAGTGCAAATGCCGCCACTGGTTATGATGACCATTTATATCCCTGACGATATTGCGATTAAGCGCGTCAGTGAAACTGAACTGCCAAACGGCTGGGATGCCGTACCAGACGCAGATGTTTCCCGACATTATGGTTCTACTTGGTTACGCGAGCTGACAACACCGGTCATTCAATTGCCGTCGGCGATAGTTGCCTGCGAATACAATTTCCTGGTCAACCCAATGCATCCCGATAGTTCGAAAGTGAAAGTCATCGATCAGCGAGATTTTTATTACGACAGCAGATTGAAAAAGATGATGCGGTAAAATTCTCGTACAAAGACGTTCAAAGCCTCGGTTATCTGAGGCTTGTTGCTAAGGGATGCTGCATTAAAGTCTGTCGAAACCCAGTTTAGGCGAGAATTGAATAAAGTATGTATTAGCTATTTTATGGTAAATAGCCAATTACGTTCAATAGACTGATTTGATAGAAGAAAGAGGGTCATTACAGACAGAAGAGAAGCAGATTTCACGTATCGGCATACCCTATTTAACATAATATACATAATGCGCACTTAGGGTTGGCATGGGAATGG
>NZ_FUXU01000099.1 GCF_900167155.1 Enterovibrio nigricans DSM 22720 | reverse complement strand
GTTGTCACGAAAAGCTACAAGAGCTGAATCTGTGTCAGAGCGTTAAACAATTTCTTTTTGTCTTTTGACGTTAAATAACTTTGGTTGATTGTTGATTCAAATGTTTGCCAATCACTACTACGAAACTCTCCACCTTCTCGTAAAAATAGAGCGACCTCAGTGTTTATTGTCTTTCCTAACCGTATCAATTCAGGTCGAATTTCATCGGTTAAATCTCGGGGTTCCCGAGCGGATCCTTCCGTCAGCAGATCGGCTCTGTATCGGTATTGAATCGCCTTTGCCGCAGAAATTTGTGCCGTAAAAAAGCCAATGACGCTTTGTTGATTTAGCCCAGAATCCTTCGCTGATTCGCTCGCTTTGTTAATAACGATTTTCTCTCGCTCAATATCTTCAATGGGTTTGTGATTGTTAGCCTTAAACAGAGCCACATCTTCCATGTAACTCAGTCTTTCATTGATAGCTGAAAAAAGGGTATTCAGGCTGGGATTGGCAAACACTGAAAAAGAACAAAAGGTAAGGATGGCAAAAAGTATCGATTTAGGCATGATTTCCTCCATAAAATCATAAGGTAAAGACTTTAATAGTCAGCCTCTTTGAAATAATAAAGGGGCTTACATATCTATCATTGATTTTTTAGAGCGAGAGCAAGTGACGACGCTACTTTCTTTCCTCTATTACTGCCGTGGAAGGCGGCGCTTGATATTCCAGTTTCACTTCGGCAGATGGATGAAGTTCGTCTAATGATTGGGGTAGCCCATGATCATTGATCATCTGTGCGTGAAAGCGTTTGAGCTTTCTTGGTTCAGTAACACCACAGGCGTGAGCAATAACGCCGACTTCGTACATCAGGTTTTTCGCATAGTGGGCAACGCGATCTGCTTTATCTGTGACCACCAGTCCTTTTTGCAACTTTGGATCGTGCGTGGTGATACCCGTCGGACAAGTGTTTTTGTTGCATTGCAACGCTTGAATGCAGCCAAGTGAGAACATAAAGCCGCGTGCTGAGGTAATGAAATCTGCCCCAATACACATGGCCCATGCCACTTCCGCAGGGTTTACTAACTTACCTGACACGATCACTTTTATGCGTTGTTTCAGGCCATAGCTTTCTAGCGTGTCAACCAACATGGGCAGGCTACGTTTGATGGGAAGCCCCATAAAGCCCATCAGTGATTGTGGGGCAGCCCCTGTCCCGCCATCAGCAGAATCAAGCGTTATAAAATCAGGCGCGGAGTCAATGCCTCGTTCATGTATTGCCTCCATCAGTTGATTTAGCCAACCATAGGCACCCAGGACGATTTTAAAACCAACAGGCTTACCCGTGACCTCTCGGACTCTTGCAATCATGTCGAGCAAGTCATCAACGCTTCGAATGTCAGGATGACCATTGGGGCTTATTGAGTCTTGGCCTTCGGGAATGCCTCGGATTTTGGCAATTTCAGCATTCACTTTGTTTCCGGGCAGAATACCGCCTTTTCCTGGCTTAGCACCTTGGCTCATTTTGATTTCAAACATGCGTACTTGTTTGTGTGCGGCGACTTCTTTGAGTTTTTCATCACTCAGATTGCCGTCTTCATCCCGAACGCCGTATTTCGCGGTACCTATTTGAAAAACTATGTCGGCACCCCCTTCGAGGTGATAGGGCGATAAGCCGCCTTCCCCTGTGTTCATCCAAACCCCCGCTTTCTTTGCACCTTTTGAAAGAGAAAGTACGGCAGGAACACTAAGCGCGCCAAAGCTCATGCCTGAAATGTTGAAAATGCTGGAGGTAGCGAAAGGGGTTCGCGCTACGCCTTTGCCAATAACAACGGTACTTGCTGGAACAGCATCTTCAGACAGCGTCGGAAAAGGACAATTGAGAAAGATTACATCACCCGGCAAATTCAAAGGACGCGTGGAGCCGAATGCTACCGTACTGTCGACGTTTTTTGCGGCGCGATAAACCCAACTACGCTGAACCCGGTTAAAGGGCAGTTCGTCTCGGTCTAATGCAAAGAAATATTGGCGAAAAAATTCACCCATATGTTCAAACCAATAGCGAAAGCGGCCTATCACGGGATAGTTTCGGCGAATGGCTTGTTGGGTCTGTGTGATGTCTCGGATGTACACGTAGATAAGTGTCAACACGACACAACCAATAAGGAAAACAAACAACGCGGCACTGATTTCCAGAAGGTGTGTTGCCCAACTTGTTACTGCATCCATGATTCACTCCTTTTTATTTTGCTCACGAAAGCGTTAGACCGGACATTCGATCGTAGGCTTTCCTTAAACGTATGGAGAGTCGATTTCTGCACTCAGCGACCCATCCTTGTATTTGATGCTGTAAGTCCGATGTGTCGGCTTAACGGAAAATTGGCGAGATATGAGGTAGAGTTGAAAGAACAATACTGGCCAAGGAGATGAAGATGTACAGAAACGTACTGACGTTCTGGTTCGATGAGTTGACGCCAAAAGAGTGGTTTGTGAAAGATGAAAAACTGGATGAAACCATCAAAAGCCGTTTTGGGAGCTTACTAGAGCAGGCAGCGAAATCTGAATGTTTCGAATGGCGGGATGAACCCGTAGGCCGATTGGCCGAAATCATCGTGCTGGATCAGTTCTCCCGTAATATTTACCGAGATACTCCGAAGGCTTTCGCGCAAGATCCAATGGCACTTGCTTTGGCTCAGGAGGCGGTGGCGTTGGGAATAGACAGAGAACTCCCGCCAGAGCGAAGATGTTTCCTGTATATGCCTTATATGCACAGTGAATCAGCAGTGGTTCATGAAGAGGCCGTTAGGTTGTTTAATCAACCTGGTTTAGAGCACAACCTTGATTTCGAGATCCGTCACAAAGAAATCGTAGACAGATTCGGCCGCTACCCGCATCGAAATGCAATATTAGGCCGAGAGAGTAGCCCTGAAGAATTGGCGTTTTTAAGTCAGCCTGGATCGGGCTTCTAGGTATTAAAAAATTTGAGATAATAAAGGGAAGCGGCACCATAGCCGCTTCTTTCGTGTTAGCAGTTTATCGAAAAATACAATACATCAAAGGTGGTGGTAAGGGAGAAGCGAAACACCATTTCTTCTGACACCATATCACCCATGGTGACTGCTCCGGAGTCCAACTTCAGCTCGATAACCTTTTCGAAAGGTGCATCAGGCAACAAGAATGTTCGTGAGAGCCAGATGGACGCATCCGATTGCTGTTGAAACGCATATTTGGTGATAAGACCACTACGTGAAATAGGCTGAACAACCCGTACTTTGGTGTTGTCAAAAGAGACATCATTGATGTTCAGTGAGGGGTTGTCGACTGTCGTTGAAATACTTAACATTACACCATTTCTGCCATCTCTTTCCGCTTCTACTTGTACGCTATAGCCGTCGAAAGATTGTCTTAACGCATCAAGCTTTGTGCGCTGGTAGCCGCAACTTTGAGACGCGACAGCCTCGCCAAAACTCTTATCGGGTTTGTAGTAGGTTCTGTCCATGGGTATTACGCACCCAGTGAGGCCAATTGCCACTGAGCTGGTCAGCAGTAAGGTTTTAAGTTTCATCATGGTTCACCCTTTGTCACAAGAGTGCGCCATTATGGCCGCAATACAATCGCGTTCAATTGAATTTCCGTAAGTCTCATATAGTGGTACTTAAGGGATCACTTTGTGGGTTTTCCGTCTTTGTGCCAGGGGTAAGGACCCATAAACTCGTCTGAAAGAATCCGCCAAATGTTCATTTCCAACCATTGGTCATACCCGACCCAGTTTTCATATTTAGGCAGCTTGAGTGTCTTAGGTATCTGCATTGGGTTTGTGCCTTTTTTCAGCTCGGCGTAGAAACCCGTACGGAGATCTTGAATGAATTCAAGCTGGGCTTGGATCTCTGGCTTACCACCGCCTTGAAGAGGATTGTCGGCCATATTGTGTGAAAAGATAGCGCGGTCAAAGTCCAGTTCCAGCAATTCGCCCAAGGTGCGCTCCCATTCGCGAGGGTTGAAGTCTGGGACGACTGCGAAGATTACGCGGTTTGGGGTAACGAGGTCGGCAACATAGGCGATGCGTTCTTTTGGTAGGATGAAGACCGTCATGCCCATCCCATGATTTAAGCCAAGGTAGTAGAGCTCAACCTTTGTATCACCGAGTTGGAGATCTTTACGCGTACCCGACCAAGTATCAGTTGGCATGACCATGTCGGGGTAAGGATTGGCACTCATCCATGCTGCGGCATCTACATGGGCAAGGGTTTTCGTGCCATTATCGATAAACACTTGTCCACCACTGGAATGATCCCAATGGTTATGGCTGTGCAACGCTCATTTGACGGGCTTGTCAGTGATAGTCCCAATCGCGTCCACCATGGCGTTTGCATGAGGTGTATTCACGGTTTCAAAAACGATAACGCCGTCATCAGTGATGGCAAACATCGAAATGTATTCGCCGTTAGTGGTGAAGCTGTAAACACCATCAGCAATTTCAACGATGTGGTGTTTTGATGGCTCTGCACTTGCTATTGAGGCGGTAAAAAATGCGAAAATTGCAAATATTACGGTGACGCTTTTCCTGAGCATATCCATCGTTAACTCCTTTTTCTCTTGCGTGTAAATACACACTAGCAGGTACGAAAGTGACCAAGAAAGATGCTATTTTGCATTTATCGATTGTCGAAAATGCAATAAGTATGATTTCTCCTGAACAAGCATTTCTCCATGTGGTAGAAGCGGGCAGCTTTAAGAAAGCCGCTGAATTATTGGGTACAGACTCGTCGTCATTGAGCCGAAAAGTGGCGGCGTTAGAAGCAAGGCTACAGGTCAAACTCTTACAGCGATCGACAGCGCGAAGTGTGCCCACCGATATGGGCCAGACTTACTACAAAGGACTTCGTAAACTCATTAATGAGCAGTCCGCACTCGAAGAGGAGATTACAGGCGGATCAGCCTCAGTGCGGGGAAGGCTACGTGTGAGCGCGACGGTTGACTTTGGAGAGCGGTTTCTGGTGCCTGCCATTCAGCAGATCCAAATGCAGGCTCCGGATTTATCGGTGGAACTATTGCTCGGCAGTGACGTGGATAACCTGCTTGAGAAGAACTTGGATGTTGCATTTCGATTTGGTCCACTGGCAGATTCATCACTCT
Source organism: Enterovibrio nigricans DSM 22720 (assembly GCF_900167155.1). Classification (GTDB taxonomy): domain Bacteria; phylum Pseudomonadota; class Gammaproteobacteria; order Enterobacterales; family Vibrionaceae; genus Enterovibrio; species Enterovibrio nigricans. The sequence goes on along the minus strand of NZ_FUXU01000099.1, from coordinate 6,651 downwards.
ATGCCCGACAAGTGGGTCAAATCTCCCGAGTTTTGGTGGCTAGCCCAGAGTATTTGGAGCGGATGGGGACTCCGGAGACAATTGACGATTTAAAATTCCACAAGTTTGTTTTGTATTCGCTTTCTCAGGCGAGGGTAGATATTGCGTTTGAAGATGGCAATTTGTTTTCACATCAGGGTATTCATAGCAATGTGGCGGCCAACAGCTTGCGGGCAATTCATCCACTGGTGATCGGCGGTGCTGGTATCCATTGGGGACCCAGATGGCTGTATCAGGACGATCTCGATACCGGAAGCGTGGTGGAGTTGCTGCCGGAACATCCAGTCTCAGGTTTCTCGATATTTGCAGTCTATATGGCAAGGGATTTCCTGCCGCAGAAAACGCGCTTGTTTATTGATTGTGTCATCGAGCAGCTTGCTGCGCTAAAAGATTAAGGTTGAAGATCACACAACAGTTTCATCAAGGCTTTAACCGCTAATCCCATGTCTTCATCACTGGCAAATTCAGCCGGATTGTGGCTAATGCCTTTTTTGCAGCGAACAAACAGCATGGCAACAGGGGTGAGATCAGCCATGGCGGACGCGTCATGCGTAGCCCCTGACGGCAAAGTAAAAACACGTTTGCCAAGGCTGCCAATTGCACTGGCGATTGCCAGCTGTAGATCTGGGTCGCACCTGGTCGCACTTTGGCTGTAGGTTCGATGTACTTCACAGCCAAGGCCTCTGAGCTGTGCAGTCTCTTTTGCAAATGTTTGAAGCATTTCACCCGCCTTTTCACGTACCTCATCGACCGAGGAACGAAGTTCAATCGTCATGGAGACTTTGCCGGGAACTGCATTGGGTACGTTAGGTGTGACATCCAGTTGTCCCACCGTGGCAAGTAAATCGGGAAGTTTAATGGCGAATTTTTCCGCTTCCAGCGTCACGGTTGCGGCGGCAGTGAGCGCATCCTTGCGAAGATGCATAGGGACGGTGCCCGCGTGGGCTGATTGACCCGTGAATGTCAGTTGATGACGCTCAATGCCGCAGATGGCGGACACTACACCCAGCGGCAGTCCATTGTGTTCCAGCACAGGGCCTTGTTCGATGTGTGTTTCGATAAAGCCGATAATGTTTTCAGGGCTTCGTTGGAGCTGGCTGATTTTTTCCGGCTCTAGCCCAAAGCTTGTCAGAGCAGAGTGAAGGGAGATTCCCTTTTTGTCCTTTCGGTCAATGACGCTTATATCTATGGTGCCAGCCAATGCGCGAGGGCCGACTAGTGCGGTGGGAAAACGTACGCCTTCCTCATCACCGAATGCCAGTACTTCTACGGAGTAAGGCAGTTGAATACCCCGACGCTTAAGTGCTTGCAATGCAATGATAGGCAATACAATGCCCATAATGCCGTCGTAGGCTCCGCCGTGTTTTACGCTGTCTTGATGACTTCCCATCAACAAGGTGCGCGTGTTTTTTCCAGCGTCATAGCGGCCTATCAAGGTACCTGCATCATCCATATGGACGCGAAGACCCGCTTCTTCCATCCAAGCGGTCAGCAGCGCATTGGCGCGACGATGTTCCGGTGTGAAAGGAAAGCGTGTAACGCCCATTTTTGATTCAGAGCATTCGGAAAGTTGTCTTAGATAGTCCTGTGCGGTTTTGCCTAGAAGGTGAGTCATCGGTTATCGCTCCGGACGGTCGGATGTGGGTAGGGTGTCTCTCCATGCCTGATAGTCAGGGTCGCAATGTTTCTCGTATAAGGACTGAAGGGCGTTGAGTGGCGAGTCGTGATAATCAATGCGTAACGTGATGGGAGGTGAGTCAGGTTTGTAGACGAGAATCGCGGCAGATTGCAGACCTCGGTAATCACCACCAGACTGCTCAGCGGCAAAGAGTGCGGCTATCAATCGTTCCTCAAACGGTTTCTTGCTGGCTTTGAAAGTACTCATCATGGCATCCAACACACTGGAGTCCGAAAGCAGATTTCCACACACCACAACGTCGCTCTCTATGACGCTGCCTCGTGCTAAACCATTTTCACTGCCAGTGTACACAGCACCAACACCGTTTAGATCCAGTGCTGCGAGTTGCCGAAAAGCAGCGCCAGAATCGAGGCTGGTGACAGCATTAACAGCCGAGGGGGCACTTGAGCCTGCTGCCATCTGTGATAACACATCTCTCCCCCATATTGTGCTGGGCTTTGCACCTTGAGAGGCGGACATTCCAGCTCGCAAATCGCCTCTGATTACCCAGCCTCCCACGCAAAGGGCACCGGTGGCAGCTGCAGCGCCTATCACGCTAGATTCCGGATCTCGTGCCAATATTGAATAAGTCATAGGTCTCGCTCCTGAGCCAGTGATCTAAGTGTGATGACGACACTCACTCATGTCAATTTATCATGATAAATACTTGCGGCAAGTAATTTATAGTGATAAATGTGAATAAAAGTTAACCAAGTGTTAACTTCACATCCACAAACTGGGAAGGAGTTTCCCCATGAAACAAATGAGACGTGATTTCATGAAAACGCTGCGGTGTGCAGTCAATGCCGCGCTTATGGCGTTATGTGCGATTGTACCTTTATCCGTATCTGCTCAGACGCCACCGAACGTGCTGATCGTCGGTCAGGTGGCTGAGCCCAAGTCACTTGACCCACATGCCGTGACCGCCGTGAATGACTTTCGGATCCTGATGAACCTTTATGAGGGATTGGTGCAGTACAAGGACGGTACGTTAGAAGTTGAACCGGCATTGGCGGAAAGCTGGACGGTCAGTGAAGACGGCAAAACCTATACCTTCAAACTTCGCGATGGCGTGAAGTTTCATGACGGAACACCACTGACGGCAGACGCGGTGAAGTTTAACTTTGACCGCATGCTTGACGAGACACACGCTTATCACAATACGGGACCTTTCCCGCTGTCATTTTTCTTCTCGTCGATAGAGAACGTGGAAGCAATTGACGCACAAACGGTAAGGTTCACTCTCAACGCCCCTTATGCCCCTTTTCTTTCTAATCTTGCATACCCAACGGGCTTGATTGTTTCGCCAGAAACGGTGAAAAAACACGGTAAAGATTTCGGTCGACATCCGTCCGGAACCGGGCCTTTCCGCTTTGCTGAGTGGGCGTCAAACACCAAGGTCGTCGTGGTGCGTAACGACAATTACTGGGGGGATAAAGCGAAGCTCGAAGCGGTTGTATTCCGCCCTATTACGGACGCCAATACCCGTGTTGCTGAAATGCTGGCAGGTAGCATCGATATGATGGTGGAAGTGCCGCCGAATGCGCTGTCAGAATTTCAGAATAATCGATACCAAGTGGTGGAGCAGGCTGGCCCGCACGTATGGTTTTTGATCCTGAATGCCAAAGAAGGTCCTTTTGCGGATAAACGCATGCGTCAGGCTGTGAACTATGCCATCAACAAAAAAGCGCTGGTGGAAGGCGTATTGGAAGGTACAGCGGAAGTCGCCGCTGGTCCGACACCACCAGCATTTGCGTGGGCATACAACGACAGCCTGCAGCCTTACCCATATGACCCTGAAAAAGCCAAAGCACTGATTAAAGACGCTGGGCATGAAGGCGCAAAGCTGACCTTTTATGTCACGGAAGGTGGCTCCGGAATGTTGGATCCTGTTCCGATGGGAACCGCAATTCAAGCTGATCTGAAAGCGGTGGGTCTCGATACCGCGATAGAAACCTACGAGTGGAATACCTTCCTTGGCAAAGTGAACCCAGGTCTGGAAGGCAAAGCCGACATGGCAGAAATGGCATGGATGACGAACGACCCAGATACGCTGCCGTATTTGGCACTGCGCACAGACGCTTGGCCGGATAAAGGTGGTTTTAACTCGGGTTATTACTCAAACCCTGAGGTGGACAAACTGTTGGAAGCTGCGCGTGAAGCGACAGATCAAAATGAGCGTGCCAAGCTGTATCGAGAAATGCAGGGAATTGTTCAGGAAGATGCACCATGGGTGTTTGTGGCGAACTGGAAGCAAAATGCAGTTACCAACAATCAGGTACAAGACTTCAAACTGCAGCCATCTTTCTTCCTGATCCTCAAAGACGTTCAAAAATAGAATGAATAGCGCTTAGCGGATTAGCCTAAGTAGGGCGGGGAAAGCCGCCCAATATTTATACCAATCAGGATTACCAGCGTGTCAATCCAAAGGGTATTTATCGCAGAAAGGAGCACTGCGCGTGGCGAATTATTTTTTTCGACGATTGCTGTCCGCTATCCCGGTGCTTCTGGGTATAACGGTTATCGTCTTTTTTATCATGTCGATGATTCCTGGCGACCCTGCTACGGCTATTTTGGGTGCATATGCAACACCTGACAATGTCGCCAAAATCAATAAAGACCTCGGCCTTGATCAGCCACTGGTCAGCCAATATTTTATCTGGTTATCGAACATGCTCCAGGGCGACTTTGGCCGCTCTTATTCCTTAAACCGTCCAGTGATTGATGAAATACTGGAGCGCTTTAATGCGACCTTGATCCTGGCGGGCGTTTCTTTTGTTTTATGTGCTGCGCTTGGCATTGTTGCGGGTGTGGTGTCTGCAGCGCGTCAGTTTTCACTGGCAGATAAAGGCATCACGCTGGTGGTATTGCTCGGTATTTCAATTCCTTCTTTTTTCCTCGGCATGATGATGATCTTGCTGTTTGCCATCAATCTTCGCTGGCTGCCGGTATCAGGCATGTACGCGATTTATGGTGGCGGCGATTTGCCTGACTTACTCATGCATTTGGTGATGCCTGCTGTGGCATTAGCATCCGTGGCTACGGGCGTGATTGCGCGCTTGTCACGGTCGGCCATGTTGGAAGTGCTTCGTCAGGATTACATCCGAACCGCGCGGGCAAAAGGTGTGCATGAGCGTCAAGTGATTTGGAAGCATGCATTGAAAGCGGCCATGGTGAGCATTATTCCGGTACTCGGAATTCAAGCGGGTTTTGTGCTGTCCGGTGCGGTGTATATCGAGATGGTATTCCAGTGGCCGGGCGTGGGAAAAATGCTGGTGGAAGCGATCTTTAAACGGGACATCTTGTTGGTGCAAGGCGGTGTCGTGTTCGTGGCGGCGTGTTATGTGTTGTTCAACATTGCTGTCGACATGCTGCAAAGTTGGCTCGACCCGAGGATCAAAGCATGACGGCATTCTTGAAACTTCTGGTTAGAAACCGACTGGCGACGTTTGGTGGTGTCGTTCTGAGTATTATCGTCTTTTTGGTCTTAGTAACGCCGTTGCTTGGGTTGCAAGACCCCGCGGTGACCGATACTGCCAACCGCTTCTTACGTCCATTAAGCGACGGGCATTTACTGGGCACTGATCACCTTGGCCGGGACTTGCTGTCAAGGCTGCTTTGGGGCACGCAGTTGAGCCTCGCCGTCGGCTTTGCCGCTGCGTTGATCGCCGCACTGATTGGCTCTGCGATTGGCATCGTTGCCGGGTACTTTGGTGGGCGCATTGATAATCTGTTTATGCGCTGTATCGACGTGCTGATGGCCTTCCCATATATCTTGCTGGCACTTGCCATTGTCGCGGCATTGGGGCCGGGCTTGCTCAATGCATTGATTGCAGTGGCTGCGGTGAATATTCCCTTCTTTGCACGAAACATTCGGGGTGTGACGGTATCACTGGCGCAACGGGAGTTTGTCGAAGCTGCCAAGCTTTGCGGCATGTCTGATCTTCGTATTATCTGGTCTGAAATTGTACCTAACGTCATTCCCGTCATTGTGATTGCCATGTCGACCACCATTGGCTGGATGATCCTTGAAACCGCCGGATTGTCATTCCTTGGTTTGGGCTCCCAACCTCCGCAAGCGGATCTCGGTTCAATGCTGGGTGAAGCGCGTAATTCGCTTATCACTGACCCTCACGCCAGCATGGTGCCTGGCGTGATGATTTTCCTCATTGTTATGAGTATCAATTTGTTGGGTGATGGCGTGCGGGATGCGCTGGATCCAAGGCTAAAATCCGGCGCACTGACTCGTCCGCAACCTTCGACAAAAGTCAGTGATACGTTCAACGCTGTTGAGGCCGATGAAAGCAATGATGCCGTGTTGAAGGTTGACCAATTGGAGACACAATTCCATATCAATCGCCGGACGTATAAAGCGGTCAACCAAGTATCGTTTGATATTGCACCGGGTGAGTGTCTGGGATTGATTGGCGAAAGTGGGTCTGGAAAATCAGTCACAGCATTGTCAGTGATGGGATTGGTCGCTTCACCACCCGGCGTAATTTGTGGCGGTGATATCCGCTTCAAAGATGAATCCTTGATTGGGGCAGACTACGAGACATTACGTAATTTACGCGGGAAAGAAGTGGCATACATTTTTCAGGACCCTCTTGCGACATTGCACCCGCTTTACCGTGTGGGTGAGCAGATGTTGGAAGCGATATTGGTGCATGACAAGGTGTCAATGAATGAAGCGAGGGAGAGGGCTATCTCCTTGCTGGATGCCGTGCATATTCCAAATGCAGTAGAGCGAATGAAAGCCTTTCCTCATGAACTTTCCGGTGGCATGAGACAGCGCGTGGCGATAGCGATGGCGTTGGGGTTGTTGCAAAAAATTCAATCGGGCGGATTTCACCCCGCCGCTTCCTGAAATTACGTGTAAATTACCTCGACATTAAAGAGTCGATTCATGAAGGCGGATCTCTCCCGCACAAGCA
>NZ_FUXU01000092.1 GCF_900167155.1 Enterovibrio nigricans DSM 22720 | reverse complement strand
TCAATGGCAATTTCACGGTTGGCAGAAGATCATGGATATGGATTGTCAGTTCAATCTGTTTCAAATAGCTAAGGTGCCAATAGAGAGACATGTAAAAATCAGGAGTGCCGCTACGCCTTTTGATCCTCAATACCAAGAATACTTGGCTAAGAGAAAATCAAAGAAGCAATGCCGTAACTCTTGGCATGAGCCTGCTCTCGCTGCTTTATAAGTTGCTGGGTGCCAATCGGTGCCTTCGTGAAGGCTTGAGCCTAGTGCGGTGAAAGTTGCACGCTGGGTTCTTAGAGGGACGACACTTGGTAACAGGTGTCGTCTACTCGACGTTCTGTTTGATGGCAAAGCTGTTCACGTCTTTAGGGCTAGGGGCTATTGTTAGTCTTGCGGAATACTTCTTTGTCTTAGCGGGTGGTTTGGTTCTTCACGCTGCGGTCACTTACAGCGCAATGCTGAAAGTCTTTAGTGGTCTTAGCCCGTTTGTCTTCCTGAGAAAAATGGAAGATGCCATTATGTTTGCATTCTCAACGGCATCTTCGAATGCGACCATTCCTGTGTCGATGGAAACGACAACTCGCCGCATGGGGGCAGACAACAAGATAGCCTCGTTCACCATTCCATTGGGCGCGACCATCAATATGGATGGCACGGCCATGATGCAAGGTGTTGCAACCATCTTTATCGCGCAGGCGTTTAACGTTGACTTAACGATGATGGACTATCTGACAGTGATTCTGACAGCAACGCTGGCTTCGATTGGTACCGCAGGTGTGCCGGGCGTGGGTTTGGTCATGCTGGCAATGGTACTGAAGCAAGTTGGCCTGCCGCTAGAGGGTATTGCACTTATTATGGGTGTCGACCGTTTACTGGATATGATCCGTACAGCCGTTAACATTACGGGTGACTGTGCAGTAACTTGCATCGTTGCGAAGAGTGAAGGGGCATTAGATGAAAATCGCTTCTACGACATGCACGCTGCAGATGAAGATGAAAAGATTATTTTCAAACCTTCAGCACAACGGTAATTCGACCTATAAATAAAAAATCGCCAGTTTATCTGGCGTTTTTTTTTGTCGTTCACTTATTGTTAAGGGTGGCGAATTAACAACCTATTTCTGTCGATAAAAACGTTAAATTAGTTAATTATTATTTAATGTGAGTTTGAGGGTTTTGGGTATTTGAGTAATTGATTGTGGTAATCAGTTATTTTTGTTTTACGCACTAAGCAAAAAGTCGCATATTATAAGATCTTTTTAGCGCAGTATTGTGCTTATTTGTAATATCTCAAAGTAAAATGGAGTTGTCGTTGTGAGTGATAAAAGCCACGATGAATTAATGGCGCCGGATGGTGCAGTGAATCCAATCGATACTGATTATCAGGTTGGCCAGGATAACATTGCACTTAAAATCGGCCCTTTTGGCCTAGACATTCATAACCGTGTGTTTGTCGTTTCGGGCTCAATGATTGCACTTTTTGTTGTTGTCACATTATTGTTCCGAAACTCAGTCGGTCCTGTGTTCAGTGAGCTGCGTAATACGCTAACTGCACAAATGGATTGGTTCTTTATCGGCGCAGGTAACCTTTTTGTGTTGCTGTGTCTGATCCTCGTTGTCAGTCCTCTTGGTAAAGTTCGCCTTGGCGGTACAGAAGCAAAGCCAGATTATACCTATGTAGGTTGGTTCTCCATGCTGTTTGCTGCAGGTATGGGGATTGGTTTGATGTTCTACGGCGTGTCTGAGCCACTTTCACACTATGCTGCTTCGTTTGGTGGTGCAGTAGACGTCAATGGTTTGCGTACTGACTGGGCACCGCTGGGTGGTGCATTGAACAACGCTGCTGCTGCAAAAGATCTTGGCATGGCAGCAACTATCTACCACTGGGGTCTTCACCCTTGGGCAATTTATGCTCTGCTGGCTCTGTCTTTGGCACTGTTCTCGTTCAACAAAGGTTTGCCACTGACTATGCGCTCCGTGTTCTACCCATTATTTGGGGAGCGCATTTGGGGGTGGCCGGGTCACATCATTGATATCACCGCGGTTGTCGCGACGCTATTCGGTTTGGCGACATCGCTGGGCTTCGGTGCCTCTCAGGCTGCGGCGGGTCTAAACTTCCTGTTTGGTATCCCTGATGGTACGCCAACGCAAATTGTACTGATTATCGGTATTACAGGCTTGGCCTTGAGCTCTGTCGTTGCGGGTTTGGATGCTGGCGTAAAGCGTCTGTCCGAGTTCAACATGCTGTTGGCAACCCTACTGATGGCGTTCGTGATCATTGTTGGCCCGACACTGTCAATTTTCAGCAGCTTGGTTAGCAACATGGGTGCTTACTTCGAAAACCTGCCTGCATTGTCTATGCCGTTCGGTCGAGAAGATGCAAACTTCTCTCAGGGATGGACAGCATTCTATTGGGCGTGGTGGATGTCATGGTCTCCGTTTGTGGGCATGTTTATCGCACGTGTTTCCCGTGGCCGTACGGTGCGCGAGTTCATCATATGTGTATTGCTGATCCCAACATCTGTTTGTGTCTTGTGGATGACGACGTTTGGCACAACAGCGATCGAACAGTTACAAGATGGCTATCGTGGTGTTGTTGATGCGGATCTTCCGCTGCAGCTGTTCACCATGCTTGATGGCCTGCCTTTGGCAAGTATCACATCACTGCTTGGTATTGTTCTGGTTGTTATCTTCTTTGTAACGTCATCAGATTCTGGCTCGCTGGTTATCGATACTATCTCTGCGGGTGGCAAAGTCGATGCACCGGTGCCTCAGCGCATTTTCTGGTGTACGTTTGTAGGATTGGTAGCTATTTCACTGTTGCTAGGTGGCGGTCTCTCTTCGCTGCAAGCCATGGTCGTTTCTACGGGCTTACCATTCTGTATCGTTCTGATCATGTGTGCTTTCTCCTTGGTGAAAGGCTTAATGACAGAACCGCGTAAGTAATACCTCTCCAGTCCGGATGCCCGTCATCCGGACTGTCGTTTAGGGCGCCATGAAATAGTGTGCTGATGTCGCGTGACTATTTCATGTTGTCTTTTCCCTACCTTGCAAACGTGGTTTATTTCCAAGTAACCGGAAGGAGCGCCTTCAGCGAGTGTGGGGATACACTCACTTTATCGGCAACCGATAGCAACTGTGATACTGACCGAATTTGGATCGCGATAGGCGCATTTAAGCAATTTATTCGAACGACGTTGAATAAGCTTGTTGATGGTTCGTATCCAATGTTTAGAATTCAATGGTTAATAATTTCGACAAAAAGCTTCCAACGGGTGATTTTCGACTGGTTTGAAGTGGTTGGCTGGGGTTAATTTGACATGTATTTCATAAATTAAGCATTGAACACTAAGGATATGTTACAGTGTTTAGTTTGTTAACGTTTATCGTGCGTCGCAAATCAGTGCATAAAAAATGTCGATTTGTTGACAAAGATACAAAGTACTTAGGTGGCGTTGACAGCTTAACTCGCTAGAAGGACAAAGGAGTTTACTGTGAGCGATAAAAGTCATGAAGAGTTGATGAAGCCCGATGGTAACGTTAACCCCATTGATACAGACTACCAGGTCGGGCAAGACAATATTGCCCTTAAAATCGGTCCGTTCGGACTTGATATTCATAACCGCGTCTTTCTAATTTCAGGCATTGCGATCGCTCTGTTTGTGTTCGTCACTTTGGCGTTCCAGAAAGAAGTAGCCCCTGTGTTTGGCGATATCCGTAGCTGGCTGACCTCAAATTTAGATTGGTTCTTCTTAACGGCTGGCGACATTTTTGTTGTGGTTTGCCTGTTCCTCATTGTAAGCCCTCTTGGCAAAGTCCGACTGGGTGGAACAGAAGCAACGCCTGATTATACCTATGCTGGTTGGTTCTCAATGCTGTTTGCAGCAGGTATGGGGATTGGCTTGATGTTCTATGGTGTTTCTGAGCCATTATCCCACTATGCGTCGGCATTCGGCGGAACAGCATCAGAGGGCGGCATTCGTACTGACTGGGCGCCATTAGGGGCCGCAGCGGGTGACGTTGAAGGATCCATAGACCTTGCGATGGCGGCGACGATTTATCACTGGGGTTTACACCCGTGGGCAATCTACGCAGTACTGGCGTTGGGGTTGGCATTGTTCTCCTTTAACAAAGGATTGCCGTTGACGATGCGTTCTGTTTTCTATCCGCTGTTTGGTGAGCGTGTATGGGGATGGGTCGGGCATGTTATCGATATCCTTGCCGTGGTGGCGACCTTGTTCGGCCTAGCTACCTCGCTCGGTTTAGGAGCATCTCAGGCGTCAGCTGGTTTGAATTTCTTGTTTGGCACACCGCTTGGCACTTCGACTGAAATCGTCCTGGTTATTTTTATCACGATTCTGGCATTGGTGTCTGTCATGGCGGGCTTGGATGCAGGGGTGAAGCGCCTTTCTGAAATCAACATGATGCTGGCGTTGGCTCTGCTGATGTTTGTGATTGTGATGGGCCCAACACTCGCAATCATCACCGGATTTTTTGGCAACCTGACCTCCTACATTGAGCACTTACCGGCATTGTCTAACCCCTTTGGGCGGGAAGACGCTAACTTCTCCCAAGGTTGGACGGCCTTCTATTGGGCATGGTGGATTTCTTGGTCGCCATTCGTGGGCATGTTTATCGCACGTGTGTCACGTGGGCGGACGGTACGTGAGTTTGTCATCTGTGTTCTGCTTATCCCGTCTGCTGCGTGTGTCCTGTGGATGACAGCATTTGGCGGTACAGCGATCAGCCAAGTTGTCAACGATGGTTACACTGCAGTGACAGAAGCAGCATTGCCTCTACAATTGTTCGCGATGTTGGATGCATTGCCATTTGCACAGATCACTTCCTTTATCGGTATTATTCTTGTGGTGGTGTTTTTCGTGACATCATCTGATTCCGGTTCTTTGGTTATCGATACCATTTCAGCTGGTGGTAAAGTTGATGCGCCAGTGCCCCAACGTGTCTTTTGGTGCACGTTTGAAGGTTTGGTGGCCATCGTACTTCTGATGGGAGGCGGCTTGGTTGCTCTGCAAGCAATGGCGGTATCGACGGGCTTCCCGTTCACCATTGTTTTGCTGGTGTCTTGTGTGTCGCTTATCAAAGGGTTGATGTCAGAGCCTCGAAGTTAGATCGCGACATGATTTAGCGAGGCAGGGCAGGCGTTGTAATAACGTCTGCCCTGCTTTGTATTCCGGTGACAGCCACGGGCGTCGCCGCGGTATAACTAGGGTTGAATCTTTATACCCAAACGACCTGAAACCCAGTATTTCAGGTCGCTTGGGTATAGTGGTTACTCAGAGATTGAGAATTAATGGAAGCGGAACAAATCGAAATCGCAGCGTTTCTCAAGCAATATGCACCTTTTAAAGACTTGCCAGAAGAAGCGGTAGACGATGTCGCGAAACAGGTAGAAATCGCCTATTTTCGCTCAGGTGCGCAGATTTATGAATACGGTCAACCGATCAAAGATTTGTGTCTAGTGCGAAGCGGGGCCGTTGAGATTTATCGGAGAAAAGGGGAGCTTTTCAATCGACTCACGGAAGGTGATGCATTTGGTCAGTGGGGCCTGATGATGAACCGCCGTGTTCGTTTCCCTGCAAAGGCAATTGAAGATAGCTTGGTGTATTTCATTCCAGATACGGTGTTTGATGATCTGAGTGAGCGCTTTGAAGCCTTCTCCGATTTTATGGAAGTGGAAGACGGAATGCGATTGCGTCAAGCCGTTGAGAACCACCGTGATAGCAGTGATTTAACCACGTCGAAAGTGAAGTCTTTGATCCTGCGAGACCCGGTGACAATCGAGTGTGAATCGTCTGTTCAGCAGGCTGCGGTCTTGATGACTGACGAAGGCGTATCATCGTTGTTAGTGATGACAACAGAAGACAATGAAGATGGTGCGGATCAAGAACGCATTGTTGGGATCATTACTGACCGTGATTTGCGAACACGCGTATTGGCAGAAGGACTGCCTTATACCACTTCTGTTTCTGAAATACTGACCCCCCAACTCATTACGTTGGATTACAACGCCTATGTGTTCGAGGCCATGTTGGTGATGCTAAGAAATAACCTCCACCACTTGCCAATCCTTCGCCACCACAAACCGATAGGTGTTATTGCGTTATCAGATATCGTCCGCCACGAATCGCAAAGCAGCCTGGTGATTGTGAGCAGCATTTTCAGACAGCAAACTGTTGATGATTTGGCTTCGCTGTCGAAAGATGTTCCTGCGTGTTTTTCGCGCATGGTCTCGGAAGATGCAAATTCGCACATGATTGGTTCAGCGATGTCGGTAATAGGCAGAAGCTTCAAACAGCGATTGCTTGAATTGGGAGAGGAAGAGTTAGGCCCTCCGCCCGTGCCATACTGCTTTCTTGCATTAGGCTCAATGGCCCGTGATGAACAATCGGTGGTTACTGACCAAGACAATGCGATGATTTTGGATGACAAGTACGACCCTAACGAGCATGACGAGTACTTCTCGAAGCTTGCAACGTTTGTGTCAGACGGGCTGGATCGCTGTGGTTATGCATATTGTACCGGTAACATTATGGCGACCAATCCAGAGTGGCGAAAAACGCGCACCGAATGGGAAGCTTGCTTTGCGGATTGGATTGATCAGCCGAACCCCAAATCGCTGCTCAATAGCAATATTTTCTTCGATTTAGATGGCGTGTATGGTGCGACGAATTGGGCCGAAACGCTCAAAGCGTTCATTGGACGTCGTGCTCGCCGGAATAACCGTTTTCTAGCCTGTATGGCGAGAAACGCACTCAATCGCACACCGCCGCTGGGCTTCTTCAAAAACTTCGTCATGGAGCAAGATGGTGCACATAAGAACTCCATTAATCTGAAGCGCCGCGGCACTGCACCTTTGGCAGATTTGATCCGTGTACATGCGTTGGCCGTCGATTCTCGTTCGCAAAACTCGTTTGAACGTTTGGATGACATCATTGAAGCGGGGATTTTGCCGAAAGGACGGGGTGAGGATCTTCGTGATGCCATGGAGTTTATTTCAATGGTACGAATTCGCCACCAAGCCATCGATGTTGAACAAAACATTGAACCTGATAACAACATTGAACCTGAAAATCTGTCTGACTTTGAACGCCGAAACTTAAAAGATGCTTTTCAGATCTTGAGCAATGCGCAGAAGTTCTTGAAATATCGCTATCAACCTAACCGCAGTAACTAGGGGATACACATGCTATTTCTTGAACCTAACAAAGGTATGCCCCTTATTCAGGCGGGACCGGATTGGCCGACGCTGATCAAACGATTGAAGCAAAGAGCAAAAGTCCCTTTGCTGAAACGTTTTTATGATGCGGGCGTGTTCAACGGTGACACACCGTTGTCAGAGATACAATTCGTTGCTTTAGATTTAGAGACGACGGGGTTAGACCCAAGTAAGAGCGACATTGTCAGCATTGGCTTAGTCCCTTTTACGCTGGATCGTATCCACTGTCGTGAGTCTCGGCATTGGATTGTTAAGCCGCGCAAACCGTTAAATGAAGAATCGGTCGTTTTTCATGGCATTACTCACTCTGATGTCAGTGATGCGCCCGATTTACGCCGTATTCTTGAAGAGGTGCTCGCTGCTCTTGAGGGCAAGATGGTGGTGGTTCATTATCGTCGTATAGAGCGTGAATTTATTGACTCTGCCATCAAACACCGCTTGGGTGAAGGGTTGCTGTTTCCTGTGGTGGATACGCTTGAAATTGAATCATGGTATTACCGTAAGCCGAGCCAAAAATTCTGGTCTCGAATGCTTAAAAAGCCCCTGACATCTATCCGGTTAGCGGACAGTCGACGGCGCTACAATTTACCGTTTTACCAAGGACACAATGCATTGACCGATGCGATAGCAACCGCAGAATTGTTACAAGCACAAATCGCGCATCGATTCAGACCTGATTACCCCATCAAAGGCCTTTGGCGATAGCGCATTAGACCGAGAAGCGTTACACCGGATTTACTTCTAGAGTGCAACGCTTCACGTTTCTTAGAAAGCAAGCTGCCGATTCCGCGCCATATCCGTCTGCTTTTTATTCTCTGTGTTAGAGTCAAACATAGCGGAGTATCTGTCAGTGTTTCAGATGCATACACCCTTGCCGATAAAGGATGGCAATATGATTGAAGAAAACAAAATCGTAAAAATCGATTACACCGTGAAAAACGACGCTGGACAGATTATCGATACGTCAGAAGGCAATGAGCCTTTAGCGTACCTCCATGGTGCAAGCAACATTATTCCTGGTTTGGAAAAAGCGTTGATTGGAAAGGCGGAAGGCGAAGAATTCAAAGCCGAAGTGCATCCCGATGATGCTTACGGGCAACGCAATGAAGCGCTTATCCAAGTCGTAGACAAAGAAGTGTTCCAAGGTGTTGATGATATTGAAGTGGGTATGGTGTTTAACGCACAAGGACCACAGGGCAATATTCAAGTGACTATCGTGGAGATTGATGGAGAAAAAGTGACGATTGATGGCAACCATCCATTGGCCGGAATCGTGCTTTACTTCGAAGGTGTGATCCGCGAAGTTCGTGATGCAACCGAAGAAGAGATTGAACACGGTCACGCACATTGATCCCATGAGTACCCTCAACAACATGAGTATGTTTGAGGGCACGACTGCATTCCTATAAAGCGAGCTGTTCAGCTCGCTTTAGTTTTTTCACTCTGCTTTATTGTTCTTCTTCACGTCGAGGCTTTGTTTCAACCCCTTATTTTTCTAACAACTACTCTACCAACAACAACTCTTCAAACAGCAAGGCATCATCAAAATGACGCTCACCAATAAAGGCGATGGCATGCTTGCCTTGTTGCCTCATGGCGCCGGGAGATCGAACACCAAATGGCCACAAAAACCACCGCTCCCCACGCGCACTCTCAGTAAGAATACCCTCGCGATCAAACGGACTTCTATACTCGCCATTCGTTATCGGAACCGTAGATACCTGCTGCCATGACAATGTGCTTACAGGGAGCTGTGGCTGAATGTTATCGGTAAACTCGACTTGCGTGATCATGTGCTCACCGGCAGACAAGGAAACATGCAGTCGGTCGTTTTCATCTGGTTGTGGGAGCGTCACTGAAATAGGGCGTTCACCTTCATCTGAAGAAAAGGAGAGTGTTGGACTCAATGCATACACCATGTGAAAGCAACCACATTGGTGGATGGAGTCAAAGATAAAAGGTTGTCCGGAATGATCGAGCGTTAGCCGAAGGTTGATGGCGTCAAACTTTCCAGCATAAGGGTCAAAGGCGGTTTTTGCTGTACGAGCGGCAAACCAAAGCACATAGTTGAGCTGAACCAATACGTTTCCCTGAAAACGTGTATAGGTGACACCTTGGTAGATGGTTGGCTGCGTTGTATCCAATATTGCATCGTTGTAGTGATTAAACGTTAGCCTGCCGGGAAGATCATCACGGGAGAGTGTTTCTACGGAAACGACGGGCGCGAAATGCCGAAGCAAAGCGACTTCCTGGCTTTCGCTCAACAAAGGCCAGTTGAGAGTAGATTGTTGAAGTGCACTGGCCAGTATCGCGTTTGTATCCACATGTGAGGAGGGGGTGTCACCATAACGATATTCCTGTTTCAAAGGGCGATGAAACGTCGACTGTATATGTGCCTGTTCTTCTTTTATTCGTCCTTCAGCGACAAAGCTGGCAAGAGGGTAGGCACCTAGAACTCGCTTCCAATGTTGATAGTCAGTGCTCACTTTTGGAGGTTGCTCGATAATGGACATCCAAAATGCTGCGTTTTTGGCACTTTGCGTCGTCAGGTTAGCTTGGCACTCCCTTAGCAACGCTGCATTAGATGTTTTAGCTGGATGTAGTTTCAGCGCGTTCTCCAACTGTGTATCCCCAAGCTTCCCGACATAGCGAATCCATTGTTCTTTGGATCTTGTGTCGTTCAATGATTGGCTGAGGGAGGTACTGAATCTGTCGAAAGCCAAAAAAGGAAACCTTTCATCCTGCACATAGGGAAGTGGATATGTGCGGGTTGCTTCTATCTGATGATAAAAATCAGTCAACTGGCTGACACACTGCATGGTGTCACCGAGAAACAGAGTTGGTTGTGTCTCGTAGTGCGATGTGCAGCCAGGCAAAATTGTCAGTAATGAAAGGAAAGTCAGCAGTGATCTCAGCATTCGCATTCTCGTTTGGGTAATGTGCTCGCAGTATTAACTATAGATAGCTAACAATCGACATTTCTCTTTTCGAAAGAAAGGGTTTAGCGAGCAGATAGCTGACTTTGTAAGGCATTGTCACCACGTTGTAAGGGACAAGAAGAAAAATGAAAACTGAAAAGCAAAAAATGTTGAGCAGTGAACTTTACCGTGCAAACGATGCGGAACTGGTGGCCGACAAAATGCGATGCCGAAAAGCGATGCGTCGGTTAAATCAAAGCTTACCTGAAACTGCTGACTGGGAGGAAGCGAAGGCCGAATTATTACCGAATGCACACAAAAGCGTATATATAGAGCCGCCTTTTTATTGTGACTATGGCGATAACATCCACGTCGGTGAATCTGTCTTTATGAATTTTAACTGTACCATCCTTGATGTCGCCCCCGTGTCCATTGGTAATCGGGTTCTGATGGCAAGCAATGTGCAGCTACTGACGGCAGGGCATCCATTAGATGTCCAGCGACGTGTTTACGATTTTGTGGAGTATGGGTTACCGATAACCATCGAAAATAATGTGTGGCTGGGAGGTGGTGTGATTGTGCTGCCAGGAGTGACCATTGGTGAAAACAGTATCATTGGCGCGGGAAGCGTCGTGACCCAAGATATTCCTGCCAATGTCATCGCGGTGGGAAACCCCGCCAAAGTGCTTCGGGTTTTAACTGACGAAGAAAAAGAAGACCGCGGGCCGTTAGGTCAAGGACTCTAATTCAGTTAGGACTTCAATGGCGTAGTGATTGGTGCTTCCACAGATATCACGGTCAGCTTTAAACTGGCTACAAACGGCAGGGCGTTCAGGTTGACCAAAGATTTTGCAAAGGTTCTCATCGTTGAGCTGAACGCAACGTTGGCCTGCGGGTTTGCCATTTGGCATTCCTGGAATCGCTGAAGAGATACTTGGGGCGATACAACATGCGCCACAACCTAGACGGCAACTGATTATTTGTTTGCTCATGAAATTCTGCCTGCATGCTCTAAGAAGGCGCGCACAGTACCACTACACTTATAAGAACGCAAAGAGGAGAGTCGGCGAATGTGTAAGGCGCTGATTGTGCATTTTGTGTCTTATATTCGAGCGTGGATGCATGGATAGTCCTTGAACTTTCCGGCTCCGGTGGTATAACGGGCGCCTTCTAGCAATATTGAGTAGGTATAGGTAAAGATGTCGACACCTTTCTGGGAACAAAAATCGCTGACTGAGATGACGGATGCAGAGTGGGAATCGCTGTGCGACGGTTGCGGAAAGTGCTGCCTTCATAAGCTGATTGATGAAGATACCGAGGAACTTTACTACACCAATATTGCTTGTAGCTTACTCGATGATAAGACGTGTTCATGCAAGGACTACCCGAACCGTTTTAACTATGACGAAGAATGCCTAAAGCTGACGCGCGACAAAATCGACGAGTTTTATTGGTTGCCAGATACGTGTTCTTATCGATTGCTTGCAGAAGGGAAGACGCTTCCATCTTGGCACCCATTAATCACGGGATCCAAAGATGCGATGCATGCTGCTGACGAATCAGTGAAAGAAAAAGTGGTTTATGAAATTGATGTCATCGATTGGGAAGACCACATTTTAAATCACCTTCGCCGCAAGTAGCGATCCCGCTTGTTTCTGTAGGATTAGACGTGGCGATACAGTTATAAGTAACAATATTTATAATCGTTATCGCCATTCTGCAGCCACTTTAGCCTTTCATTTATAAATATGTTAATTAATAACAATCCTGTAAACTTTCTTGGGGTGACATTGTTTGCATACTATCAAGACCTCGTTGTTCTTAGTGTGAAACCAATTAATCACTACGTATTATTACGTAAAAAAGAGACAAATTGCCTTTTCCCAGTCTAATTTGGCGAGTCTGCTTTTACTAAGACAATGTACTGGCATTTATATTGAGATAAAGTCTACAAAATAAGATATTAGGGTTTAAAGATAGGATTTTCTGATTACCATTGGTGAAAATTCAAAGGATTGATTATTTGGCATGTTATTAACTCGTAGTATTAAAGAAAAAGTTAGCGAAGAGCATATTAGCAAGTTAGATGCAATGTTAAAAAATATCGATTCTGATATTGCATTGTCGATGTCTTATGTAAGGCGTGCTCATGAGGTTTCATTTCCTGAACTGAAGAAAAAGTTCTCGGGCATCAATGTAGAAACGCTGCAGAAGTATATGCAAGCTTCCTACACTGCACATCGACCCATTCATGTGGTTGCGGCATATTCGCGGGCAATGATGGTGCCTATGACGGCGTTTTACTATGGATTGAAACTGCGCGAATACTATCGAGGAATGGACGATTCATCCGTAGAAGCGTTAGTAAGAATTGGAAAATTACCTAACGAGCAGTTCAACACAATGCTTGATATCATCACTAATTTGTTTTCAGAGAAAGACAGAGATGAATTCATTGCATTTAGAGATGAAACGGAAACTGAAGAGTATCGCAGTATCGATTACAATACGTTATTTCCACCTAAAGTTCTCGATCTTGAAGCTTTTGGGGAGGACTATTATCGTTCAGTGGCGATAACTTTAAAACAATTCCGAAAAGAAAACGATATATGTGATGAATTGTCGGCTAGAGTGTTGGGATTATCATCTTATCAGTATCGTGTGCTAGAAAATGAAAATAAGCCTGTAGCTTTTTCCGTCTCCATTGGTTTTAGGGCAAAGCTGGGTTTTCAACTGAATTCTCACGTAAACTTCACGACTGAGATGAATGCCTTTCCTGAATTTCATCGCCTTCGAATTGCACAGCATGTAAGAGATGCTCTCATTGTAGAAGCTATGCGACGTTTAAAAGACACAGAAAAAAAGAACGTATCGCAAATGCTTTTATCCTTATCAAATATGTACATCTAGAATGTGATAACAGACATTTCACTGAAAATAGGCAACGCAAAATACGCAAGATTTTGCGTTGACCATATTTTATCTTAATTGAATAATTAGCTGGTCAAAGGTTGTAGCATTTGCTCTACAGACACGGCTGATAATGCCAATGCAATTAACGCTTTTGCAACCTTTTCAGGTTGCTCTAAGTGAACAAGATGATCAGAGTTTTTAATTTCTACGTAATGACTATTCGGTAACTTATCCGAAAACTCTTTGGCAACTTTAGTTGTGACATAAGGGTCATGCTCCGCCGCGCAAACCATGGTTGGCACTGATATTTGTTCAACATTTGTTGGTTTGTGTACGAGTAGTCTTACAGAGTTATCAAAAAACATATCGATTCGTTCATCTGCAAGGCGAGAAATACTTTTCTCCATTGCTCTTTTTATGACATTAGCGCGTGGAATATCTGGATGGTTTACTGTAAGTGAGTCGATGAATGTCTTTGCAAAATCAGACTTGCTTTGCATCGTAGCTGCAATCATACGTTTAGTTGCTGCAATACCGGATGCGGGTATTCCTGGAACACCACCACAGATACTCAATGATTTTACACCGCGCCAGATATTACATAGCTCTACAGAAATGGCGGTAGCATAAGAGAAACCAATGACATGTGCTGATTCTATTTTCATGTAATTGATAAAGTCGAGCAACATCTCACTTTGCTCTCGAATAGAAATAGCAGACTCCAGAGGTTCAGCATAACCAGTGCCAGGGACTTCTACAGTTATACATGTCAGTGTCTTTGAGAATGCTTCTGTGAAAGAGGTAACAGATTCAATGTCTTGGAGCGCACCCAAAAGAAATATCGCTACTTGATTGGTAGAGTCATTCTGGCTTTGTTGCTTAATTCGGTTGGAAGACATGGCAGCCTAAAGTTGTTCGGTTCTTAAGCAATATACTGAGTTTCAGGCATACCCAGTCCTGTAAGCTTGTTTAGCGCTTTGATCATAGCGTAAGTCTCGCCAACCTGAGCATTGTAATTTCTTAGGCTTAATTTCCCACCTAGCAGCTGTTTTACTCGGTACATTGCTGTCTCTGATAGTGAGCGCTTGTGATAGCCATACCGCTTTTTCCACTTCTTGTTGGAGCCGTAGAGCTTTTGACAACCTACTGCTAAATTGCGAGGGTGTCCTTGTTCCCAGAATGCAGCCCCTTCTCGTGGTGGGATA
>NZ_FUXU01000098.1 GCF_900167155.1 Enterovibrio nigricans DSM 22720 | reverse complement strand
CTTACAGGACTGGGTATGCCTGAAACTCAGTATATTGCTTAAGAACCGAACAACTTTAGGCTGCCATGTCTTCCAACCGAATTAAGCAACAAAGCCATTCTAACACTGCAATTGCTGCTCGTGCTTCGCAATTGAAACTCCAATATCAAACTTATTGGCTGGATAATATTGAGTCACAGGCATCAGAACGAGAAACGTTCTTCGTGGAATGGATAAATTCGGCCTATAAGGAAATTTATAAAGAATCTGGTGGTGTTCCAGAATGGGGTACAAGTTATGAAGGATGTTACTTTAACTACCCTGACCGAGCTTTAGGTATTAATACGGGCCACGATCTTCTTCCGGGGGAAGTGGCGGGAAGTAATCCTGGTATCACGGCAGCCCAAAATTTGTATTTTAGCGAGAGCTATGTAGCAAGGTTACAAGCCATAAAGAACAAATATGATCCCAATAACTACTTTATTCATGCGCAATCATTTGTTGCGCAGCCAAGCTTCGGTCTTCACGGCGATAAGACACTCGCAGCGATAGTCGAAAAAATGGTCGAAGACAGTGATATTAACCCTGTGGTATCAATGTTATTAGGTTCATTGATTATCAAGTCCTTCAATGGAGATAACTCGAAAGAGCTAGAACATGAATTGATTTCCTTACTACTAAGGAAATAATAAAAGGATTGAAAGAAGACGTTTAAGTACAAGCAGCTTGCCCCGCAAGCTGCTTATCTCTTGAGTCAAAAATTCGCATTCTGTTAGCTCTTCTCTTCCCCCGCGCATCTCGCGCTCTAACGCTGTGATGGCTTTAAAAGTCGGCCCTTTGGCGTTCACCTTTCCAATGCCGCTCCTGTTGCGTAATTGTAAGAAGTCAGGCTACTTGCGGCCTCTGTGGCAATAAACGCGAAAACGTTATATAGCGTACGGTTATAGTGACTAAAAAGTTATTAAATCAAATGGATACAGATAAGATACAATGAACGCTAAAATCATAGGGCTGTAAGGATATTCTGTGCTTCGTAGTTTGAGTGTGAGCAAAAAGCTGTATCTGGGGTTTGGTGGAATTCTGGGATTGTTTGTGGCGATGGTCGCATTCGTCACTTATGAACTGTATGTACTGCAAAAAATCAGCATGGATATTCAAAACGATGATGTTCCTGAAGCGGTTGCTTTTCTCGTTATGGTTGACGAAGCCGGGGATGTTTATCGTGATGCTATGGGGGCGGTGACCGGTGTTGAAGGCGCATTGTCAGATTTGTCGTCCAACCGCAGAGAGTTTGAGGCGGTATTGGCGGATGCTAAATCGATGGAATCGCCAGATTCGGAGGGTTACCAAAGCCTGCTTGCAATAGAAGCGCACATGAAGAACTTTATCTCGGCATTTAATGCGGACATCAAAACCAAAATCGGTTCTGATTATAGCAGGCAAGCCTTGGTGAAAGACCTTCGTGTTTTGTATATGAATGACCTACAACCTATTGAAGATATACTTGACGTGGTCTCTGCTGCTGAACAAGAAGAGATGCATGCTGGTCTCACCGGACTGGTTGAAACCCTTCGTTCTATAAAAATGCTGGCTGTAAGTGTTTCTCTCGCTGCTATCGCATTGGCCTCCCTGATTGCCTATGTCCTTTCTTCGTCTATTACGACTAGACTGACCCGTTTGGATGAAGCAGCGCAAAAGATTGCCAACGGTGAACTTTCCAGCGAAGAGATTGTTGATGATTCGAATGATGAACTGGCCAGTTTGTCTTATTCAGTGAATACCATGCAACGTGCTTTGGTGGAGCTAATTGGCTCCATCTCCCAAGTGACGGAGGATGTGCATTCTTCGGCGAAAGCGTTGGCGGAAATCGGTAAAGACGTGGTATCTGGAGCCTCTGTTCAAGCAGAGAAGGCGACATTGATTGCGACGGCATCTGAAGAGTTAAGCCTCACTATCTCGGAAGTTGCGCGCCAAGGTACATCGACTTACGACGAAGCTAAGCGTGCAGAAGATTCAGCCCGTGAGGGTCGCCTTGTGATTGGCGAGATGGTCAACAGTATCGAGCAGGTATCGGTGCAAATGCAGGATATGTCTTCTGCTGTTCAGCAACTGGGCCACCACAGTGAAGAAGTTGGGCAAGTGATTAAGGTTATTCAAAGCATTGCGGAACAAACGAACTTGCTAGCATTGAACGCGGCGATTGAGGCTGCACGTGCGGGGGAGTTTGGTCGCGGTTTTGCGGTCGTTGCGGATGAAGTTCGCGCTCTGGCGGAACGTACCACTAAAGCGACGCAGGAAGTGGCCAAGATCATTCAGGCGATTCAGGACGGCACCCGAGATACCGTTAACAGAACAGAAGAAAACTGTCAGTTGGTTGAAGTGGGCGTTATGCAAAGCGAAAACGCAATTAAAGCGCTGGAAAACATCGTGCGTGGTTCGGAATCGTTGCAAGGTATGGTGAGTTCTATCGCTACTGCGGCTGAAGAGCAAACAGCAGTGACGCGCGAGATAGCGACGGACATTACTGCAATCAGTGATATTTCAGCGCAATCTTTGTCACGTGCAGAACAAAGTGCGCAGCGAATTGCAGCCCTCGATACCAAAGTGGTCGAGCTGAATACATTGATTCGTAAATTTAGAGTGATGTAAGCAATTCGCCATTGGGAAGCCGCTGATCGAAGGCGGCTTCCTTTACACCTCTAACTGTCTCAATGTTTTACACTCCGATGCTCCAACTTTGCCAATGCCTCGCGATATGATTTTTCCTCTCTACTTGCAAGCGTTTGATTGAATTTATGACATGAAATCTTAGTTTGACGTACCGCACACTTTTTGGGTGAAATTGGTCAAAATTAGCCCTTGAAAAAGTCTGGAAAAGGAGAGATTATCCGCGCCCTCCAGTTCTTTAATAGTGCAAATGCCCCATGAATTTTACGCAGTTCGATTCGCTGCCACCGCCACAGATCGCGGAGCGTGCAGCTGAGATTGGTGTTGCGAAAGCCACCAAAGATCCACACAAATCCTTCTTGCTGGCTATCTCTGCCGGTATCCATATTGGTATCGCATTTATTTTCTATACCACGGTCACCACAGGTGCGGGTGATATGGCATGGGGTATGGCGCGTTTTGTGGGTGGCATGGCATTCAGTTTGGGTCTCATTCTTGTCATTATCACGGGCGGCGAGCTATTCACCAGTTCAGTACTGACATTGGTTGCGCGAGCAAACGGCAAAATTTCTTGGAAAGCACTGTTTAAAAACTGGGCTGTGGTTTATAGCGGTAATTTAGTTGGCGCTGTGTTGCTGGTTATTTGTATGCTGGTCGCTCAGCAATACATGTTTGGCAAAGGGCAAGTAGGCATCAATGCTATGAACATTGCTCAACACAAACTGCATCATGGCTTTTTTCAGGCAGTGGCTCTCGGCATTATGTGTAATGTGCTCGTTTGTATCGCAGTATGGATGTCATACAGTGGCCGCACGCTGACCGATAAAATTTTGGTGATGATTTTACCTGTTGCGATGTTTGTCTCTTCCGGTTTCGAGCACTGTATTGCGAATATGTTCCAAGTCCCTATGGCCATTGGTATCAAGTATTTTGCGCCAGAATCATTCTGGGCGATGACAGGTGCAAATATCGCTGACTATGCTGACCTGACGTTTACCCATTTCATTGTGAATAATTTAGTGCCAGTGACACTAGGTAATATCATTGGTGGCGGCCTGTTTGTCGGCATGTGGTATTGGATGATTTATCTGCGCGACTGATATGCTCATCAACGCGTTGAATGAGAAAGGCCTGCGGTTATCCGCGGGCCTTTTTTGCATTAAACCAAATTAAGACGACGAATCATCATCACTTTTTTTCATTTGGCATTCAGGTGCCTCGGATCCTTCGGTGCATTTTTTATCTACTTCAGTGGATAATGTCGCGCCTGAGAAAAGTATGGCGATAGCGAAAAGTAGTGATTGAACCATATTCATTGCAAAGTCTCCTTTCCTGTGGAATGTCGATTCGAAAAGTTGCTGCAGCGAATACACTGTGGTTCATTTTCACAATGCCAATGTTAGGCTTTGGTAAGCGCATTGTTAGGGCTAAGCTCTGTCTAATTTTTTAAACATGAAGTGTCAGGTTTCTATCGAAACGTCATCGATAGGTTTACTGCAA
This sequence comes from Enterovibrio nigricans DSM 22720, assembly GCF_900167155.1. Classification (GTDB taxonomy): domain Bacteria; phylum Pseudomonadota; class Gammaproteobacteria; order Enterobacterales; family Vibrionaceae; genus Enterovibrio; species Enterovibrio nigricans. The sequence goes on along the minus strand of NZ_FUXU01000098.1, from coordinate 7,630 downwards.
CAGCTTAAAATATACCCCTCGTCGATCTCTTCCTCACTGATCCCGCCGTTATGCTCCATGTTCACGTTTCCAGACAACAGTTTAACTTTGCACGATCCGCAAATTCCCATCCCGCACGCTTTCGGAACATGAATGCCCAGTTTTGTACTGGCTGTGTGAACAGTTTCCGTTTCCAATACGGTGACAGACATGCCTTCTTCGATGAATTCTACGCAAAAGCCAGGTTGTGGCAGTTCATCCGCAATTTGCGCTAACTCTGCGGACTCTTCAGCTTCTTCAATGGCATCGGGTGGTGTTTCGCCAAAGCTTTCTTCGTGATAGCGGGACATGTCGAACCCTATGTCCGAGAGCATCTGTCGTACCGCTTTCATGTAAGGCTCTGGCCCGCAACAGTAGATCTCGCGCTGTAAAACGTCTGGCGCAATTAACGTCAGCAACTGTTGTGTAAGAAAACCCTGATAGCCATGCCAGCTCTCTACGATGTCATAACGCTCACAGATAATGGACAAATCAAAGTTATCGATGCGAGAGCTCATCAGTTCGAGCTCTTTGAGGAAAATGATGTCTTTGGGCGTTTGTGCACTGTGAATGAATTTCATATCGACGGTACTGTTGGTGTCATACCACCAACGCGTCATCGACATCACGGGTGTGATGCCAACACAGCCGGAAAGAAAAAGGGCTTTTTCAGTCGGGTGGTCCATGCAATTGAAGTTGCCAATCGGTCCATGCACGGCAAGTTCATCGTCGACACGAAGGTTATCGTGAAGCCAGTTAGAGACCAATCCGTGTTTCTGTCGTTTTACCGTGATGGAAAAACTGTAAGGCACTGATGGTGACGATGACATGGTATAGCTACGCATCACCTGTTCGCCGCCAATATTCAGCTCAAGAGTGACAAATTGTCCCGGCTTGAAAAAAAACATGATGGGCGTTTGGCTCATAAAGCAGAAGGTTTTTACATCATGCGTCTCCTGAATGACTTTGACACAGCGAACGATGTGACGCCCGTTTACCCAAGTTTGAGTATTAACGGGGTTTAAGCTGTTATCTGCAATGATGTCAGGCTCATTCATTCGCGTTTCCTCTGCGGTTTATTCTCTCGTTATCTATTGTGTTTCTGTCAGTTATTGAGGTTGGCCTCAAGGCGCTCGCAGTACCAATTGACGAAGTTGATCACGCCAAATTCATAGGTTTTGGAGTAAGGGCCTGGGCGATAACCGATTGAGTTCACGCCTAATTGGTTGTTTTCAGACAGAGTGCGATCTTGCGCATTGGTGGCATCCCACACTTGGCGTAGGTTGTCGGGGTCGTAATCTACGCCCTCTTTCGCGTCTTTATGTACAAGCCAACGAGTGATGACTTTGGTTTCTTGTGGGCTGACAGGCAGTATTTGAAAGGCGATTAGATTGTCGCCCATGCCGTGATTCCATGAATTTGGGAGGTGTAAAATCCGCAACGCGCCTAAATCGGGAGACGTCACCCGACCGAGTAACTTTTTGCTGGCAACCTGTCCATCCATTGTCATCGAATAGGTGCCTTCTTTTAACGGTGTACGGACAATGCGGTTTCGGTTGTTGTAGCGCATCTGGTATTTAAACGGGATATCGAGTTCTGTCCAGAAGGCTTGCATTTTTTCGACCAAGGCGATGAATTCTGGCGTTGCGCGTGGGTCGTTGTTGTCATCCCATTCCAACAAGGAGTTCAGTAACTCAGGATGGGAGTTCTCGCAGTGGTAACACTCACGGTTGTTTTCGACCACCAATTTCCAGTTTGCTTTTTCTATTATTTCGCTTCGAACGGCAACTTTGGCATTGTCGAGATCGTAAGGCTCCAGGTAAAACGCCAAATCATTCAGAAAGTCATCAATGGGAGGTGGGGTGTCTGCAAGACAAATGAAAATGTATCCGCCTGCAGCACGACAATGGACGGTAGACAATGAGAACCCCGATTTGTCGAAATCGTCCCCCATGTCACTGCCAGCAAAAACGAGCGAGCCATCAAGATCGTATGCCCACTGGTGATAGGGGCAGACGAGTTTTGGCATTTTTCCGCGGGAAGTGAGACAAATTTTTGAACCACGATGACGACAAGTATTGTGGAAAGCACGCAATTCATTTTTGTTGTCACGAACAACAATGACGGAATTTCGGCCGATATCGACAGTGATAAAACTCCCTTTTTTGGGAAGTTCGCAGGTCATGCCCGCAAAAATCCATTCCTTCGCGAATATCTCTTCCATATCGAGTTGGAATATCGCTTCGCTGTTGTAAAAAGGCTGCTCAAGCGTGTAATCGGAAATTCGTCGTTTGAGCATGGTTTTCACGTGCTCATGTTGGGAAGCTTCAGTGTCGACATTCCTAATTGGCAACTGATCCATTGTGATTCCTTTCGCCTTCGAACAGGGGAGAGCCTAAATCTGACTGAGTTGGACTCGTTTACGTGTATACGGGGAATATTGACGTGGTTTATAGGGGATTATTTATGTAATTACGACTTACTAATTGTCGTTTTACGACCCCGAAGCACTGTTGATAATGCCAGTGAAGAACCCGTGTGCCTGAAGGTTGCCATCGTCGGGTGGAAATGAGCGCAACGGACAATTTTAAGCTACTCTTTTAGCAACTATTTCTCTGATTTTAGAAAGGTAACGCTTGGAAGCACTCAAGCCTGTAAACGGACATGTCGAAAAGACCCACTGGCATGCAGACCTTATTGGTTCTGGTATGTTTTGGTGCGATTTGCTCGTTGATGAGAGATTCTCGGCAGAGTTGGGTATTTTGAGCCAATACATTGTGGATTATCGCGCGAACCTCAAAAATGAGATGACCCATAGGCTTGAAGATAATTTGCTGTTTCTGTTCTGCCACAGAGAAAAAGTGCGCTTCGATATTTACAAGCGTCCGAGTTATAACTTTTTCACTAAGAAGACCAAGTTTCATTTTGTCGTCGGTAAGGAACGGCGAAAGGTGTCGGCCAGCGTCAATTTGAAGTCGTATTTCTTTGAGGATATGGCGAACCCCAAAATCCTATATGACTCAAAATTTGTGACCTTAGTGAAAAACGAAAAGGACAACATGACGCTGTCTGTTCATGATTTTTTGTCTGAGGTTGGTATTGAACTTGGCTTAGAAAGCGAAGTAGTGGGGATGGGCACGAGCTCTTCACCGTATTACGGTGATATGGCGTTTCACTTGGACTGTTTTCAGCGTGAAACCGAGCGCTATGCCGGAGCGGATGCGGATCTTATTGTCTTCATGAATGAGTATCAGGTTTCAAAACAGGATGCCCTGTCGAATGCAACAGAGGACGATAGCGAAAATTCGCCCCCCCCCTCTCTCCGATACTGAACTTCTCATGCTCTCTCGTTGTTTTTGTTTGTATTTTCTCGGGGAGAACATTACGCATTCTATGCCGGTGAAAAATGCAGTCACGAATTTAGGGCGCTTTATGTATCGCAGCGAGATCGCGCGGATCGAGGTGGATCATGCCTATGATGCGGATGGGGAATATATTCGTCTTGGTGGCCCGGAAGTTGACGCTTCTGCCAGTCATGCGTTTGCGGTGTTGTGGGAGAATGAGCGAGTCAGCGTTGACCGTAGCGAAATCTACTAAAGGGAATAATCGGGCAACGCGGTGGTGCCCGTATATTACGGTATGAAAACTGTTACGTTACGAAAACTGTGGCTCGAAATCTTGCAGCGCTTTTTCCAGCATGGCCACGCCTTGCGGCAGATTCGCGTGTCCACCCAGCGCCTGAATGGTTGAGCCCAATGCATGGAGGGTGCGGAAAATGTTGTGGACCCGGCATTGCTCACCCATTTGTCCGATACGAATAATATCCAGACCGAATGAGCCAGAGATTTCAACTTTGTATTGCTGTGAAATGTGGGAGAGGATGGCTTTTTGTGCCAACCCTTTTGGAACATGGATCCCGACAACAGAGTTGAGACAAGAAGCCCCGTGTGTGAAAAGTGAAAGTCCCAGCCCTTCGATGCCCGCTTGCAAGGCTTTAGAGCATTTTAAATGTCGGTCAAAGCGGGCTTCAAGCGTTTCCTCACAGACCAACCTCAATGCTTCATGAATCGCCATTATGCCGGACACTGGCGCGGTGTAATGATACGAACTTTGGTACCAAAATTTATCCGCCAGCTTGGCATCTAAACACCAGTGTTTAAGTGTGTCTTTGCGTTCTTCAATTTTGGTCCAAGCTGCTTCAGAAAATGCGACAAGTGAAACGCCGGGGATACAACTCAGTCCTTTTTGCCCGCCAGTGATCACCGCATCAACACCCCAGTAGTCCATGTTAAGTGGCATGGTGCTAAGCGTACAAACAGCGTCAACGATGACTAAGCATCCTGCTTCTTTGGCGAGACGACAAATCTCGGGAAGGGCGGTGTTGCACACCGTATTAGAGGTTTCTCCTTGAACGATAGTCAGCACTTGTGGCTGATAGTCATTGAGTGCTTTTTTGACCGCTTCCGGGGAGGCTGATTGGCCTTCTTCAAGGGGCAGTCTCTCGACATTTCCACCGACGCGTTCCGCCATTTCCGCCAATCGACCGCTAAAGAAACCGTTTGTTACAGACAGCACGGTATCGTCAGGAATAACGAGATTTGCAATCGCCATTTCCATGGCGGCTGATCCTGGCCCTGCAACACCAAGTATGTGTGTTGAATTGGTTTGGAAGACATAGCGAGACATCGCCTTCACTTGCTCAATGATACGAGACATTGTGTCACCTAGGTGGTTGATCACGATGCCATTGGCGGCGGCAACTTTGGCTGGAATAGGTACGGGGCCGGCCCCCATCATGAGCAATGGCTCATCGGGTAAGATGGTATCTAATGATTCAACGATAGGGGCTGAAATGCGCACGTATAATCTCCTATAAACCAAAAACTTCCGCTGTTTTTAAGCCACAATGAAGGACTGACTAGCCATAGTAGAACACCCCTTTTAGCATTGCCATGCGCGGCTTCGCCAATGTGATGTGTCCCCCGCTCAAACTGAGAACGTCGCTTACCCAAAGCGTGATTAGGAAAGTGAAGTGATTCTCGTTGTTAGAACAGATAGCTAAACAAGTTGCACATAGACTGTCAAAAAAGCCTATGCAGTATTGAGGAGGCGATATGGCGCTGATGTGGGGAGATGCCTTGATAGGTGTCGCTTGGGGTGTATGGTTAGCACTGTATTTGGATCGGATTTATCTCAAGCAGTTCACGTTAATTAAGCTAGGCGTGTTCGTACTTTGGGGGCAAAGCTTCAAAGCCAACAATAGGATGGCGTTTGTGCTAAACCTGCTATTGCTCTCTACATTTTTACTGGGGGCGTCTGCGGCGATTGGCTCTGTCGTTTCAGCATGGATGGAATTTATTGCAGGATGGTGTGTTGGCCATGCTTGTTACCTACTTTTCTTCTCTTCTTCTAAGCAATCTGTTCCCGACTAACTGGAAGAGTAAGCCAGATTTTGGCGTAAACCAATGCGTCAGTGGCTCAAGATTTCTTCAATTGACTGTCTAGCTGAGCGGCAAAGTCGTTGTTTTCGCATTTTACACCTTGACCAGAGCAAGGTTTTACCCCATAACGCCAGTTGATGTTTTTATATTAATTTAATGCTGATATGGATACCGATTTACTACGTACTTTTTTGGAAGTGAACAAAACGCGTCACTTTGGTAAAGCGGCGACCAATTTATACCTTACACAGTCTGCGGTAAGCTTCCGTATCCGTCAGCTTGAAATAAAACTGGGCACCCCTGTCTTTACGCGTAAGCGCGGCGATTTACGCCTTACCGCTGCCGGTGAGCGATTTGTGCCCTACGCGGAAACCATCTTACAAACGTGGGGGCGCGCGCGCCAAGATGTCGCCCTAACTGGCTCGTATCAGCAGCAGTTAACCGTGGGTGCTGCGTCTGTTATTTGGGAGATGGAAAGCTGTAACGAATGGCTTGAACAGGTTCAAGCAGTGAAGCCGGATTGGGCATTGCGAACCGAGTCATTGAGCCGCCAACAGATCTCAAATACCTTGCTTGAGAAAATTGTCGATGTTGTGCTGACGAGTGAGCCGCCTAAATTGGCGGACATGCAGCAAATGCGTTTGACGAGTTTCGAATTAGTGTTGGTATCTAACATGCCAGACCAAGATATGGACTCCATCGCCGAATTGCCGTTGGTGTACTTGGACTGGGGTACCCGCTTTGGCGTTGAGCATGGCCGTATTCCTGCACTTCAACGCACACCAGTGTTACATAGCCATGGTTGTCAGGCCGCCTTGCGATTTCTATTGAATCGAGGTGGCGTCGGTTTCTTACCTTCGACAGTCGCGCAACCGTGGATTGAAGCCGGTCAACTTCACTGTGTGAAAGACAGCCCTGCAATGGCGAATGAGCTGTATATGGTTTGGCTTTCTACCAATGATAAACATGAAGATATTGAAGATCTGGTAGGAAGTTTGTCGGAATAATATGTCAGGCAAACAATCGGATATTAAAGGGTGCTGATAGGGCGCCCTTTTTTTTTATTTTTTCTAAAACGTCAATGTGAACATTTGGCGAAGGGGAATTACCCCAGAGAGCATGAAGGCCATGTTTATCAAGTAGTTACTTGAGACTATTTTTTGACAAGAGTGACGGTTAATTGGCGGTCAATAAAAGTAGGCATGTTGCATAGTTTTATTTCGAAAAGGAGGTTGTTTTTTTGATCTAAGTCTCATAATGTGCGCGATTTTAGACCTATTTAACCGTGCAAGGCTCCTTTCATAAATGTCATTAAAAAATATTTCCATTCGATATCAAATATTGATTCCCATCGCTATGTTGGTTGTCGCAACTTTCTCGGTACTATTTTTTGCGAAATACGAGGTGGAGTCTGCCATTGAATCTGTGAGTAACACTGCTCGACAAGCTGCTGCAGATAAAGACAAGGTTACCAAGCTGGCTGATCTTGCTTGGGCGATGCGTGTCGAAGCTATTTACGGTATTTACGACGAGCAACGTGCGAAAGAAATGGACGCAAACGTGGCGAAACTGAGCCGTGAAGCGATGACGATCACGCGTGAGTTGTCACAAACGGTTGCGTTACGTGATCTGGCTTCGCGCATTGAAACCAGTGTCAGTGAATATTCTCGTTATACTCAGCGTCAAGCGAAGCCCACAATTTTATCTTATTTTAATCAAGAGCTTGAAGAAGTCCGATACAACGCGATGGTGAGTGAATATCGCGCCAAGGGTGCAGATATGATGGAAGACATCAATGCACTCTCATTGTTTATAAATCCGTTGGTAGAAAAGGACCTTAAGGCGTCTGACGTTGAAGCTGATCAGATGATCATGACGGCAGGGGTAGCCATGTCAGGCGCCATGATCGTCGCAATGCTCTTCGGCTGGTGGATGTCTGGCGTGATAGTGAAGCCATTGCTAGAACTGCAAGATGTGATGCGTAAGTTGGCCGGTGGTGATTTGAATGTCAAAGCATCAGATGAAGGGACGAATGAGCTGTCACGTCTTGGCCGAGATGCGAATCAAACCATTGGTCAGCTAAGAAGTACTGTTGGTACCTGGCTTTGTTGCTTAATTCGGTTGGAAGACATGGCAGCCTAAAGTTGTTCGGTTCTTAAGCAATATACTGA
>NZ_FUXU01000045.1 GCF_900167155.1 Enterovibrio nigricans DSM 22720 | reverse complement strand
AACAGGTGCTCGTTCACTCTGATCAAGGCGTTCAATATACCTCGAGCGACTGGCGCAGTTTCCTAAAAGAACACAATATGGAAATTAGCATGAGTAGAAAGGGAAACTGTCACGACAACGCCGTTGCTGAGAGTTTTTTCTCGCTGCTCAAGAAAGATAGAGTAAAACGAAGAATCTATAAAACCCGTGAGGAAGCACGCTCTGAGATATTTGAATATATCGAGTACTTCTACAATCCAAAACGGAATCATGGTACTAATGGTGGACTGTCACCGAATGAATACGAAAGACAGTATTATCAGAAGCTTGAAAGTGTATAGAGTTCTGGGGTCTTACCAGAGCGCCGTTAGATGTTGCCTTGTCGTTTTCAAAATGAGAGGCAACATATCAAAACAGTTAAGAGGGTTTCTTTGACTACCCTGATGTTTAGTGATGACTATCATGCGTTGAGCAAAATTATCGATCATCTGGGTGTTAGTACCGAGAATAGACCTAGCTCTTCAGGCTATTGTTGGCGCGTATTGGCTCTGTCCGGCGTTGCTTGGTCATTCTTGGGGTTTAGTCAGATCAGGCCGACAATTGAACATCGTGTCGATGTAATGCGGTCTATTGGGACATCTTGAGGGTTACATAAAGTAGAGAATGCAATCGTGCAGGCGGGAAAACTCAATAAACGGACTTTTTACGATGTTAGCTAGCTTGTGTGATGAGCGTTGATATGAGGGTTGCAGCAAAAATAAAAAAAAGAGCCGACTGAGTTATTTCAGTGGCTCTTAAGTTACAATTGCTTACTTTGCGCTGTATGCTTCTTTATGTACAGCTGCTATGGCGCGGCCTGATGGATCTGCAGCGTTTTTAAAGCTTTCATCCCACTCAATCGCTTTTGCACTGGAACACGCGATGGATGGGCCTCCGGGCACACACTCAACAGCACTTGGTAGTGGGAACAATTCTTCAAAGATTTCACGATAAGCATAACCTTCTTTCGTTGTTGGCGTGTTGTAAGGGAACCGGAATTGCGCGGTTTCCATTTGTTGGTCCGTTACTTTTTCTTCTGCCACAGCTTTCAGTGTATCAATCCAGCTATAGCCAACGCCGTCGGAGAATTGTTCTTTTTGGCGCCAAGCAATGGCCTCTGGCAAGTAATGCTCAAAGCATTCGCGAAGAATGTGTTTCTCCATTTTGCCGTTGCCGCACATTTTATCTTTCGGGTTAAGGCGCATTGCAACATCGATAAATTCTTTATCGAGGAATGGTACGCGTCCTTCCACTCCCCATGCTGCAAGCGATTTGTTCGCACGCGCACAATCGAACATGTTCAATGCAAGCAGTTTACGAACAGTTTCTTCATGGAACTCTTTTTCGTTTGGTGCCTTGTGGAAATACAGATATCCACCAAAAATCTCGTCCGCGCCTTCGCCAGACAAAACCATTTTAATTCCCATTGCTTTGATTTTTCGACCCATCAAGTACATGGGGGTCGAAGCGCGAATGGTGGTGACGTCATACGTTTCTATGTGATAAATAACATCACGAATCGCATCTAAACCTTCTTGAATGGTATAAGTCATCTCATGATGAACGGTACCAATTTGATCCGCAACTTCGCGTGCCGCTTTTAGGTCTGGAGCGCCTTCAAGGCCGACGGCAAAGGAGTGCAATTGTGGCCACCATGCTTCTGATTGACTATCGTCTTCAATTCGCATCGCTGCAAAGCGTTTAGCGACTGCGGAGGTAATCGAAGAATCAAGGCCGCCGGAAAGCAGAACGCCATAGGGTACGTCAGTCATTAGTTGACGCTTAACAGCGGCTTCAAGGGCTTCAGTTAACTCTTCTTTGCTCGTGGAGTTATTTTCTACCGCTGCGAATTCATTCCAATCACGAATGTAGTAACGCTGGGGTTCAGCATCGCTAGAGCTGTAAGAGCTACCAGGAGGAAATTCACTGATGCTGCTACAAACAGGTACGAGTGCTTTCATCTCAGAAGCAATATAGTAGTTACCGAGCGAATCATAGCCTTGATAAAGTGGAATGATACCAATGTGGTCGCGACCTACCAGATACTCGTCTTTCTCTTCATCATAGAGAACAAACGCGAAAATACCGTTCAGTTCTTCCAACAAGTCTGCGCCTTTATCTTGATACAGAGCCAAAATAACTTCGCAGTCAGAATCGGTTTGGAATTCGTATTTGCCATCGTAGCGCGCACGAATTTCTTTGTGGTTGTAGATTTCGCCATTGACTGCAAGGATCAACTTGCGGTCTGGGCTGTAAAGTGGTTGAGCACCACTATTCAATCCAACAATCGCCAAACGTTCGTGAGCAAGAATCGCACGGTCCGAGGCATAAATACCTGACCAGTCTGGGCCGCGATGGCGAAGCAGTTTTGACATTTCTAATGCCGTCTGACGCAGTGGTGTCGCATCAGATTTAATATCTAAGATGCCAAATACAGAACACATAAATCCCTCTCAAACTTCCTTTATTACGCTGAATTAACGTATTTTTAATTTGTGTTGAACTCAATTTGCCAAATTGAACAAAAAATGCAACCTGTTATGGAAAATAAAATAATAAACCCAAGATGTAATTTGATTTCATTCACCAAATGATTACATTTGGTGAATGAAAATTAATGCCGGATGGCGAAGTAGCCACTTTTGCGATCCGTTTAGTTCGTGGCCGTAGCATTTTTCACAGCAGTTGCTCTTTCACGTGACGCGCAAAACCTGAGCCTGCTTCTCTATAGATGTTGAATGCTGCGTCTACACCAAGTTCTTGCAGTTGTTCTAACTCATCGGCATATCGGGCTATAGCTGCAACCTTACCTTTAAATCCAAGCTGTTGAATTTGCTCCATAGCAATGGTGTTAGCCTGACTGTTCGGCATTGCAAGCAGAATCAATTCAATGTGCTTAGAAGACGTGACTCTTGACCAAAAATCTGGGTCCGTTGCATCTCCATGAATGACCCTTCGCCCCTCACCAACATGTTTATCGACAGAGTCTTCTCGGGCTTCGATACCTAAGACTCCTTTCGGGTAGGCTTCGTTCATCTCATCATATGCGCCGCTACCGATGCGACCCATACCGAGAATCACTACGTTGGCTTTTCCTAGGTCAATTAATTGGTCATTTTGGTGAATGTTCTCCGGGGTAGGGTCGTGCAAATGCTGGGCTATAGATGAATAAATACGATGGCTAAACGTGTTCAGCGGTGCAGAAATCATGAAGGAAAGTGATACGGCAATGGCGATAGCAACAAGTATGCTGCCTGGCAGCATACCGAGTTGATAAGCAATACCACCGACGATGAGACCAAATTCGCTGTAGTTAAACAGGGTCAACGTAGCAAATAAAGAGGTACGGATCCGAAACCTGAACCCGTTAAAGATGAGGTAATACAGCAAACCTTTAAGCGGTAAAAGCAACATTAATAGCAGTGCAATCATTAAGCCTTGCATCGTGGGTTGTTCTGAAAGGCCGATGTTGAGAAAAAAGCAGACTAAAAACAGCTCCTTTACGTTAAAGAGTGACTTTGCCATTTCAGACGCGCGGGGGTGCCCGGCCATTAACATACCTACAATTAACGCGCCTAGGTCAGCCTTCATACCAACTGCATCAAACAGGCCAGCACCTAACACTAAAGCGAGGAAGATACCGAAAAGAACCAGTACCTCACCATGCCCTGCTTTGTCGAGAAAACGGAATAATAAAGGGCGGAGAAAGGGAAGGCCAAATAAGACAAGTGCTTCAACCCCTGGCGTTTTACCAGAAGCTATGGTTAAAAACACAACGGCAAAAATGTCCTGCATAATGAGAACGCCAATAGCCAATGTGCCATAGGTGGCGTTCATCTCGCCTTTTTCTTGCAGTGCTTTGATAGCAAAAACAGTACTCGAAAATGACAAGGCAAAAGCGAAGAGTACCAATTCGTTAATGGCAAGATCTTGGAAAGCGGAAATGCCAACGGTTTTAAATCCGATGAGACAGAGCGAAAACAGAGCTGTAGTCATCGCATTGTGTAAAGACGCACCAAACCAGATTTCTTTGTTAAGCAACGACCTTACATCGAGTTTTAAGCCAATGGTAAACAGAAGAAGCGTTACACCAAGATCAGCAAGTGATTGAATGATCGGTGTTGAGGTAAAACCTGCTGCATGAAGTGCAAAGCCTGCGATTAAGAAGCCAACCAGTGGCGGCATGTGGCAACGTAGCATAAGAAAGCCGCTGAGAAAGGCGACGGCAATAATAACGAGATCCATAAATACGTGATTCGTCCTGAATGATTGAGTTAGTCAGATGTGAATAAGCTAACCAACAGAATTAAAAGAGTTTTGTAACTGTATGATAAAACAAAGGCGGCACCTTTAACCAGTGCCGCCTTTGAAACGAGATGTTACGAAGATTTGAAAAACTAATCTTCTAAAAGCTTTTGAAGTAGCGCGCCATTAAGCATTGCACGCTTCACCAAAGCAAAGGCGCCAAGGGTTGGTGTCGAAGATAAACCTGCGGCAACGATAGGTAGATTTTGATGGAAAGTGCGTAAAGATTGGTTTTCTACACAACGTTGAATGGCTGGGAATACGACACTTTGTGCTTCAGTAATTTCCCCAGAAATAACGACTTGTTGCGGGTTAAACAGGTTAATTGTCATCGCAATTGCTTTTCCTAGGTGGTTTCCGACTTTTACCAGCACTTGGCGAGCCAATTCGTCGCCTGCCACTGCTGCGCGGCAGATATCGGATACATCAAGTTCGAGCTTACCTTGCAACATGCTTTCATGACCCTGAGCGAGCAATTGCTGGGCGTGTTCAATGATTGCCGGGTTTGACGCGACGGTTTCTAAACAACCAAAATTCCCACATTGACACTTCTTACCCAGTGGGTCGATTTGGATATGGCCGATCTCGCCGACGTTGCGGTTATACCCTAAAAATACTTGACCATTGACGATGATCCCCGCGCCTGCACCGTTGTGAACACTGACGAGAAGCGTATCGTAGTAATTTTTACTCACCCCGAAATAATGTTCTGCGAGAGCCTGACCACGAGTATCATTTCCGATAAAACACTGCACACCAAACTCGTCGCGAATTAAGTCACTTAACGGTAATTTATCAATCGAAATATGTGGCATGTATTCAACGATGCCCGTTTCTGCATCCACCAATCCAGGCAGAGAGATTGAAACCGCGATCAGTTCTTTAAGGATATCTTGTTTCGCTGCTAGAAAGCTGTGTAAGTGGTGTAGCAGCCCTTCAATCAGCGCTTCTTGGCTTGGGTAGTGGAAAGATTCTTCATGGACTGCCAATGGCTTTCCAGACAAGTCGAAGAGGGCTAATTCAATTCGCTCACGACCAAGTCTAACTGCGAGGGAGTGGAATGGTGCGCACTCGGTGGTCAACGAGATGGCTCGTCGACCTCCGGTGGACGCTTGTTGCGCGACCTCTTTGATAAGGCCGCGCTCAAGCAACTGGCGGGTGATTTTGGTCACGCTTGCTGGAGCAAGACTGCTTACATCAGCAATTTGTATTCGTGAAATCGGACCTTGCTGGTCGATGAGTCTATAAACGGCGGCACCGTTCAGCTGTTTAACCAGATCTACGTTACCGATTTGTCCGCCAGTCATAAATGTCCTAATTCAATGTGTATTCGCCGTTAACGATCGTCGCTTTGACATTGAAATCACGGTCAAACACAGCCAAGTTAGCTACATATCCATTTTTGATACGGCCAAGCTTGTTATCCATACCGATAGCACATGCAGGGTACAGTGTTGCCATGCGAACCGCTTCATCCAAAGCGATACCTACATGTTCGACAGAGTTCTGTACTGCTTCAATCATGGTCAATGCCGAACCGCCAAGCGTGCCATTTTCATCAACACACTTACCATCACGGTAATATACTTTCTTACCAACAAAAATAAAGTGATCCATGTCGGCTCCTGCAGGGGCTGCTGCATCTGTAACCAGAACCAGCTTTTCACCTTTCAGTTTGTGAGCAATGCGAATGTTTGCATAATCAACGTGGAATCCGTCGGCGATAACACCGGTGTACACTTCTGGCGTATCGTAGATTGCGCCTACCATACCTGGTTCACGACCAGCGATAGGGGTCATTGCGTTGAACAGGTGAGTGGAGAAAGTAATACCCGCTTTGAAGCCTTCACGTGCTTCTACATAACTTGCATTAGTGTGACCCGCAGAAACAACGATACCTGCGTCAGCCAGTTGGCGAATATGCGCTTCAGGCGTTAGTTCTGGTGCCAAAGTGACTTTGGTAATGACATCTGCGTTAGCTGCCATGAAGTCAATCATCGCATCATCTGAACGACGGATGTAATCAACGCTGTGAATACCTTTTTTAGCAACGTTCAGGTATGGACCTTCAAGGTGCAAACCCAATGCTTCATTCTGGTATTGCTCTTGGTAATCGCGGATTGCGTTCACTGACGCTTTCATGTCTTCATCAGAAGAAGTGATCAGCGTTGGCAGGAAGCTAGTACAGCCGGATTTCAAGTTCGCCAAGTGCATGGTGCGAATAGTATCCGCTGTCACTTGGTCGTTAAACATCACACCGCCACAGCCGTTAAGCTGCAGGTCGATGAAACCAGGAGTGAGGTATGCACCGTCCAGAGAACGGGTCTCAATGCCTTCTGGCAAATCTTTTTCTTGGCAAATGCTCTGGATCAAACTGCCGTCGATGACGACAGCATGATTGTCCAGCACTTCGCTACCAGTAAAAATACGGCAGTTAATCAGTGCGTACATGAAGACTTCCTTACCTTACAGGTTATTAATGTTTTGAGCTTCTAGCTCTTGGAAGTACTTAACAGTCTTCACTTTTAGCTCAGCTGTTGACGGATCATCACAAATCATCAGTGCTTTAGGGTGAAGCTGAAGAGCTGAAACAGTCCACAGGTGGTTGACTGAACCTTCAACCGCTGCTTGCAGAGCCAATGCTTTGTTGTGGCCAGTGATCAGAATCATCACTTCTTCCGCATCCAATAGTGTACCAACACCGATGGTCAATGCATGCTTTGGTACTTGGTTGATGTCATTGTCAAAGAAACGAGAGTTTGCAATGCGAGTATCTTCAGTCAGTGTTTTGATACGAGTGCGAGAAGACAGAGAAGACGCTGGCTCGTTGAATGCAATGTGACCATCGTTACCAATACCACCCATGAACAGGTTGATTTTACCGTATGACTTGATTTTGTCTTCGTAGCGTTTGCATTCTACAACGTGGTCTTCGGCATTACCGTTCAACAGGTTGATATTTTCTTCTTGAATATCAATGTGATTAAAGAAGTTGTTGAACATGAAACTGCGGTAAGACTCAGGGTGGTCCGCAGGAATGCCGCAGTACTCATCCATGTTGAAAGTTACAACGTGTTTGAAGCTTACTTCGCCTTGCTTATGAAGATGAATCAGTTGCTTATAGGTGTTCAGAGGTGTGCCACCTGTTGGCAGACCCAGAACAAACGGGCGATCTTCCGTTGGTGCAAGTTTGTTAATTGTATCAACGATATAACGTGCTGACCAAAGGCCTACTTCATGTGCAGTTTGTAGCGGGATAAGTCTCACAGGGACACCTCTATAGTAAATTCAAAATCTGATTCAATCGTAATCGATTGGCATCTTAGTTTTCATCATAAAATAAGTTTTATGAGCGTGCTAGCAAAAAACTGGATCTCATGGTGTTTTGAGTGACAATAATCACAATTGCATTCGTTTTAATTTGCGGGGCGAAATTAATGGAATACACTGCCACTGACTCACATTGGATAGTAAAAAAAATCCCATGTTGTCATAACAACTCTGAGAAATAACCACATAGGGGGAACAAAGGTGAATATTCTCGGTTACTTTCAAAAAGTAGGTAAAGCACTAATGGTACCAGTTGCCGTGCTTCCTGCAGCTGCAATTCTTATGGGTGTCGGTTACTGGATTGACCCGGATGGCTGGGGTGCGAACAGCGCACTTGCAGCATTATTGATTCAAGCTGGTGCTGCAATCATCGACAATATGTCTGTACTGTTCGCGGTGGGTGTTGCGTACGGTATGTCAAAAGATAAAGATGGTGCCGCTGCACTGTCTGGTTTCGTTGGTTTCTTGGTTGTTACTACGTTGCTTGCACCAAATGCAGTTGCGCAGATTCAAGGTATTGACCCAAGCTCTGTTCCTGCAGCGTTTGGCCGAATCAACAACCAATTCGTAGGTATCCTGGTCGGTATCGTTTCTGCTGAGCTGTACAACCGTTTCTCTTCTGTTGAACTGCACAAAGCATTGTCGTTCTTCTCTGGTAAGCGTCTGGTTCCTATCCTGACTTCTGTCGCGGGTATCATCATTGCTTTCATACTGATGTACATCTGGCCAACAGTTTACGGCGGTCTAGTAAGCTTTGGTGAAGGCATCCAAGGTATGGGTGAACTGGGTGCGGGTTTATACGCGTTCTTCAACCGTCTTCTGATCCCTGTTGGTCTGCATCACGCTCTGAACTCTGTATTCTGGTTTGACGTAGCGGGTATCAACGACATCCCTAACTTCCTGGGTGGCGCGAAATCAATCGCTGAAGGTACTGCAACTGTTGGTGTAACAGGTATGTACCAAGCGGGCTTCTTCCCAATCATGATGTTTGGTTTGCCTGGTGCTGCGCTAGCGATTTACCACACTGCTAAGCCAGAGAACAAAGAAAAAGTTGCATCTATCATGATCGCAGCTGGTTTCGCATCGTTCTTCACTGGTGTTACCGAGCCTCTAGAATTCTCATTCATGTTCTTGGCGCCTGGCCTATACGTTCTTCACGCATTGTTGACAGGTATCTCCGTATACATCGCAGCATCTATGCAGTGGATTGCGGGCTTCGGCTTCTCAGCAGGTCTGGTAGATATGGTTCTGTCTACTCGTAACCCGCTGGCGAAAGACTGGTACATGCTGATTCTTCAAGGTCTGGCGTTTGGCGGTATCTACTACGTTGTATTCCGTACCGCGATCGTTAAGTTCAATCTGGCGACGCCTGGTCGTGAAGATTTGGATGACGAAGCACCAGCAAGCGGCGTAACTGGTTCTAAAGAAACTGGCATCCTTGCACGTCAGTACCTGAAAGCACTGGGCGGTCACGATAATCTGACCAACATCGATGCATGTATTACTCGTCTGCGCCTGACTGTTAAAGACGGCAGCCAAATCGACGAGAAAACGCTGAAAGCACTGGGTGCGATGGGCGTTGTTAAGTTGGGCACCAATAACCTGCAAGTTATCTTGGGCCCTCTGGCAGAAATCGTTGCTGGCGAAATGAAAAAAGTCGGTACGACAGAAGACTTGTCTAACGTACAACTGCCTTAATAAATACTGACTAAATAGTCAATACAGCCGGCCTCTAACGGGGTCGGCTTTTTTTGGGCCTTTTTTGGCCGGATTCGTAGGGAAATATATATGAAACAAATATTTAAGCTTGGAATGGTATCTGCGGCTATTGCTGCAGGCCTGACTGGTTGCGGTACTCTGCAGTTAGGCTCAGAGCAACAACACATTGTTGACGCATTGTCTTCTCAACTGAACATCAGCTACGACATCGTGACTAACCACGGTGCGCAAGAAGGCATGGCGTGTCAGGAAATGGGCGCAGAATGGGCGTCTTGTAACGAAATCACCATGACCGTGGTGAACGATGGCGATGCAGTAGAAAGCAACGATTGGAAAATCTACCTGCACAGCATCCGCGTTATCCTAGAAGTTGCGAACAAAGACTTCACCATCGAGCACATCACTGGTGACCTGTATGTGCTGACGCCAACTGAGTCTTTCAAAGGCTTTGCTGCTGGCGAAACGATTGAAATCCCCCTAATTCAAGAATACTGGACGCTGTTTGAAACAGACTTCATGCCACGTGCATATGTTGTTTCAGGCGACGCAACACCAAAAGCTATCGAGTCTCTGAACACTGAAAACGTAGACGCATTCGTGTCAGAAATCGAAGGTAACGAATACAAGCGTGTTCCAGAAGACAACAACATCCTGGCGACTGCGGCATCACGTTTTGCGAAAAACAGCGATGTAGAAGCACTGTCTGAAGGTGCGATCGAAGCTGCAATCATTCCAACGCCACTGAAAGCGCGTCAAATGCGCGGTGAGCTAAATGTTGCTGGCGGTTTCGCTATCACTAACAACGCTCTGGATGCAGCGCAACTGGCGGCGTTTGAAGAGCGTGCTGAGCTGCTGGACGTGAACGTTAAGGGTGACGTAGCACTTAACATCAACGTTGATGCCAAAGCGTTTGAAGGCGAAGAAGCGGTTTCTGGTGCTTACAAACTGGCAATTAACGCTGCTGGTGTTGAAGTGCTGGGCTACGACAGCGTAGGCGCGTTCTACGGTCTGCAATCTATGCTGGCTCTAATGAGCAAAGGTGACGCAGAGGTTCTGCCTTGGGTTGCTATTGAAGATGCACCACGCTTCCAATACCGTGGTGTAATGGTTGACGTTGCACGTAACTTCCACTCAAAAGAAGCAATCCTGCGTACCGTTGACCAAATGGCGGCGTACAAGCTGAATAAACTGCACCTTCACCTGACTGACGATGAAGGTTGGCGTTTGGAAATCCCTGGCCTGCCAGAGCTGACTGACGTGGGTGCGGAGCGTTGTCACGACCTGTCTGAAACTTCATGTCTGTTGCCACAACTGGGTTCAGGTCCAGATAGCGACAACTTCGGTTCAGGCTTCTTCTCGAAAGCGGATTACATCGAAATTCTTGAGCACGCGAAAGCACGTGGTATCGAAGTGATCCCAGAAATCGACATGCCAGCACACTCACGTGCAGCAGTGGTTTCAATGGAAGCACGTTACAAGAAGTACGCAGAGCAAGGCGATCTGGCGAAAGCAGAAGAGTTCCGTCTGATGGATCCAATGGATACGTCAAACGTAACGACTGTTCAGTTCTACGACAAGCGTAGCTTCGTGAACCCTTGTATGGATTCATCAATGAACTTCGTAAGCAAAGTGATCACGGAAGTGAAAGCGATGCATGACGAAGCCGGTATGCCACTGAACACCTGGCACTTCGGTGGTGACGAAGCGAAGAACATCAAGCTGAATGCAGGTTTCCAAGACACCAACGCGGCTGATCCAGTTGCATGGAAAGGTTCTATCGACCTGAGCCAGCAAGACAAGCCTTTTGCTAAGTCTCCAATGTGTCAAAAGCTGATTGAAGAAGGCGTTGTGTCTGACTTCGGTCACCTACCAAGCTACTTTGCTGAGAAAGTAAGTGGTGTGGTTGCTGAACACGGCATCGAAAACTTCCAAGCATGGCAGGACGGCCTGAAGTACTCGAAAGATGCATCTGCATTCGATACCAAGAACACCCGTGTAAACTTCTGGGACGTTCTGTACTGGGGCGGTGATGCGTCTGCATACGACTGGGCAGCCAAAGGCTACGACATGATCGTGTCTAACCCAGACTACGTGTACATGGACATGCCTTACGAAGTTGACCCTAAAGAACGCGGTTACTACTGGGCAACGCGTGCAACCGATACGCGCAAAATGTTCGGCTTTGCACCAGAGAACCTGCCTCAGAACGCTGAAACATCTCTTGACCGTGACGGTAATGGCTTCAGCGGTAAAGGTACTGTAGACCATAACGATGGCTTCTACGGCCTGTCTGCGCAGTTGTGGAGTGAAACTGTACGTACTGACGAGCAGTACGAATACATGGTATTCCCACGCGTTATCGCAGCAGCTGAGCGTGCATGGCACAAAGCTGACTGGGAGCTGGATTACCAAGCAGGTAAGCAGTTCAACCAGCAAACCACTCACGTAGACAAAGACGCACAGCTTCAAGACTGGACGCGTTTTGCAAACGTAATGGGTCAGCGTGAAATGGCGAAACTGGACGCGGCTGGCATCCAGTACCGAATCCCAGTACCAGGTGCGATCATGGAGCAAGGTACCCTGCACATGAACATCAGCATGCCAGGTCTGCCTCTGCAGTACTCTGTAGACGGCGGTAAGTCTTGGACTGATTATGCTGCACCAGTTGCGATTGAAGACGCGAGCCACGTAAAAGTACGTGCGCTGAGCGCAGACAAACAACGCGAAGGTCGCGCAGTTTCTCTGTAATTTTGTCCTCATCCACTCAAAGCCCGCACTTCGCGGGCTTTTTTTTGTCCAATTGGTGCTTCTACGTTCAGTAGTGGTTGAGTAAACCGCCGTGATCGTGGATCATTGGGCGTTAATTTTTATAATTTCGTATCCGGATCTTCCTACGAGGTAAATTTGATGAGTGAGTCTGAGGCTCGTCCAACCAATTTCATCCGTCAAATCATTGATAAAGATTTGGCGAGTGGTGCACACACCACAGTCCACACGCGTTTTCCGCCAGAGCCAAATGGTTATCTGCACATTGGACACGCAAAATCGATCTGTCTGAACTTTGGCGTCGCAAAAGACTACCAGGGGCAATGTAACCTGCGTTTTGACGACACCAACCCTGAGAAAGAAGACATCGAGTTTGTTGAGTCAATCAAAGACGATGTGAACTGGTTGGGTTTCCAGTGGGATGGCGAGATTTGCTACTCATCTGACTATTTCGATCGTCTGCACGGCTATGCTGTTGAACTGATCGAAAAAGGTCTGGCTTACGTTGAAGAGCTGAGTCCAGATGAGATCCGCGAATACCGTGGTACCCTGACTGCACCGGGCAAGCACAGCCCGTACCGCGATCGTAGCATTGAGGAAAACCTTGAGCTGTTCGCGAAAATGAAAAATGGCGAGTTCGCAGAAGGTAAAGCCTGTCTGCGTGCAAAAATCGACATGGCATCACCGTTTATGGTGATGCGTGATCCGGTTATCTATCGCGTGCGTTTTGCTCATCACCATCAAACCAGTGACAAGTGGTGCATTTACCCAATGTACGACTTCACACACTGTATTTCTGATGCGATCGAAGGTATTACACACAGCCTGTGTACGTTGGAATTCCAAGACAATCGTCGTCTTTACGACTGGGTGTTGGATAACATCACGATTGAATGTCAGCCGCGTCAGTACGAATTCAGCCGCTTGAATCTTGAATACACCGTCATGTCTAAGCGCAAGCTTAGCCAACTGGTGAGCGAGAATCTGGTAAATGGTTGGGACGACCCACGTATGCCTACGATTTCTGGTTTGCGTCGCCGTGGTTACACGTCTGCTGCTATCCGTGAATTCTGTAAGCGCATCGGTGTGACCAAGCAAGACAATACCATCGAGATGAGTTCGCTTGAGTCATGTGTACGAGACGATCTGAATGACAACGCACCGCGTGCGATGGCGGTTCTGGATCCTATTAAGCTTGTGATCGAAAACTTCCAAGCGGGTGAGATTGAAACGCTGAAAGCGTCAAACCATCCAAACAAACCAGAAATGGGTGAGCGTGAAGTACCGTTCAGCCGTGAAATCTGGATTGAAGCTGAAGACTTCCGCGAAGAAGCGAACAAGAAGTACAAGCGTCTGGTTCTGGGTAAAGAAGTACGCTTGCGTAACGCTTACTACGTAAAAGCTGAGCGCTGTGAAAAAGACGAAAACGGTAAAGTAACGACAGTTTACTGTACTTACGATCCGGATACGCTAGGTAAAGATCCTGCTGATGGTCGCAAGGCAAAAGGTGTGATTCACTGGGTATCTGCAGATGCGGGTGTTGAAGCCGAATTCCGTCTGTATGACCGTCTGTTCACTGTGCCAAATCCAGGTGCAGCGGACGACTTTGCAGCAACCATCAACCCTGAATCACTGACTGTGGTTCGTGGATTTGTTGAGCCAAGCTTAAAAGCATCTGCGGCAGAGCAAGGTTTCCAATTTGAGCGTATGGGTTACTTTTGTGCTGATCGTAAAGACAGCTCAAAAGATACTCTGGTATTTAACCGTACCGTGGGCCTACGTGATACTTGGGCAAAAATCGGCGACTAGTTCGTACGACATAAAAAAAACCGGAGCCTTGGCTCCGGTTTTTTTATGTCAAAATTTTGCCTTAAGCGTCATGCAGGCTAGGATCAGCCTTACAGTCACCTTCCAAGCAGTGGCCGTATAAGTACAGGCTGTGATTGGTAAGACGAACGTTGAATTTATGGGCGATTTCACGTTGGCGTTGCTCAATCACGTTATCCGTGAACTCAATCACTTTACCGCAATCAAGGCAGACAAGGTGGTCGTGATGCTGCTGCGTTGCCAGTTCAAATACTGATTTACCGCCTTCGAAATGGTGACGCGTCACAATCCCTGCGTCGTCAAATTGGTTCAAAACACGGTATACGGTCGCAAGACCGATTTCTTCTCCGATGTCGATCAGCTTTTTGTAAAGATCTTCTGCGCTGATGTGCTGACAGTCCGGCTCTTGCAAGACTTCTAAGATTTTCAATCGAGGCAGGGTGACTTTAAGTCCTGCGTCTTTCAATGCCTTATTGTTATCTGACATCCGGTTCTTCCTACGTAATTGCTTTTCCCTTGAGTGTATTGAGAACGGGAAAAATTGATAACTAGCGTAACAAATGTGATAAGCCGCCGCCAGTAGCATAGTACAAATATCTGAGTTGTTTGGTTGGTTTTGCGGCTTGTAGCTGTTAAGAAAAAGTGGCACGATAAAACTGGTTTGACCAGAAAAGGATTTCACGTGTTCAAGTTTTATAAGCCCAACGTTGTCAAATTTGCGCTAAATAGTTGGCCGCCTTTTTGGGGGGCGGGCATTAAAATACTTTCAATCTCTGATGATTTTCGAGAAGTGAAAGTAAAACTGAAGCTTCGTTGGTGGAATAAAAATGCCAACCGTACTCAATATGGTGGCAGCATATTTTCAATGACAGACCCCGTTTATGCTTTGATGCTAATGGGGATTCTCCGTGAACGTTATTTTGTCTGGGATAAAGAAGCTGACATCAATTTCATTAAGCCAGGAAGCTCAGATTTATTTGCAGATTTCGTGATTTCTGACGACGCACTCGCATCAATTCGCCATGGAACTGAAAATGGTGACAAAGTCTTCCCCGAGTTTGTGGTAAACGTCGTCGATACTGATGGTGAAGTGGTCAGCCGGGTCAAGAGAGTGCTTTATGTGAGGAAAAAACCGAGATATCGGGAAAGTGAATAAACGAAAATCACGTAACGCAATCTATGGGTTTGCTTTAAGCATAAAAAAACGCGCCACAGGCGCGCTTTTTCTATGACTTTTCGCCGAAGATTAGTCTTCCAGTTCAGACAGGCACATTTCTTCGTGGACTTGTTTTACCCAGTTTTCAACGCGCTGCGCTGTCAATTCTGGCTGACGGTCTTCATCGATACATAGACCTACAAAGTTGTTGTCATCCACCAGCGCTTTTGATGCTTCAAATTCGTAGCCGTCCGTTGAGGTGTTACCAATAATGGTGCCGCCTTTAGACTCAACGATGTCACGGATGGTACCCATCGCGTCACAGAAGTATTCCGCGTAGTCTTCTTGGTCACCGCAACCGAAAATTGCTACCAGTTTGGTTGAGAAGTCAATTTGCTCTAGCTCTGGGAAGAAATCATCCCAATCGCATTGTGCTTCGCCATAGTACCAAGTTGGAATGCCCAAAAGCAGCAGATCGAAATTATCGATGTCTTCTTTGCTGCTCTTCGCGATGTCCTGTACGTGGACCAGTTCTTTGCTCAATTGTTTTTGAATCATCTTGGCAATGGCTTCAGTGTTACCTGTATCGCTGCCAAAGAAGAGACCTACGCTTGCCATAATCGAGAATACCTATGTTCGGTTTATTGAGATGCAATATACACATCTCGCAAAATAAAGTGTAGAAGAAGGTGCAGCCTTCTCTTTGCTTTCATTACGTAGAAAGCTGTTAGCCAATGCCAACACCTTCCCAAAAAATTTGAATCACACCTTTGGTAATGAATCCTGCGCATCCGAGGAAAAGAACCAGCCAGACAATACGGCGTCCAAATGGCGGTACATTCCCTTCTTTCAGCACGTCCTTGATTGCCATACCGATAAAAAAGAATATGCCTGCAAAGAGTAAATCCAAGCCTATCTTTTCGAGCAGTTCAAAATGCTCATACAGCATGTCCGCCTCCCTGTCGGAACCTTTATCGCGCGAACTATAGCATAACTGCCATCTGTCTGTTAACGCACAGACTTTGTTAAAAAGCGAGTGATCACTCGTGCGACAGTTTCGGGTTTTTCGGCATGTAGCCAGTGACCCGTGTTAGCAACGACATGTGCTTTCGCATTCGGGAATTGTGCTTCAATTTCGCCGCGATGTTCGGCTGAAATGTAGTCAGACTCACTGCCTTTCAAAAACAGCGTGCTCCCCCCGAATTGATCTAACTTTGTCCATCCCGTGATGTCTTCGTAATTTGCCTCTAATGTATCAACATTAAATCGCCAATCGAATGTCCCATCTTCTTGGCGAGCCAGGGATTTCAATAGAAACTGACGTACGCCAGGGTCGACGATGTGTTCTGCGAGCTTTGCTTCTGCTTCTTTTCTGCTGCGCAGGGGCAGTTGCTTCGAGGCATTCAACCCTGCAAAGACATTGTCGTGGCGACGCACTTGGTAACTCACAGGAGCAATATCCATTACGACCAATTGTTTAATACGATCTGGGTATTGCGTTGCCAACATCATGGCCACTTTTCCGCCCATTGAGTGGCCGACAACAGAAACACAGGTTAGATCCTGTTGATCAAGAAACGCCATGACGGCAGCTGCTTGTGAAACGTAGTCGACATTCAGACTTCGAGGAGACAAGCCGTGATTAGGAAGATCAATTTGATAGACTTTGTATTGTTCCGCTAAAACGCGAGCCAAACCACCTAAGTTGTCTAAACTGCCAAAAAGGCCATGGATCAGGAGCAATGGTTCGCCATTGCCTTGGATCTTAAAGTTCAAAAACACCGATGTTTTCTCTCAATATGAATCGTTTGCCGTAGAGTATACCTGTCTAACTCTGTATAATCGCCTCGTTGAATTGAAATTAGGACACGATGATCGAACGATGAAGACAATTGAGGTTGATGAAGAGCTATACCGGTACATCGCCAGTCAAACACAGCATATTGGCGAAAGTGCATCGGACATCCTGCGCAGACTACTTATGGCACCGCAGATGGAGCAACAACCCGTTGCAACATTGATCCCTACTCAGAAAGCGAAGGGAATTGTTGTCAGTAAAGATGCGGGTAAGAGCGACACAATTGATCGCGTAAAAGAAATGCGCTCCTTGTTGATCTCAGATGAATTTGCTGTACAAGAAAGGGCGATTGGCCGCTTTATGCTGGTTCTTTCTACATTGTATCGCATTGATGACCTGGCTTTTTCTGAAGCAACGGCATTGAAAGGCCGCACTCGTGTTTATTTTGCCGACAATGAGCAGACACTGCTCGAAAGTGGCAAAACAACGAAGCCTAAACATATCCCTGACACACCGTTTTGGGTGATCACAAACACCAATACGGGTCGCAAGCGCCAGATGGTTGAGCAGTTGATGACAAAAATGGGCTTCACAAACGACATCACTGAGAAAGTGGTCGGCGAAATCTAACCCCATCTGGAACACGCTGTGAACGCTTGGTTGAGGTTCAAAGAGAAAGAATTATATAGAGGCTCTGTCTTTGACGAGCCTCTACTTGTTTTTATTTTTGTTTTTTATGAAAGGATGCGAAGTCATGGCTAGTAGTGAACGCGCAGGTCAACGCGCGCAGCAAATCGATTTGCACAATATCCCTCTGTTGGTCTCCAACTATTTCCAATTAACTCCTGATGCTAGTAATCCAGCACATAATGTTGAGTTTGGTACTTCTGGCCACCGAGGCAGTGCAGACAAGTCTACGTTCAACCAGCATCACATTTGGGCGATTGCACAGGCAGTGGCTGATGTACGCAAAGAGCAAGGGATCCAAGGCCCTTTGTTTGTTGGTAAAGATACACATGCGTTATCAGAACCGGCGTTTTGCTCTGTGGTTGAAGTGCTAGTGGCAAACGGCGTCAGTGTGATTGCGCAAGAATGCGGTGGTTATACGCCAACTCCTGGCATCTCTCACGCCATTCTAGGTTATAACAAAACCAACGCTGACAAAGCTGATGGTCTCGTAATCACTCCTTCTCATAACCCTCCGCAAGATGGCGGTATTAAATACAACCCGCCACATGGTGGTCCTGCTGAAGGTGAGCTGACCAAAGCGATTGAGTCTCGCGCTAACGCGTTGATTGCTGCAGGCCTTGACGGTGTTCGTCGTGTCTCTTTTGCCGAAGCAACGGCGAGCGATCTGTTTGTTGACGTCGATTTAGTGATGCCTTACGTGCAAGAGCTGGATCAGGTCGTCGACATGGCAGCGATCAAACAAGCGGGTCTGAAGCTGGGTGTTGATCCATTAGGTGGCTCAGGTATCGATTACTGGAAAGCGATCGCTGCGCACTTTGAACTGGATATCACTCTGGTTAACGACGCGATTGATCCTTCTTTCCGCTTCATGTCTTTGGATAAAGATGGCGTGATCCGTATGGACTGTTCATCGCCGTCTGCGATGGCAGGCTTGCTGGAGTATAAAGATCAGTTTGATCTGGCTTTCGGTAACGACCCAGACTTCGACCGTCACGGCATTGTGACGCCAAGCGGTTTGATGAATCCGAACCATTACTTGGCGGTGTGCATCGATTACCTTTACCAACACCGTCCACAATGGGGCAGTGAAGTCGGTGTAGGTAAGACGTTGGTATCAAGCGCAATCATCGACAAAGTGGTTGCAAGCTTAGGTCGTAAACTGTGTGAAGTGCCAGTGGGCTTCAAATGGTTTGTTGACGGCCTTTACTCTGGTGAGCTGGGCTTTGGTGGCGAAGAAAGCGCGGGAGCATCTTTCCTTCGTAAAGACGGCACACCTTGGGCGACCGATAAAGACGGTATCCTTCTGTGTCTGCTTGCTGCAGAAATCACCGCAGTGACAGGCAAAAATCCACAACAATACTACGATGAGCTGGCCGCTAAATTTGGCGACTCTAGCTACGCGCGTCTACAAGCAGTTGCTAATGGCGAGCAAAAAGCGGTACTGAGCAAACTGTCTGCAGAAATGGTGACAGCGACAACCATGGCAGGTGATGACATCATCGCTAAGTTGACGCATGCACCAGGCAATGGCCAAGCGATTGGCGGCCTAAAAGTCGTGACAGAGTTTGGTTGGTTCGCTGCGCGTCCATCAGGTACTGAAGACATTTACAAAATTTACTGCGAAAGCTTCAAGGGCGATGAGCATCTTCGTCAAATTCAGGAAGAAGCTAAACAAATCGTCAGTGACGTATTTAAAAACGCGGGTCTGTAAGCGATCGATTAATAAAGAAGCCACCCAACGGGGTGGCTTTTTTGTGCCCGATATTTACTCGCTATTATCTGGCCAGTTTTCTGGGACGATAAACCAGTGCTTTCTGTTTTCATCAATTAAGTGCACCGCGCGACGTAAGTCCTTATCTAATGAATAAAATGGCAGTTCAGAGTTATCTGGCGCGCACATCCATTGGTGACGAGACAATAAATAAAACCGTTTGTTCTCAGGAGCTTGATGCGGCCAACACCAAAAGCCGGAAACTGCATCAGGATTGACCTGTACTGATGCAGGGCTTTCCTCGTGTGTTAGGAACGGATTGACGAACAATCGTCCTTGCATCAAGAGTTTCCGTTTGGAAATAGGAAGATCAGGATATGTACGTTGATAAGCGTTGGTGCTGCTAAGTGCAAGCTGTTGACTAAGCATTTTTGAGAGCTTTTTGGATAACGTATCCTTCGCATTGGGGCCATGCCAGTCGTCTCCGAAAGCGAGATAGAATTTGATGGCGACTTCCCAGTGTTCGAGTTCATTGCTACTATTTCTTACTACAAAATCTATCGCACCGATAGTTCGTCCATCCTCTTCAACCTGAATTTCTTCAGCAACAAGCGTGTGATTTAGACTGGCGTTCAAGCATTGCTGGACCAGCCATTGATAATAAAAACCAATGCGATGTCCCCCTTCATAGAAGGCGGATGGCATCTTGGGTAAATTGCGCCAAAAACTCTGTGGCACATAGAGGGAAGGCTCTAATTCAACAACGCTGCTGGCATGACGAATCCATGCTAAATCTCTTTGTACTTGGTATTTGTCGGCAAACATTCGACATCCTTTTCTCTCTGAGTAAAAGGAGCTTACCGCAATCAAGGTTCACCTGCACGAAGGAGACAGTTAGAATGAGTTTAACGAAATCACAATGCCTGATTCAGGAAGCGAAATGAATAACATTGAACTTGAAAGTATTTTAAACGGATATTTAAAGCCGTTTGCGATTAAAGACTACTGTCCAAATGGCATGCAAGTCGAGGGTAAAGAGTCAGTCACGAAAATCGTAACGGGTGTAACGGCGTGCCAGGCATTGATTGATGCAGCCATTGAACAAAATGCGGATGCCATTTTGGTGCACCATGGTTACTTCTGGCGCGGAGAAGCGGAACCTTTGCGAGGGATGAAGCTCAAGCGGATTAAAGCGCTGATTGAAAATGGCATAAACTTATATGCGTATCACTTGCCGCTCGATGTTCACCCAGAGGTAGGCAATAACGCGCAACTGGCAATGCTTCTCGGCATTGAGCAAAAAGGCGGGCTAGAAGAAGGTAATCCGAACTCTGTGGCTGTTTGGGGGGAGTTACCACAACCTATGACAGCAAAGGCGTTTGGTGAATTGCTAGAAACGAAACTGTCTCGTCAACCGCTGCATATTGAAAGCGGAAATGATGCGCTGATTTCTCGCATTGGATGGTGTACTGGCGGTGGACAAGATTTTATTGATCTTGCGGCAAGCAAAGGCATGGATGCGTTTATCTCTGGAGAAGTTTCAGAACGCACAACGTTCTCAGCAAAAGAGCAGGGAATTCATTACTATGGTGCAGGTCACCATGCAACGGAGCGATACGGTGTTAAAGTGTTAGGTGAATGGTTAGCAAGTGAACATGGCTTGGATGTGACCTTCATCGACATCAATAATCCCGTTTAAATAAAAAACGCCGCGATAAGCGGCGTTTTTTTGTTCACGCAGAATTAGCGTTCGTCGATGGGTTTGAAATCACGCTGATCGTAACCCGTATACAACTGACGAGGACGCCCAATACGGTTTTGCGGATCACTATGCATTTCATTCCAATGTGCAATCCAACCGATAGTGCGAGACATCGCAAAAATCACGGTGAACATAGACACAGGAATACCGATGGCTTTCAGAATGATGCCGGAGTAAAAATCTACGTTAGGATAGAGTTTTCTCTCAACAAAGTAGGGGTCCGAAAGTGCGATTCTTTCGAGTTCCATCGCAACATCTAAAAGTGGATCGTTGATATTTAGTTCATCCAGAACTTCGTGACACGCCTCGTTCATTACTGTCGCACGCGGGTCGTAGTTCTTATAAACGCGGTGACCAAAGCCCATTAAACGGAATGGGTCATCTTTGTCCTTCGCACGTTCGATAAATTCTGGAATGTTTTCAACCGAGCCAATTTCTTCGAGCATCTTCAAACATGCTTCGTTTGCTCCGCCGTGTGCAGGTCCCCACAAAGATGCGATACCTGCCGCAATACACGCAAACGGGTTTGCACCTGATGAACCCGCTAAACGAACAGTCGACGTCGAGGCATTTTGCTCATGGTCCGCATGGAGGGTAAAGATTTTATCCATTGCGTTTGCAACGACCGGATTAACTTCATATTCCTCACACGGTGTTGCAAACATCATGTGAAGGAAGTTCTCTGCGTAATCCAAATCATTACGAGGATAAATGAACGGCTGACCGATTGAGTACTTGTAACACATTGCCGCCAGCGTAGGCATCTTAGAAAGAAGGCGGAATGCGGTAATCTCACGGTGTACATCGTTGTTGATATCGAGGGAGTCGTGGTAAAACGCCGCAAGGGCTCCTACAACACCTACCATAACGGCCATAGGGTGCGCGTCACGACGGAAACCATGGAAGAAGCTAGCAATCTGCTCATGAACCATGGTGTGACGAGTCACGATACGACGGAACTCTTTATATTGTTTGCGAGTTGGGACTTCCCCGTAAAGAAGGATATAACAAACTTCTAAATAGTCAGCGTTATTGGCTAATTGATCAATTGGGAAACCACGGTGCAACAATATGCCAGCGTCGCCATCAATGTAAGTAATTTGCGACTCACACGATGCTGTAGCAACGAAGCCTGGGTCAAAAGTAAAATAACCATTTGCTCCCAATGCACGTACATCAATCACTTCTGGGCCGACGGTCCCCCCTTTGATCGGCAGTTCGATAGGTGCTTCCCCTTCAATTTGTAGGGTAGCTTTCTTATCTGCCATAACATTCTCCTTTGTTATTTTATAATCCTATCCCGGATACGGACTCCGATGTTTTACCGATCGGCGAAGAAGTTGTCAATTTGGAGACGTGAACTTTGTCGGGTGTGCGCAAGTATAAAAAAGTGTACTGATTAAGTTAATGCTCTGTTTCGGGATTTCCGTCAATTTTATTGGTTTGTGTTTAAATGTTACGGGGCATATACTCTGCGCAGGTCTCTGGATATTACTTAAAGCCGGAGCGTTTCGGGGCTCAAATCAAATTTTTCTCTGCGTAAAACAGCTCGTGAACTGCAGAAAATAGCGGTAGAGGCTGTAAAACGTAATTTAGATGTTGTAGGTCTGGCGCTGTTGCGTGATGTGATTCCAGAGAGTGTTATAACAATAATTGCTCAATGGAGCTGAGTGGGCCATATCGTGAAAGTAAAAAAGCCAAGACCGGTAAACCTCGACCTTCAGACCATTCGTTTTCCTATAACAGCGATAGCGTCAATTGTGCACCGTGTTTCGGGTGTTATCACCTTTATTTCGGTTGCCATCCTTCTTTGGCTGTTAAGCCTGTCGTTATCGTCTCCTAATGGATTTGAAGCCGCCTCTGAAATCGTTAATAGTTTCTTCGTCAAGTTTGTGCTTTGGGGCATTCTCACTGCTCTTGCATATCACATCGTAGGTGGTATTCGCCATCTGTTGATGGACATGAAGTATTTCGAAGAACTTGAAACGGGAGCCCAAAGTGCACAAGTCGCTTTTGGTGTGACTGCTGTATTGTCAGTTTTAGCGGGGGTTTTAGTATGGTAGGTCACGTATCATCTTTCGGCAGAAACGGTGTTCATGATTTCATCCTGATCCGTGCAACTGCCATCATCATGACACTCTACACACTTTACTTGGTGGGTTTTTTCGCCTTTGGGCCAGAAATGACTTATCAAGCGTGGATTGCTTTCTGGGGACAGACAAGTACCAAAGTGTTCACCATGCTTGCGCTTGTTTGCGTACTGATTCATGCATGGATTGGTATGTGGCAGGTGTTAACCGACTACATCAAACCGACGATGCTTCGCGCACTTATGCAGTTCGGTATTGTAGCACTGCTGTTCGTCTATCTATTGACTGGCTTTTTTGTACTGTGGGGTGTGTAAGTGAGTATTCCAGTAAGAGAATTTGACGCCATTGTTATCGGTGCAGGTGGCGCAGGTATGCGTGCCGCACTCCAAATTTCAGAGCAGGGCTTAACTTGTGCATTGCTTT
This sequence comes from Enterovibrio nigricans DSM 22720, assembly GCF_900167155.1. Taxonomy (GTDB): domain Bacteria; phylum Pseudomonadota; class Gammaproteobacteria; order Enterobacterales; family Vibrionaceae; genus Enterovibrio; species Enterovibrio nigricans. The sequence continues at coordinate 12,953 of NZ_FUXU01000045.1, read as the reverse complement.
CTAAAGTTTTCCCGACTCGCTCTCATACTGTGTCCGCACAAGGTGGTATTACAGTAGCACTTGGTAATTCCCATGAAGATAATTGGGAATGGCACATGTACGACACGGTGAAAGGGTCGGACTATATTGGCGATCAAAACGCCATCGAATATATGTGTAAGACAGGACCTCAATCAGTCATTGAACTTGAGAAAATGGGACTCCCTTTCTCTCGCTTTGAGGATGGTAGTATTTACCAGCGTCCTTTTGGTGGCCAGTCTAGAGGGTTTGGTGGTGAGCAGGCCGCGCGCACTGCAGCTGCTGCAGACCGAACGGGCCATGCTCTGCTTCATACCTTGTATCAACAAAATATCAAAAACAAAACCACCATCTTCTCAGAGTGGTATGCATTGGATCTGGTTAAAAACCAAGATGGTGCAGTGGTAGGTGCAACAGCAATGGACATGGAAAGTGGCGAAATCTGCTACTTCAAAGCGAAAGCAACCGTCCTGGCTACAGGTGGTGCTGGCCGTATTTACCAATCTACCACCAACGCACATATCAATACTGGTGATGGTGTAGGCATGGCACTGCGTGCAGGTGTACCAATGCAAGACATGGAAATGTGGCAGTTCCACCCAACCGGTATTGCAGGCGCGGGCGTGCTTGTGACTGAAGGTTGTCGTGGTGAAGGTGGTTACCTGCTGAACAAAGACGGTGAGCGCTTCATGGAGCGTTATGCCCCCAATGCAAAAGATCTTGCAGGACGTGACGTTGTTGCGCGATCTATGATGGTTGAGATCCGCGAAGGTCGTGGTTGTGAAGGCCCTTGGGGTCCACACATAAAACTGAAGCTTGATCATTTGGGTAAAGACGTTCTCGAAGCGCGTTTACCTGGTATTCTCGAACTGTCTCGCACCTTTGCTCACGTAGACCCAATCAAAGAGCCCATCCCTGTTATTCCAACCTGTCATTACATGATGGGCGGTGTACCGACGCAGGTCTCCGGTCAAGCAATCAAACAAGATGCCAACGGCAATGACGTTGAAATACAAGGCTTGTTTGCTTGTGGTGAAATCGCAAGTGTTTCTGTACACGGTGCGAATCGATTAGGGGGTAACTCACTGCTTGACCTCGTGGTATTTGGCCGAGCAACGGGTCTGCATCTAGGTGAAACACTGGCGGCACAAGTTGAAGCACGCGATGCGTCTGAATCAGATATCGAAGCATCATTGGCTCGTGTAAATCGCTGGAATTCGACTCAGAAAGGTGAAGATCCCGTTCAAATTCGTAAGGATCTTCAATCGTGCATGCAAAATAATTTCTCGGTCTTCCGCGAAGGCGATGCAATGGCGAAAGGTCTTGAAGAACTTAAAGTTATTCGTGAGCGCCTGAAAGATGCGCGTCTGGATGATACTTCCTCAGAATTCAATACTCAGCGCGTTGAGTGCTTGGAGTTAGATAATCTGATGGAAACGGCTTTCTCAACGGCTGTTGCTGCAAACTACCGCACTGAAAGCCGTGGTGCCCATGCACGTTTTGATTATCAAGAGCGTGATGATGAAAACTGGCTGTGCCACACCATCTACAACCCAGAAACAGAATCGATGTCTAAGCGAGACGTCAACATGACGCCTGTTCATCGTGAAGCTTTCCCACCGAAAGCGCGTACTTACTAAGGGAGGTAGAGGCATATGAAACTGAATTTTTCGGTATATCGTTACAACCCAGACGTTGATGACGCGCCACACATGAAAGGCTATACGCTGGAAGTGCCAGAAGGCTCTGACATGATGGTGCTCGATGCCCTGATTTTGCTCAAAGAGCAAGACCCTACATTGGCGTTTCGACGCTCTTGTCGTGAGGGTGTTTGCGGTTCAGATGGTATCAACATGAACGGCAAGAATGGTTTGGCATGTATTACGCCACTGTCTGCTTTGACTGACAAATCAAGCATTGTGATTCGTCCTTTGCCGGGCTTGCCAGTCGTACGCGACTTGGTTGTTGATATGACTCAGTTCTATCAAAACTATGAGCGTGTTAAGCCTTTCTTGATTAACGATGGAACACCACCGTCGCGTGAGAATCTGCAATCGCCGGATGATCGTGCACATCTTGATGGTTTGTATGAGTGCATTATGTGTGCATGTTGTACAACGTCATGCCCATCATTTTGGTGGAATCCAGATAAATTTGTAGGACCTGCGGGCTTGTTGGCTGCTTATCGCTGGTTGATCGACAGCCGTGACACGGCGACAGAGGAACGTTTGTCGGATCTCGATGATGCTTTTAGCGTTTTTCGTTGCCATAGCATCATGAACTGTGTAAATGTTTGTCCTAAAGGGTTAAATCCTACAAAAGCAATTGGCCATATTCGCTCAATGCTGCTTAAACGCGCAGTATAACGTTGGCCTTTGTAACACCTACACATATCAAGAATTAAGCTCCCACATTAGAGGGAGCTTAAATGGAACACCGGCCAATCAGTCGGTGATTGCAACATTGTATATAACTAAAGTGGTTAAGGGATAACAATGCAAAATGGCGTGATGAAGGCTTGGTTAGAGTCTTCTCATTTGGCTGGCGCCAATGCAACTTACGTAGAAGACCTCTACGAACTGTACCTCAGTGACCCAGAGTCTGTAGATAGCGAATGGCGGGTAGTGTTTGAATCTCTACCTGTTGTGAATGGCAACGCACCCGAGCAACCCCACTCAAGAGTTCGTGAATATTTCCGTAGACTCGCTACTGAGACAGCGCATTACAGTGCCTCAGTCAGTGATCCAGACGTCGATGCGAAACAGGTTAAAGTACTGCAATTAATCAATGCTTACCGTTTCCGTGGACACCAACAAGCAAATCTAGATCCATTAGGTCTATGGCAACGCGACCGTGTGCCTGACCTAGATCCTGCATTCCATACGCTCAACGAAGATGATTTCGAAGAGACGTTCAACGTCGGTTCTTTTGCCAGTGGGCAAGAGAGCATGAAACTTGCCGACTTGTATGATGCGCTCAAGAAAACCTATTGTGGTTCTATTGGTGCTGAGTACATGCACATTACAAACACAGATGAAAAGCGTTGGATTCAACAGCGTTTGGAATCTGTTGTTGGATTGCCTCAATTTTCTAATGAAGAGAAAACGACACTTCTTGAAGAATTGACTGCAGCCGAAGGGTTAGAGCGCTATCTTGGCGCGAAATTCCCGGGTGCGAAGCGCTTCTCTTTAGAAGGTGGCGACGCGATGATCCCAATGGTTAAAGAGGTGATTCGTCACTCTGGTGCCTATGGTACGCGTGAAGTGGTCATCGGTATGGCGCACCGTGGTCGTTTGAACATGCTGGTCAACGTACTTGGTAAAAAGCCTTCTGAGCTTTTTGACGAGTTCGCAGGCAAGCACGGAGAGTCTTGGGGGACGGGTGATGTGAAATATCACCAAGGTTTCTCAAGTGACTTCGCAACACCAGGCGGTGATGTTCACCTCGTACTGGCGTTCAACCCGTCTCACCTTGAAATTGTTAACCCAGTGGTAGTGGGCTCAGTGCGTGCTCGTCAAGATCGCTTAGGCGACAAAGACGGCTCTAAAGTACTGCCAATTACAATTCACGGTGACTCAGCGATTGCGGGTCAAGGCGTTGTCCAAGAGACATTTAATATGTCTCAAGCGCGTGGTTTCAAAGTCGGCGGTACAGTGCGTATCGTGGTGAACAACCAAGTTGGCTTCACGACATCGAATCCAAACGATACTCGCTCTACTCAGTACTGTACTGACATTGCAAAAATGGTTCAGGCACCCATCTTCCATGTGAATGCAGATGACCCTGAAGCCGTTGCTTTTGTCGCGCGATTGGCGGTTGACTATCGTAATGAGTTTAAGCGCGATGTTGTGATTGATCTGGTGTGTTATCGCCGTCATGGTCACAACGAGGCGGATGAGCCCAATGCGACTCAGCCTCTGATGTACCAAAAGATTAAGAAGCATCCAACACCGCGTAAACTATACGCTGACGTACTCTCAGATCGTGGCGTGGCTGACATAGAGAAAGCGACGTATTTGATCAATGAGTACCGTGACGCACTGGATCACGGCGAATGTGTCGTGAAAGAGTTCCGTCCGATGGCACTTCACTCTGTCGATTGGTCGCCTTATTTAGGACATGACTGGACTGTTGAATGGCCAAACACGTTTGATAAAGACCGTCTGATCGAGCTTGGCAAGCGTATCTGTGCTTACCCAGAAAGTCACAAGCTTCATAGCCGAGTAAACAAGCTGTACAACGATCGTACCGCTATGGTTGCTGGTGAAAAAGCCATCGACTGGGGCATGGCTGAAACCTTGGCTTATGCCACTATCGTTGATGACAACAAGCGAATTCGTATCTCAGGTCAGGATTCAGGACGCGGTACTTTCTTCCACCGTCATTCGGTTCTGCATAATCAAACCGATGCGAGCACCTATATTCCTCTGGCGAATATTCACGATAAGCAAGGGCCTTTCCAAGTCTTTGACTCCGTGTTGTCAGAAGAGGCTGTTCTGGCATTCGAATACGGCTATGCCACTGCAGAGCCAAGTGGCTTGACCATTTGGGAAGCACAGTTTGGTGATTTTGCTAACGGTGCTCAAGTTGTGATTGACCAGTTCATCAGTTCTGGCGAGCAAAAGTGGGGCCGTATGTGCGGTCTGACGATGTTGCTACCGCACGGTTATGAAGGGCAGGGACCAGAGCACTCTTCTGCACGTTTGGAGCGTTATCTTCAACTTTGCGCAGAACAAAACATGCAGGTCATTGTTCCTTCTACGCCTGCGCAGGTTTACCACATGATTCGCCGTCAGGTATTCCGCCCTATGCGTCGTCCATTGGTTGTCATGTCTCCTAAGTCGCTGCTTCGTCACCCATTGTGTACATCAACGCTGGATGATTTGGCAAATGGTAACTTCTTACCTGCGATTGGTGAAGTTGATGAGCTGGATCCTAAGGCTGTTAAGCGTGTTGTGATGTGTTCCGGTAAGGTTTACTTCGACCTGCTTGAAGCACGTCGCAAAGAAGAAATCAAAGATGTCGCGATTGTTCGTATTGAGCAACTGTATCCGTTCCCGAAAGAGGACGTGCAAGCTGCAATTAGCGAATATGTAAATGCCAAAGACTTTGTCTGGTGTCAGGAAGAGCCTCAAAACCAAGGCGCTTGGTACAGCAGCCAGCACAATTTCCGCTTGGCTATTCCGGCTGATGCAACCTTGAGTTATGCAGGGCGCGCAGCGTCGGCATCACCTGCAGTGGGTTACATGTCGGTGCATCTAAAACAACAAAAAGCGTTGATAGAAGACGCTCTTACCCTGAATTAAGAACTAGAAAGCTAAGGAATTAATGAAATGACAATCGAAATTCTGGTTCCCGACCTACCTGAATCAGTTGCTGATGCGACGGTTGCGACATGGCATAAGCAGCCAGGCGAAGCGGTGAGCCGTGATGAAGTGCTGGTTGATATTGAAACGGACAAAGTGGTGTTGGAAGTGCCAGCACCAGAAGACGGCGTATTGGAAGCAATTATCGAAGTAGAAGGTGCAACCGTGCTTTCTAAGCAATTGCTTGCAAAACTGAAGGCGGGTGCGGTAGCGGGTGAGCCTACTCAAGATGTGCCAGTCTCGTCAGAAGCTTCACCAGATAAGCGTCACACGGCGTCTCTGAATGAAGAACAAAACGACGCATTGAGCCCAGCGGTTCGTCGCCTTCTTGCTGAAAACGACCTGAATGCAGACCAAGTTAAAGGTACCGGTGTTGGCGGTCGTATTACCCGTGAAGATGTGGATGCATTCTTGAAAAATGGCGGCGGTAAAGCACAGGCTGCTGCGCCAGCGGTTAAGGAAAAAACCCCATCTCTTGGCCATCGCAGCGAGAAGCGTGTTCCGATGACACGTTTGCGTAAACGTGTTGCTGAACGTCTGCTTGAAGCGAAAAACAGTACAGCAATGCTGACGACGTTTAACGAAGTGAACATGAAGCCAATCATGGACATTCGTAAGCAATATAAAGATGTGTTCGAAGAGCGTCACGGTATTCGTCTGGGCTTCATGTCCTTCTATGTAAAAGCCGTTGTTGAAGCACTGAAGCGTTACCCAGAAGTCAATGCTTCTATTGATGGTGAAGATATCGTTTACCACAACTTCTTTGACGTAAGCATGGCGGTATCAACACCGCGTGGATTGGTTACACCAGTTCTTCGCGATTGTGATCGTCTGGGTTTGGCTGACGTTGAAAAAGGCATCAAAGAACTGGCAATTAAAGGTCGTGACGGCAAATTGACCGTTGACGATCTGACTGGCGGTAACTTCACCATCACCAACGGTGGTGTGTTCGGTTCCCTCATGTCTACGCCAATCATTAACCCACCACAAGCGGCAATCTTGGGGATGCATAAAATCCAAGAACGTCCAATGGCGGTTGATGGAAAAGTTGAAATTCTACCTATGATGTACCTTGCTCTTTCTTACGATCATCGTTTGATCGACGGACGCGAGTCTGTTGGCTTCTTGGTGACCATTAAAGAGCTTTTAGAAGACCCAACACGTCTGCTGCTAGACGTATAATTAGCAGTCCGGGTAACCGGAAGCAGGGGGCAGGAGCCCCCTGTGTGGAAAGCAAAAAACACACACTATAATACGTAAATGGACACGGATAGAACATCATGAATCTGCACGAATATCAGTCAAAACAGCTTTTTGCTGAATACGGGCTGCCAGTATCTGAAGGGTATGCCTGCGACACTCCTCAAGAAGCGGCAGAAGCTGCGGACAAACTTGGTGGTGACAAGTGGGTGGTTAAATGCCAGGTACACGCTGGTGGTCGTGGTAAAGCGGGCGGCGTTAAGCTGGTTACTACCAAAGATGAAATTAAAGAATTTGCTCAAAACTGGCTGGGTAAAAACCTAGTTACTTATCAAACAGATGCTAACGGTCAGCCAGTTAGCAAGATTCTGGTTGAAGATTGCACGGACATCGCTAAAGAGCTGTACCTTGGTGCGGTGGTAGACCGTGGCACTCGCCGCGTGGTTTTCATGGCATCAACTGAAGGTGGTGTGGAAATCGAGAAAGTGGCGGAAGAAACGCCAGAATTGATTCACAAAGCTGCGATTGATCCATTGGTTGGCCCTCAGCCATATCAAGGCCGCCAGTTGGCGTTCAAACTTGGGCTGCAAGGCGACCAGATTAAGCAATTCACCAAGATCTTTATGGGCATTGCAAAACTCTTCATTGAGCGCGATGTAGCGTTGGTTGAAGTTAACCCGCTGGTGATTACAGCCTCTGGTGATCTGCACTGTTTGGATGCCAAGCTGACAGTTGATAGCAACGCAGTTTACCGCCAGCCAAAAATTCGTGAAATGCACGACCCTAGCCAAGATGATGCACGTGAAGCACATGCTGCTCAGTGGGAACTGAACTATGTCGCGCTTGATGGCAGCATTGGCTGTATGGTTAATGGTGCTGGCCTTGCGATGGGTACGATGGACATCGTAAACCTGCACGGCGGTAGCCCAGCAAACTTCTTGGATGTAGGTGGCGGCGCGACGAAAGAGCGTGTAACCGAAGCATTTAAAATTATCCTCTCCGACGACAACGTAAAAGCTGTTCTCGTTAACATCTTTGGCGGGATCGTACGATGCGACCTGATCGCAGACGGCATCATCGGTGCGGTTGAAGAGGTAGGGGTTAAGGTACCTGTGGTTGTTCGCCTGGAAGGTAACAACGCAGAACTTGGAACTCAGAAATTGGCCGATAGCGGCCTGAACATTATTGCTGCGACCTCACTGACTGAAGCGGCTGATAAGGTTGTTGCTGCAGCGGAGGGCAAATAATGTCTGTTTTGATCAATAAAAATACTAAAGTAATCTGTCAGGGCTTCACAGGCGGTCAGGGTACTTTCCACTCAGAACAAGCCATTGACTATGGAACGCAAATGGTTGGTGGCGTATCACCTGGCAAAGGCGGAACGACTCACCTTGGTCTGCCTGTATTTAATACAGTCGCAGAAGCGGTAGAAGTTACTGGCGCAACGGCGACGGTAATTTATGTTCCTGCTCCGTTCTGTAAAGATGCGATTCTGGAAGCCATTGACGCAGGTATTGAGCTCATCGTGACTATCACGGAAGGTATTCCGACACTGGATATGCTGGAAGTGAAAGTGAAGTTGGATGAAGCTGGCGTTCGCATGATCGGCCCTAACTGCCCAGGCGTTATTACGCCAGGCGAGTGTAAGATTGGTATCATGCCAGGCCACATTCATAAGCCGGGTAAAGTTGGCATTGTATCCCGTTCCGGCACCCTTACCTATGAAGCGGTTAAACAGACGACTGATGAAGGTTTCGGCCAATCTACCTGTGTAGGTATCGGCGGTGACCCAATTCCAGGGTCTAACTTTATCGATATTCTTGAAATGTTTGAAAAAGACCCAGCGACAGAAGCGATTGTCATGATCGGTGAAATCGGTGGTACGGCAGAAGAAGAAGCTGCTGCTTACATTAAAGAGAATGTCACTAAGCCAGTTGTTTCGTACATCGCGGGTGTTACTGCACCTCCGGGTAAACGTATGGGCCACGCGGGTGCGATCATCTCTGGTGGTAAAGGTACTGCAGAAGATAAATTCGCAGCACTGGAAGCGGCAGGTGTGACTACGGTTAAGAGCCTTGCTGACATCGGTAAAGCGTTGCGTAGCAGCACAGGTTGGTAATATCTTACGATATAAAAAAACCGCTCGAATGAGCGGTTTTTTTGTGTCTGCTATCAGGCTTAAGCGTCTTGCTTTTTATAGAGACTAAGCAAAAACAACGCACCAGCTACCACAACGATAGAAGGACCAGCAGGCGTATCTTCAAACCAAGATAGGCTGATGCCACCGAACACGGCAAAAACGCCTATGACACTGGCAAAAATGGCCATTTGTTCAGGACTTTTTGCAAAGCGTCTGGCTGTTGCCGCAGGAATAATCATCAGAGATGTGATGATCAAAGCACCGACAAATTTCATGGCAATGGCAATCACGAGGCCAATCAGGAGCATCAAGATGAGTTTAAGCCTATCCACGTTGTAGCCATCCACCCTCGCCATATCTTCACTAACGGTAATAGCCAATAAGGGAGTCCAGAGCCAGTACAGTGCGAGAAGAACAGCAACGCATCCCAGAAAGATAAAGCCTAAGTCTGTGGTGTTTACGGAGAGCAAATCACCGAACAGATAAGACATTAAATCCACACGCAGGTCGTCTACGAGACTGATTGCAACGAGGCCGAGAGACAAAGACGTGTGCGCGATAATCCCCAATAAAGTGTCAGTGGAAACCTTGCTGTTTCGTTGCAGCGCAACCAACAAGGTTGCAATGGTAAGGCAACTGACTATCAGTGTCAGATTCAAATTAACCTGCAGCATGAAGCCCAATGCGAGACCAAACAATGAGGCGTGAGCGAGAGTATCGCCGAAGTAGGCCATTCGGCGCCACACAACAAAAGAGCCTAATGGCCCAACAGATGCTGCTATTAAAATGCCCGTGATAAGTGGAATAGCTAGAAATTCAAGCATTGTGATGACCTCCATGCTTACAGGGGCCAATAGTGCTGCCAGATAGGTCGTGGTCATGATTGTGATGATGTTGATACAAAGCAAGTTGCTCACTTTCTTTGCGGCCAAACATCGCAATATATTCCGGATGCGTTGAAATCGCCTCGGGTTCACCGGAGCAACAAATATGATGATGCAGGCAAATTACTTCGTCAGTTTTGGCCATGACTAAATGCAGGTCATGTGACACCATTAAAATACCGCATTTCAATACATCTTTCAGTTTGGCAATAAGGCTATAAAGGGCCAATTGACCAGCCACATCCACACCTTGTACGGGTTCATCCAGTACCAGCAAGTCCGGTGACTTTAATACCGCATTCGCGATCAGTACACGCTGCATCTCGCCGCCAGACAAGGTGTGCATATTTGAATGCCGAAGGTGATTGGCACCAACCAAGGTCAGTGCTTCTTCAATCGTCATCGTTTTTGATAAGGGCGTGAGTTTTAAAAAACGATCAACCGTAAGCGGTAGGCTGTCATTGAGGCTAAGTTTTTGTGGGACATAGCCAATTTTTATTCCCTTTAGGCGCTCAATGTGTCCTTCCGTAGGCTTTTTCAGGCCAATCACTGTTTTGACCAAGGTTGATTTACCGGCCCCGTTAGGGCCAATTAAGGTCGTGATTTTGTCTCTCGACAAGGTCATGGACACGCCGTCCAATACGCTTCGTCCATCAAAAATGACAGAAACGTTGCTCATTGTAACAAGGGATTGGGACATAAACTGCGCAATATGTTTAAAAATGAAATGTTATAATATAACATTTCTGAAAGTAATTGAATGCCAACCATCGGATTTGGGAACTATCATGAACGTCGGATTTCGAGCTCTATTTGCAACCTTGCTCCTTTCTATTCCATTTTTCGCGGCCGCGTCTACGCCAAAGGTCGTTGCGACGATTAAGCCTATTGGACTGATTGCAAAAGATATTGTCGGTGGTGCTGGCAGTGTTGATGTATTGCTTCCACCTGCCGGGTCACCGCATGACTACGCACTGAAGCCCTCTGATATCAAAAAGCTTCATCAGGCTGATCTCGTGGTTTGGGTGGGACCTGAGATGGAAATTTTCTTGCAAAAACTACTCAATGACCACGATAACACACTACAACTGACAGCAGTCGAAGGCATGCCTCTGCGTTATTACAGTGGTGATGAAGAGCACCATGACCATGAGGAGCATAACCATAGTCATGATGGTATCGATGCACATATCTGGTTGGGGCCAGAACAAAGCAAGGTAATAGCAAAAGCAATTTCGACGGCACTTAGCAAAGTATCGCCAGAAAATGCTGCGACATACGAAGCGAATTACGAAAAATTTGTACAACAAGTTAACGGTGTAGAAAAGCAACTTGCCGCCGCGCTGGATACTAAAAATGCACCTGGTTATTTCTTGTTCCATGATGCGTATGCGTATTTCGAGCAAGCTTTTGGATTGAAGCCGACCGGACACTTTACGGTAAATCCGGACAGAAAGCCTGGGGCGCGAACCCTGATTGAAATTCGCAGCGCATTAGAGGAAAAGAAAGCAAAATGTGTGTTTACTGAGCCTCAATTTAACCCTGCTATAGTAGAAAGTGTGGTTAAACATACCCATACAAAAACGGTTGAATTAGATCCTATGGCGCAGGATATCAACTTCAAAACGCAAGGTTACAAAGATTTTTTACTTGATCTTGGCAGTCGATACGAAACATGTTTTGAATAAAATCACTTCTCACAAAAGGCTCTATTGACTTTACGCCATGACGCGCCTTTAAGCTTCAAGCTATCTAAAGCGACCTCTGATGCAAGAGGTCGCTGGTATGGCGTCCATACTTGGACGTTTTGCCGTGAATTGGTTCACATTGCTGAAAAGCAAACGCGTTTAACGCAATGAAAATTGAGAAAATTACGGGAAACCCAATACGAAGTTGTTGCATGCGCACATTCTTTCGAACGCCAAACCTTAACCGCCTTCTGATAGCTTGGCTTTTTATTCTTTCTTTTTGTCAAAGCACTGTCGTGGTGGCTTCGCCTTTTTTTCTTCAATTCCCTTTCGAAAACGCTTTGGCTAGTCATACCATCAAATCGATGGAGTATTTGGAGGAGAACGGCGTTTGGCTTTTGGATACTGGTGGCTCTGTCAGTTTTTATGATGGAACAAAGACTCAACCTCTCTCCCTGTTTATCCCTACATTGCCATCTGTTTCCGATATAGGTGTTATCAATGGCGAATTACTACTACTAATTGATGAAAAACTCCATAAGTACAACTTAATATCAGGACAAATCGAGTTTCTGTTCTTCACCGGGGAAATGAATATCACGGATATGGAGGTTTTGGATGCCGCGCTTTATACCGCGACTGCTTCAGGTGTATATCGAATTGACCTAGAAAATAACAAGGTAGAGAAAGTGAGTGCGGTTCGCGTAACGAGCCTTTACCGTTCAGAAAGCAGTCTGTTAGGGAGTAATGGTCGCGAAATCATCGATGTCTTTTCCAACACCACACTCCATGTTTTTGCACAGGATATGCTGATTTTCGATGTGAAGTATTGGGAGAGAACGCTCTTTGTAGGTAGTGCTGATGCGTTGCGCGTTATTCGGCGAGGCCAGGTTATTGGTTCCTACTTTGCTAATGACACCGTGTTTGTTATTGAAAAATCGGAGGAAGGCATTTGGGTGGGGACCAACCGAGGGCTTTTTCATTCTTCGAATCCTATGGGAAAGCTGTCTTTTACCCATATGAATCAAACGCCATTAGATACGTTTAGTTTTCTTGGTCAACAAGTCACCTCTATTGCTAAAGGGAAAAACGGTGATGTTTGGATAGCTTCTGACAAAGGGTTGAATTTTCGTTCTTCCATTTTGGCAGGTATTCACCGATTACCTGTCGGGTATTTAAATGGCGAGATGGCTGAACAGGGTATTTCTTCGTTTATTGATTGGGAAAATAACTTTTTTCTTAGTTCGCGCAATAAACTCGTGAAGTTGGACGATCAGCTTAGGCCATTGATATCAAAATCATTTAACTTTTCAATCCAAAGCATGGAATCACTAAACAATACCTTATGGGTTGCTTCCGCTTCTGGCCTCCATGCTTATCGTGCGGATACGCTCGAATCGTTAGACAATGAACTGCCTCAATTACTGCGTAATATTCCGATTGACCGGTTGTTGAAGGACAGGCATTCAATATGGATTTCATCTGATACTCGTATTCTTCGCTATTGGCCAGAAAGTCACACATTGGTCGACTTTGATACCACCTGGAGTGAAAGTGGCGATGCGCTGTTACCGCCGATGTAAAAATGACCCACTAACGTCGATTTAAAATTGACCCACCTGAGACAAAATGTCTGTTCGTTTCATGGATAAAACGG
>NZ_FUXU01000167.1 GCF_900167155.1 Enterovibrio nigricans DSM 22720 | reverse complement strand
TGCTTTATTCAGGATCCTAGGGTCATCTGGTGATACAGATGGTTCACTCTTATCGCGGTGAACAGCGCTTCATACGACTTCAGGTCGCACAGACACCCCTGAGTTAGACATGATGACTAACAGAGAGGTGTTTATGAGCGGTAATAGATTTCCAGAAGAATTCAAAATCGAAGCAGTAAAGCAGGTCACCGAAAAAGGCCACCCTGTCGCGGATGTTGCCCATCGCTTAGGGACAACAACGCATAGCCTTTATGCGTGGATAAAACGCTATGGCCCTGATGCTTCTCATCATCAAGCCAAGTCTGATGAAAGCGAAGAAATTCGTCGCCTCAAAAAGGAGCTAAAACGCGTCACAGAAGAACGCGACATATTGAAAAAAGCCGCGGTGTACTTCGCAAGCCAGTCCGACTGAGGTACGCCTTTATCCGTGCTCACCAAGCGATTTGGCCTATCAGATTGATGTGTCACGTCCTCGGCATTCATCCCAGTGGTTATTACGCCTGGGTTCAAAACCCTGATTGCCAACAGGAGCAGCGGCGAAAATATCTCCTCGGACGTATTAAACAGTTCTGGCTTGAGTCTGGTGGTGTCTATGGCTACCGGAAAATTTACAGTGACTTGCGAGATGACGGAGAGTCCTGCGGAATTAATCTCGTTCATCGTTTGATGAAACGGGAGGGTTTGCAGTCTCAACGAGGATATAGAAAGCCTCGTCCTCGAGGAGGTACTGAAAACATTGTCGCTGCCAACAAGTTGGCACGGGAGTTTAATCCTACGGCACCGAATCAATCGTGGGTAACAGACATTACTTACATCAAAACACATGAAGGCTGGTTGTATCTGGCTGTGGTCATCGATTTGTTCTCAAGACGCGTGATTGGGTGGTCGATGAAGAGTCGGATAACCAAAGAGTTGGTGTTAGATGCGTTGCTGATGGCGATTTGGCGTCGTTCTCCGAAAGAGAAAGTACTTGTACATTCTGATCAGGGCAGTCAGTACACCAGTCATGATTGGGATAAATTCCTGACTCAGCATGGCTTGGAGTCAAGTATGAGCCGCAGAGGAAACTGTCATGACAATGCTGTTGCTGAAAGCTTCTTTCAGTTATTGAAACGAGAACGTATCAAGCGAAAAATCTACTCAACGAGAGAAGAGGCACGTATGGATATCTTTGAATATATTGAGATGTTCTACAACGTAATACGTCGGTACGGTTCCAACGATCAAATGTCACCTGTAGAGTATGAAAAGCAGTACGAAGAAAGGCTCAAAAGTGTCTACTGAGTCGGTGGCTATTCACCATATGATGCTAATCGGCCCTAACCCTCCTCACGCCGTAACATCACAAGACGTCAAAATCCAACAGTGTGAGACCCATATCGTGTGGTTTCGTGAAGTATGGATTAAGCAGTTGATGGCAAGTTGCGAAGAACTGAAAGACCTAAGCGCTTTACTAGAACGTGCCAATCTCTGCATTGAGTTCTCAGAACAAACAGCAGAAAAGGTATTCCAGCTTTTAAATGACTGTACCAAAACCAGCCCCATCGACCAGCTAGCCGTTCTTTTGCAAGTCCTTTCCGTATTAAGGCAAGACAGCAACAGCAAGACCTTGTTGCCGACTTCTTCGGGAAAAACCAAAATTGATGACGTCGATCGCGCCAAGATAGAGAAAATTTGTGACTATTTGGCTCGTAACATGGCAGAGCCGATTACCCTTTCCGATCTTGGTCGCGTATTCCATGCCAGCGGCAGTAGCATTCAGCGACTTTTTACTGATCATTTTGGTGAAAGCTTTTCTTCGTATTTGAAAAAGCTGCGATTAGGACATGCATGCAGTGAACTGCAAGCGACCACCAAGCCAATAGCGTTAATCGCGGAAAATGTTGGGTACAGGAATTTATCGAACTTTAATCGCCAGTTTAAGCAATACAAGCAACTGACACCGAGGGAGTATCGGGGGCAATATCAGCTCAAGCGCGGAATTTAGAGAATAAAAATAGGATAAGAGGAATGCATGCCACCAAACGGCATGCATTGAATTTTTGAATCAGTCTTTTTGAACCGATGTCTTCTAGAAGCAAAATCTTCTAGAAACAATGTTCTCTAGAAGCAATGCCCATTAGAAACAATTTCCGCCAGAAATCAGTGCTTTTTAGGGCCGTTCTGAATCATGCTTTTGCCAGTCTCGGCGATTTCTGGGGTAAGCCAGCGAGCCAGAATAAGCTGATGGCTATCGTCAAGAACCGCAACGAAAGGACGACCGTCCGTGTTGTTTCTAGCAAGTGCAACGCCAGCAACGTTTTTTAGTCCCAATCCGCCATTTTCAATTGAGATAAGAAATGCTTCCAGCTCTTCTAGGCTGTCGATGATATCGAGTTCATTATTCATGTAAGTAACGTCTTTTTGCTTGTTTACTGAAGGGCAGATTATTTCATGCAACGTGGTGAGGAGGCAATGGAGAGATTCGCTTGGAGACATCGTTTGACGTGACCAAAGACAAGTAGGTGCACAATGTAACTTCTAAGAGAGAGCCGTAAGCCACAGACGGTACAGTCTGGGATAGCAAAATCATTGAAAATGCATCATTAACGCGATAATCGTTTATGTTTGTTTTACCGTGTGTACTGGCACCCACCCACTTTCGCCCGTTGAGCGCAAGACTCGATACCAAGAATTGAGTTCAAAAAGCACGGATAACTTTTCACCTAGCACTGTATTGAACTCCAAATTATCGTAATCGTGAAGCAAGATACCCGTAGAACTGCCCGCAATATTTTCGATATATTGGATGGGTGCCCATGCTTGCTCACCCGCCTTATTCGTTATAAAAATCCAATTGGGGAACTCGTCATCCATTGCACCAATAGTGACTTTATCGCCTCGCTTCAAATAAAGCGGGTTAGGGTATTCGGATATATGTGCTTCAATTACAACCACTTCCATACTTTTCTCCAAAGTACCTAACAGTGCGTTAGATGACTAAATGTCAGAATTAAACACGATGAATTGTCATTGAATAACAAGCCGTAGTGTTTTATATCTTTATTTCGTTTGATTTTTATAAAAATTTTTTTCAACCATAAAACCGACTTGTGAAATACCCCAACGAGGGTTTTCATCATTATGAAGTACTTATACCAAGGCTGAATATATCGGCAGTGAAGAAGTTCGGTTCAGATTACAAAAAGTGTCGCGAACAGAAGCAGTAAAAAAAGAGGCTGAATCAGCCTCTTTTCCTTTGCGATTTTAGTGCGTTACTTTACTTGCGAAAGCGACGTACAAAACCTAAACCAATCAATGACAGGAAGCTCCAGAAGGGCTTTGTTGCTTAAATCGATGGAACTAAATCTAGAAGCTACGAT
>NZ_FUXU01000106.1 GCF_900167155.1 Enterovibrio nigricans DSM 22720 | reverse complement strand
TAGACATGAGACTACGACGATTGATGGGTGTAGCCGATCAGATCGTAGCTTCTAGATTTAGTTCCATCGATTTAAGCAACAAAGCCTTTTCGGCATTGTTAGCAATCGCTACCATGTATTATCAGCGAGAGGCGTTGCGCCTTTGGCTAAAATCCATCTGGTATCGTTTCCCTCTAATTGGCGTTAACGCCCGCTTGTCTAAGCGAATGGGACTGAACGACCAGCATTGGTTCAACTCTGAAATTGAAGCGTGTAATGCTTTCGTTAAAAATTACGTTGAAAACGAAGCAGATGAAGAGCACTACCAACAAGCCAGCATTTACTTAGACAAAGTAGGTGATAAAGGTGTAAACCCGCTGAAGTGGTACCACTGGCTTGGCTTGTCAATCCTAGTATTGATTGAAGCGGCAGGTTTCGCCTATGTTCTGGCTGGCTTCACCCTTCAAGATGCAAGTGAATCACTTCAAAAAGAAGCTGCTGTCGCTATTGCCCTTCTGATCAGTGCCTTGTTGGTAAAACTAACCCACGCTATGGGTGGTGAGCTTTACTGCAATCAACAGATCGACAAAGTGCGCCTACGCTGGCAGAACTCCTCAAACAAAACCAACATCATTGAACCAGACAACGCGGTAAGCCTGAAATCTCTGCGCAACCACATCGATGATGGTGCCCCAGGCTGGCAGCAAATGGCTAACCGCCTTGATAAAGTCAACGCACAGTTTTCTAAGTCTTGGGCACTGACCATTGTAACCGTGACGTTTGTTGCGATTGTTGCGATTGGTGCCACTTACGTTCGTGGGCAGGTGCTTGAAAAATTGGCGATTGATGAAGTGCAAGGCGCGAGTCAAACGTCGTCTGCACCAATGTTCAGCAACCCTTTTGAATCAGGTGCATCCTCTATGCCTCAAGAAGGCGTAGCTGCGAAGAAGAAAGCACAAGAAGAAGCTGCTGCTGAAAAGATGGACGCTCACAAGAAAGCAGGCTGGACAACCTTTATCATCCTGGCTGTTATCTTCATTGCAATGCAGTTTTACAGTATCTATCTGGGCTTCAAAACCACCTTCTCAGGCAAAGAGTCAAAAGAAGCGTACTACTTCATTAACAAGTTCGACAACGTAACGAGCTTTATGAATTACTACGCCGCTCGCCAAGAAGCGGTTGCTCGAACGGCACAACGTGTGCTCTCTCACCTTCAAGCAAAAATCGCTAGCTATGCACAGAAGAATTCGGGCGAAACACGTGTTCTGAACGCAGCGACTAACTCAACAAACCGTAACTTCAATACATTCTTGTATCTGCAGTCAGAGCTGAAAAACGCGAAACCAATGGCGATTACGCCAGCATATCAACCAGAGCCTACGCCAGAACAAGCCCCAGCTACAGCGGCGACCGTTGCACCTGTGCCAGCAGCACAAACACCGAGCGCTGAACTGAGCGAAGACATCATCGCGCGTGTTAAGCAAAGTGATATCGAAGGTATCGATGATGCTGTTGTTCTCGCGGCAATGCGTGAAATCAAAGCCCGTGCAACTGCAGAAGTAGAAACACCGGAACAACGTTTGGCGCGCCTACAAGCCGCGATGGAGCAATAAGATGAAGGTGAAAAGCGTCCTTGTTGCGCTCTGTTTGCTTTCACCACTAGCGCAGGCCTACACAGACCGAAACGATGTGCCAAGTTGTAGTGCAAGCATGCCTCAAGAGTATGTTGATAACACAACGAAACGTGAATTGTTTGTCATCATCGATCGCACCATGTCAGCCAGCCTTAACGAAAAAGTGATGGTCGAGACGTACAACCAGATTTCACGCTTTGTTAAGTCTGGTGACAGCGTTCAGATTGTTCAGTTTTCTTCTTACAACAAAGATGGCTTTACTAACGTTGCATTCAAGGGCAAGACCGACATACCCCTGTCACGAGAAAACCGTGATTACATCCGAAAGTCTCAGTTGGCTAGCTTTGACAAATGTCTGACCGATCAACACCAATTTGTTTTGGCAAAAATCGGCGCGACACTGCAAGAGTCATTTGCGCCACAAGAGAACACTGACTTCTCAGAGGTAATCTCTTCTGTTGCTGAAATCAGTAATCAAATCGTGAGTGCTTCGACGGCTGCAGACAAAGTTGTTCTTCTTATCAGCGATATGCTGGAGAACTCTTCGGCGGTGTCTTTTTACCACAGTGGCAGTGTAAGAATGATCAACCCACAGCAAGAGCTGGACAACGTGATGAGCCGAAACGAGCTAGGCCAATTCGGTGGTGCACGTATCTATGTCATGGGTGCAGGTTTACTGCCAGGTGGGCAAAGCTACGTATCGTCTCAGAAGATGAAGTCTATTGAGCAGTTCTGGAGCCAGTACTTTGCACAAAGTAATGGTGAACTGAGAGGCTTTGGTAAGCCTTTGCTGCTATCGCAGTTCCATTAAGCGATTAAAGCCCAACCCGTGATACGGGTTGGGCTTTTTCGCGATGATTCGGTTATCGCTTTCGTCTATTTCAAATGTCGAGGCAAATCACCGTTTGATCGTAACATCTAGGATTCACTATGCCTTCAATGAGCAGATCGATAATTCTCGTTTTATTCGCATTTTTAGTCGTGGGTTGTAGTAAAACACCCAAGTCTGACGGCCAAATCGATACAAACGCGAAATACAGCAATGAGCTTCTATTTTCGGTTTACAAAAACACGCTAAACCTCACCCAAGAAGACCTCTACGTTACCGTCAATGGCAAACGAAAATTTGTGGGCACAAGAACCACTGCACACTCTATTTTCCGACCAGCCAGTAGCGAATTCGTTAACCATGGTTCGGCACAAGCGTACTTTTACTACCGTGGTGTAAACGCAAAAGATACCAATACATGGCTCACTGTTGTTGGACATACAGATTCAAGCGGTGACTCTGCGAAGAATTTTGAGCTCTCAAAGAAGCGCTCTTATGAAATTGCCTCGATTGCCGCAATGGCCAATCCCAATTTAAATGACTACTACCAGTATGGTGACTACCTTCCTGCTTTCTCTAACGCGACGAAAGAGGGGCGTGCAAAAAATCGCCGAGTAGAGCTGTTAGAGTTTAGCAATGAAGCTGATTTAGATGCTTACATTAATCAAAACTATAACGAGGCATTTACAAAAGAAATTGCAGCCAGACAGAAGAAAGTCAATCAGACTGGAGTCACGGCGGCAAAACCGTCGAAGCCAAAGCCGATTGTCACCAAGCCGGCACAGAGAAAAACCGGCCAATACGTTGAATTTGGTGGTTCAATGTTATCGCGTCACCGTTTTACAACGTTAGCTGCGCTTGGCCCAGCCACAGAAAATAAGCCCGTTTTTGGTATTTCCAGAGCGGTCGCGGCTGATATTTCTGATGCGTGCATTAACGACTCTCCCCCCTATAAAACCAAAGACAAAGATCTACGTACTTCAGATTATTTCCCGCTGATGAACGAGACACCTTGGTGGGGCATCGTAAATAAGCACGGCGTGTTAGTGTCGCCTGTCGCTGTGAATAAAGATGATGCAACGGCTACAGCGGCGCCAACCATCTACGTATACAAGAACTTTAAGAAAGGGCAGAAGCCGACCTACACCTACAAATCTGATGTTGTGGTGTACGAAGGAGAGAAGCATATTCTCTATCGCGTCTTCCCACGAGATGCATCAAAATCGCTGCAATGCATTGATATGCTGCTTTCAAAAGAGATGAATAAATCCAACCGTAAGGCAATAAAAGGGAATATCCTTTATGACTCCAAGCAAGGACTCAAGGTCGTAAACTTCCTCCCTGTTCAGGGATAAGCATCCACCAAGCCACTTGCCAAACAAGTGGCTTTTTCTTTTCGTAATGGTAACGAATCCCCCTACTTCACTTCGATGTAAGTTACACAAAAAATAACTCGTACAACCTATTGTTTTATAACGTTATAACCATTTAAAACAATTCTATAAACCATATGAAAAATCAGTCTTAGTTCTTTTCGCTCCTCCCTCTTGTAGAGTCAGAAACATTGCCTGATAATCGCGCAAAATTCAGACCTTTTTTTCCCATTTTCCCTTTTTAGGAAACCACCATTGAGCACCAAGTACTCTCTACTGCGCACACATTGTGATGCGCAGTTTTTCGGCCGCCTGATCAGTATTGGCTTGCCGATAGCGTTACAAACCATGTTGTTTTCCAGCCGCAGTCTGGTCGACATTCTTATGCTTGGTCAGTTAGGCGAAGCCGACGTCGCTGCCATTGGTGTTGCTGGTAAGGCGCTGTTCGTCGCGACGATCCTGATCTTTGGTGTCACGACAGGTGGTTCTTTGTTGACGGCACAATATTGGGGCGCAGGGAATATCGAAGGTTTTCGTCGTAAGACGGCGCTCACCGCGGTGATGACAACCCTCGTTGCGATCGTCTTTGCGTTCATTTTTCTCTTCATCCCTGATGCGGTGATGGGATTGGCGACAAATGATAGCAATGTCATTTACCTCGGTTCCCAGTACTTGCAAATTACGTCAGTAGCGATGATCACTATTGCGATGGGCAGTAGCCTGAACGCATCGCTGAGAACGATGAATAAACCCGGCATTGGCACAGCATTCAGCTTTGTGGGTATCAGTTTGAACTTGTTCCTCAACTGGGTGCTCATTTTCGGTAACTTAGGCTTTCCCGCATTAGGCATAGCGGGTGCTGCGTGGGCCACCATGCTAAGTGGTATCGTCGAGGTCGTTCTGTTCTTCCTTTATGTATATAGGAAGAAATTCGAGTCAGCATTTGGTCTTCAGCACATTATCGCTGCGTTTGACCCAGTGGGCATGAAACGCTTTCTGTCCCTGTCGCTCCCTGTCGCCCTTAATCACCTTATTTGGTCCAGTGGTATGTTCGTTTATCACGCCATTTTAGGACAAGCAGGCGTAGAGGGTCTCGCAGCACTATCAGTTATCACCCCAATTGAATCCTTCGCGCTTGCAATGCTCATTGGTATTTCCAACGCAGCAAGTGTCGTGATGGGAAATCAACTCGGGGCAAACAAATTGGATGCCGTGTATCCGCAGGCTTGGGGCATTGCTGCATTCAGTTTTATCGGTGCCGTATTTGTCGCGGGTATGATGCTGTTAGTCTGCGACCCAATACTCAGCCTGTTCTCAGCATTGTCCCCAAGCACGATGGCGCTGACAGAGAAGTTCTACTGGGTCTTTGCCGGTATGCTGATCATTAAATCTGTCCCAATGAGCATGATTGTTGGCGTGCTGCGTGCGGGAGGAGATATTCGTTACTGTCTGTATCAAGATATCGCGGCGCAATGGCTGATTGGCATTCCTGTCGTGGCCTTCGCGGCTTTGGTACTGAAAGTACCGTTGGAGTGGGTCTACGCATTGTTTGCGGTTGAGGAAATGGTGAAATGGGTAGGTTCTGTTTACCGTGTTCGCGCCAAAGTTTGGATCAAGAACTTGGTCGAAGCATAAGTAAGATATAAGCCCAAACTGCCGGAAGGTGCTTGGGTATCACCATCAAAAAAGAAGGGCGTCTTATCAGCGCCCTTCTTTTAATTGTTCAAACCGCTTTTTAGTGAGCGTCTGGATACCCATTTGGGTTGTTAGACTGCCAACGCCAAGTGTCAGACACCATGTCGTCCAACGTATGCGTTGCCGTCCAACCTAACTCGGTTTGCGCTTTCGACGCATCCGCCCAACACTCGGCGATATCGCCCGGACGACGAGGCGCAATTTTATACGCAATCTCTTTGCCACTGGCTTCGCTAAACGCAGCGACCATTTCTAGCACGCTCTTACCATCACCGGTACCGAGGTTATAGATATGAAGGCCAGCCTTCTTACCCACTTTATCTAGCGCCGCCAAGTGGCCATTCGCCAAATCAACCACGTGGATGTAATCTCGAACACCACTACCATCATTTGTCGGGTAGTCATCACCGAAGACAGATAAAAACTCACGACGCCCTACCGCAACCTGAGAAATAAACGGCATCAGGTTATTCGGAATGCCTTGAGGATCTTCTCCCATCTCACCCGACTTATGTGAGCCTACTGGGTTGAAGTAACGAAGCAGCGTGATACTCCAGTCCGGATTCGCTTTTTGAAAATCCGTCATACACTCTTCAACCATCAATTTACTGCGGCCATAAGGGTTGGTTGCTGAGGTTGGGAAGTTTTCGGTAATCGGCACAGATGCCGGATCGCCATATACCGTCGCAGAAGAACTGAACACGAGAGACATTACGCCTGCACGGCGCATCGCATCCACCAACACCAAGGTACCGTTGACGTTGTTGTCATAGTACTCAAGCGGCTTTTCTACTGACTCACCGACAGCCTTTAAACCCGCAAAATGAATCACCGATTCAATATTGTGCTGAGCGAAAATATTGTCCAGATTTACCGCATCTCGAATGTCTCCCTGATAAAACGTTGGGCGTTTACCCGTCAACTTTTCAATGCGGTCTAAAACAGCCACCTTGCTGTTATGCAGATTATCCAAAATGATAGGATTGTGCCCAGCTTCAATCAGCTGAACGCAGGTGTGGCTACCTATATATCCCATACCACCGGTGATCAAAACGTCCATTAACTCTTCCCAAAAGTTCCAGTTGAAAGATGCCTTAAAGAGGCACGTTCATCGCGTTTTTCATTCTCACTGCAATGCAGTTTTTGTGTACTGAAAGCTTAACACAACCAATGCAATTTTGAGTGAATACAGTCAAAAACCTTGTAAATAAAACCACTTTTCATTTGTATGATAATTGTAATTTTTAGACACAATTCCTGTCTCGTTATCGTCAACAGAATAAACAAAAAAGCCAGCAAAAACGGCTCGAAAACATACTTGCACAGAAAAGTTAGCACCCAATTGTGACTGTGCTGAATTTCTTAGGCTTCAGCTCGCATCAAGCATTGTAACAGCTAACCACATCACATTTTTGCTTATCTAAAACAAACAGTTAATCGCAATGGATTTTTCATACCTCTGGCTTATATAAACAAAAGCAGACCAAAGTCCAATGACATAACGCACAGAATTTCACACGCGGAATTAAATATTCGAAACGCCATTTCATTATTAGATCACGATCAAACATTTGCAATGTAAAACACTGTTTTGTTTTTAAACAAATCATATTTCAAATATGCTCCACCCAGACCAAAAGCATACCCTACTATTGGATATAACGATGATAAAATCTACGAACAAACTATCAGTGCTGAGCCTGTCTATTGCAGCTGCTCTTTGCACTTTTTCTGCGCAAACAGAATTGGACCAAAATGACGAGTTAAACCAAAGCGTTGCTGCTGTTGATCTGAGTGATGAAGCCAAGAAAGCGTTCTACGATGACTCGAAGCTAAATCTGCACTCTTTCCTTTATATTCGTGACCGTGAAGACCGCGCACCTGGTGCTGATTTCAAACCTCAAATTGAAAACCAAACCCTGCAATTGGCCATGGACTACCGTTCAGGTTACTTGAAAGACGTTGTCGGTTTTGACCTGTGGGCAAGTACGCTGATGAAAGTTGGCGATACCGTTGGCCAATCTGAAATTCTGCTGTATGACTACGACTGTAATGACGATGGTATTGGTGGCGACGGTTGTGAGAAAACCAATACCTCGCTAAACATCGCTGCACTGAAAGTGAAATTGGGTGACGAGCAACTGGGCTTTGCCGGTCGCGCAGGTTACACCCGTATCAACATGGGTACTATCCGTTCTTCTTGGGGCTTGAACCCACACTCATACCGCGGTTTCGAAGGTAAAGTGTCCATGGGTAAATTCCACGTAGGTTATGCGTGGGCTGACCAATTCAAGAACGATTGGAGCGATGAATTCAAAGACATGACGAACGCTTGGCACCAAGGTGACCCAAGCATGTCTGCGGCACAAAAAATTGATTTCATCCACTCTGTTGGCGCAATTTACGAGCTGGACAAAGGTGTTATCGATCTAGGTTACGGCCAAGGTAAAGACTACCGTGACAACTGGCAGGCACTGGTTAAATACAGCTGGGATCTGAGCGAAGACACTAAACTGAACACGGCATTCTTCTACCACGGTGGTAAGTATGTAGAAGGTAAAGTATCTAAAGTTGATAACGCTGAAGTAGAAAGCTACATCGCACTGGGCGCAGACATTAAAAACGGCGGCTTCACCTTCCGTACTGCATATAGCCAAACAGACGCGCCAAGCGATCCAGGTGGCGCATACAACTTCCGTTTGACGCCATGGGCTAACTCTGACAACCGTAACTTCATGCAAGCGACCTCGCAAATTGAAGACTACAACCCAGATGGCACCAAAGCAATCAAACTGGGCGTAGACTATAACTTCGCATCTTGGGGTATCCCAGAGCTGAGCGTAGGTCTGAGCGGTAACTACGGTTGGGATGTCATCTCTGACAAGAGTGCTAAAGGTGACGCGCGCACTTACGACGGTACCATGTACTCTATTGACTACAACATCCGCTACCGCTTCCTTGAGGGCGGCCTGAAGGGTCTGAACGTTAACTTCTTCCCAGCGTACTTCCGCTCAGAAGACACCAACTATAAGAACGATCGTAACGACATGAAACTCATGTTCTCTTACTCGTACGCGGCGAAGTAATTCCCCCCGACTCTCTCGTTCACATCCCCGCTGCATAGCGGGGATTTTTTTACCTCATTATCCAAGCTAGCTGTCGATACTGGGTATACAACACCATTCTCAACGGCACAATACAATAACGTGTAGTCTTCGTCGTCGACCTCGGTATTGTTCACCATGCTGATGAGACAAACTGCGCTGCGAAACTCACTAAACGACAGACACAAAAAAGTGGCCTAATAAGCCACTTTTTATCCGTTCCGTTCTGTGTTTATTTCTTCTACGCGCTCTTTTCTTCTTGAGCCACAGTGCAACCTAAACGTGCGGAGATTGTCGCTGCCGAAGCATGAAGATAACTAATAAACTCTTCTTTTTTACTTTCGGTGAATCGCATTGTCGGCAGAGAGATACTCAAGCCCGCAGTGACTTTGCCAAAGCGATCATAAACTGGAACCGCAATACAACGAAGGCCAACTTCCTGCTCTTCGTTATCTTCGCCATAGCCTTGCTCTTTCACTTTTGGCAGCTCTGCCAATAGCTCATCAATGTTCTTGTGCGTTTTAGGCGTAGACTGTTTGAATTCAACATTTTTAAGGCATTCACGCACAGTGGCTGCTGGCAGATCTGCCAGCAGCACCTTACCGATGGCAGTACTGTAAAGTGGGTTGCGCTTGCCAATACGTGACTGCATGCTCAGTTTGTATTTGGAGTCGATTTTGTGGATGTAGATAATGCTATCTTCATCCAGAGCGCCCAAATGCAGTGCTTCCATGGTTTCATCCGAAATTTTCACCATTTCCGCGTTCGCGTAATCAATAATGTCTACGTACTCTAACGCTCGCGCACCAACTTCAAACAGTTTCAGCGTCAGTGCATAACGCTCACTCTCACCTTCTTGAGAAACGTAACCCAACGTTTTCATCGTCTGTAGAAAGCGATAAACCGTACTTTTTGACATCATTAAGCGTTGAGCCAGTTCGCTAATTCCAATTTCCTTCTCACTGCTCAACGTTTCAAAAATCGCCATGGTTTTTTGAACGGAAGAGACAGCATCAGGTTGC
The DNA here is from genome assembly GCF_900167155.1 of Enterovibrio nigricans DSM 22720. Classification (GTDB taxonomy): domain Bacteria; phylum Pseudomonadota; class Gammaproteobacteria; order Enterobacterales; family Vibrionaceae; genus Enterovibrio; species Enterovibrio nigricans. The sequence continues at coordinate 676 of NZ_FUXU01000106.1, read as the reverse complement.
TTGTTGCTCATAGATTTATCCTTTCCTCAAAATAATTGAGTTCCGTCACTGCTCGACGGACTTTATGGGTGCAATTGTAAATTAGGTGTCACAAAAATCAATATTAAACCAATATAAATGAAACGATATTTTTAATATTTTGGGCGTAGATAATAAGCAATGATTTGGATACTCATCAGTATATTTTTCACACCCGTTCCGTTTATACGAGTGAATGCACACTCTGAGTGAGATTATAATTTATATGTTATTTCTCATAAGCTTATTGTTAATTTTTACATCCTTAACTCCTGAAAATGACGAAGCGCTGCAAAGCAGCGCTTATCTAAAATGTCGTTTTAAATTTGACACGTGAAGGGGCTTTGTTGCTTAATTCGGTTGGAAGACATGGCAGCCTAAAGTTGTTCGGTTCTTAAGCAATATACTGAGTTTCAGGCATACCCAGTCCTGTAAGCTTGTTCAGCGCTTTGATCATAGCGTAAGTCTCGCCAACCTGAGCATTGTAATTTCTTAGGCTTAATTTCCCACCTAGCAGCTGTTTTACTCGGTACATTGCTGTCTCTGATAGTGAGCGCTTGTGATAGCCATACCGCTTTTTCCACTTCTTGTTGGAGCCGTAGAGCTTTTGACAACCTACTGCTAAATTGCGAGGGTGTCCTTGTTCCCAGAATGCAGC
>NZ_FUXU01000061.1 GCF_900167155.1 Enterovibrio nigricans DSM 22720 | reverse complement strand
TTATAGATATCGTCTTTTTCACGATGCAATTGCGTATTGCCAAGCAAACGGTCGACACGCTTGATGGCATGTTTAGCGGTGGTAATGACGTTCAGAGAGCGGCCAAGTTTAGTGAGCGTAAGGTCCGCCCCATCGAGTGAGGATTGCGTCGCAAGTATCAGAGAGTGAAGCCGTTTTTTATGAATAGTGGGACACTGATTTTGTAGAGTATCTTGTAGAATTTGAATATCGCGCATCGTTCATCCCTTTTGGTGGAATGTGGTTTTTGGCGAAATTCATTAGATCAAAAGGGTCGGTGCGCGTCTTTCTCATTGTTTAGAAAAGGAATTTTGAGGGGATTCGCTAGGTTGATGCGTTATCTGTATAAATGGTCTGTCAAAATTGATGAGGGTAAGTGTGAATTTGACGTTATACAGAGTAGGGTTTCATTATCTACGCTGTTTTATTTTGAAATATTGGATGTTGATGATTAAAAGCCAAGTAGGGTTTTAATATATATGGGGGCTTCTTTCTTTGTGACTATTTAATGGCTATTTTTCAATTCGCCCATTTGTATGATCGAATGTGTAATTAGAGGTTGCTACGTCATAACAACCTCTTTAACTATTTGCTCGACTGTTTAAGGGCGTTCACCGTCACAGATACGACGCTCAATATCGCTCATCACGTCGGGTAAGTCAGCGATAGTATCAACCAGATAGTGAGGCGCACATTTGATCAGTTTCGCATGTGCTTTCTCGCGTGCTGCGTCTAATGTGGCTTCGTCAGCCGCCTGATACTCTTCAAACGTCAAACCTGCTTCGTTACCGGAAAGCAATAAGCCAACCGTCCACATGCCTGCATTATGACCTTCTTCAATGCCGGGAGCTGAGTCATCCACTTTTACACATGTCCCCACATTGGTGACACCCAATTCGATCACGTTTTTTAATGCCATAAACGGTGCAGGGCGGCCGCCTTGTGGTAAGTCGTCGGTTGCGACAATGTAATCAGGTTTATAGCCATAGTCAGCGGCGACAGGAATTAGCACATCCATCACTTGGCGTGGATAACCGGAGCATGACCCAATTTTGATGCCCTTGGCTTTTAGGTTATTGACCACCTCAACAGCATTGAGGATCGGCTCTGCATGATCCACAACTTTGGCTTTTTGCAATGGCATAAAGGCGGCGTAGATGGTGTCGATATCATCGTTTGTCATGGAACGACCGAATTTTTCGTTCCAGCGTCTATCGATGTCAGGCATGCGACCGACCGCTTGAATATGCTCCCATTTACCAATACCCATTGGGCCGCGGGCTTCCTCTAACGAAAGATCGAAGTCGAAACCTTGCTTGAATGCTTCGACAAAAATACTGGTCGGGGCGAAAGAACCAAAATCGACAATGGTACCTGCCCAATCGAAAATAACCGCTTGAATGGAAGATGTAGTGTTAGACATGTTTTTGTTCCTACTAAAGATCCAGATACTGGAATTCGTGGCAAACTTTATCGATAGCACCTTCAAAAATATCAAGGGCGCGACGAAGCTCTTCGCGTGAAATAATGAGTGGTGGACTAAGTTGAATGACATTTCCCTGAGAAACCTTGAAACTCAGCCCTTGGTTTAAGCATTCATAAAGCACGGCTTCTGCTTCTTCAAATGCTCGTGTTTTTGTCATCCGGTCGTTAACGAGTTCAACCCCCCAAAGAAGCCCTATTCCACGAACATCGCCAATAATGGGGTAGGTGGCTTTCATCCTTTCCAATTGTTCACGGACAAATGCACTGTCTGTTTTTACTTTGGCAAGGAGGTCTTCCTTTTCTATGGCCTCAATGGTGCCGAGAGCTGCCGCGCACCCTAGTGGGCTTTTTTCATGGGTGTAGTGACCTAAAGAAACGTCAGCGGCTGTGTTGTATTCGTCTTTGGTGATCATAGCGGCAATAGGCATGATGCCACCGCCGAGTCCTTTTCCAATGCAGAGAATATCGGGCTCAATGCCGTAGGCTTGGTGGGTAAACCATTCACCGCTTCGGCCCATGCCATTTGGAATGTCATCGATGATTAGCAGTACGTTGTGCTTGTCGCAGATTTCTCTGATGCGTTTCCAATAAGCTTTGCTCGGCACTTGAACATCGGTGTTGCGTACTGCTTCCGCAATGAAGGCTCCAATGCCGCCTTCTTTTTCGATGACATATTCGAGATAGTCTGCGTAATGCACATCGCTGCCATCGCTTGATGGAAAAGCGCCGCGATAAGTAATGGGTGGGGGAATGCGTTCAACGCCTGCCATTAACGGCCCCATGCCTTGTCGAAAACAGGCTTCGCCGCCGACAGAAATGGCATCAAGTGACGCGCCATGAAAGGAATCCCAAAGCGACACGACTTTAAAATTACCTGTCACGTGACGCGCTAACTTTAACGCCATACCGACGACGGATGTGCCGCCGGGCGCAAACAAGACGCGGTTGAGGTCACCGCCACATATCTCTGTGAGCTTTTCAGCACAGGCGATGGCAATTGGGTTGGTAAAGCGTCGAGGTGAGAAGGGCAATATCGCCAGTTGTTCACTTACCCGCTTTACAACATGAGGGTGCCCGTAACCTAACTGGTGAACGTTATTGCCATGAAAGTCTATGTATCGCTTGCCAGTACAGTCGGTAATATAAATACCTTCAGCCGCGTCTAATGCGTCCAAGCATGGCGTTGACATGGCTTGATGCAGAAAGACTTTGCTGTCGCGTTCAAGCAATGATTGGGCGCGACTGTCTGAGATAGACGCGTGCCATTGCTGGCGAGCTTGCGTCGTGTTGATGTCGCCTTCGCTTCGCAGGTGAGGGGCGTGTTCTGTGTCAGTCATCACGGGCTTCATGTTTACTTTACGTCCCAGTACATAGCGTGTTGAATGGCACCGATCAAACGCTCTATGTCCCTTGGATGGACATCACCAATGTTGCCGATTCGGAAACAATCCGCATTGGACACTTTGCCCGGATAAATCACGAACCCTTGTTCCTTTAGGCGATCGTAAAAGGCTTTAAACTGGTAATCGCTGTGGGTTGGTGAATAGAAAGACGTAATGATGGGAGAATGGAGGTTTTCATCCAGCAATGGCGTAAAGCCAAGGCTTTTTAAACCTGCGACCAGTGTTTTCTGATTAGTTTGGTAACGCTGGTGACGCGCGTCAATACCACCTTCTTGTTCAAGCTCAAGTAACGCTTGATAGAAAGCGCGAACGGTATGCGTTGGAGAGGTGAAGCGCCACTTGCCGTGGTTGGTTTCCATGCAATGCCATTGGTCATGCAGGTCCAAACTCAAAGATCGTGCCTGACCTTTACATTTTTCAAGTTCACTCTGTTTTGCAATAACAAAACCAAAGCCTGGTACACCTTGAATACACTTATTGGCAGAGCTGATCATAAAGTCGATACCCAGTTCTCCGATATCCATTGGGATACCACCAAAGCTCGACATCGCATCAAGAATAACCACTTTATCGTGTTTTTTAGCCAGTGATGCGACCGCTTCAATCGGGTTCAGCATGCCGGTTGTGGTTTCACAATGCACGATAGCAACGTGGGTGATTGCGGTGTCACTTAGCAGTGCATTCTCGATGTCGCTGAGCTGAGGTTGCGCGGTCTCTCCTGGCGAAATTACCGCACACGGAATATTCAGGTAATCAGCAATCTCGGCGATGCGCGCACCGTAGGCTCCGTTGTCGACGACTAGCAGCTTGCCGTTTTTACTGATTGCGCTGCCAATGGTTGCTTCTACCGATGCGGTGCCACTGCCTTGCATGAGTACACTGGTGTAACCCTGATAAGCCGTCGCGAGCTTCACCAATTTAGTACGAATAACCTCGACAATGTCTTTGTTGTAATCGTCGTCCCACGTACACCAATCTTTCAGCATGGCGGTACGAACCGTTTCTGTTGTAGACAGCGGGCCCGGGGTGAGTAGCAGGTATTCATTTTTCATTTACGTATTCATCCTTCAATCTGGAATATACCAAAATACGCAATTACTCTATCAGCGGGTGTTTGACGGGGTAAATAGGGTCAGAATCAATTTCACAAAACTTTCATATCCGCAGATAAACCAATCCCATGAGCAGATAATGTCCGGTTTATTTCTTCAAAATGCCAAATTTCGGTCACATAAACGTCATCTATAGAAATTAGGGTATTTCACGAATTGGTACACACCAAAGAATGTGAAATAGCATTGACGTCGAGAAAGTTGGCGATTTTTAGGGAGAGGAAAATTATGAAGACACAGATGATGAAAGCGTCGGTAACTGCACTTTTTACACTCATGTCCGCTCAGGCTTTCGCTGCGCAGGAAGTCACGGTGTACACCGCATTCGAAACAGATCTGCTTGCCAAATTCAAAACGGCGTTTGAAAAGGATAACCCAGACATCAACATTAACTGGGTGCGAGATTCCACAGGAATCATGACGGCCAAGTTGCTCGCTGAAAAATCAAACCCTCGCGCAGAAGTTGTTTGGGGGTTGGCGGGCTCATCATTGGCTTTGTTGAAAGAAGAAGGGGTTATCAAGCCTTATTCACCCATAGGTGTTGAACTGTTGCGCGAGCAACTCGTTGATGGTGAACAGGATCAGGCGTGGTTTGGAAACTTAGCTGTTTTCAATGCGATTTGTTACAACGACATTGTCGGTAAACAACTGAATCTGCCTAAGCCGACGTCATGGGAAGACCTAACCAATCCGGTCTATCAAGGCCACATTGCGATGCCAAACCCAGCCTCTTCCGGTACAGGGTATATGCAAGTTTCTGGTTGGATCAGCAGTTTTGGTGAAGCGGGCGCGTGGTCTTACATGGACAAACTAAACAACAATATTGCGCATTACACGCATTCGGGTTCCAAGCCTTGTGTTCAGGCTGCCATGGGCGAGGTGGTGATCGGTATTTCAATGGCGACAAGGGCTGCCAAACTAAAAAACCAAGGTGCACCGCTTGATATCATCGTACCGCAGGGCATTGGCTGGGATGTTGATGCCGTTGGTTTGGTAAAACCTAGTGAGGCAAGTCAACGCGTTGTGGATTGGGCGGTGTCGAAAGCGGCAAACGAATTGTACGTGCAAGCTTACCCTGTTGTGGGTCATAGAGACGTGAGTGCCAAGGTATCAAACTACCCAGATGTTGAAAAAGCGATGGCAAAGATGGACTTCACCAAGATGGGCAAAGAAAGAACCAATATTCTGGCTGTATGGTCTGATAGATATGATGCTAAGTCTGAGCCTCAGTCATAAAATACATTCGATTGATAAATTTTGGCGAGGAGAGAGGCGGAAACGCCTCTCTCTACTTGATATCACGATCTGTAATCATTAATCCAAACCCGTAGTTACTTGTTGCCCGCTTCTCTTTCTCTGTCTCTTTCTTTTCCCGAACCACGTTATGCACAAAACATAACCAAATTTAGATGTAAGTCTCTTTTCTGTACAAAACCGATATGAAACTCCGTCACAGTGATACATTATGAAGTATAACTTCATTTAATGGTCTGGTGTGGAAGTTTGACTCCGCCATCGGGAAGGGCGCATTTTTGTATTCACGCTTTAGAGAGAAATCTATCGAACAGTGATAAGTCAACTTATCTGTACATCTTAAACTTTGCTCTGTTTATAAATGTTATAAGTGTTAATTTTTCGCTTTGGGTAATTACGTCGTTTTTAAAACGGTAAGTTATTTATGAATGAGGGTTTCGCGTGCAAATTATCTCATGTGATTGTACCGATTTTACGCAATAATATATTAATAATGAAAGAGAACTTACCATGGAAACTACATCTTTTGGCGTGGTTAACTACGCTGCATTGCTCATTTATTTAGGCATGATAATGCTTGTCGGTCTTTATTTTGCTAGAAGACAAAAAACGGCTGATGATTATTTTAAAGCAGGTGGAAGGATACCGGGTTGGGCTGCGGGTGTGAGTATGTTTGCCACCACGCTAAGCTCGATCACTTTTATGTCGATTCCTGCAAAAGCATATACAAGTGATTGGACATTTTTGTTTGGTCAATACATAACGCTGGCGATTTTTCCTCTTGTTTTCTATTTTTACATTCCATTTTTCAGAAAACTGAATTTAACCTCTGTATACGAATACTTAGAAAGACGATTTGACGTAAAAATGCGGTTGTTTGGTAGTGTGTCTTTTATGCTCTTCCATATAGGTCGAATTGCAATTATCACGTATTTAACGGCACTTGCACTACTTCCTTTCATTGACATTGACCCACTAATGATCGTTTTTCTGATTGGCGTACTCTGCATCATATACACCTTCATGGGAGGTATTGAAGGCGTGATCTGGACGGATGTTATTCAGGGGATCATGCTATCAGGCGCTGCCATACTTATCTTTATCATCGTCTGTTTTAACGTCGATGGTGGGATTGGTGAAGTTTTCAGTTTGTCAGCGAGTGACAATAAATTCTTCCCAAGTGAAAGATTCTCTTGGAGTTGGAGTGATTCGACAGTTCCTGTATTGATGATTGGTTTTTTTTTCGCTTCTTTGCAGCAATATACGGCGAGCCAGGATGTAGTACAGCGATATATCGTCACTGACAATATTGAAGAAACCAAGAAAGCATTGATTACAGCCGCTAAATTTGGCTTGTTTGTGCCAATCTTTTTCTTTGCTATCGGGTCAGCGCTGTATGTTTACTACCAACAGAATCCGAGCCTATTACCTGAAGGATTCAATACTGGCGGTATTTTGCCATTCTATGTTATTTCTCAAATGCCTGCGGGCTTAGCCGGTGTCATCATCGCGGCGATTTTTGCAGCCTCGCAATCGAGTATCTCAAGTAGTCTGAACAGTATCTCAGCATGTTTTACATCCGATATTTACGAAAAGATCGCGAAAAATGCCACATCTGAACAGAAACTAAAAACGGGTCGCGCAATCACGATTATTGCAGGGACATTGGGTGTAATAGCGTCTACCTATCTCATTTATTCAAAAGAAAGTGAAATATGGGATGCATTCAATAGCTTACTAGGTCTCATGGGTGGCCCAATGACGGGCTTGTTTACACTGGGTATATTCGTACGTCGTGCAAATGCGAACAGTGCCTTGTTGGGTGTTGTGGCAAGCGTGATTGCGGTTCTGGGTATCCGTGCATACACGGATCTGAATTTCTTCTTCTACGGCGTTGTTGGGACGATGACTGTTGTTGTAGTGGGGTATTTAACCGCTCCATTGTTTACGGCGAATACTGAGAACAAGAAAGAAAACACAGATTTCCTGACCGTATACGGCGATAACTAGTAAAGGCAACGTAACGTCACCCCTGTTTCATCTGGGGTGACGTTAACGTGTTCAAATTTCATGATTTTAGATAATAAATCTATTTGTCTTTCGATTGTAAAACCCAATCATTAGTAACGAGAAAGTTTGGTATGTGTTTATTTGAAGTGCCGGAGAATGGTCGAAAGATTGACTTCGTGACGATGTATGACGTTGTCAGGCCGAATTCAATGCATGAAATGGTTAGCGAGCTTGTTAAGAAATTAAAATGTCAAAACATCAATGCCAACGAAACGTTGCTTCTTAATCAAGCGACTAAAGAGTATGAGATCCTATCTTCGAACGAATGTGATGAAGAAGAGGATGTGGTATTTCGTTTGTGTGAGAAATTAAACATCACTCAAACTGCGAGTTTTTTCAGTCGATATACACAAGCGGTTCAATGTCATCGCGAATTTGTTGATAACGCAGATATCGCCATGTTTGGTGACTCCATAACGGAGTGGGGGCCATGGGTAGAAATGCTCCCGAACATTAAATTGAAAAACCGAGGTATTGCCGGGGACACAACCAAAGGCATGCTGAGAAGAGTAGAGACAATCGTCAGTCTTAGCCCAAACAAAGTGTTTCTTATGGGCGGAATTAATGACTTGGCGATGGGGTGTTCGGTCAGCGAAATCTGTGGAAGGTTTGATGAGATTATTGATGTGTTAACACGTAATAATATCGAAACTTTTGTTCAATCCACTTTGTTTGTCGGCAATAGATTATCTCATTTGAATCCACTTGTCGCTGAGCTAAATGCTAAGTTATCTGTATTGTGTGTAAGAAAAAATGTAACGTTCCTAAATGTTAACGAGGCTTTATGTCCTCAGGGCCGTTTACCAAGTGACTACTCTGTTGATGGGTTACATCCAAATTTATGCGCTTATAAAGAATGGAAAATGCTTATTGAGCCGATTATGCAGTGTGAAATTAAAATAGCTGACTGTCTGTAATAAATAGACATGTAACACGCAATTTCTCGTGTTGGATAAAAGGAACCGATGTCATGGAGGGTTCCTTTTTTTGTTTGTCTCGTAATGCTGTCCGACTGCGGATAGCGAGCATCTACTAGAAGGTTATCAATAAAAGCGTCAAAGCTTCACCCGAATAGCTGTGTTGATAGAAACCGATAAGACCCAAAATTCAACCTGTGTCATCAAACTACTACAGAGTTGTCATGTCGATGAAATATTGCCCTTCTATATTCTGGTATATACCATTAGGAGTGTGTATATGACTAATCGCCAACCTTACCTTCAGATCGATAACGTCGCTAAGCAATTCGGTGCTTTCACAGCGTTAAAGCAGATTTCACTTAGCATCGAAAAAGGTGAGTTTGTATGCTTCCTCGGCCCTTCTGGCTGCGGTAAAACCACATTGCTTCGTGCTATTGCTGGCCTTGATTTACCAACTTCTGGTGCCATTTACCAAGGTGATAAAGAAACGACATTTCTTCCTCCAGAAAAGCGCGATTTCGGCATTGTATTTCAATCTTACGCGCTGTTTCCCAACCTGACCGTTAAAGAAAACATTGCACTTGGGATGATTAACCAAGGTACACCGAAAAAATCCGCTTACAAGAAAGTAGAAGAGTGGTTGGAGACCATTGGTTTGCCGACATCTGGTGAGAAATTTCCTAACCAGCTCTCTGGTGGCCAACAGCAGCGCGTCGCACTGGCACGTGCGCTTGCGTTATCACCGGGTTTACTCTTGTTGGATGAGCCTTTATCGGCACTTGATGCAAAAGTACGTGTTCATCTTCGTGAAGAGATTTGCCGCTTGCAACGCAAGCTCGGCATTACCACGATCATGGTGACCCACGATCAGGATGAAGCGCTCTCTATGGCGGATCGTATTGTTGTGATGAATCACGGTGTGATCGAGCAAGTGGGCACGCCACAGGAAATCTATCAACAACCCGCCACGCGCTTTGTGGCGAATTTTGTCGGTACCACGAATTTTATCCCAATGTCGGTGGCGAGTGACGCGCAGGTGCGTATCGCTGAATCATTAATCGCAAAGCCGATGGTGGATAATCATGCCTTAGCACGCGGGGATGCGTGTGATCTTGCGGTTCGTCCTGAACAAATGCGTTTTGTGGACTCTCCTAAAAACACCTTTCCCGTAAAGATTGTTGCCACTGAATTTCTCGGTGCGTTTTATCGCGTGGATTGCCGACTACTGCATGACAATAAATCCAAACTGATCATGGTCGATGTGTCGGTAGAGGAGGCGATGCAATTAGGACTGAAACGAGGGGAAGTACGTTATATACAACTGGCTGAGAAGGGTCTTCGTGCTTACGCCGCTGAACCTTGCTACAAACCTTGCGACAAAGCCCTGTCTAACGCGGCGTAACGAGTAAATTACATGGAAGCTAAAACAATGACGATGAACGCACTGGTGTTACCAAGCAAGCCAACGTCACTTTTTCATCGGGTCAGTAAAGACAATCTGGTACTGATCTCAATCCTCTTTGTAGTAATCACACTGTTCGCGTTGTTTTTGCTGTTCCCATTGTGGAGCATGCTACAAAAAAGTGTACAGAATACAGATGGGGAGTTTGTTGGGCTCGCTAATTTTGTCGACTATCTTTCTTCTGGCAGTGTGTGGACCTCACTATCAAATACTATGACGCTAGGTATCACCGTCACGTCAATTGTTACGGTGGCAGCGTTTGGATATGCGTATGCGCTGACGCGTTCTTGCATGCCCTTTAAGGGGGCGTTTAAAGCGTTGGGGACAGCGCCGATATTGGCTCCTTCGTTGTTGCCAGCAATCAGCCTCATTTTCCTGTTCGGTAATCAAGGGGTCGCCAAGGCGTTGATTGGCGGCGAATCCGTGTACGGTCTGACGGGGATCTCGCTGGGACTTATCTTCTGGACGTTTCCCCATGCGTTGATGATTTTAAGTACCGCAATGCGTACTTCTGATGCCCGCCTATATGAAGCAGCGAAAGCACTGAAAACGTCATCGCTGAAAACGTTTTTTATCGTGACACTGCCCAGTGCAAAGTATGGCTTGAACAGTACGCTTATCGTGATTTTCACGTTGGTGATCACCGACTTTGGCGTGGCTAAGGTAATCGGCGGGAGTGACAACGTGTTGGCGACCGACATCTTCAAACAAGTTGTCGGTCAGCAGAATTTTGCCATGGGTGCAGTTACATCAATCCTCTTACTGTTTCCTGCCATTCTTGCTTTTACCGCAGATCGTTGGGTGAAGAAAAAGCAGAAGAGCCTGATCGATACGCGCTCTGTGGTGTATGAACCTGCGCCAAATACAGCGCGTGATACCCTGTGTTTCATTTACTGCAGTTTCATCTCTATCATGGTGCTGGTTGTTTTAGGCATGGCGGTATACGGTTCACTCGTGACCTTCTGGCCGTGGAACCAAACGCTGACATTGAATAATTACAACTTTACTGAAATCAGTACTTATGGGTGGAGTCCGTTTTTTAATTCTCTCGAAATGGCGGTTTGGACAGCTATTGTTGGCACCTCGGTAATTTTTATTGCTGCGTATGCGATAGAAAAAGGCAGAGGCTTCACGTCCATTCGTCAAGCTTTGCAAATGGTAAGCATCATCCCGATGGCGGTACCGGGTATGGTGTTGGGGCTGGGATATATTTTCTATTTCAATGATGCCAATAATGTTTTAAATCCGCTTTACGGCACCATGGCGTTACTTGTTATCAGCACTGTGATTCATTACTACACCGTGGGCCACATGACATCGCTGGCGGCTCTCAAGCAACTCCCAGCGGAAATTGAAGCAACCGCCGCATCTGTGAAAATGCCCCAGTTCAAATTTTTTTATAAAGTGACGCTTCCTGTGTGTATGCCAGCGCTATTTGATATCGGTATGTACTTGTTTGTTAATGCGCTCACTACGACTTCTGCGGTAGTATTCTTGTATTCCACCGATACTATTCCCGCATCCGTTTCTGTTCTTAATATGGATGATGCAGGACAAACAGGTGCAGCAGCGGCCATGGCTGTGATGATTATGCTCTCAGCGGTGTGCGCCAAGCTTGTTCAATGGCCCGTGGCCAAATGGTTGGAAAACCGAACACAAGCATGGCGAAAACGATAAGGACACCATGTGCAATACGTAAAAATTAAAGATGCAATTGTCGAACAAATTGACGCGGGGATGTTGTCTCCGCGCCAAAAATTGCCTGCGGAAAGAAAGCTTGCAGAAACATTTGATACGACCCGTGTGACATTGCGGGAAGCCTTGTCATTGCTGGAATCCGAAGGGCGAATTTACCGTGAAGATCGCCGTGGTTGGTTTATCTCCCCAGCGCCGCTGCGTTATGACCCGACGCAAACGCTGAATTTCACCAATATGGCGTTGAATCAAGGCCGTCAGCCTAAAACCGAGCTTGTGAATGCGAAGAGCATTCTGGCGAATAAGCAGGCGGCAAGCCTACTTGAATTACAACCGTTTTCGGAGGTATTTCAGGTCAATCGCGTCAGATACCTGGATGACCGTCCGGTGGTTTATGTGACCAACTACATTCGCGCTGACGTCTTTCCGAAGCTTTTGAGCTATGATCTTGCCAATTCGTTGACCGATATTTATCGCGAGCACTACGGCATGGTGTATCAGTCTATTCGTTACCGCATTAGCACGAGTTCGCTAATTGGGGCGCAGGCTCAGGCGTTGCGAGCAACGTCCGGCACACCAGCGATGGTGGTTGAGCGTATCAACTACAATCAAGCAGGCGAGTTGATCGATTGTGATATTGAACATTGGCGGCATGACGCGATCAGTATTGAATCCGTGGCAAATCTGACGCGCTAACGTTGAAAAAAGAAACGATTGGTGTGCGCTTGCCTCCAATCGCTTCTTCTTATCTTTTTTTCTCTATTCTATCCTTCCTCGGCTTTATCCTTTGTTTTATTCTACGCCTTCATTTTTTCAATCAGTGATCGATAAAGACATATGTAATGGCGAGCGATAAAAACAAAAGGATCGGCCAATACCATTGTTTGATTTTTAAGCCCTGTTCGTTCTCAAGGACTGGTATTTTTAATTCTGTGGTGAAAGCCAGAGCACCGATGGCAGTGAAGATGATTTGAAAATAGACGAGGAAGTAAAAATACTCGATGAAAATAACACCTTGTGCATTTAGCTCCTCTCTCAGCGCGACATGTGCGATCACCAAAATGAAGAACAAAGAAGCGCAATACTGTAGAACGGTTGCTGTGCTGAATCCCCACAGTGCTTGTTGCTTTTCATCCTTGGTCCAAAGCAACAGCATGAAGTAGGTTAAGAAACTAATAACCAAAAGTGGCATGATGTGAGAAATAAGAGGCCCAGTGATATTCCTCTGAATCACAATGTTGTACTTCAGATTTGTTAGCGTGTCATCTTCTGTCACAGTTTCATTCAGATAACTGAAGTAGCTTTGTAGAATTTTCCAGTTTCCGAATTTAGGTTCAGCCATGGCGATACCGGGCAGTGATTCCGAACGCATAGATGCGTAGGAAGAAAATGACGGTATCAAGAATTCCTTATTTAGGCTCGGTGAGGGAACCATAGAAAGCTCAATCACCTCACGATCAAAAGGAAACGAGCCGTAATCAAAAGGTTGTTTGACAACCGCGACGAATTGCCAAAGCAACAAGCGGTTAGGTAAGCTGCTGATTAACGTCCATCGGCATTCAGACGCATTGTTTATGATCAATGGTGGTATTTTTTCTCCTGTGTCTCCTGTGTCTCCTGTGTCTTCCGTGACCACCTTACCTATGATATTGACTTGATCTGCATCCTCCAGAGTCAGGGTCTGAATGGTCAGTTTGATTGGCATACTTTGCTTTTTGTTGAAGATTTCTTGATGTTGTGTTTTCTCTATCACCGCTAGCGATGCACTATCATGATCAACCAATAGTGTTTCCCCCTTACTTAATAGTTTTGGCGCTAGCGCCTGAAACCATAGCAAGAGTAAGTATGAAAACAGGCATAAAGACAGTGCGGTGAAAAGGCGGCGGGTTTTGGCTTTATTGTCTTTAGGGAAATTCAGCGAAGCCAACAAAGAAATAATACCGGCCAACACGATAAACCAGATGATGTCCCAGTATTCGTAGGAGGGTGAAAGGCTGTGCCTTAATTCATCAGCTTCAATGACAAGCCCCAGCTTTGCGTTTAAATGATCAATGTCTTCCAATACAATCCAATGTTCTCTCTCTGTTACTGGGTGTTTGAAACTCCCCAATGTTCCTAAATGAAGCTGTGAGGCGATCGTCGACAAAAGTGGCTCTTCATCGGCTTCAAAAAACGAAATATCGAGCCCTAATGCCGAGTTTTTGGGATATGCGAGGATTTGACCTGTATTTGAAATCAGAAAGGCGAAGCCCTTTGCACCTAATTTGAAATTCAACATTTGCTGACTCAAGCTTTCAAGTGAGAAATCCAGATAAACGATACCTTGGTTATCGGTCTCCCCTTCGGACGGTTGTATGTTGGTGAACGGAAATACATATTTTGAAAACCATGCTTTTGCAACTGGATCAAAATAGGGTGGTAGCCATTGTGCTTGAGTTATTCGGTCGATAGGAATACGGACTCTATCAAGGCTGATTTCTGATTTCTGTTTGCTTCCATTTTCATAGATAATCTGCGTTTCAGCGGAGTCAGTATTGGTGAAAATCACGCCGCCATGAACAACACCTGGCGTGTTGATTACAGTGTTTTTAATCATTTGTTTTAAGTGTTTGTGATCTCCTCTGCTGTGAGTTGCCAGTTTAGATATGGTGTTTACGCTCTCCGTCAACTTGTTGAGGTTACTGTTGACGAGGCGGGATGCATCCATCGTTTCGCTTACAATATAGCGACGTATTTTTGTGTCTACTTCTTCCTGCCAACTGAATTTTATGAACGCTGCAACACAAAAAAGTAGCCAAATCAGAGAGGAAAACCAAATCAGGTTTTGTCCATGAAGCTTATCCAATCGAGAGATTGTTTTCATCAGATATGCTCCCCCTGAAAGGGTGTTTTCGTAGAAACTTCATGACCAAAACGTTTTTCAACAAAGAAAATCAATGCGCTGAAAAGTAAACCAGTCAGCGTGAAAATTACGGCAACGAGTAAATAGACATTGAGCATTACGCTTGAATCACCCGTAGAAGCGATATACGCATTCGCTGTCGCCAATATCTCCGTTACTTCAATCGCTGATGCCGTTGTTGAAGCCATCAAAATGATCAGAAAAAATTGATTGAGAGCACGAAAAGACAGGTTTGCTCCTCCTTTACGCTTTTGCAAGGCAAGATCGCAGCTGTATCCAATCACTGGTAATGATAGGGCTAAAACAGCATTGAAAGTTGGAGGTAATGTGTATGCCAATCCAAAGATAGAACCGTTTGCCGGAATAATGATCGTAAAGTAATAAAGCATCACAAAGCTAGGGATGTTGCCTATCAAGGAGCGAAATCCCAGAGCGATGTATTTTACTGACGATACGTCGGCAGAAATCGCTTTGCACAACAGGTGCCCAAGAGGAAAACCCACCACCATCGCGCTGATGGAAATGAATAAGTTAATGAGGAACGCGGAAACAAAACTGAAAATCACACTAAATTCAAACATGCTTATCAAACCTCCTGATCGCTTAAAGGTGTTTTGTTTTCCTTGTGTTTTTCCTTGCCATGAATCTTGGACAGGCAATGTTTGATAAAATACGCAAAAACAAGTATCTCAACGTAGTAGAAGATAGCGAGTACGCTCATCAACAAAATGGGATGCTCAGAGTTTGAAGAAACCGAATTAAAGATAAGTACGGCATTCGGAGAGGCAATTATACTCGCCATACCTGCCGCTTTTGCAAGGTTGACCAAATTGCTTGTTACTCCCAGTCGATATTTAGCATACCGCTGTACGAGCGGGATGCTATCATGGCGGTTCACTGTGATCAGGTTATTGATGCCCGACGCGGTATACAGAGAAAGAACAAGCCAAGCAATAGTTGTACCACTGGCGTACCAAGACTGGGCATAATTCTGAAAGCTTGCCAATACGCCAAAATAAATGAAATAAAGCATGAGAATGGGGGGTACAGAACTTTGTATATTAGTCAGGGATAGGACGAAAGCGCCTATCCAATTGGGTGTTTTTAGCGTCAATAGCCCCAAAACCAATGACAACGACATTGCTGAGATGATGACAATCGCGGTAAAGAGAGTGGTATGGAGTAATGATTTCGCGATCATCTTTATATCAAAATGATCGATGATTGGTGTTTTAATGCTATCAGTTTTAGATAGGTTTAATACTGCATCAAAGCAAAAGACGTAGCCTCTCTCTTTTCGGTCTTTGATGTTGCATAGAGGGCGGGAGCTTGAATCAATTTGATTCCAATTGATTTGTTGCTGTGTCAGATAGTCCTGCTCAGGCAGTTTCCAGCTAGTGGCCAAATTCTTAATAAATCCGTCCCGGATCCGGCTGGATAAAAACTGCGAAAGCCAGGTATCCAAAGATTTGGACTGTGCATCATTTCTCGTCACGAATGACCAGTGGATCGGTATAATAGTTTCAAGTGCAATTTCGTAATCATGCCATGCTGGTTGGTTGCTCAGGGTAAACAATATGCCGCTGTCGTATGCCCATGCTTTGCATTTATTAGTAAGAAGTGCAATTTTTAAATCACGATTGTTGCTTAGGATGACAGGGTCTATCCGGTAGTTTTTTATCAGGTGTTCGTTGAAATAGGCTCCGGATGTTAGACAGACAGGTTGACCAATCAAATCCTCCCAACCTTCGATGCCATAGGATTTTCGAGAGATGGCCGTTACCCCGCTTCGAAAGTAATGGGGTAATACCATATTAACTTGTTTGCGCCGTTCGATGGTATCGCCAACCGTAGCAATCAGCATATCGACTTGGCCATCATTGAGTTTTTGGAAGCGATTCGCCGTTGAGACGGCTTTAAATACGATATCAACCTTTAGGCTTTTTGCAACGGCCTTGGCCAGGTCGATTTCAAACCCACTATTTTCACCGTCGGTGTTCAAGTGGCCCCAAGGTGGGTAATCTACTTTCACGCCGACAACCAGTGTGCCTTTAAGCCTTATCGTGCTCAGTAAATCTAGAGCAAAAACGTTTGTAGAGAAAACCGCGAGAAAGCAAAACAATGGCAATGCTAAATGTTTCACTCAATTCTCCTTGCAATCGCGAGGAGGCCATACCCCAAAGATGCAGGAAGCAAATTGCAAAGCAGCTGGTCAAGTTTTGCAAGGCGTGGCGAACGGTTCACCCAACTTTCTGGAAGCATGCTTTCAGCAATGACTCTGTCGACTTCGAACCCCGAAGACGTGAGATGCATTTTCAACTCTTCCACGGAGAATAGGTGATAAAACAGTGGGATAGACTTACCCAAGTAATTCCTTTCGTATTGAATATCTGATGTCGAAGAATTTTTATTGAATTGGTGGCGGAAAAAGCGTCGGTGTCTATTCGGAACAGATACAACAATGGTGCCGTTCTTTTGCATGTTTCGATTTAGCCACTGCAAGAGAGCTACGCGTTGTTGTTTGCCTTTGACATGCGCGATGACGCCGAACAAAAGCAGCGTAAGACTGGGCGCTCCTTTTTCCACAATATGATGGTGTAGATCGTCATGTTTATTGAACAATGTCAGGCGTTCTGGATATAAAGGCAAAAGTGATGAAGCCTGCTTAAGTGCCACTTTACTGATATCAAAGCCCAGCACATTGGCGTCGGTTTGTTGTAAAAGCGGTTCAAGGTATCGCCCACGACCACAGCCAAAATCAAGGATAGGGTAGGTATCGTTTTTGACGAGAGACAGAATGAGAGAAAGGATTCGAGGATTCGCGCAAGGGTAACGAGATTTGTATAAACCAATCTCATAGTAATTATCGTACGATTGAGCGATTAACTTTGTTTGTGGATCTCTCACAGGTAGCTTCCTTCATTAGGTCTATAAATATTGTTATCAAACTGAGTGTATGTTTTTTAGGGTTAGAAAAAGGCCATGAGTTGAGACAAATACCTGTTCATGACGAAGAATTTGATGCATTTGTGAAAAACAAAAGTGATTTATCTTGAATTAGGCAGATAGACGGTCAAAAAGTCCCAATAAAAGGACTATCTCGTAATTGAATTACTGAGACACAGGCGCAAAGGAGGGCACCTATAATCCTTACTGATGGAACAGCTTGCCTCGCTGCAGGGTGCATAGAGCAGGCGATTAATACGATGTGAGAAGGCAGATAAACATGATCAGAGCTTGGACATTGCCAGGTTTGGCAGCATTACTTTCAGGCGCTATTTTTACGTCTCCAGCGCTGGCCGAAGAGAGCAAATTCTCCGCCCATAAAGACAATTACTTCCTCCCTTTTTATAAAGAGTCCTATGTCAACCAAGCGCGTTTTGCGCCTTTGAACCCAAATGGACACGCAGTCAAAGACACCTTTATTCAATTTCAACTGAGCGTAAAGTACAAACTTTTATCGTTTGATGAAGATGGACTTTATGTCGCCTATACCCAGCGCTCTAACTGGGAAGCGTATGACAGTTCGGCTTACTTCCGTGACGATCAATATAACCCTGAAATATTCTACCGCTTGCAATTCGACCCATGGCAATTTTCGCTCGGCTTTGAGCACCAATCTAATGGCGCGGGTGGCAAGGTAGAAGTGAGCTGGGACAGGGTATACCTCGATATACAACGTGATTTCGAACAGGGCTATGTAAGGCTTAAGCCATGGGTTCGTGTCGGTGCCGTCAATTACAACCCTAATATTTCGGATTATTTGGGGTATGGTGAAGTCGAACTGGGGTGGCTGCCTTACAACTCCCACGAAATTAAGCTTCAACTGGCAAACATGTTCACGAAAGATTGGAATTACGGCTTCTATCGCCTGTCGTGGAATTTCCCACTATACCAAGGCTTGCGAGGCTATATGAAAGCTGAAACGGGATACGGATTAACCATTTCAAACTATAACTTTGATGAAACCGCGTATGGGGTAGGGTTCGCGTTTAGTTTTTAGTGTGAGGTGAAAATTCCTGCTCTGAAACGCAGACTTTTCTCATCGTGATTTCCTGTAAATCTACGATCGAAATGGCCGTGTAAACAGTCTGCAAAGTGAATAGACTAAAAATTGCACTTTTTTAGTTCGGGACGCCCGTTTTCCACATCCTAAACAACAGGTGTGCAAGTTAACATGCTGATATTTAACATTGGTATGATAAATTTGCACTATTGTAAGCGGACTAGTCGGGCGTCCGGATTTTGGACTAAACGGGCAAATTTCTTCATCCGATTACTTACACTGCGATAGCTTTGTGCTGTACGCTACGCTAGCACGAAACGGCTCCATTCTGGCAGCGGGTGAGCAAGATGTTATCTCTTGACCAAGGAAGGGTTATGTTTCAAAGCCATAATTTGTTTAGCAAGCTTACCGTTGCCTTCATGATGGTAAATGCTGTCTATCTACTGGGTTACGTTCTTCCTAAGGTTACTCATGTTTGGGGTCAATATCCTTGGCTGATAATCTCCATTGTGACTTTTGGTTTAATTAATGCCCTGTTAGCGTTCAAGATTTCGAAAAGAAGCTATATATCTTTAGGTTTCGCTATCTTTTTGTATTCTATTCAGATAATTAGCTTTCACTCGGAGTCATTTGTTCTAGAACTTAATTTTGGCATAAGCCAAGTTGTAGAAATATATTCGAAAACTTCCACTTCATCACTGGGTATCGATGTAATCACATTGATTGCGGTAGTAATGGCTAAGTCGCTGAATCGGCGAGGTCTACCACGCTTGCCTTGTTTGTTTTGTTTCCACTCAGCTATCGTTTCCTCATCAATCCAAAAGGTCAGAGAACCACGGTTGATTAAGGCTTTGTTGTACTGCTTCCAGTTAGTTGTTTTGTAACGAGGTTTAGACATGAGACTACGACGATTGATGGGTGTAGCCGATCAGATCGTAGCTTCTAGATTTAGTTCCATCGATTTAAGCAACAAAGCCCTTCAACATCTGTCCAAACTGCCAACGCTGCATCCTGAGCGTCTATATGCGGAACTTAGTGCTATCTGTGGTGAGCTTTCAACATTTACCGATGAAAGCCGTTTGGCTCCAGACTTTAAAGCATATCGACACGACATGCCGACAGAGGCGCTTAACGAACTACTGATGAAATTGAGGCAGTCATTAAGCATCGTGTTGGAACCAAAAGCGGTTTCTATTCAGCTCCATCAAAGAAAGTACGGATTGATGGTTGCGCCAATTCACGATCCCGGATTACTGGAAGACGCAGAGTTTATTGTTGCTGTACGGGCAAAATTGCCTCAGGACGAACTACGAAAACTGTTCACTCAACAGACCAAAGTGGCATCCGTCGAAAAAATTCGCGAACTCATTTCCCTGCAACTTCCTGGCGTACCGTTGTCGCCGCTACCAATTGCACCGCGGCAACTGCCATATCATGCGGGCTACATCTATTACCAATTGGATAAATCCAGCCAAGCCTGGAGCATGCTAATCAACGGCAGTGGTTTTGCGTTCCACGTTGCAGGGCATATTCCGGATGTTGAACTTCAGTTTTGGGCGATTAGGAGCTAGATGGTGCAGGACATCTATCAAGAAAAAACTAAGCAACGTCATCACTTGGATGACTTACTTTTCGACGAAGTATCAAACATCGATGCCGACCAAGACTATTGGTTCAAACTTCGATGTGGCGAGTCTAATCGGCTGATTTGTGCAGCAACACCACTCATTGGATTAAGTCTGCGCATTCGAAAGCTGATGCTTTGCCACAATATTGAAGAACTTTATAACCAAGCCGTTGAGGAAATAAAGAATATCGAGGTTGAACTGGCAGAAAATCAATATGACCACGCCATTATTTTGGCTTATCGCTACATTTTATGCACTGTCGTTGATGAGGCGGTGATGAGCACGCCTTGGGGTGCAGACAGTTATTGGGCTGAAAATTCGCTGCTTACGCATTTTCACAATGAAACATGGGGAGGAGAGAAAGTCTTCTCCATACTAACAAGGTTAAAGGGCGAACCAGAACGATATCGTCAGTTATTAGAATTCATTTTTATTTGTATGACGCTCGGTTTTGAAGGCCGATATAAAGTCATGGATAAGGGAAAAGATGAGCACAGGAAAGTATTGATAGAATTGCATGAATTACTTTCTGAAAAAGATGAAGACACGCATTCTGGCTGTCAGCCTGCTACCGATAATGTGATGATTAAGAATTACAAAGTGAATAATCGATTGACGCCACTTGGTGTTGTTATTGGTTTTTCTATCATGCTTTTTGTTATTTACGGTTTCTATCAAATGTCGATCGATAAGAATATTGACAGTGTATTACAACAACTCGGCGTGCTGTTGTAGTAAACCGCTAAACAAAAAATAGCTTGCGACTAACGAGCGATCTCTGAAATTGATTTGCACGACTGAACATGGAGAAAGAAATGGATAAGTGGATATCTTTTGCTGCAAAAATGACCACTTTAAGAGATGTAGATGATCTCTCCAACACGTTTTGCGAATTTGGAGATTCTCTTGATGGTATATCCAATTGCTGGGTGCTATACCCTTGTTCGCAAGGAAGAGAGCTACGCACTCACACCGATGGGCAGTCTCTCTCTTGGAAAGTGGATGATTTCAGCCACCCGTTTTCTCATGTATTGCAGTCTGCATCAACGATGTTGCTCGACCCCGAAAAATTGAATTATTGGATGGGGAACGAGGTTTTCAAAACACTGACAGCATATCGCACCACGAAAGATAGCGTATTGATAGCGCCATTTATGGGGGCTGACGGGGTTATTCGAGCCATTGCGGTGATGACTGGAACCTATAACAGCTTGAGTGAAGTACTGGCGTGTGAACATTGGAAGCACATTGCTCAGATCTATAGCAATCAGTACGCGATGATTACACAGCTAGGCAAAGATACATGGCAAAAAAGTGCTTTGGTGTCTTCCATTGCCGAGATCCGCGAAAATGAGCATAAGCGTGAGCAGGCGTTTGAGCTAAAAAAAGTGCTTATTGGCGCAAGTAAGATAATGTCAGACATGCGCGATAAAGTGGTCAAGTCTGCGCAGTCTTCCCTCAATGTGATGATTTGTGGTGAAACCGGAACGGGGAAAGAACTGGTCGCTAAAGCAGTACACGAGTTGTCTGTCCGAAAAGGAAAGCCGTTCATTGCTATCAACTGTGCTGCAATTCCAGAAAATCTCTTAGAAAGTGAGCTATTTGGTCACGTCAAAGGCGCGTTTTCGGGCGCGGAAAGGGCAAAGTCGGGACTCCTTGCTGAATCTGATGGCGGAACCCTTTTTCTCGATGAAATTGGCGATATGCCAATAAGCCTTCAAGCGAAACTTCTGCGTGTTTTAGAGACAAAGGTCTATCGTCCCGTTGGTGGTTCAAAAGAAATCGAAGTGGATTTTAGGTTAGTGTCAGCAACACATGTCCAATTGGAAAAGAAGACTGAATGTGGTGAATTTCGCCGAGATTTATATTACCGCCTGAATCAGTTTCCTATCCATGTGCCTGCGTTAAGAGAACGACGCGAAGACATTCCTCAGCTGTGTAAAAAATTTATCGAAAGTTACCGTGAAAATCAGCATGTGAACGTCGAACGTATCAGTTATACCGCCCTTGATTTACTTAGCCGTCATCCGTTTCCGGGTAACGTGAGAGAGCTAAAGAATTTGATTGAGTATGCGTGCACTTTGTCAGGTAACAGCACCGAAATCAGTCCTTGTAGCATCAGTGAACGCATCTTCGAACAGCGAGTACCGTTTACCGCAAGTAATGATGAATCCGTACCTGATAATTATTTGGGCGTCGACATTTCGAATATCGATAACTTGAAGGCCGCCGTTCAGAACTTTGAAATTAACGTTATCCGTTCGCGGCTGACAAGTTTTGGCGGTGATCGCTCAAAAGCTGCAGAGAGCTTGGGTTTGCCAAAAAGAACGCTTGCGCACAAGTGCCTGAAGATGGAGATAGATTAAGGCATGGTCAGACTTCGTGTTAGTGCGGTAGTGAAGGTAGCTGTTGCTGTGGCATTGTTTCAAGCTAACCCTGCGTTGTCGAAAGCCTCTTCTGACAAGCAACTATCTTCGGCAATGGCCTGTACGGAGGTATCATCTCGATTAGAGCGACTGGCCTGTTTTGACAAGGTATTTGGTACGCCCATGTCTCATGAGCTTTCATCCATCAACAAGCCTACAAAGCCAGCATTGTGGGTCAAAGCCAGCGAAAGTGAAAAGCGCAGAGAAGCACGACAAACCGGCTTTATTGTTAACGTTTCAGGCAAGACGGAATCGATGCCCGGCGCGTGGGTGACAAGTTCGGCAATGGTGAAATCCGAACAGGAGCCAGCCATTTTAATGTTCAGTTGTATTGATGACATTAGCCGTGTTGAGTTGATTCTCCCCAACGTAGTTGATTCAGGGCGAGTGCCAATCACGACTTATGCGAAAACGAAAGACACAAGAGCCTGGATGACGGATGACTCAGGGTATGTACTGAGTGCTGGGCGAGGAATGCCTGCCATTGCGTTGATGAAGTCGATGCTATCGCAATCGTCAGTTTCATTGCGTTCTAATTCCGCAATCGTCGGTGATGTACGTTTTGACATCAGTAACATTGCAGAGGCGGTTAAGCCCCTTAGAAAAATGTGCGGGTGGTAGACGTGGAAAAGGAACTTTACCGGAAACGACTTATTGCGCCAATCGCTCCTGATAACCCTGTCGGCGACAAGATTGAAGACGATTCAGCGTTAGATTTTGTCGAAGCGCAGATGATGAAAATCGGGTCGCTCTCTCACAGTGATGTGAAGTGGGATGAGGCAGAAAATCACGCAATAGCTCTGCTAGAAACCAAGTCCAAAGACATAAAACTTTTGGCACATTTACTGCGTTGTCTACAACACAAAGCCAGCATCGACCGGTTTGTGCTTTCAATCTGCTTGCTGACTGATTTTATCAATGCCTTTTGGCAAACCTGTCTTCCTATGCCCGGCCCGAAAGGGGAGCCTGTAAGGAAGCGTTTTTTTACTCAAATGCTTCAAAGAACAGAAAATAGCGTGGAAAATTTGGATGTTTCACGAATGAGTGAAACGCAATTCGATGAGCTCAAGAGTGCACTTGACGCGCTTACGTCAGTTGCGAACGCGCATCATTTAACCACAGATGCTATTGGCTCCATTGCGGCGATCATCAATAAGCGAGTGAAAGCAAATCCAATCACCTCTGCATCTGATGGGACAGAAAAAAGTGAAGGGTCGACGCAAAAAACAGATGAAAAGAGCATATCGAATGACAGTGTGTTGTCGTTTGATAGCAGTTCAGAGAGAGCAACAAAACTCACCTTGCTCAAGGTGGCGGATTTTATGAATGAGATGGAAGGCGGACGTTCAACCTCTTTACGGTTAAGACGCTTTGCCATCTGGTTTTCAATCAGTTCGCCGCCTGAACATGATGCTGATTTTGAAACGCCGTTGATGCCGGTTTCTGCCGAGCGCATTTCAGAATACGAAGATTTGTTGAATCTGAAAGCTGACCATTCCCTTTGGCGAAAAGTGGAGCAAAGTTTAACAGTATCGCCTTACTGGATAGACGGCCACTACTTAAGCTACCGCATAGCCATGAAACTTGGACTTTCAGAAGCCGCTAATGCGATTGCATTTGAAGTAAAAGCATTTGTGCTTCGAATGCCAGCATTGTTTGATCTCAAGTTTAAAGGGGGGATGCCTTTCATTTCGGAGGCGACCCAGCAATGGCTGCGAGAAGGCGATAAAAATCCACTGAGCGCAAGTGGCGAAACAAGCTGGGACAGCAAACGAAAAGAAGCCTTTTCTCTGGCAGAAGAAAAAGGGTTATCAGATGCACTTACGATGTTAAATAGCGGCCTGTCAAAAGCAGAGGAGCCCAGAGATCGCTTCTACTGGCGATTATTGTCAGCAGATCTTATGGAGCACCATCAACTATCGGCGATGGCCGAGCAAGAATACGGAACCTTGCTACGTCAGATTTCCTCGATGTCACTGATCGATTGGGAACCTTCTCTTATCAAACACCTAGAAACCATTACCGACGCAAGATAGAGGTCAGGGAACGATTACTATGTTCAGTAAGCTAAAAATACTTTTTGCCGCCATGTTACCGTCAATCAGATCGTCATTGCCTGTTCTGATGGTGTTAGTGCTTATCTTGTTAAACGTTGCGATTTGGTGGGCTGGTCCTTGGCTAACGATTCGTGATACGCAGCCGTTGAGCTCAATTTGGGCCCGAG
Organism: Enterovibrio nigricans DSM 22720; assembly: GCF_900167155.1. Taxonomy (GTDB): domain Bacteria; phylum Pseudomonadota; class Gammaproteobacteria; order Enterobacterales; family Vibrionaceae; genus Enterovibrio; species Enterovibrio nigricans. The sequence continues at coordinate 2,377 of NZ_FUXU01000061.1, read as the reverse complement.
CAACGGCGAGTGCAATTGTCATTCTTTTATGGCTAGGTATTTGGGGAATTAACCAGTGGCGGAAGCTTTCTGTCTATCAAGACAGGGCAAAAAGAGAGGTTGAACTGCAAGAAGATCCGATAAAGCGCTTTGAAGAGCAACAGGACATAGAACTCAATCGTATTGTTAAATCACTCAAAGACAGTTTGGGGAAAAAAGATCACCTCTACGCGCTGCCTTGGTACCTTTTGCTAGGGGAAGAGAACGCCGGTAAAACCAGTTTAATTAATCGTTCAGGTCAAGACTTTGCGTTTTCCTCCGCATTACGTGCGAGCCAAGAAACCAAAAGTAAGAATCCATTCTCGTTTGATTGGTGGGTCGGTGAGGACTCTGTGCTGATAGACCCCGCGGGTGAACTCATTACTCAGCGGATCACCGATGCAGATGGTCATGGAGAAATGGAGCAGAGGCTCTGGACGCATTTCTTGAACTGGTTAAACAAAACCCGTAATCGCAGACCGTTAAACGGTATTGTTGTGACTGTCGATATTGCCAAATTAGCCAGTGCCAGTGTGAGTGAGCGAAAAGCGCATGCGGCGATTCTTCGCACTCGCCTTAACGAACTCATGAGCACACTGTCAAATCGTCCACCTGTATATGTTTCGTTGACCAAGCTGGATTTGCTCTACGGGTTTGCGCCATTTTTTAGCGGACTAAAACAAAAAGAACGCGAAGAAGCACTCGGTTTTACCTTTTCATTTAAGGACAAAGATAAAGACAATTTGTGGCTTGGAGAATTTGATAGTAACTATGTAGCGATGGTTCAGCATTTTGAACGATTGCTGCCCACTGCATTTACTCAATCTGTGGATGCCGAGCAAAGAACCGCCATTTATAGCTTCTATCGTCAGATGGCAGGGCTTCAAGATGTACTGGCTCAATTTTTAAAATCGACATTTAGTGCAGATCAGTTTTCTACGCCTCCTGTCCTTCGCGGTTTGTATTTCACCTCTGTATATCAACAAGGGGTGCCTGTTAATGCCTTTGTTGATTCAGCGGCGCGTCGCTATCAGTTATCTCAGATGATTAACAGTGCGCAGAATGCAAACAATTCGACCACGTATTTCACCAAGCGGCTTTTCAATGACATTTTTTACCCTGAGGCGGGTCTTGCGTTAGACAGTAATACATCACAAAAAGCCTATCGCCGTTCGCTAGGGTTCACAGTTTTTGCCTGTTCGATTTTTTCTGTGCTGCTCATTGGCTCCTGGCACAAATATTACGAGTCTAATGTAGAACATTCGGCCATCGCTCTGGCCAAGGTGCAGGAGTTTGACCGAGTTACGAAAGCATCGGGTTATCCCACCACCGGAGAAGGCTTGTTAGCGCAATTAAATCTCGTTAGAGAAGCGCAGGCCTTGATGGACGAGAGCGGGGAAAGGAAAGTGTTGTTGTCCGGATTTGGACTTCATCAAGGAAATAAGATCAGCGTAGAGCTGGATAAAACCTATCAAGATTTGGTTGAAACGCGCTACTTACCTGCGTTGCTGCGTGTGCTTGCATTTGATATTGCGGATGCCCGGATTGACGACAAAACGCTTACCGCCCTAAGGGTGTTCCGCATGTTAACGGATGGCTCGGGTCGTCATGATAACGTTGTCAAAGCGTACTTTGCGACATTGTGGCAGGAAAAATACGAAGGCGAGAGAGAGACGCAAGATAGCCTGATGAACCATTTGCAATACGCACTCGTGAAAACCGACTTAAGTGCGAAGCGTTTAGCGGGTAACACGAGAGCAAAACGCACGCTCGCGCCTTACGATGATCTCGTTAAAACGACACAGCAGTACTTGTTAAGCATTCCATTAGAGCATCGTGTTTATATGGGGCTTAAGAAAGAAGCAGCGTTAGTATTGGGTTCCCCGATTAATCTCTCTTCGGCTATCGGCCCTGTGTTTGACGTTGTTTTTTCCTTGAAAAATCCTAACAGGGAAGGTGTAGATATACCGAAATTCTTGTCTCATGATGGTTTTGAACAGTTTTTCATGCCTAAACTGGAGACGCTGACAGATATGGCGTTGGTAGATACTTGGGTGCTGGGGCTGGCGAAAAGTACGGACTTTTCCGAACAAGATAGACGTGCGCTTCAAGAAAAAATCAGAAACCAATATGTTGCTGATTACTCGAACAGTTGGCGTAAAGCCATCAGTAATCTAGATGTCAGGTATTTTGAAGATATTTACGACGCGGTTTGGGTGCTGGAGAGTGTGGTGGGTAACCATCAGCCTTTACACCGCCTGTTGGCTTTGTTGCTTAATTCGGTTGGAAGACATGGCAGCCTAAAGTTGTTCGGTTCTTAAGCAATATACTGAGTTTCAGGCATACCCAGTCCTGTAAG
>NZ_FUXU01000043.1 GCF_900167155.1 Enterovibrio nigricans DSM 22720 | reverse complement strand
TCAATATACCTCGAGCGACTGGCGCAGTTTCCTAAAAGAACACAATATGGAAATTAGCATGAGTAGAAAGGGAAACTGTCACGACAACGCCGTTGCTGAGAGTTTTTTCTCGCTGCTCAAGAAAGATAGAGTAAAACGAAGAATCTATAAAACCCGTGAGGAAGCACGCTCTGAGATATTTGAATATATCGAGTACTTCTACAATCCAAAACGGAATCATGGTACTAATGGTGGACTGTCACCGAATGAATACGAAAGACAGTATTATCAGAAGCTTGAAAGTGTATAGAGTTCTGGGGTCTTACCAGTCCCGATTTTTTAGAGAAAAAGAACAAGTATCGTAAAGCAGAGTATTTTTTAAGATTGTTACTTTCGAGCTACGCCATTACCAAGCTTGGTCATAGTGCGTCAGTAATGACAAATAAAAGGTCGCCGATAGTTTGGCCAGCTTGTGTGATAGGTACAATTTCTGAGTGTGATAATTCGGCGATATGTGCGGTTAGCAAAAAAGAAAATTATAAAGGGGTCGGGGTTGACGTTAAGGATGTATTGCCAACAACGTTGACACGAGAAATATGGGCATTTTCAATGAATAAGATGGAAGTGGAGATAATATCTTCACTTAATGTTGACTTTAATGTCGCAATGACAATAGCCATGTCTGCAAAAGACGCTTTTCAGAAATGCTTACGTTCGATGGACAGTAAATATTCGGCAACAGCATATTGTAGATTTAAGAGCGTTGATAGTGATAAGAGAGAATACACACTAGAGAGTGATTTCTGTGAAGATAAGCTACGAGGGCGAGGGAGAAAAGAAGTCAAAGGCCAGTACTATGTGAATGGTGGCAAGGTATACACATTGGTTGCGATTTAAAACTCACCAATTTTTAGGAAAAATGTTGGCGTTCGGTTTTTCTGCATTTTTCTATGTTTTTTACTACGGCTATTGGAAAAATGCCCCGTAATAGGGGCATTTACAATCAAGATTAGTCCTTTGAAATCTCTCTGGCGACATGGTCAGAGCCAATAAGTACGCCTTCTACTTCAAGGTTGATGCCATTCAATGCATCAAACGATAAGCCGTCTTCATAGTCGGTATTTGAATCAGTGAATATGGTTTTGCCCTTTAGCTGGAATGATTGGGCAACAGGGTTAATATCACTGACATACCCTTTGTATTCGAACTCGTAATCGTCCCAATCAAAGTCGAAATCAAAATCATCTTCAAATTCAATTTCTTTTGCGATCGTACGGTTGTTCTTAGAAACGTATTCTACTTCAACCGTGACACCTGTGCGCAGTTGAGATTTGCTACCGTCATCAAATTCGGTAGAAGGCACCACGTCAAATTGTCCACGGTAGTTTACTTCAAAGCGGCTGAAATCGTTAGCAACCCAAGTAACTACACCTTCAATTTCACCTTTACCATTGATGGTATTGAACGTTTTCAGTTTGATTGATTCTGCAACCAATTGGCCAGTAGATTCATTATAGCTGCCAAGAACCTCAGCCCATGCGCCGTTACGTAGCTTTTTAATGTTATTAACTAGCCTTTCATCGAACAATACGGTCAGAGAATTACCCAATTTAAAGGTGTTGTTTTCGAAGTTCACATTAGTAACACGACCTTCAGCTTCAGCCATGCCATTCGCGTCATACTCGAAGCCCACGACAGAAAGCACTTTATAGCCCATGTTTGCCGTTGGTAGCGTTGATACCATCACCCAATCACCATTTTGAATCGTTGGCGACAGGCGAATGAACGTCAGTGGAACACCGCTGACGTTGAAGGTGCCTTGAAGGCGATCGATATTGGTAATCTTACCGGTGAAAGTCGGGTCCAACTCGACACTCGCACTGTTGTTCGCTCGTGCATTGGTGTGAAGGGCAACCATCATATTTGGCACCAGCATATTGCTGTCTAATGGCTTTCCTTGATAAGCGAGAGAACTGACGTCATAGGAATGCGTGTTAACGGTAATGGTTGAGCCTGATACTTGTTCAATTTTGCCTTCTACGGACATAGCTGAAGAAGATGTGGTGGTATTGCTGCTGTCGCCGCCACCGCCGCACGCTGTTAGAGCAAGAGTAAATAATGGAAAAAGCGCGTAACGTTTCATTCAAAAGCCTTATAAAAATGGGGGTGCAAAAAACGCGCGCGGAATGTAGCACGGGAAATGTCTGGATATGCATGGGGAAATGTCAGTGTTCTGTAAACTTGCGATAGTTGTGTGGGCTTATGAACCAAGATCACACTTTGTGTTGCTGGTGACGGATTAAAAAGAAAGCAAAGGCTTATTCTGCCTTTGCTTTTAGGGAATTTGTTTTCCGCGAATTAGCTAACCACTTCTTCTTTCGCTTCTCTGTCAATCCGATGTGCTTTTGCATGTTTAACGGAAGAGACTTCGTCAAGCAAATACAAGATTGAGCGATAGGGAATACCACTGTGGTGCGTTAAACCGATTTCACATGTACGGCTGTTACTGAATCCTCTTTTGCAATCCAGTGGTATTTGCTGTTTTAACGTTAAGGTTGCAGCAGCATTGAGCTCGGGAGTAAAGAATCCTTTATCGCCCGCAAAACCACAGCATTCAATGTGCTCAGGAACAATGACCTGCTTTGCACAGGCGTTCGCCAGGCTAAGCAATGAATCAGAGAGTCCCATTCGACGTGTGCTGCAGGTGATATGCAACATGATGGTTTCATCAACTGGCTCAATATCTAGTTCGCTCAGCAGATATTTAATCACAAACTCCGAGGGCTCATAGACATCGAGAGGGAAGGTAAACTGCTCTTTGCTGATTTTTACACAGGGACTGGTATCCATCAGGATGGGAAGTTTTCCAAGCTCACTGGCCTGCCACAAGGTGGCCTCCAAGCGATAACTTTTCTCTTTACTGAGCGTCTTCATACCTTTGCTGTCGTAGGGCATACCGCAGCATTGCTCTTCGAGCTTTTTCGGAATGATAACCTGATACCCAGCGCGCTCAAGTAGTGACATTGTCACCTCTGTCAACGTTTTCTTGTCCTCACTGGTCACCTCGTTGCCCATATTCCTGCTGGCACACGATGGATAGTAAACGACGCGTTTCGCTTTTCGGGTTTCACTGTTTTTAGGTACGTGATTATTAGCAGAAGGAAAGTCTGGGTGCCACTTTGGGGTCTTACCATTGGATAAGCGTCTTAACCCATTGATGGTTTTATTCAGCGCACTCTCGCCAAGGGTTCTCTGTATGGCGGCATTGGTTTTTAATCCTAGCCTCGTGAGTGCAGTTGTCGTCCCAAAATGGTTCGCACTCCATGTTGCTATCGGCGTAAAGCGTTTGTATTTTTCCGTTCTGACTTGTTTGATGAGGTCGCCCGTGTTGATACCCACAGGGCACCGGTCTGCGCAAAGTCCAGTTGCCGCACAGGTGTCGACACCCAGATAGCTAAATGTTTCTTCAAGCGCATTGTACTTATCATGCTCGTTGCTATGTTTGAGCCGCTGCATTTCCCGGTAAAGCACAATACGCTGGCGGGGAGAAAGCGAAAGGGTTCTTGAAGGGCATACTGCTTCGCAAAACCCGCATTCGATGCAACGATCTATAAGGTCGTCGGCTTTGGGCATAGGCTTTAAATGAGTAATGTGGGCGTCGGGATTGTCGTTAATGATGACGCCAGGGTTGAGTAATCCCTTTGGATCAAACAAAGTTTTAATTTGGCGCATCAGGCGATACGCATCGGCTCCCCATTCCAGTTCGACATAGGGAGCCATGTTTCGACCCGTACCGTGCTCTGCTTTCAATGACCCTTGATATTTCACCGCGACGAGTTGTGCGACTGCGTCCATAAACGAGCCATAACGCTTAACCTCTGTTTGAGATTCAAATCCTTGCGTAAATACGAAGTGAAGATTGCCTTCTAGTGCATGACCAAAAATGATCGCTTCGTGATAGGCAAATTCTTCAAACAGTGCTTGTAGTTCTCGTATCCCCGCGGCCAGTCTATTAACAGGAAATGCGACATCTTCGATAATGACGGTGGTGCCGGCTTCTCGAACTGCACCTACCGCAGGGAACATGCCTTTGCGGATGCCCCAGAGCGTATTTACTGTAGCTGCATCGGACGTGAACATAACCTGATAGGGGATTTCGAATGCTGATATGGACGCCATAATCGATCGGCACTGATGATATAGCGCATCGTCGCTGGCAGCGCGGCTCTCTACGAGCAACGCACAATGTTCTAGTGTTAACGTCGGTATGAAGTCAGGCATGCCAGCCTTATGTGCAACCGATTGCAATGCACGCTCATCCATCATTTCAACGGCTGAAACGGGCGTATCAGAAAGGATCGTCACGGCGTTGGATGCGCTTTCTATGTCATTAAAAACCAGTAGGGCAGAAGCCTTATTGGGATGCTCGATGACCGTGTTGTAGGTAATTGCAGCGATAAACCCCAGCGTTCCTTCAGAGCCCACCATCAAATGTGTCAGAACATCGATAGGATCTTCAAAATCAATCAATGCATTTAACGCATACCCTGTGGTGTTTTTGAGGCGATACTTATGTTGGATCCGTTCGAACAGTGCGGTATCGCTTTTTACTTCCTCACACAGCTGAGAGATTCCCGACAAAAGGGAACGATGACTAACACGAAATTGTGTCACAGAGCCAGGATCGGCGGTATTGAGAATCGTCCCATCGTGCAATACTACGGTCATTGAATCGACGGTTTTGTAAGTGTTTTGGGCGGTACCACAACACATGCCACTGGCGTTATTGGCAGCGATCCCCCCAATTTTGCAGCTATTGATTGAAGCAGGATCCGGCCCTATTTTCCGTTGATACGGTGAAAGATATTTGTTGGCATCCGCGCCTATGACACCAGGTTGAAGGCGAATTTTGGCACCGTCACAACTGACTTCATGGTGGCGCCAGTTGTCTGTCAGGGTTATAAGTACGGAATCTGAAACAGCTTGACCCGATAAGCTTGTCCCTGCGGCTCGGAACGTAAAAGGGATGTTTGCGTTTGAGCATGACTGGATGATAAAGACGATGTCTTCTAAGGTGTTGGCTTGAACAATCAGCTTGGGAATCATGCGGTAAAAACTCGCGTCTGTGCCGTATGCCAACAGCTTTGCTTCGTCATTGATCAATCGCGATGCAGGTATCTGTACTTTAAGCGTGTTGATCAGCGCCAGATACATGTGATTGCTTGGCGTCCCTGTCATCTCTTACTCCTTCACCAAAAAAACAATCAGACGTTTGGGGCCGTGTGCGCCATAGGCCAATGTCTGTTGAATATCTGCAGTCTTGGATGGACCTGAAATTAACAGAAGATTGGTAGGGGGTGTTGTATCCCAACCTGCGCTCGTCCAAAACGGTGTTGTCATTAACTCACTGAAATGCGAGACAATGTCAGACTCCCGTATGATAGCAATGTGAGTGGGAGGGACGAGTGACAAGGATCGAGGTTCTGACTCACCAGTAATGGTTGCAAGTGTTCCCGTGTCCGCTATTCCCGCATTAGCGAAGGTGATACCCGCATCAACCTCGTTAAATAATGATGTTTTGAAGGTTTCAATCGCTTGGTCGTAAACCGCAATGTGTGATTGTAGGCAGCCTTCTTTCAAACGCGATGTCAGCGGGTTATTTTTTCCCAGCAGTATGCGCTTAAAGCCTTCGTGATTGATGCAATGAGAAAGATCGTCATCAAGCGTCTTTTCGCGGGTGTATTGGATTTCTGCATGACTGGCAGAGATTTTTTCAACAAAACGATTGGTGCGTTCGTTGAGGTTTTCAGAATGCCACGCTTGCCATTCAGGTAGCGGCTTGGTTTCTTTTTGTCTTGGCGCAGATTTCAGTTTGGCAAAGATGGCATCACGTGCACGTTGATTTTGAATATTCATTTTTTATCTCCACGATCAGCCAGCTTTTGCTTCAATGACGTTTTTGCCAGTTTTGGTTTTACGCGACATTGTGTCCATCCACCGAGATGCCGAGGGATGAGTCCATTCATCTTTCGCGCGATGTCGAGCGCGTTATGATAAATAGACGGGTGAGTGGCGGCATATGCGAACCCCTTCATTGCGGTTCGTTCAACGATATTGTTGGCGGCATCCTGACCGTCTAATGGTGCGTGTTCGGGTTGTTTCTTGTTTTTGGCTTCCTGACGCAATCGTTGAAGCAATGAAGGGATGGGGATTCTGACTGGACAGACTTCTTCGCATGCACCACACAAACTGGATGCGGTGATGAGATCTTTTGTTTTGTTCAGCCCCATTAAATGGGGGGAAATAATTTTTCCAATGGGACCGGGGTATACGGTGCCATAGGCGTGCCCCCCGATGCGGGTATAAACAGGACAATGGTTCATGCACGCGCCACAACGAATACACTGCAGTGTTTTACGAAGTTCCACGTCGTGATAAGCCTGCGTTCGGCCGTTATCTAGTAAAATTAGGTGTACTTCCTTCGGACCATCAAGTTCACCTTCCTTTCGGGGGCTGGAGATCATATTGAAGTAGGTAGTGATCGTTTGCCCAGTCGCGGAGCGTGTAAGTGCACTGTAAAGAGGGGGAACGTCAGAGAGGAACTCGACCACTTTTTCAATGCCAGTAATGGCAATATGGGTATCCGGAATGGTGGTACACATGCGGCCATTGCCTTCGTTTTCGACAAGGCAAAGCGTTCCCGTTTCCGCCACGGCAAAATTGACACCGGACACGCCAACTTCAGCATCCTGATACGCTTTACGTAACATGCGACGGCCTGTTTGAATCAGAGCATCTACGTCAGTGGTTGGTGTGAAATCTTGAATGTTGTGTTCAAAGGTGTCCGATACCTGTTGTTTGTTTTTGTGAATGGCGGGCATGATGATGTGAGAGGGGGTATCGCCATCAAGTTGCACGATGTATTCGCCCATATCACTCTCTAGGCAGCGAACACTGCGCTTCTCCATATGGTGGTTGAGCTCAATTTCCTCACTGACCATCGATTTCCCTTTCACGACTAAGGTCGTGCGTTTTTCTGTCGCAAGCTCGGCAAAGATGGCGTTCGCGTCTTCCGCGTTTTGTGCCCAATGAACCTGAATGCCATTTCGAAGACACTGTGCTTCGAGTTGTTCCAATAATTCGGGAAGTTTACTCAGGCAACGTTGGCGAATCGCTTCTGCGCGATCTCGTACGGCTTTTTCTTCCGCTTTATTGGGGAAGGCATCTTTTCTCTTCGTGCGCAGGTAATCCATCGCGCCGCGAAAATTCTGACGAAGTTCAGTGTCTGACAGCGCGTTTTTTGCTTGTACATGAATACGCTCAGGGGAGTTATTCATTGGTTTCCTCCTGAAACGCCAATGCGTTCCGCTATGAAGCGCGCGAGGTGACGTCCTTTGAAAGCTTGCCCTTGGTATTCTAGTGCGCCGTTAATGTTCAACATACATCCCCAATCGGCACTGACATATTCTATTGCGCCAGATTCGCGCAAATTCCGAGATTTGTCGTTGACCATGGCTTCGCTGATATTTGGGTGTCTTATGGAAAATGTCCCCCCAAAACCGCAACACTCTTCTTCATAGTTTGCTGAAAGCACGTCAACGTCAGAAAGCTGTTTGAGAAGGTGCGCACTATGGGTATGTACATTCATTTCACGGCGTGCGGCACAGGAAGTGTGGAGGGTTATTTGTGTGGGCTTACCGGTGTCTTTTAGTGCACTGCGACAAACACAACTGAGAAATTCGGTGAATTCAAATACGCGTTCAGCAAACGCCAACGCTTGGTTTTCTTGTGCATGACCATTGAACAGGCGCGGATAATGGTGAACCATCATGCCACCGCAGGAGCCTGAGAGGATCACAATAGGATAAGGTTCTGGGAATAGTGCCATTTGAGACTCTGCGACATGAATGGCTTCTTCGGTGTAGCCAGACGAGTATGCTGGCTGCCCACAGCAGGTTTGTTTGGGAATATAAATGACATCGATTCCTTGGCTTTCTAAGACAGCTATCGCGTCCATACCTGTATCTGGGTCGAAGGCGTCCACCAAGCAGGTTGCATAAAGATAAACCTTGTTAGGTTTTGCAGGATAGAGTCGAGGGGATGGCATACGGCTTCCTTACTAACATTGCACATTAATGATCACGCCGTTTTATTTATTGTTTCTTACTGGGTAATTAGCGTGTTATCAAAAATCATAGGAGGTTGAGATTTGAGAATAAATAGCATTAAATGAAATTATTATTTCCAAAATAGAGATAATTAATGAAAGTAGATGATGCGATACTGTTTGCTGAAGTGGCTGAACAGGGGTCTTTCAAACTGGCTGCTGATAAGCTTGGGTTGGCTAATTCCGTCGTTAGCAAACGTATTCAGAGGCTTGAGAAAGATTTGAGCGTTCAGCTTTTGCATCGGACAACGCGAAAATTATCTCTGACCGAGGCGGGCGCTTCACTCCTACCGACAGCAAAGCGTCTGGCACAACTAAGTATAGATGCTATTGAATCTGTGAATCAGCTCTCGTCAAAAATGAAAGGGCGGTTAGCCGTCTCCGTCCCGACCATCTCTGGCGATTTGCTGCTCGCTGAAACCATCGCGGAATTTGCCAGCCTTTATGAAGGTCTTCGGATTGACGTCACGTTGAGTAATCGATTCGTGGATTTGATTGAAGAGGGGTATGACCTTGCCATACGCACGGGGTATTTAGAAGACTCCAGCTTGGTTGCTCGCCACATTATCGATTCTCAATGGATTGTCTGTGCCTCGCCTGAATATGTTGCGAAGAAGGGACGTCCTGATTCCCCCGATGCGCTCATAAACCATAACTGTCTACATTACACCTACCAAAGTACGGGTGCTGCAGATTGGGAGTTTTTTGCATCGGGCAGTGAAGATAAACGCATCGTGAAAGTATCCGGCAACTTTTCAACAAACAACGCAGCGGCGCTACGTAAGGCTGCGTTGGCGGGGCATGGGATAGTTTATGTTCCGCGTTGTTTGGTGTATCACGATGTTCAGGAGGGCAAGCTCATGGACCTCTTGCCCAAACAGGTTGCTAAAAAGCTCGGGATCTACGCAGTATATCCATATACAAAGCATCCTTCGCCAAAAGTGAAGGCTTTGATCGAGCACATTCGGGAACGATACATTGAAATGGCGTACTACTTTTAGAAAGGAAAACCCTAATAAGAAAAAACCGCCTGACGATAGACGGTTTTTTCTACGAAATGAGGGCTATACCAATTGCCTTGCCATGTCTCGTCCAATGCCTCTGTTATTTTCCAACACATCCAGCAAATCTTCATCCAAGCCGAGCATGCTGTATTCGAGCTGGTGGTTGAGCCACGTTTGTTTGGATTCGTCTGAAGAAAGATTGTCCCAGCTTTCGTCGACTTTACGCGAGAGGTTGATGATAGCCGCGAGTTGAGAGAATTCATCCCCCTGAACAGCAGCATATTGGTGTGAAATAGCCTCAATCAACTTATCAGCAAATTTCCAATTTTTGGCTAGCGCGCCACCGAGTTGCGCACAATCGGTATCAATGACGACACGTTGCGCCTCATCCTTGGATTTTCCTGCCTCGATGTGCAATTCAATTTTCTGGGCTTTATCGGGGTAAACTGTATAAATCAGCAAATCACCAATGTTGTGAAGCATACCCGCGGTGAATGCTTCATTCGGATCGGCTTTCACTTCTTTTGCAATAACTTTGCATAAGGTGGCAACTTCGAAGGTGGTTCCCCAAAATGCGTTAAGGTCAAAACCTTCGATTTTAGGAAATGAACTCATCAGCGCCGACGCCGTTACCAGCGTTCTAATGGGACCTAGCCCAAGGCGTATAACTGCTTCATCTACCGATGCCACGCTTCGGCCTCGACCAAAATGTACGGAGTTTGATAAGCGCAGTACGCGTGCACTAATAACTTGATCTAACCCGATTTTGTCAGAAATCTGCGTCATATCTGAGTCTTCGCTGTTAACCAAGTCCATCAGCTCTTGAACAACTTTTGGTATTTTGGGAAGTTTATCTACGTGAGAGAGTAATGCGTCAGTGGTCATATGCGACTCCGATCTGTGTTCATAAATTAAATATAGAACAGAGTCTCAATTGTGCGTCGGTATTTTTTATGTAAGACATTGACGGGTATAAAAAACCCCGAAGAAATCGGGGTGGTTGTTACATTCATTTTGCTTAGGCAGTTTGGGCAGATAAAAACGCTGATTTTCTGTCATTAAACTTGTCGACTAAAGCTTCTACTGCTGATTGTTCGTACTCACGAAGCCCACTGCACACCATTGTTTTTTTCCCTTCACCGATGACTTTGCCATTTTCTTTAAAACAAAAGGCGAGTGTTACTGTGCCGCGCTTACCAGAAACATCCATGATGGAGTCGGTGAGCTCAACGGTTGGGCATGTAAAGTTCAGGTGATGAAAGTTAAGCTCCATACTTTCGTAGATAACAAGCGGTCTGTCTGGGTTAATCATCATGCCGCTTTGTTCCATTAGAGGAACCATGATGTGCGGAAAGTTCATCCCAGAGAATTTGACATAGTTTTCCGCAACGCACGCTGCGAGGTTTTCATTAACGAGGTTTTCGCCGCTGCGTTCCATCGTGAGGTACAGTTTTCCGTTACCGTCCGTCACTTCGAAGGCGTCTGTATCTGAATTGCGAAACTCAAGCGCGACGTTATCAGAAATCATGCCTGTAAAAGAAACGCGCATTTTTTCGCTAATGCCAGCTTTTGCCAGTAATACTGAGAAGAGCAAATCACCTGGCACGCAGAATCTTTTTGAGTCTTCATCGTGGATTGGGTTAAAGTCGCCGGCGACTAATTTCGCAAAATGACTGGCTTGTTTACGCGTAAAAACTAACTGACCGTTGCTCTGATTAAAGTAATTGTTTAGCTGCATGTTCTTGTTCAGGTGATTGGACACGATATAACTTGGCTCGCATTGTAACTGACTAAATTGAATTTAATGGTCTAGCCAGTTACCGGCAAGAGAATTGCAGGGAAAACGAGGGGCGGGTCTAAGGTCGCTAATGGCAAAATTTACAGAATATGCCCTTGATAGATACGATCAAAGGTCTTGTTTTCCAGACTGGGAACCATTGTTTTTGGGAAAAAGAGCAGTTCGGACAACCTCGCTAAAGGCATCCATACTATGCCTATCTGGTTATGGTCCGGGGACTGGGGTGAAGAGATACACTCAAAGTCTTTGGCTTCAACAAACAACTCGATTTGGTGGAGGTGTTCAGGCAAATAGGTTGTATCCAATAGATCCGCGATGACTTCTCGGACAAACAGTACATCTCCCATGGTTGCTTTACCGCCGGTCTCTTCAAGCAATTCGCGATCAAATGCCTCAGACATCGTCTCGTTATGTTTAATGCCACCACCAGGCAGGATGTACCACAAGCCACGGTCATCTCGATGTTCGGCTAAAAGAATGGAATCATCCTGATAGCACACCGCGCGAACGGATACTCTAAGAGGGTGCATTGTCACGCCAGGATCCTTGTGTATGTTGGGTTATAGTACAAATCTTATTGTGCGGTTTAAACCCATATCGAATAGACAAGCTATTTATGTGTAGAAAAGCGTTTGTTATCGAGAGGCTTAGCCAAATTGGCTTCATAAAACTTGAAGAAATTCTTGCCGTTATTTTTCACAAAGTACATTGCCTCATCGGCCTTTTCAATGAGCACGCTGATGGAACTATGCGTGTCAGGATAGAGGCTAATACCAATACTAGAGCCAACCATTGTGGTCTGTTCGTGCCCAATTTCAATTGGCAAAGATATTTGATGTTGAAGATCTGCTGCAATATCAGACACTGCTGTTTCGTAGCTTGGGTTATAGGAAAAGCCAATGAGAAACTCATCGCCACCCCAGCGCGCAACAACGTCTGAGCCCCTAAAGAACTGTTTGATTCGTTTCGCGACTTCAATAATGACTTTGTCACCTGCATCGTGGCCGTAGGTATCATTAACGTGCTTAAACCCATCAAGGTCTATCATTAATATGGCAAAATTACGTTGCCTTTTCTCCGCATCAATCACGGAGTTTTCTAATTTATTCATTCCAGCTCTTCGATTAAGTAGCATGGTTATTGCGTCGTGTTCTGCTTCGTAAATGATGTTTTGTTCACGCTCAGCACGTTCTGTGATGTCATATACAACTACTTCGAGAAGACTGTCTTCCGGGTTATTAATGTCTTCAACTTTAGAGAAAAGGCAATGTACCCATCGATCCGCTGCACGCACTTTATGGCGTAACTGGACGTCTATCGCACTGAATTGATTGCCAGGTTTTGCCCAGAAATCTTCAATGAATTCTTTCACTTCTATGGGATCAAAGAAATAATCCGTGAAGCTAGTTTTAGTAAATCGCTCTGTATCAACGATGAAGGTTTGACCCAGTAATCGAAGGAGTGCTGGGTTCGCAACGATGAGTTGATTATTTGCATCCAGCAAGCCAATACCGGCACTGGCTCGTTCAAAAATCAGCCTGAATTTTTTAGAAAGATTTTCTGTTTCAGCCCTTAAATCTCGCTCGTTTTCTATCTGATTGTTTACTGCGTCTAATAATCCGTTTATGTCTTTTACGAGAGCACCAATTTCATTGTTTTGGTGAGCCATTGGCACACTTATCCGCGTTGAGTCACCTGGTGTGATCAAGTGAAAGCGATTGGCGATATTCTTCATCGGCTCGGTAAGGATCTTGTTGACGATAAAAAGCGTGAGCAACGCAATGATAACGGAGTAACTTACGAGCACGATGGCTTGCATCTTTGCTAAGGATATTGCGTTGTTTTCGATGTATTGCTGATTGGGGTAAACCAAAAGATCGCCAACGTATTCGGAACTGTCGAACGGCGAGACAATAGGAAAAATAACCGCCGTCTCTGCTTTGTTTATCACATCTCGATTTTCAAACGATGCGGTTAGACCATTTTGGCTGGTTAATCGCGCAGCTGAAATGATGTCATTGGCCTCTAAACCACTGAGAACTTCATTGGCAAGCTCTTTGTTTCCCAAATACAACGCGATAGACGCTGTTTGCTCAACCGTCGTGGTAATTTGTTTTATCTGGCTGCGAGAACGGTCGACCTCGTTATGGTATGAAATATAAAACCATATTAAGGAAGCGATGATCGAAAAAATGATCGCGCCACCGGCAACACCACCGGCGACGCGAATATGGATTTTGTTATTGAGGATCTTCAAATCTAAACACCACTTTCAAACCATCAGCTAAGTTTGACTCTTTGATATAAGCAATGGCACTGCGGTTTTCGCGCACGTAATTAACAACGTCTTGTTCGGAAGGCTTCGCTTGAGGCGGCTCGGCTTTACCGGTGAACAGTAATCTCGCCCAATAAGCATTGATCTGAGCAACGGATTTTCCTACCAGACGATTGTAGAAATCTTCTCTTAGTGGGCTGTTATCTGGCAAGTCCGTCGTGTCCGCTGTTGCGCCATTGGGATAGGCGGTATAACGGCCCATATACAGGTCCATGATTTGCCGAGATGACAATGATTCGATGGGATTGTCTTGGTGAACGACTACAACTAGCCCTGCCTGAGACGTAGAGGCCCAGAACAATGTCAGGTATGTGAGCAGTGCTAATATTAGTTTTTTCATATCAGAACACAAAACTCAGGCTAATCGAGTAGGTATCAATGTGATTCGGAGCGGTTGCACTTAAACCTTGAATGGTCGTCAACCAGCCCCCTGTATGGTTGTTTATCAACCAAGTGCGTTCAATTTGTCCTTTCAATGCTAACTGGGGTGTTATGTCTATTCTCGCCCCAAAACCTAGCGTTTCTTGATCTACAAAACGCGCGTCAATGTTGCTGTTTATGAGTTGATAAGCCTCGGCAATCTGCTGTACAGACATGCCTACAGTAGAAGGGGCTGATAGCTCATAAAGTTCATCGATTGTTTTCGCTTTCGACGCGAAGCCGTAGTAGGTGGTGTTGTCCACCGTATGACCGAGACTGAAATAGCCAGCAGCTAAGTCGGGAAAAAATGGCCAGTCGGTATCGGTGAAACTCAGCTCTGCTTGTGCATTCCATGAGCCTGTCTCATACAATGCCCCGAGTGAGTAATAGGAGATTCGTGAGTCCTTCAGCGTGAAATCAGATTTCAGTTGCGTGGCTTGGGGCCATAAACTGCCAACAATTGGATTACTGTCTATAGCAGCTGTTAAAGCATCAGCAGGCTCGCCGTCGGTTACCTTGGTGGTTGCGGCGACAGCAGAGAAAAGCCATTCTTCTAGCGCATAAGTGAATTTAGAACCGATCATGGGTGACAGTGTCACGTCTTGGGCTTCAAAAATGGTTTCCGTTGTGACTTCGGAACTGCCCGCAAACAGCCTTGCTTCGAATATTCCGTGGCCCATTCTTGTGCTGTAAGCAATGTCTCCACCATCGACAAATGTAACCGGAATAGAGGAGTAGAAGTCTGTTATTGGCTTTGTCCAAAGGTAAGCAAATCCAACATCACGGTACTCGGAAAGCATGTAAATAGGTGTCGCGATGCGACCTGCGCGAATTGTAATGTTATGGGTAGGTCTATAGCGAACAAATGCCCAGCTAATGGACTTGTTGAGGTCGTTGTTAAGCCTATCTTGAGCCACGACTTGAACCACTGCGTCTAGCTCGTCGTTGATTTCCGCGTTGAGTTGTAAACCAAATGAAGAGCCGGGTTTTAGACTCCATTCGTCATAGAGGGCTTCTTTGGTTAGATCATACTTATACCCCAGGTTTTCTGTGCCTGATTTGATAAGACTAACGTTGCCAAAGCCACTGACGCGCAGGTTGTCACTCGCCGATGCAAAACTGCTCGCGAGTAGAGTAAGACACGTTGTTGTAAACAAACCAAGTCGTCGGGGCAGTAACATACATCACTATCAAATTTGGTGCGTTTATTAAATATAAGACATTTTTGGATTTTTACTGGGGAATTCGTCTTGCTCATCCTAATTCGACTATTGTCTAGCATTGCTGGCCTGTTATGCACTTACCAACAATGCTATAAAGGTTATTAAATTAACGAGATAGGAAGCTCTAGATGCAATTTCCCCACAGAAACATTGTGATTTTGACTGGTGCAGGTATTTCCGCTGAATCAGGAATCAGAACATTTCGCGCACAAGACGGTTTGTGGGAAGAGCACCATATCGAAGATGTTGCTACACCTGAAGGTTTTGCCCGAAATCCTGCCTTGGTTCAAACGTTTTACAACCAGCGTAGAAAGCAACTTCAATCAGGTGTGGAGCCCAACGCAGCCCATCTAGCACTCGCGCGACTTGAGAAAGAGTTAGACGGCACAGTTACCATCGTGACGCAGAACATAGATGATCTGCATGAGCGTTCAGGGAGTGAAAACATCATTCACATGCATGGTGAATTATTAAAGGCGCGGTGCAGTAGCTCAAATCAGGTATTGGATTGGAAAGATGACATCATGGTCGATGATATGTGTCATTGCTGCCAGATACCTTCGTCAATGCGCCCACATGTTGTTTGGTTTGGTGAAATGCCAATAGCAATGGACAAAATTCACGACGCATTGATGGAGGCAGACCTATTTATCTCTATCGGTACGTCAGGTGCGGTATATCCGGCTGCAGGGTTTGTCCATGAAGCCTCGATTGGTGGCGCAAGAACAATAGAAGTGAACTTGGAGCCCAGTGCTGTAGAAAGTGAGTTTGACGAGAAACGCTACGGTAAAGCAACCGTGTTAGTCCCTGAATTGGTTGAAGAGCTATTGAATATGGGCAAATAGACCCGCTCTACGATGACATAAAAAAAGCGGCTCAATCGCCGCTTTTTTGTATTTGGAATAACCGAGAGTGTATTACTGACCCGCTTTCAGCTTCTGGAAGTACTCTTCGTAAAGCACGTTCGCTTTTCCAACAGAACATTGCCACTCACCTTTTTCCATCACATCTTGTGGTGGATAAACGCTTGGATCGTCTTTGAACGATTTAGGCAGAAGAGGGTAGGCGGCTTTCACTGGCGTTGGGTAGCCTATCTCAATGGCAAGCTTCGCTGCATTTTCTGGGCGAAGCAAGAAGTCGATCATCTTGTGTGCTGCATCAATGTTTTTCGCGGTTGCAGGGATCGCCAAGCTATCCATCCAAAAAATCGCGCCTTCTTCTGGCCACACGATGTCTACGGGTGCACCTTCGCTACGCGCAATGTATGCAGAACCGTTCCACAGCATGCCTAGTGCAACTTCGCCGGCCATGTAAGGATTTGCTGGGAAGTCAGAGTTGAATACCAGCACATTTGGCATGATTTTCTTCAACTCTTCGTAAGCGGCTTTGATTTCATCTGGATTCTGAGTGTTTGCAGAATAACCCAGCTTGCGCAGTGCAATGTGGAAGAACTCACGAGCGTCATCCATCATCAGCAGTTGACCTTCGTAATCAGGATTCCAAAGATCTGCCCAAGCGTGAACACTGTCTTTTTCGATAATGTCAGTGTTAACACCGATGCCTGTCGCACCCCAAATGTAAGGTATAGAGTAGGTGTTATTTGGGTCGAACGGTTTATTCAGTTGGTTCGGGTCAAGACCATCGAAATGAGTCAACTTACTTTTGTCTAACTTTTGTAGCATGCCTTCATCACGCATCTTCTGTACATAGTACGTGGAAGGAACAACCAGATCATAACCCTCTGGATGTGTCTTCAGCTTCGCGTACATGCTTTCGTTAGATTCGTACGTTGAATAGAAAACTTTGATGCCTGTTTCTTCAGTAAACTCTTCCAGTACTTCTGTTGGGATGTGCTCAGACCAGTTATAGAAATACAGCTCGTTATCAGCAGCCAGTGCAGTATTAGAAAGAAGAGAGACGGCCAGAGAACTGCCCAGCACAAACTTAGACCAGGGTTTCATCGACAACTCCTGCAGTTTTAATTGGTATTGAAAGGTTAGAATAACGGCTGGACAACGCCAGCCGTGACTGAAAAGTGCGACATTATAAAAGGGCAGGCGAGCCTGCCCTCGACAAATTATCGCACCTTATCGCGTGCCAGTAGTTGAGAGAAAATTACCAGTACGAGAGAAACGATAAGCATCAGCGTTGCCAGTGCATTCACTTCGGGAGAGACGCCAACTTTGACCATTGAGTAAATCTTCAATGGCAAGATTTCATAACTCGGCCCTGTAACAAAAGAACTGACGATAACGTCATCCAGAGACAGAGTGAAGCTCAACAGCCAGCCAGCGGCTACCGCAGGCGCTGCAAGTGGCAAAATGATCTTGGTTAGGATTACCCATTCACTTGCTGCCAGATCTTTCGCTGCTTCAAGCATACGTAGGTCAAAGCCATTCAGGCGACTGTATACAGTCACAACCACGAAAGGCAGACAGAAAGTAATGTGTGACAATAACAAGGTCAGGAAGCCAAGTTGTGCACCCAACAAAACAAACAGTGCCAGAAGCGAGATAGCCATCACGATGTCTGGAGACATCATTACGACAAACAGCATACCGTTGACAAATTTCTTGCCACGGAACCGATAGCGATAGAGCGCAACGGCCGTAAGGCTACCGATAATCGCTGCTGCAGTTGCAGAAAATACCGCAATTGTCAGCGAGTTTCCGGCTGCTTGTACCAAGCTGTCATTATTCAGCAGTTGGGTATACCACTTGGTGGTAAAACCCTTCCAATCCATACCGAACTTACTTTCGTTAAATGAGTTAACGATAAGAATGATGATCGGGATGTAAAGGAATGCATAGACCAGCGACATAAAGCTGGTTTTGAAAAAACGACTCATTCCAGCTCTACCTTCTTGTTCATTAGCTTGCCAACACGCCAGTAGGCGAAGAGCATTAGACCCATCAAGACAGTCAACGAAATACTTGCTGCTGAGCCAAATGGCCAGTCGCGTACGTTGAGGATCTGACTCTTGATGACGTTACCAATCAACAGGTTCTTCGCGCCACCCAGAAGGTCGGATACATAGAACATACCCAACGCTGGAAGCAGAACCAAAAGACAGCCAGCAATAATACCTGGCATAGTCAAAGGCAGAATAATTTTGATGAATGCTTGCAGCTTGCTTGCACCCAGATCTTTCGCTGCTTCAAGGTAGCTGTTATCCAGCTTTTCAATGCTTGAGTACAGCGGCAGAATCATAAATGGTAGCAGGATATAAACCAGGCCAATCATCACGGCATATTCGGTGTACATGATACGCAAAGGCTTGTCGATCAAACCCAACGTCAGCAAACCTTCATTAAGTAGCCCACGTGTACCCAAAAAGATTTTTAGGCCGTACGTGCGGATCAAGGAGTTAGTCCAAAACGGAATAATCACCATGAACAACATGATTGGTCGCCATTTCGTTGGCATACGAGCGATGGTGTAAGCGAACGGATAACCGATCAACAAACACAGCATTGTCGCGATGGCAGCCATATAGAAAGAGTGCCAGACGACTTTTGCGTAGAGAGGATCCAACAGCTTGGCATAGTTGCTCAAGGTGAAGGTCATCTCAATCAGATTTGCATCGTCGCGGGTCAGGAAACTGGTGATGATAATCATCATGTTCGGTATAAACACGAACAGCAGCAGCCAACCTACAATAACACCGATAATGGCGTTCTGGAGATTAATCTTCTTCATCAGGCAGTACCACTTCCCAGCTTTCAACCCAGGTAATTGCAACTTTCTGATCCAAAGAGTGGTCAACATCTGGATCGTCTTCGTTGAAGAACTCGCTAACCATCACCGACATGCCTGATTCCAGTTCAAGAACCGAATCCAGCGTCATACCTTTGTAGTTACGTTCACGAACGTAGCCGACGATACCGTTACCTGATTCAGTTGCGCCGATTTCTTCGATACGCAAATCTTCAGGACGCAGTAGCACCTTCACCTTATCGCCAACCGATACATCAAGTTTACAATAAACCTGACATTCACGGCCTTCGACGGTCGCAGTGATACGCTCTTCGTCAATACGTGCAATTACATGTGCGTCAAACACGTTGATCTCACCAATGAATCGCGCAACAAACAAGTTTGCTGGCTCTTCGTAGATCTCACGTGGTGTACCGTCTTGAACAACCTTACCAGCTTTCATCACGATGATACGGTCTGACATTGAAAGGGCTTCTTCCTGATCGTGTGTAACGAAAATGAAGGTAATACCCAGCTTACGCTGAAGCTGTTTAAGCTCCATTTGCATTTGCTTACGAAGCTTGTAGTCCAATGCAGAAAGGGATTCATCAAGCAAAAGCACTTTCGGTTTGTTAACGACGGCACGAGCAATTGCGACACGTTGTTGTTGACCGCCGGAAAGCTGATGAGGTTTGCGAGGTGCAAATTTCTCAAGTTGAACCATGCGAAGTGCTTCCATAACACGCGGTTCGATATCACTTTCGGCAACTTTCTGCATGCGCAGACCAAAAGCAACGTTTTCGAACACAGTCATGTGTGGGAAAAGCGCATAGCTCTGAAAGACGGTATTGACGTGGCGCTGCTCCGCGGGGATTGCGGTTACGTCTTGCTCGTCAAGTATGATGTGGCCATCGTCTGCATCTTCAAGACCTGCAATCAAACGAAGAACTGTGGTCTTGCCACAACCTGACGGACCTAGGATTGTCAAAAACTCGCCGTTGTTAATTTCGAGATCAAAAGAAGAAATGATCTCCTTGCCATCGAAACTCTTACAAAGCCCTTTAAGCTGAACAACGGGTTTTTTCATTGGTTGTGTTGCGTTCAATTCTACTCTCTCTCCTTACACCACGGGCGATTAGCTAGAAAAATTCCCCTAAAAAGTAGACGGCGCATGATAGACGTGCGAACCATGAAGTTAAAGCGTTTTTTTGATTTAACAGTAAAACTTTGCCCAAAAATTCTATTGCTAGCGAGATATGGAGAAACATCGACCAAATCGCCGCGCTGTGAAGCGGCTCGCATAATTCAGCAAGCAAGCGACGGTTAGTATAGCGCCAATACTGTCTGGCTAAAAATGCATCACCGTGAGACGCGCTTAAAAAAATCACCTATAACTTTATAAGTGGTGAACTTTCTTAGGCTAAAGACAAAAGTTAACTTGCTATGAATAAACAACAATTGAGTAACGCACTACATGTTGGTGGCTCCTTAGAAAATGCATTGAGTGGTCAATACAATCTCAGCGCATCCAGTGTGGTTCAAGAGGCCGTTAAGCTGACGCAAAAACACTTCTGGCGATTTCTTCCCGCCACGATAGTTTTAGCTGGGGCGAATCTGGCGATATTTCTGGTGGTGCTTTCCTTGATGGTAGATTCACCGGCGCAGGTGATATCAGCGTTTATCGGGAAAGGCCAGATGACGCCTGAAATGTTAGCCGCAAGTCGAATTGCCTTGTTCGCATCGACGGTTTTAAGTGCACCTCTCTATGCGGGAGCGAGCTTAATGGGACTAAGCCATGCCATTGGATTTAGAACCAAACCGCGCCATATCGTTAAAGGCTTGGCTTATGCGATGACCGTGATCCTCGCGATGAGTTTCATTTCAGCGTTACAAAGTTTTGGTAATCAGATCTTGCCATTGTTAGGCATTTTTCTGGGAATTGCCTTTTCGATGACAATTCTTCTTATCTGTGAGAAAAGACTTCGCCCTGTTGAGGCGATGATCGTTTCTTTTAGAGCGATCACAAAAAAAATGATACCATTGACCCTTGTTTACATCGTCATCGCTGTGCTTTTTCTCTTTTCATATGCCACAGCAGGTATAGCGCTCGTTTGGGCGTTGCCCTTTATGTTCAACGTTAAAGGCGTTCTATATCGTGAGATGTTCGGTGTTGGTATCGAAGTGACCGTGTCACAAGAAGGCGATGATGATTCGTCTTCCGGAGACGGTAATAAAGAGGTTTTTAACGCTTAAATGAAGCTCTCCTTTGCTGTTTTGGCTTCGGCTCTATTGCTTTCCGCGTGTAGCGAAGCACCACATACTCCAGTAACCAATGTTAACCAACTCCAACCGGCTTCACCACCACCAGAACTGGTGCAGAAGCCGGATTTCGCGTCATACAAAATTGTGGACGAAAAGAAACAAGCTTTTGCGGACTTTCTTAAACCGGGTGTTAACTATATTAATGGCCTGATTAAAAACGCGCGCACAAGACTTATTACATTGTCTGCTGAGAAAAACCTTTCGGAAAGTGACAATGAATTCCTTGCAAAAGTAGCGGAGCTATTTAGCCTTCCGTTACCAGAAACAGGTGTAGATCAAGCATGGTTTAAAGAAGCACTGAAACGTGTCGATGTTATACCGATGGATCTAGTGTTAAGCCAAGCGGCGATTGAATCAGGGTGGGGTACATCACGATTCGCTCGCGAAGGTAATAACTACTTTGGTCAGTGGTGTTACACTCAGGGTTGTGGCATGGTGCCAAGTGCACGTAGCTCAGGTAAATTTCACGAAGTCGCCATTTATAAAGACCCGCTTCAATCCATCCGCGCCTATTTTTTGAATGTGAACCGTAACCGTGCCTATTCACAGTTGCGTGATATTCGCGCTGAGCTTAGAAAAGAGCATGAACCTATTTCAGGTACGGCACTTGCGAATGGATTGTTGAATTACTCCTCGCGTGGTCAGGCTTATGTGAACGAAGTTCAAGGCATGATAAGCCACAACCAGAAGTATTGGAGCCAAGGATGATCAAAGGACTTACGGCTGCGCTTATAGCAGCTGTAATTTCAGTGCCAGCGACTGCTGCACAGGTGGAATTAAGATACAGCAAGCTATATTCCCAACTGAAACACAACTATGGTGAAAACCACCCAGATGTGAAGGTTGGTTATTTCCTGATTTCGCCAGAAACGGGAAAAGTTTGCGAAATTACCAAAGCATGGATGATTAAAAAGCAACATTCGGAATTTTTTGTTATTCCGCCATCTCAAGAGCTTCCTCTTCCTATTGATAACCATCTCCGTCAAGTTAATCCGGATGTGTTCATCGAAACGATGGGCGATGCGGTCTGTGATGTTTCTTTTCAGGTTTTGGCGAAAGAATCATTCAACGAGGAAATGAGCGCTGAAGAAATTCAAAACCTTGTTCCTCAAATGACGGCAATGATGAAAGACTTAGGTGGCATGTTTGCATCTTGGTTCATGCCTGAAGTGGAAGGTGTGATGGTGCATTTTGCGGAGCCAGTGTCATCGCTTTCAACTTCTGAAGGTAGAAGTATCAACGTTGATGGTAAGGTAGCGATAATTCGTGTGGATGAACTCAAACAAGGTGAGAAAATCGCGTTTACAAAAACGCCACTCAAAGTAACGCCTTGGATCCCACAGAGTTAGCGTTAAGTGCTTCCTGTCCCATACAAAAAGCCCGCTTCAAATGCGGGCTTTTTTAATGCTAATTGATTAGCTTATTTGAACAACATCCAGTTTCAACGTTGGGTCGAATTCAACTACATCATCTTCTGATGGGGAGACGTCCGAGAACTGTTCTTTGTCGAATGCAGTATCACCGCCGTTAATCACGCCTGATTGTTTGTCGATGCTTTTGAAGTCAAACAAGTTAAAATCTGCAAGATGCGAAGGCACAACGTTCTGCATTGCCGTAAACATAGTTTCAATTCGACCAGGGAAACGCTTGTCCCAATCACGTAGCATTTCCTTAATGACCTGACGCTGTAGGTTTGGCTGCGAACCACACAAGTTACATGGAATGATCGGGAACTCAGCAGCTTGTGCATAACGTTCAATGTCTTTTTCACGACAATAGGCCAGTGGGCGGATAACAACGTGTTCACCGTTGTCTGATACCAGCTTAGGTGGCATGCCTTTCATTTTTCCGCCGTAGAAAATATTCAGGAATAAGGTTTCCAAAATGTCATCTCGGTGGTGACCCAATGCAATTTTGGTCGCGCCAAGTTCTTTTGCAGTACGGTACAAAATACCGCGACGCAGACGAGAACATAATGAGCACGTGGTTTTACCTTCTGGCACTTTGTCTTTTACGATTGAATAGGTGTCTTCTTCGACAATTTTGTATTCAACACCCAGGCTTTCAAGATACTCAGGCAGTACATGACCAGGGAAGCCAGGCTGCTTCTGGTCAAGGTTAACGGCAATTAATTCGAAAGAGACAGGAGCGCTCTTTTGCAGGCTTTGCAAAATTTCCAGCATGGTGTAGCTGTCTTTACCACCGCTTAGACAAACCATGATGCGGTCGCCATCTTCAATCATGTTGAAGTCAGCAATAGCTTGGCCAACGTTACGACGGATACGTTTTTGCAACTTATTTTGATTGTACTTTTGTGCTTTAGTGAGATCTTGATTCGACATGGTATTACTCAGTGCCTCTGATGTTTCTCTACGCGATCGAGCCATTCAATGGCGTCTAGCACATCATTCCTCGATGCGCAGGTTTGGCGCGTATGATACGGATTTCGCAGCAGGATGCCAGAGCAGCAATGCGGTTAAGATGAGAAAAATTATGGGAATGTGTGGAAAAACAGCTTGTTTAAGCAAGAAAAGAAAAAAGGCATCAATTGATGCCTTTCCTTTATTGGGTTACTCCGGGATTGGATTGGGTGCCAGCGGGCTTACATAACCGTCAGGTTTAATCGCTAATACGTCACAATCTAATTGGTCGATCGTATGTTCAGCGGTGTTTCCGATAAAGATCGCCGAAAGACCAATTCGTCCTGTTGTACCTAAGATAACAAGTTCTGCATCAAGCTCTTTTGCTACTGCCGGAATAACATCTTCTGGAAGACCTTCCTGACAATAGGTTTGCGCTTCATCAATACTGTGCTTTTGACGAAGTGCCTTCATTTGCAATAAGTGATGACCACGTACGGCATCGGTATAGGATGCTGGGTCAAACTCGGGGAGCTCAATCGTGACATTGACAGGTGTTGCGGGATAGGCGTTAACCAGATTAACTTCAGCGGAGAGCAATTTACTCATCGCGTTAGCTTCATCTATCAATTTGTCATTGAGTGGAATATGCGCTTCGTTTTCGGAGGCGACATTAACAGCAGTCAGAATCTTGCCGTTGACGGGCCAGCCGTGTTCTTTAACAAGTAATACTGGGCAAGGGCATTTACGAACTAAATGCCAATCCGTTGGTGTGAATATCACCGAACCCAGTTTGTCGTGTTTATGCGTTGCCTTAACTAATAGATCGTGGTCACCATCAAAGACCTGCGCAATCATGCTCTCGTAGGGGCGGTTATGCCATACAACGTGGTTTTCTATCGCCACGTCAGATGTGTCATGTTGTTCGAGAAGGGATGACACCCATTCTTCACGCTGACGTAATACGCCGGCTCTCATAGCCTGACGCTCTTCAGCAGATAACATGGATGTCATTTCGTAAGAAAAATCATAGATGGCGAGGAAAAGCGTCAATTTTACAGGCGCAGACGATTTCGTCGCAATGTCCAGAGCGCGCGAAAGGGCGTGTTGTTCTTCGTGGTCGGGATCGATAGCGACAAGCAAGTTGGTATATCTGTTCATAACAACCTCCAGCTGTGTGATGCCGATACTTTAATGTAACGCAATCTCAAGCAATGTTGCGATAAATTCAGATAAATATAAGTTAAAAAAGAGAAATGGCACCAAAAGTGCCATTTCAAAAAAACGTGTTTTTTGACGCTTGATTAGCTGCGAGTGATACCAGCAAGGCGACTGAGCTCATCATGGTCAAGTATCGTGATGTATTTGCCTTTCACACTCAGCATGTTGCTTTTTTGGAAGCGACCCAGAAGACGGCTTATGGTTTCAACGGTGAGGCCAAGATAGTTACCGATATCACCACGTGTCATGGTTAAGCGGAACTCTTTTGCTGAGAAACCACGCTGAGAGAAGCGCGTGGATAGGCTGTGAAGGAATGCTGCCAAGCGTTCTTCTGCGTTCTTTTTAGAAAGGAGAAGAATCATTTCCTGATCGCCTTTAATTTCACTGCTCATTAGACGCATGATTTGTTGGCGAAGCTTGGGCATTTTGCCAGAAAGGTCATCAAGAATTTCAAAAGGAATTTCACACACCATCGATGTCTCTAGTGCTTGCGCGAAACTAGGGTGAGACATGTGGTTAATTGCGTCGAATCCAACTAAATCACCGGCCAAGTGGAACGCTGTAATCTGTTCGTCACCCTGCTCGGTGATAGTGTAACTCTTGATTGTTCCAGAACGAATAGCATAAAGAGAGCGCAGTTGATCACCTGCTTGAAAAAGCGGCTGTCCTTTCTGAATTGGCTTTTTGCGTTCAATGATTTGGTCAAGCTGGTTGAGTTCACTTTCGCTTAACGTAAATGGGATGCAAAGCTGACTGATACTACAGTCTTGGCAGTGAATTGCGCATCCGCCGGATTGAACGCGTTTGGTGATGATCTTTTCTTGAATCATGAGCCTGCTTAGCCAAATTGATTTGAGTCAAGATTTTACCATTTTTGACTGCAAAAGCGAGTGCTAGTGAAACTGATTGTACACTTTGTAAGCGGTAATTATTCCGTACATTAGCAGTATCAAGGATGAGAAACGTCGAAATATCAAATTATTAAGTAAACCCTTCATAGATTCAGCTGCACTTCCAACCAAAAGCATCGCTGGCAGAGTTCCTAATCCAAATGCGATCATTATCAATAATCCATGTGTGGCATTTCCAGCGACAGCAGCCCAACTCAGCGCGGAATAGACCAGCCCGCAAGGTAGCCACCCCCAAACCATGCCAAAAGGCAGTGCGGATATAGCGTATCTCAGTGGCAGTAATTTCGATGCCAACGGAGAAATGTGTTTCCAAATGTGTTGGCCGAGCTTTTCGACATAAGAGAGGCCATTCCAAAATCGTCCGATGTAAAGTGCAAGTAAAATCAACATGATTGCAGCAACGAAACGAAGCCATAATAACCCTTGCGAGAAAGATGTTACATCAACAATACCCGATACAAGCCCGCCAGCAATTGCGCCAATAATCCCATAAGAAAATAACCGGCCAAAGTTGTAGTAAAGAAGATAGGGTAGTTTGCTCGTGTTTTGCGGTGTGCCAAATGAAACGGCTGCTGCAACACCACCGCACATTCCGAGACAGTGACCAGCACCGAGTAAGCCGATCGTGAAGGCGGCAATGAAGTCGGATACTGGCATGAACTATTTTTCCTGTTGCTCTGAAGATTGCTTGTTGGATGGGGTTTTTTCGTCATCGTCTAACAATATGTTCATGCCTTGTCGTTCAAGATCTTCAAACTGTTCAGATTTGACGGCCCAAATAAAAACGCCGACAGCGATACATACAAGCAAGATCGCAATTGGTATAAGAATGTACAAGCTTTCCATTACGACGCATCCTTGAGAAGTTCCAATAAATCTTTCTTAAACAGACGAAGAGAGTTGGTGACGACAATGACCGAACTGCCCGACATACCAGCGACGGCAACATAAGGCGCAACAAAGCCAGCAACGGCGAGAGGGAGGATCACTAGGTTGTATCCTAAAGCCCAGGCTAGATTCTGACGAATGATTTTTTGCGTGAACGCTGCAAGTTTTCTTGCATCCAACAATTTTGTGAGGTCATCACCCAGCAATACCATATCAGCAGAAGCTTTAGCGACATCGGTTCCACTCCCCATAGCGACAGATAAATGTGCGCCCGCTAAAACCGGTGCATCATTAACCCCATCACCAATCATCATGGTAATTTGGTCCGTTGGTAACGCTTGGAGGTACGCCAATTTACCTTGCGGCGACACATCAGCAACCCATTCATCCATGCCAAGCGCTTTCGCAACACGCGATGCCGTTTGTGGATTGTCACCAGTCAACATCGTGACGCGGATACCGGCCGCATGAAACTGCTGGATCAACGCTTTGCTGCTTGTTCGAATAGGGTCAACTAACTCAAACGAAGCAACAGGCTTGCCTCCACATGAAAGCCATATTTGATGCGCACTGTTCATTGCTACTTCAGCGTTGTCAAGAGCGAATGATGGCTTGCCGATTCGCCATTCTTGCTCTTTAAACTGACCTTTTAATCCTTCGCCTATGACGTTTTCAACTGCCGTAACGCCATGTATAGCAGAGTATTTTTTAAAGGCATCCGCAATAGGGTGGTTGGCATAACTTTCTAATGCGCAAGCGATAGAAAGTGCCGTATCTTCGGTGATGGCAGCATACAATTTGGTATCAGCGATCGTGATATTGCCTTCGGTCAATGTGCCCGTTTTGTCAATAACAACACGATTAATTTTTGTCAGTGTTTCAAAGACATGGCCTCGACGAAGAAGAATGCCGAGCTTACCAAACGTGGATGTAGAGCATGTCAGTGCGGTTGGTGTTGCTAGCGAAAGGGCACAGGGGCACGTTGCGACCAAAACAGAAAGCATGATCCAAAAAGCATCATCAGGACGATGCCCCTGCCAATACAACCATGTGCAGGCCGAGATGATCAATATAGATGCGACAAAATAACGCGCAACAATATCTGCGATTTCAGCCAAGCGTGGTTTGGCAAGTTGTGCTTCATCTTGCAGTTGCACGATATGGGCGATCAGCGAATCTTTCTTTTCAGCGCTCACTTCCACATCGACATTGCCGTCAATGTTGATTGTGCCGGCGAATACGGTATCGCCGACATGTTTAGATTCAGGCAATGACTCTCCGGTGAGCATAGATTCATCAACAGTCGTGACGCCAGTAACAACGATACCGTCTGCCGGATAAGGTTCACCGGGAAGAACGCGTACAATATGTCCGACTTTTAATGACTTAGCGGGGATTTGTTCGCCTGATTGCAATAAAGCAAGCTTTGGCACCAATTTCAACAGGTTTGCACTGGCTGCGGCGGCTGTTCGTCTTGCTCTCATTTCGAGGAATCTTCCTATTAGCAGGAAGAAAGTAAACATAGCAATGGACTCAAAAAAGACTTCGCCTTTTTCGGTTACTGTCGCGTACAAGCTTGCGAAATAAGCAAACAATAATGCAATCGAGACAGGCACGTCCATACCGAGCGTACGCGCTTTCAAATTTCGCCATGCGTTGATATAGAAAGGCATGGCAGAATAGAGGAGGACTGGCGTTGCAAAAATCAGGCTCACCCAACGGAAATAGTTGCGGAAAGATTCATCCATATCGCCAAATACTTCAAAATACATCGCCACTGCCAGCATCATAACCTGCATGGTTGCGAGCCCAGCAATCCCTAAACGGTAGAGATACTGCTTCATCGTCCGGTGATACTGCGCTTCCTGGTTATCAGCTTCAAATGGTGCTGCTTTATAACCAAGAGCATGTATTTTCCCCAGCAAATCACTTAGCTTCGCTTTCGTTGGATCCCAGCGCAGTGTGGCGCGATTTGTCGTGGTATTGACTTGAATACGTGATACGCCGACGTGGGTGCTGAGTTTCTTTTCGATGAGCCATGCACAGGCAGCACAAGAAACACCATCGACGGAAAGAATCACTTCGTCTAAGCCATTTTCATGTCGCACAAACTCTTGTTGAACATCATCATTATCGTAAAGGCTGAGGGATTGCAATTCGTCGGGGACGAGGCTGGCTTTGTCAGCAGGTGCAGTGCGATACGCGTAATATGAGGTAAGTCCGCTTGCAACTATGGTCGTTGCAACAGCTTCGCAGCCTGGGCAGCACATTGTTTGTCTAATGCCGAGAATTTCGACTTGGTAGGAGTCGCCGGTAAGAACCGGCTCTCCGCAGTGATAGCAGTCTTTCGTCATTCCTTGCTCGAACCATACAACTTAATTGGATCAGATGACGGGAAAGAGGCACGCCCATTGAGCGCCCAGGTTCCATCAAATGCATTAAGTTCAATGTACCACGGTCCTTGAAGAGGTTCGTTGAGCGCGATTCGATAATTGCCAGATGCATCGGCATTTACCATTTTTTCGATGTCTTTGTTTGCGAGAGTGCGATGCTGAAACGTCACACGAAGCGTTGGATACTGCGTCAGTTCGCCTTTTTCTAATGCGAATATGGCGTTTTCTTTCGTGGTGGACAAAAACGCAGAAATATTGAGCTCGTCCGCTTTACGCAAACGAGTGAGATCCTGATTAATACCTTTCCCTTCTTTATAGTAATCTTCGGCGACAAGAGAAACCTGATTTTTACTGAATAAGCTGAAAGTGAAGAGACTGGCAACGACAACCGTGCCGGGAAGGGCAATCAGGAACCAAGGCCAAAACTGCTTATACCAAGGTTTGTTCATAACGCTTTCCTGTTTTAACACTGATCTTGGGTAAAAAGCCCCTGCAAGCAGGGGCTTAATGGTAGTACTAGTATTTATTTTTTATTGTCAGCATTGCTGACGTCCCATACATATGCTGAAAGCAATTGGATTTTGTCTTCATCCAATATGTTTTCCCATGCAGGCATGACACCTTGGCGACCGTAACGAATCGTTTCTTCAACCGCTTTACGTGAACCGCCAAATAGCCAAACATTGTCCGTTAAATCTGGCGCACCAAACGCTGGGTTACCTTTACCATCCGTACCATGGCACGCCGCGCAGACGACAAAGCGCGTTTTACCTTTAGCGGCTTCTTGTGCGTCGACCTTACGGCCAGAGAGACTCAGCGTATAGGCGGCCACTTCTTTAACACCGTCTGGTCCCAAAGCATCTAACCAAGCAGGCATGTTACCGATACGGCCTTGCTGAATGGTTGCCTTGATCGTTTGCGGTTCTCCGCCGTACAACCAAGCATGGTCAGTCAGGTTAGGGAAGCCGGCTTGGCCACGAGCATCAGAGCCATGACACTGTGCACAGTTTTGGATGAACAGGCGTTGACCTACTTTGATTGCTTCTGGATTTTTAGCAATTTCAGTGATGTCCTGCAATTCATCTGACCCTGGTTTGTATGCGAGTTTGCGGTAGGTTTCACCGAAAACTTTGTCTGCTTTTGCCAGTTCGTGGGCGTACTCATCCAAGCCTTCGATGTTCGCAAGTCTTTGACGAGATTCCTCGATATTTTTAACGTCTTGCGCTGAACTCTGCCAGCCAAGAAACCCTTGAAAATTGCCCAAGCCTGGAAACGCGAGTAAATATACGATCCCGAAAACTAACGTGGCCCAAAACATATAGGACCACCACTTAGGCAGTGGATTATTCAGCTCACGAATACCATCGTATTCGTGGCCCATATCTTCACCTTCAGCAATACCATCGAGATCTTTGCTACACCATATAATTAGTGCCGCACATCCTGCGATCGTTCCGAGGGTAATGACAGTGATAAATAGACTCCAAAATGTCGTCATTTGTTATCTTCTCCTGTCTTTTTTGGGCTATTTTCCTCATCTGCAAAAATGAGGTTCGCAGCTTCGTCGAATTCCTTTTTACGACGACTGCTATACGCCCAGAGCACTATCCCAACAAATGCCAAAAAGATGACGAGTGTCCAGATACTATGGAATGAAGCGATTTCCATAATGACCCCTTATTTCATCGCGTGGCCGAGAGATTGAAGGTAAGCAATGATTGCATCCATTTCTGTTTTGCCTTCGACGTCCGCTTTCGCGTTAGCAATTTGCTCGTCGGTGTAAGGCACTCCAAACATATCTTTGAAAACAGTCAGCTTTTCTTGTGTAAGTTCACCAGTCAATACGTTTTCTGACAACCATGGGAAGCCAGGCATGTTCGACTCAGGAACCACAGCACGAGGATCAATCAAGTGAACGCGGTGCCATTCATCAGAGTAGCGTCCGCCTACACGGGCCAAATCTGGGCCAGTACGTTTAGAACCCCACAGAAATGGATGTTCCCAAACACTTTCACCCGCAACTGAGTAGTGACCGTAGCGTTCCGTTTCTGCGCGGAATGGACGAATCATTTGGCTGTGACAGACGTTGCATCCTTCACGGATGTATATGTCACGACCTTCCATTTCCAGCGCAGTGTAAGGACGCAAGTTATCGACAGGCTCAGTCGTTTGTTTTTGGAACAACAGAGGTGTGATCTCTACTAGCGCACCCAAGCTGATGGCAATGATGGTGAGAATGGCGAAAAGACCAACGTTCTTTTCTACTAATTCATGACGGCTAGAACTCATTCGTCAGGCTCCTTATGCTGGTTGCTCAATGGCTTTCAGGCTGGCTTTTGGTGCAGAGATGGTTTTGTATGTGTTGTACGCCATCAAGAACATGCCAGACAGGAAGATAGCTCCACCAATGAAGCGAACTAAGTAGAACGGATAAGACGCTTCCAATGATTCTACAAAGCTGTAGGTGAGGGTGCCGTCAGTGTTAACTGCACGCCACATCAGACCTTGCATAACACCTGAAATCCACATCGCCACGATATACAAAACTGTGCCGACTGTTGCTAGCCAGAAGTGAACATTGATGAGGCTCAGAGAGTACATACGTTCTTGACCAAACAGTTTTGGAATCAGGTGATATACCGCACCGATAGAGACCATGGCTACCCAACCAAGTGCACCAGAGTGTACGTGGCCAATTGTCCAGTCAGTGTAGTGCGACAGTGCGTTAACGGTCTTAATCGCCATCATCGGGCCTTCAAATGTCGACATGCCGTAGAAAGACAGGGACACGATTAAGAAGCGAAGAATAGGGTCATAGCGCAGTTTGTGCCATGCACCAGACAGGGTCATGATGCCGTTTATCATTCCCCCCCAAGACGGGGCGAATAGAATGATTGACATAACCATGCCTAAAGACTGAGTCCAGTCAGGAAGCGCAGTGTAGTGAAGGTGGTGTGGGCCTGCCCAGATATAAAGAGAAACTAGAGCCCAAAAGTGAACGATGGACAGGCGGTAGGAGTAAACCGGACGACCCGCTTGCTTAGGCACGAAGTAATACATCATCCCCAAGAAACCTGCGGTCAAAAGGAAGCCTACAGCATTGTGACCATACCACCATTGGATCATTGCATCGATAGCACCCGCGTAAATTGAATATGACTTCAGCCCAGCAACAGGGATCGCCATACTGTTTACGATGTGCAAAACAGCAACGGTTAAGATAAATGCACCGAAGAACCAGTTTGCAACGTAAATATGGGATGTTTTACGTTTAATCATGGTTCCAAAGAACACGACGGCATATGCTACCCACACAACGGCGATAGCGATATCGATTGGCCACTCCAACTCAGCGTACTCTTTACCACTGGTGTAACCCAGAGGGAGAGTGATCGCCGCAGACAGGATAATTGCTTGCCAACCCCAGAAGGTAAATCCAGCTAGCTTGCCTCCGAACAGGCGTGTCTGACAGGTACGTTGTACAACATAATAGGATGTTGCAAACAGCGCACTGGTACCGAATGCGAAGATTACTGCGTTAGTATGCAGTGGTCGTAAACGGCTATAGGTCAGATACGGAACGTCGAAGTTTAGCGCAGGCCATACCAACTGAGCGGCAATAAG
Organism: Enterovibrio nigricans DSM 22720; assembly: GCF_900167155.1. Taxonomy (GTDB): domain Bacteria; phylum Pseudomonadota; class Gammaproteobacteria; order Enterobacterales; family Vibrionaceae; genus Enterovibrio; species Enterovibrio nigricans. Next base: position 5,549 of record NZ_FUXU01000043.1, on the reverse strand, counting down.
AACACCAACACCCATGCCCACAATGCCCCACAAAATTGTAACGAGGGTAAATTGACGGACAACGCGGTAGTTGTATTCCAGTTCAAGCTGCTTTTCTTGGCTCATATTGCATGCTTCCACTTTTTGATTACTACACTCACGTATACAAAGTGACTCAATGGTCACAATGCCACCCAGAAGCAATGCAATGCGAATAGTGTTCGAATTATGTCCACTTAATGCATTCCATTGCTATTTTGTTGTAAAAGTGGCATTTTCGGCAAAGATGATACTGCACTTATGCAGTTAAATACAGGGTCATACCCACACTTGGTTTACGCCTGGGTAACATTTATATTAAAACTTTGAGCTCTGTAACACGGGAATAGCATAAATTATATGGCTGCAGAAAAATTAACAACCGCAAGGCTTGTGCAAATATTGATCGTTTTATCGGTTTTGATTACCGCGTTCGTTTGGCGAACACTCGATTATTCACCGCAATCCAATACATTGATTTGCGAGTTAAAAGGCCAGTAGTGTAGCGTCTCGGTCGGCGGGGGAGGTGTCATTATATCTCTTAATAAACATGGAGATAATAAAAGCGTCATTGAGGTAAATAGTCACCAGGAACCCGCGTCTCTTACCTTGGTAAACGACAGCAAAGAAATAGATCTCAAAGCTATTTCTTCGAAAGTAAGTGGCGACAATATGACATATATTTATGAGATGAATAATTCTGACGAGATGCTACTAAACGCAAAGCTAACTTTAGTCATTGATCAAGATCAAATTGAAATTAACTTTTAACCATGAATTAACAGTTGTGCGTATTGCATTAACATTCAGGCGTTGATGCTTGTTTAGAGGCTTAAATGTCCAAATTTGTAACTAAAATGCCTGAAGACCACATTTTACGTGGCGTGGATGGCTAAATATTTGCAAAATAAAATGTTTGGCTTTTTAAACACTTTGCGGTGGTTGAGGTAAGGTAGTGAATCAGCTCTGAGGTGTCGTTAGCCAAAGTAACGTTATTTTCTGAATCACAGTGTTTGAAATCCGACATAATGATGTGATTGAGTTTTAGCTTACTGTTGGTCTTTTCCACGTTGTGTGATTGTTTGCAAAGATCCAAATGCAATGACTTCAATGCTCCATGATCGTCTTCTTGCTTAGGGAGTACGACATAGGTTACACAGAGAGGACGTCCTTGAGACGATTCGGTGCAGCCGAATGCTGACAAGAGTGATTGGCGATAATCGTCAGCCAAAAGTGAGAGTTCGTCGATAGGAACAATGATAACAACACCATGAACAGTAGAAATACAACGTTCTGACCAGAGAAACTCGGACGCGATATCCGTAGTACCTAATGACTCGCAATAGCGGAATCTCACTCTTGGTTCTTCTGCTGCGAGTGCATACCCTAACTGTTCATCGTTGCTCAAAAATACGACGGTGTTACCGCGTTGGGCTAATCGTTTACTGAGTGATTGGCCGAACAGCTGTTTTGCATTTATAACGATATAGAGCTTGCTTTCCATTGCGGGCTTCAGAATTCCTTTCAGATTCGTCTATTCTATCGTCTATTGTTTGAGTTTTCAGTGATTAAACGTAAAGAATGGTGTCTAGGGCTGGAGTTATCCGAAGGTAGGGCGTTATTATTACTTCTTTGAACAAAGCCAAAATCTGACACTATGAGAATAGCCACATCTTCATCTTCATCTTCATCTTCACACGTCAATGCTGAATCAGCAGTGAAAGATATTGCAGAAGAGATCCTTCGCTCATTCACTTCGCCAGATTTAGTGTTGGCGTATTATACAGAGACGCAAGATGCGAAGACGCTTCAGTCGGCGTTAAATTCAGCGTTTCCTTCTGCGCAGGTGCTCGGTTGTTCATCATGTCAGGGAACAATGACAGACAAGGGATACCTTAGTGGTCACACCTTATCTGTTTTGGCAATTAAAGACCCTCAAGGTGCTTATGGTTCTGCCGCTCTTGAGCTAGACCCGTCAGCCAATATTCAGTCTCAAGCACAAACGGTACTTCGGTCCGCGCTAGACAACAGCGGCAGACCGGGCGAGTTACCCGCGCTGATTACTTTGCACACCACACCGGGACATGAAGAGATTGTGTTGCATGCAATTCGAAGTGAACTAGGTGTCAATATTCCTATTATAGGTGGCACGGCTGCCGATAACGCTATCGCTGGCTACTGGTCACTTTTCGATAAGCACACCCTTACAGATAATGGCATATCAATGGCCGTGTTTTTCCCTTCTGCCCGTGTCAGTTACGCATTCCATAGCGGCTACGCTGCTACTGGGAAGAGTGCTGTAGCAACGCGCATTGATGGAAGGACACTTCTTGAGTTAGATGGGCAACCTGCCGCAATTGTGTATGCGAATTGGTACAAAGAAGAGACTGGGCTTGATATTGATAACAGTGCTTTGTTCGCTGAATCAACGCTTTTTCCTTTAGGAAGGCAGACTGGGGAAATTCACAGTATGCCGTACTATACTTTGTCTCACCCTGCGGTTGTTTCAAAAGAAAATGGCATCGAAATGTTCTGCAACATGCAAGAAGGTGAGACGGTGCATCTAATGTCTGGGACGACAGAAATGCTAGTTTCTCGGGCAGGACGTGTTGTTGACTCCGCCAATGAACACGACAGTCTTAAAAGAGACCCGATTGGTGGTATTGCGATTTATTGTGCTGGTTGCATGCTGCATGTAAAAGATTCTCTGCATGATGTTGCTGCTAACATGAGCTTATCGATGCATGAGGCACCCTTTATATGTCCATTTACATTTGGTGAGCAGGGGCAATTTCTTGGCGGCGAAATTGCGCACGGTAACTTAATGATCTCTGCCGTTTTATTTCATAAGGATGAGCTATGACTGGCGCAGTCTCTGAGAAACTTCAGGAAACGTTGTTCGAGCTTAACCGCGTCGAAGAGCGCGAGCAGAAATTTCGTGAGGAAAATCGCGCCATATTGTCGGCTATTTCGGCTATGTCTGGAGCCAGCAATAAAATAGAGGTCTTTAACACCTTACTTAAAGTGATTGAGCGCTACGTAGCGTTTGATAACGCATTAGTGTTGACACGTAATAAAGACACCGAAGACAAATATTCATGTTTGGTGTCAACATCGCCCGATGTTGAGCGTTTTTCCTGGTGGGACGGGAATACATTTCACCGATGTGTTAATGGGCAAACCGTGATCCTCTATGCGCCAGAGCGTGTAAACGAATTTTCGATGCTTTCTGATAGCGATTACATGCTTTGTCGTTCAGCATTGATCACGGGAATGGCAGTGAATGCGAGTGAATCAATTCTTTTACTTTTCTCTTCTGAACGCGGCGGATTTGATCCCAAAGCACAGCAGGTTATAGAGCGTTTTCGTCCTCTGATTGAAAGAACCATTATCGACATCGACTATCGAGAGCGTTTGCAGTGTTTAGTTTCGGTGAAAACGCAAGAGCTCACGGCCAGTCGTCAACGCTTCCGTGACTTTGCGAAAACAGCCGGGGATTGGTTTTGGGAGATTAACAATAATCTTCAGTTTACTTATCTGTCTTCACCTTCGAATGAGTCTTACACCGCCGAGCCTCAAACCATCATGGCGCAACTAAACCGGCAACCTGAGGTGAAACACAAGTTGCTCGATTTGATCCGAATGGAAAAGCCTTTTTCGGAAGTCGAGTGGATGGTTTCACAGCAAGGCAAACAGCAGTGGATTAGCCTTTCTGGTCGTCCTTACTATGACAACCGTGGGCAATGTCTCGGATTCCGTGGGACCGCAAAAGATATTACGGCTCGGAAGCAGCGTTTGCAGGAGTTGCAACTTGCTCGTCGACAAGCAGAATCAGCTAACGCAGCAAAATCCCAATTCCTCGCGATGATGAGCCATGAAATTCGCACTCCCCTGAATGCAGTCATGGGATTGCTAGACGCGCTTGAGCAGTCTTCTCTTGAAGACGATCAAATGATATGGGTTAAGCAGATGGACAAATCGGCTCAACTGTTGCTCACCATCATCAACGATGTCCTCGACCTTTCTCGAATTGAATCTGAACGCTTTTCTCTTCATCCGGAAAACATCAACCCGCGTGACAGTGTCACGACTGTGTTTAGTCAGCTGAAAGACAACTGTGATACTAAAGGTATCTCACTAGAGTCTGCGATAGACACGTCAGTGCCTGAAACCATCTTTCAAGACGGAAATAGATTTGCACAGATATTGCTGAACTTGGTCGGAAATGCAGTCAAATTCACCGATAATGGCAAGGTTCGTGTGAAAATGCGTTCCGAGAATAATCGCTTGATGCTATCTGTAGAAGATACGGGGATCGGGATTTCGTCGGACCGTAAAAATGCTATTTTTCAACCATTTATTCAGGCCGACGGGAGCATTACCCGTAAATACGGAGGAACGGGACTTGGTCTTTCCATCTGTAAAAAGCTTGTCGCTTTGATGAACGGAAATATCAAATTTGAGAGTGAACCAGGGGTCGGAACAACGTTTAATATAAATATCCCTTTGGTTAAACCTTCTCAGGTTGAACAAATGAAAAATGAGACTCTCAAAGAAGAGACCATGGATTCACTAAACATTCTTGTGGCTGAAGACAGCAAAGCGAATCAGATGGTCGTTAAGCTAATGCTTGAGAAAGCAGGACATCGAGTTGTTGTAGCAAACAATGGTCAAGAAGCCATTGATAAATTGGAAGACAATTCATCACATTTCGATATGGTATTGATGGACATGTCCATGCCTGTTCTATGCGGAATCCAAGCGACGAAAAGACTCCGAGAACTCGGGTATCAATTGCCGATTATCGCGCTTACAGCCAATGCGATGAGTGAAGACAAAGAAAAGTGCTTAGGGGCAGGAATGGATGATTTCATTACGAAACCCATTCGATCGGTCGTTCTAAAACAAGCCTTGCAACGTAATGCGGTAAGACCAGAAGTAAGTGGTTGATTTACTCTCTTACAGGGGTTTTGTTACCGCGTACCACGCTTAGTCTTTCTTATTCTCTAATACGAAATGTTGGAACGCCTCTGCAATAGGCGACAGGCGTTTCTCTTTTCTATGCACCAAGTACCAATGACGTAAAATTGGGAAATTTTCCACATCCAGAATACACAATCGTTTGGATTCTATTTCTAAATCGATAGTGTGACGAGAAACAATCCCCAAACTTAATCCAGCAGAGACGGCCTGTTTTATGGCCTCACTTGCTGTCATTTCTGCCGCAATGTTGAGAGACAGACCTTGGTTATGGAAGAACTTTTCGATTGAAAACCGTGTGCCTGAACCTTGCTCTCTGACAACCATCGGTTCTTTTGCGATGGCTTCTAATGGGATTTTTTGTTTATCACAAAATGGGTGATCAATAGGTGCTATTACCACCAAGGGGTTTTCCATAAATACCGTCGTAATGAGATCAAGCTCTGCGGGGGGCTTTCCCATGATGGCCAAATCGCAGTGGTTGAACTGGCTTTGTTGCTTAAATCGATGGAACTAAATCTAGAAGCTACGATCTGATCGGCTACACCCAT
>NZ_FUXU01000040.1 GCF_900167155.1 Enterovibrio nigricans DSM 22720 | reverse complement strand
ATGCGGTATTAGCAGTCGTTTCCAACTGTTATCCCCCACATCAGGGCAGGTTCCCAGCCATTACTCACCCGTCCGCCGCTCGTCATCTTCAAAAGCAAGCTTTTGAAATGTTACCGCTCGACTTGCATGTGTTAGGCCTGCCGCCAGCGTTCAATCTGAGCCATGATCAAACTCTTCAATTAGAATTTTTTTGTTACCCGAAGGTAACGCTCAATGAATACTGAATTACTTTTTTGCCCGTAGGCAAATCTGCATTGACTGTGTTTCTCATTGGTTTCCACTTTTAAAAAAGTGAAAGTAAAACGGCTCAAGGCTGCTTTCCAATTCGATTGGGTCACTCAGTTCATTGATAAATCTTTTGCCTATCAAGTACGAGTGCCCACACAGATTGTATAGGTCAAATTGTTAAAGAACGTTGACTGTAGAAGCCGGAGCTTCTCACCGTCAGGGCTGCGAATTTTACGCTGCCGGGCGATGAAGTCAAGAAGAAATTTTGCGATGTTTCTACAACCATCAAAACGTCTTGTTAACCAACCTCTCAATCACCTTTGCATTTGGTAATGTTGAAGTTTTCATCTCACCGATTCAGTCTGCGATTCCTTATTGGAAGCCGCTCTCCGTGTCAGTGAGGTCGCATTATAGGGAGCAAAAACACGTTGGCAAGGGCTTTTTGCGAAAAACATCACAAAACACTCCTGAATGAGTGTCAATTGTACAAGTTGGTGAATTTGGATACAGCAACGGGCAATTTCAGACTTTGAGCAGTGTCATTTCTATCGTCCCATGTCACATCAACGTCAAAATGTTTGGCATAATTTTCAGCCGCAGCATCGTTAAGTGATTGTGTTTGTGTAATAGTCACAGAAAAAAGGCTATCCGCCGCTAACGAAATCTCACAGTTCACGACATTTGCCAGTGTAACCTCTCCTCCCAGTTCACAATTAGGGTTTGATGTATTCACACTCTTAATCAAGGCGACTTGGTTCTTGGCAATCTGCAGCGCCTCTATAGACATCGCTGAGTTTGCTTTTGCAATCTCTAGGAAGTGGTACACCTTTAATGTGCCTACGCCAGCCATCGCCACAAAGAAAATGGCGGTAAGTATCTCTACCAGAGAAAAACCTTGCTTATAGGTCATGGAAGCTTCCTTTTAAGACTTTCGGTGTTGAAGAAGGTAACTCATCAAAAGTTCCCTCATCAAAGCCAAGCGACATAGCCCCTGTGATTAATGCTGTTGTATTGGGAATATCCACGATAAAGCTGCCAGTCACACCATAGCCGCCACGAAAATAAAAAGGTAACGCCGCCCACCGCGCAGAGTCATGAGACCAAGATAGTTCAAGGCAAAGCGCGTTCATTGCGCCATCCGCACAACCTCCACTGTTTTTCCCCCACGACGTGGCCAAATTCGAATTAGGGTAATCAACCGTAAACTGTAGGACTGTACCTCGAAAACCGTCAATTGCCCCATTCGCGCCAACAATACCATTCTGGATAACAACAAGTGGCGACTGAAACGCATCCCCTGCATGCGTTACCCCGTTCAGCATGCAATCGCCCATAACCCAAATTTTGTCGTGCTTACCTATTGGCGGGTCGGCCGCGGGATCACCATTAATAGCGGTTTTGATTGCAGCTCCGCATCCCTCAACAGCAGCTTTGTTTGTTATAGCTGATCCGGTATTAATAACGTAAAAGCCCTCTTCACTCCGCACGCTCTCCCACTCACTTTTAGGTCTGCCAAATATCTCTTCAAAAATACTCTCTATATCCGCATTACTGACCATGTCTTTACCAAATCCGTCAGTCACAGAACCACTGCCTGCTGCGATATGTGTATCGTGGGTTGGAGCACAGTCTAACGAAGAGTCAATAGGTTTCAATGTGTCAAATGCAGCGGCGCTAGATCCAACATCAATAGTAATGGTGCCTCCAGCAACAATGGCCGTGCATTCAACATATTGTACGCCGTCAATGGTCACTACATCGCCCGCAGCGGGTGCCCAGCTATTACCACCTGTAATCTCAACACTACCCGCGGTTCTAAAAGCCGCTTTTGAACTGGTTTGTCTCACACTAAATCTTGAGGTTGCATACCCATGCTGCGCGCTGATTGTCCACAACGATCCTCCATCCACAATACCAAATACCGTCGATGCATCAGACTTACAATCACTAAAATCCCCCGCAACCATAGTAGAGGGATTCAACCCCAGTTGTTTAAACAACCCAGCAGCACAATCGATTGATGCTCTTGCATGTGCTTTGTCTTGTGCAAGCTCAACGAGGTTATTGGCTTTATTCACCTCATTCACGCCGGATTTGATAACAGCAACTGAAAACAATGCCACAACCATGGCTATTCCACTTACGACGGCTAACGTCGCAATGCCTTTCTCTTGGTTTCTCATGGTCAACCATCCACATTGGGAATATTAACGGTGACAGACACTTCGTCTTTAATAGACGTGTCTGTCCGCAACTCGGCGCCGATCGTTACTTGTACGGATTGTGACTTGTTACCACTACCGATGACTGCAAGGCTTTGTCTTTCAAAGGCCAACGTAGTAATTACCAGCCGGTCATAGGTCATGTCTCGCCAATGCGAGCTATCACACGACCAATTAGCAATGTCGTTCCAGTTTTCATAGACTTCGATGACGCTTTTATTATTCGGATCAGTGCCAAGACGAAAGCCTTTTGCATCATCTTTATCTAACGGAGCAACGGGTTTGTTGCGATTATCGTGGTTATAAGCAAAAAGAATACAATCGCCGGAGGTCAATGTGGCACTGTCATCGATCAAAATGGCAGAGCGCTCTCCTAAACCATCGGTTCGAATAAAGATGTTGGAAGAATCACAATCGAAACAATAGCCAGCTCTTGTGATTTCATCACTGATGGTGGTCGTCATCAGGTTTAGCTGAGATCGCAAATAGCTTTTTTTTAGGTGGTCTCCACCAACACTGGCTGAAACCGAGAAAAGAGCGAGCGCGGATGCAAGAACAACAAGGCTCACAGTCATGCCTAGCATCAACTCGACGAGAGTAAAGCCACGTTGACAATTACGTCTAATCATTATGTACACGGCTCCCAACCATCAATCCCTGTGCTGGTACATCCTTTCAACCCTACATAGCGACGAACCAAAACACCGGAATTGCCGATTGGGTCTTTCTTTACATCTAAGGTCAGGGTTTTGTTACCCGAGGGGAATCCAGTGACATGAGAAAAATAAAACAATTTCGTAGCAGTTACCGCTAGGGGCGATGTAATAACGATGTCCCCCGCTAGAGGTAAGTCGTATTTCGGCAACCCGTTGTCTTCATTGCAGGTTGACGTTTCATGATCGGAGTTAGCGGTAACCACAATACAGCCATCAGTTTCTTCACCCACAGGGATGTAGTGCACATAAAGCGTTCTTTGCTGCTTGAGTGACTCGCTTTGTGCCAGCTCTAACATGGAGAAAAGAGTAATAGCCGCATGCTCAACAGTGGCCTTTTTCTGAGACTGCATAAAACTGGGTACTGCAATTGCTGTGACCGTTGCCAATACCACTAATGTAGTCAGCATCTCTATTAAGCTAAATCCGCGGAATGGCTTCCAAATCATAGATTAAGGCGTCCGGTAAAGGGTTAAATGCCGCAGCGAAATAGTATCATTTCCCCGTAACCTAGCTATTTGGTCTTTCTGCTTTCTCGTATAGCGTGAACATTTTATGACACCGGTGGATATGAAGTTTCAAAGAGGTATGACGTTGATCGAATTGTTGATTGCAATTGCGATCATTGGCGCAGTTGCGAGTATCGCTGTGCCCGCTGTCAGCGAATTCTTGATTGAGTCTGAAAGGCGGCGGGCTCAGACAGACCTCTACCAGTTGCAAATATGGGCAGAATCAGAGTACACAGCCAATGGATCATACCCAGGTCTGGTAAATTGCAGCTTTTGCGAACTTTCTGACCAGTACAACTTTGCTATCGACAATACAGGCGCTGGTAATAACGCATATATATTGTCAGCGACACCTAAAAGCACTTCCTATCAAAACAATGATGACAAGTGCCACACGATGCGGATAAATGCTGCCTCTACACAGACAAATATAAAAGGGACGACCACCCTCGACCCCGCCAATTGTTGGATATAAAAAAACCGGCTTTCGCCGGTTTTTGTCTTTGTTCTTTTTTATTAGCTGGTCAGGTCGTCAAAGAACTTCTTCACGCCGTCAAAGAAACCTTCAGATTTAGGTTTGTGCTTTTTCGCCGCACTCCCACCCAATGTTTCTTCAAATTCGCGCAACAGTTCTTTTTGCTTGCTGCTCAGATTAACTGGGGTTTCAACCACCAGCTTACAAATCAAGTCACCCAAGCCACCGCCACGTACTGACTGAACACCTTTACCACGCATGCGGAACATACGGCCAGTTTGTGTTTCGGTCGGTACTTTCAGGCTTACACGGCCATCCAATGTCGGTACTTCGACTTCGCCGCCCAGTGCAGCCATGGTGAAGCTAACAGGCACTTCACAGTACAGGTTGTTTCCGTCGCGAGTGAAAATGTGGTGATCTCGAACGTGCACCTGAACGTACAAATCCCCTGCTGGAGCGCCGTATTCCCCAGCTTCTCCCTCTCCACTCAAACGAATACGGTCTCCCGTATCAACGCCTGCTGGGATTTTAACGCTAAGGGTTTTCGTCTTCTGAACACGGCCTTGACCATGACAGCTGTCACAAGGGTCTTTGATAATTTTTCCGCGACCGTGACAAGTTGGACAGGTTTGCTGAACAGCAAAGAAGCCCTGACGCATTTGTACCTGGCCTTGACCATGACAGGTACCACATGTCTGAGGTGAAGAGCCTGGTTTTGCTCCGCTGCCACTACAAGGATCACAGCTAACATAAGTTGGAACTTCGATCTCTTTGGTCACACCACGGACAGCATCTTCCAGTGAGAGCTCCATGTTGTAACGCAGATCCGCACCACGCTGAGCACGGGCCTGACCACCTCGGCGACCACCACCAAAGATGTCACCAAACACGTCACCAAAGATATCGCTGAAGTCCGCGCCGCCGCCACCGAAGCCGCCACCGCCGCCCATACCGCCTTGTTCAAAGGCTGCATGACCGTATTGATCGTAGGCTGCTCGCTTTTGAGCGTCCGTCAGAATCTCATAAGCCAGCTTAACTTCTTTAAATATCTCAGCAGCAGTATCGTCGCCAGGATTCCTATCCGGGTGATACTTCATCGCAAGACGCTTGTACGCTTTTTTAATTTCGCGTTCTTCCGCGTCACGGCTTACGCCAAGTACTTCATAAAAATCACGTTTTGACATGTTTTACTTGTCACCTGTTCTATTAACCAAGCGAACATAAACCTGCTTCGCTTTATACAACTACGGGCGAAGGAGATCCCTCCTACGCCCGTGCGAAATAAAATCGGCTTGTTCCTTTAGAAAGAACGCCGCTTTCGGCGTCTTTCGTCAGGTCAGTTCGCTGGTTTTATTTTTTTTCGTCTTTTACTTCTTCAAACTCAGCATCAACAACGTCGTCATCTTGCTTAGTTTGTGCACCGGCGTCTTGTTGCGCTTGAGCAGCTTGTGCTTGCTGTTGAGCAACTTCCATCAGTTTTTGAGATGCAGCGATCAGAGCTTGGACTTTCGCATCAATCGCGTCTTTGTCTTCGCCTTTACGTGCTTCTTCTAATTCACTGATAGCCGTTTCGATTTTTTCTTTTTCGTCAGCAGGCAATGCATCGCCAGCTTCTTCAACTTGCTTGCGAGTACCATGAACCATTTGGTCAGCTTGGTTACGAGCAGTTACCAACTCTTCGAATTTCTTGTCTGATTCTTTGTTCGCTTCCGCTTCCTGAACCATTTTTTCGATTTCGTCGTCGCTCAGACCACCCGATGCTTGGATAGTGATCTTCTGCTCTTTACCCGTGCTCTTGTCTTTTGCAGACACGTTCAAGATACCATCAGCATCCAAGTCGAAGGTTACTTCGATTTGTGGCATACCACGTGGCGCGCCGTTAATGCCTTCTAGGTTAAATTGACCCAGAGACTTGTTATGCAGAGCTTGCTTACGCTCACCTTGCAGAACATGGATAGTTACCGCACTTTGGTTGTCTTCAGCCGTAGAGAACACTTGGTTCGCTTTTGTTGGGATAGTGGTGTTCTTCTCAATCAGCTTGGTCATCACACCGCCCATGGTTTCGATACCCAGAGACAGAGGAGTTACGTCCAGCAGAAGAACGTCTTTCACTTCACCCGCAAGAACACCACCTTGAACCGCTGCACCTACTGCAACTGCTTCATCAGGGTTAACGTCTTTACGTGCTTCTTTACCAAAGAATTCAGCAACTTTCGCTTGAACCATTGGCATGCGAGTCTGACCACCAACCAAGATTACGTCGTTGATGTCATTCACAGACAAGTCTGCGTCAGCCAGAGCAACTTTCAGTGGCTCCAGTGAACGTTGAACCAGATCTTCAACCAGTGACTCCAGCTTCGCACGAGTCACTTTGATGTTCATGTGCTTAGGACCAGTTGCATCTGCAGTGATGTATGGCAGGTTCACGTCAGTTTGTTGTGCAGAAGACAGCTCGATTTTCGCTTTTTCTGCTGCTTCTTTTAGACGTTGCATTGCCAGTGGATCTTTACGCAGATCGATACCTTGGTCTTTTTTGAACTCATCTACCAAGTAGTTGATCATGCGGTTATCGAAGTCTTCACCACCCAGGTGAGTATCACCGTTGGTTGCCAGAACTTCGAAGGTTTTCTCGCCTTCTACTTCGTCGATTTCAATGATAGAGATATCGAAAGTACCACCACCCAAGTCGTAAACCGCGATAGTACGGTCGCCGCCTTCTTTATCCAGACCGTATGCCAGAGCAGCAGCGGTAGGTTCGTTGATGATACGCTTAACTTCGAGACCTGCGATACGGCCAGCATCTTTCGTTGCTTGACGCTGTGCATCGTTAAAGTACGCAGGAACAGTGATAACCGCGCCAGTCACTTCCTCACCTAGGAAGTCTTCCGCAGTTTTCTTCATTTTCTTCAGGACTTCGGCAGAAATCTGAGGCGCAGCCATTTTCTCGCCTTTCGCTTCTACCCAAGCGTCGCCGTTGTCCGCTTTTACGATTTTGAACGGCATGATTTCGATGTCACGCTGTACTTCTTCATCTTCGAAGCGACGACCGATCAGTCGTTTGATCGCGTACAGGGTGTTTTCTGGGTTGGTTACAGCTTGGCGTTTTGCTGGCTGACCTACCAGAGTCTCACCGTCCTGGGTGTACGCGATGATTGATGGCGTTGTGCGATCGCCTTCCGCGTTTTCGATTACGCGTGGCTTGTCACCGTCTAGTACTGCTACACATGAGTTGGTAGTACCCAAGTCGATACCAATGATCTTACCCATTTGGTTTTCTCCGAAATTCGTCTTACGTCTATGTTGCGTTACCCCTTATATGGGGGTCGCAGTTAAGGGTTCAACCCTACACAAGAAAAATTATTAATTTTCTTTCTGATGCTCAATAGATAAGGGCATTAAAGCCACTTTCAAGGGGGCTAAACGAAAAAAAACCCGCAAATGCGGTTTTTTTTTATTTAGTAAAAATCACGCTTGCTCGTCGACGTTACCCGCCGCCGCTTTTGAGACCATAACCATCGCAGGACGTACAACACGGCCGTTAAGCTCATAGCCTTTTTGCATCACGAACATCACGGTATTCGGCGCGTGATCGGCACTTTCTTGAATAGACATCGCTTGATGGAATTCAGGGTTGAACGCTTCGCCGTGTGGATTTAGTTCTTTCAAACCAAACTTAGCAACCGTGTCTTGCATGGTTTTCAGCGTAAGCTCAATACCTTCAAGCATAGGTTTGATTGCGTCATTTTCTTTGTCCGCCATCTCAACAGCACGTTCCATGTTGTCGATAACTGGCAGCAATTCATTTGCAAAACGTTCAAGCGCGAACTTACGTGCTTTGTCGATTTCCTGTTCAGTTCGTCGACGCATGTTCTCGATATCTGCTCGTGCACGCAAAACGCTGTCTTGCTGCTCTTTCACTTTCGCTTCGCTTTCTTCTAGCGCAGCTTCCAGTTCGGTAATACGGCTAATCATCGCATCTGCTTCTGCATCCAGGGCATTTTCATCAGCCATTTGTTCTACCGCTTCATTCAGCATTTCTTCTTCCTGGATCTTGTTTTCTTCTTTGCTCATGTTCTCTCCGACACAATACTCTGTGTTGAGTCCCACAATCTGAGGCAATGGGACATCAATCTCGACAGTTTTGCTTATTATGGGGATGTGTGCTCGCGTTTCAAGGTGCGTTATGCCGCAAAGCACGACAAGTTTTTCTCATTCGCTTATACTCAAGCGACTAATCTGTGCAGGATCAATAAGATGTCAAAGCGTTTCAACACTATTGCTTTGGTAGGCAAACCTCGAAATCCCGATGCGGTCACGACGCATGAAAGCCTTTATAACTGGTTGACAACAAAGGGTTACCGAACGCTGGTCGATAACCGCCTCGATAATTATCTCAATATTCCTGCAGAAGATTTTCACGACCTTTTGTCTCTGGGTGCCAAAGCAGAACTCGCCATTGTGATTGGTGGTGACGGTAATATGCTGGGCGCTGCACGCGTACTTTCCCGTTTTGATATTTCAGTGATTGGCGTCAATAGGGGAAATCTCGGCTTTTTAACGGACCTTGATCCCGACGCCTATGAACAGGCCCTTTCTGATGTACTAGAGGGCGAATATGTTGAAGACCATCGCTTCTTGCTCGAAGCTGAAGTCCATCGTCACGGCCAAATAAAAAGTCACAATGCGGCACTGAACGAGGCTGTGCTTCACCCCGGCCAAGTAGCTCATATGATTGAATTTGAAGTGTACATCGATGATAACTTCGCCTTCTCTCAACGCTCAGATGGCATCATTATATCGACGCCAACAGGCTCGACCGCATATAGCTTGTCCGGTGGTGGCCCCATTTTATCGCCAAGCCTTGATGCGATATCGTTGGTACCGATGTTCCCACATACTCTGTCGAGTCGCCCTTTGGTTGTGGATGCAAAACGACACATTAAACTGGTTGTATCTCCGGACAATGGCAGCACGTTAGAAGTCAGTTGTGACAGTCAAGTTTCTCTGCCGGTAAATCCGGGAGATGAAGTGCATATCTATCGCAGTCCTTCTCTTCTAAAGCTTATCCATCCGAAAAATTACAGCTATTACAAAACGCTACGGACCAAACTCGGCTGGGCTAGCAAATTATTCTGACCGCCGTCTAACTTTTAGCCAAATAAGAGCAGGTCACACCTGCTCTTTTCGTTATATCCGTCACAAATTTTCTCACAGATCGATACCTTGCACCTTTACTGTATACAAACACAGTATATACTGTATATAACAACAGGTGATGATAAAAACAGGTATCCATACTCATGCTGGCGCACATTACGATTCAAAACTTTGCCATTGTTAAAGCGTTAGAACTTGATTTCCACAAAGGCATGACCACCATTACTGGTGAAACTGGTGCAGGTAAATCTATCGCGATTGATGCATTAGGACTTTGTCTAGGTGATCGCGCCGATGCCACAATGGTTCGTCCTGGTGAGGAAAAAGCTGAAATCGTTTCCCTTTTCCATCTCCAAAATAACCCAGCAGCACGTCGCTGGTTAGAAGATAACGAACTGGAAGATGGGGATGAGTGTATTCTTCGTCGCGTTATCACCAAAGAAGGCCGTTCTCGCGCCTTTATCAATGGCAGTCCGGTTCCTGCATCTCAACAAAAATCACTGGGGCAGCACTTGATCAATATCCATGGTCAGCATGCTCACCAGCTTTTGATGAAAAATGATTATCAGCTCACCTTGTTAGACCAATACGCAGGACATCAAAACCTGTTGACGACAATGCGCCAGCGATATCAAGACTGGCGAGCCGCGCGTAATGAGCTAAAGCAACTCGAAAAAAGCAAAGAAACATTTGAAGCCCAAAAGCAACTACTTGAATATCAGGTCAATGAACTGAATGAACTGGCGCTCGGAGAAAATGAGTATCCGGAACTCGAAGTAGAGCATAAACGCTTATCAAACTGCGGTGACATTGCCATCTGTAGCCAAAGCGTGCTTGTCGCATTGAGTGAAGATGAAGAAAACAACGCCCTTCAGCTTCTTCAATTTGCGCAGCAGAAGTTAGCTGAACTCGCTTCAATGGACAGTCAGTTTAACGATCTTCAGCAAATGCTGGATGAAGCATGTATTCAAGTTCAGGAAACGTCACATGAGATCACTGCGTATATGGATCGCCTCGATATGGATCCTGCACGTTTGAACTATTTAGACGACCGAATGGCCAGCATTATGCGACTTTCCCGGAAGCATCAAGTGTTACCAGAAGAGTTATATAGTGCGCATCAGGCTTTGAATATCGAACTATCAAATCTTAATGACAGCGATACTCTCATTGAACAGCTTTCTGCCGACGTAGAACTCAAACTTCAGGCCTGCATGGCAGCTGCCGACAAACTCAGCAAAAGCCGCAAACGCTATGCCAAAGAACTCGACAAGCTTATCTCCACTAGCATGCATGAACTCAGTATGCAAAACGGTAAATTCCATATTGCGTTGGACAGCCAACCGGAGACACACCTTTCTCCACTCGGAGTAGACAGTATTGAACTACTGGTATCGACCAATCCAGGCCAACCAATGCAGGCTTTAGGTCGCGTTGCTTCAGGGGGTGAGCTGTCACGTATTTCGCTTGCTATACAAGTGATCACAGCACAGAAAGTCGATACACCAAGTTTGATTTTCGATGAAGTTGACGTGGGTATCAGTGGTCCAACCGCTGCGATTGTTGGCAAGCTTCTCCGTAGACTCGGAGCATCAACGCAGGTCATGTGCGTAACACACTTACCTCAAGTGGCAGGATGCGGTCACCAACAAATGTTTGTGGCAAAAGCGAGTGAGAAAGGTTCAACCACTACGAGCATGGTCGCGCTGGATGATCAAGCTCGCGTACAAGAATTAGCGCGATTACTGGGTGGCAGCGAAATCACTGAGCATACACTGGCAAATGCAAGAGAATTACTCATCGCAGCTTAGTCTTTGCTCCATAGCAAGAAACTTTTGCCAAATTCCATGGTCGAACTGACAAGTTGCAAGAAGAGGTTTTTACTTCTTTCAATTGCTTGTTTATTATCGACCCCTATTTTGGAAATGAAGTAAGAAGCCATGCGTTGGAAACACATCGCTGCTGTATCCTTAGTTCTTGCTACGATGACTGGTTGTTCATTGGTAGACAAGTTGGTGTACCGCATAGATATTAATCAGGGAAATTACATCGACCAGAGCGCGGTCGAGGCACTTAAGTTTGGCATGACCAAAGAACAGGTTAAATTCTTACTAGGTCCTCCAATGCTCGTCGAATCCGGCTTTCCGAATACTTGGTACTTTGTACAGTACCTCAAACCGGGACACGAAGAAGCCCAACAACAGGAGCTGATTTTGTCATTTGACAATAACGGCCAACTGATTGGGATGAAAGGTGACTATAAGCCTAGCGCTACCTTCTTCAACGCCATTCAATAGAGCACGTTGCTAAACATTAAAGCCTCGCATTTGCGGGGCTTTTTCATCTCTGTATTTACCGCCTCCCCTCTGTTCAAATGAAAGTGCAATCAACCCGATACCCGCCCTGGCCAATCCTGCACACTCTTTAACGGCTTTATTTTTAGAGCTAACTTATGGCCTAACCCTTTCTTTATAAACAAAAAGCAGCCAACAGGCTGCTTTTTGTTTTTGTTCATACTAGGGTCAGTTATCTAAGCATTTTTTCTAACTGCTCTTTATTGGTATGGCGAATATCTTTGCCTTTCACAAAATAGATAATGTATTCACAGATGTTCTGACATCGGTCACCAACACGTTCAATCGCGCGTGCAGACCACATCACCTTTAAAACATTAGGAATAGAGCGAGGGTCTTCCATCATATACGTCATTAATTGTCGTATGATCGCTTCGTACTCTTTATCCAATTGGTCGTCACTGTGGTAGACCTTCATTGCTGCATCGACATCCATTCGCGCAAAGGCATCCAGCGCATCGTGTAACATTCGCGCGGCCTTTTGACCGAGGTTTTCCAAAGACACTAAAAAAGGCTGCTGAGAGTTAGTGAAATTATCCAAAGCCATCCGCGCGATACTGTCTGCCACGTCGCCAATACGCTCTAAATCGGTGATCGTCTTAATGATGGCCATAACCAGACGCAAGTCTCCAGCCGTCGGCTGACGCTTCGCTATGATTCGAGTGCATGCCTCATCGATCGCCACTTCCATCGAGTTAACTTTGTGGTCTTCTCGCATGACATGCTTCGCAAGATCGACATCCTGATAATGCATGGCACGAAGTGCATCGGTTAACTGACGCTCCACGAGCCCACCCATTGCAAGTACATGGGTTCGGATGGCTTCCAGTTCAGTATTAAACTGACCTGATATGTGACGGCTGATGTTTTGGTTATCCATCTACTTCGGGATCCTTTCTTAGCCGTACCGGCCAGTAATATAGTCTTCTGTTTGCTTGTTCTTTGGCGTGGTAAACAGTGTATCCGTATCTGCGTATTCTACCAACTTCCCAAGGTTGATAAATGCAGTCTGATCCGAAACACGGGCCGCTTGTTGCATATTGTGAGTCACGATCACAACGGTATATTTTCGCTTCAGATCGTTAATCAGCTCTTCAATAGTCAGAGTAGAAATCGGGTCAAGTGCTGAGGTCGGTTCATCAAGCAGTAAGACTTCAGGCTCGATAGCAATCGCACGCGCGATAACCAAGCGTTGCTGTTGACCACCAGATAGACCAAAAGCATTCTCATGAAGACGGTCTTTCACTTCGTCCCAAAGGGCTGCAGCCCGTAACGATCGCTCTACAGCATCGTCCAACGTGCGCACATTTTTTACACCCTGCAAGCGCAGTCCGTAAATGACGTTTTCGTAAATAGATTTAGGAAACGGATTCGGTCGCTGAAATACCATGCCAACACGACGACGCAGCGATGGTACATCGACACCTTCATCATACACGTTGGTGCCATGAAGGCTGATTTCGCCATCCACTTTACAGCCATCCACTAAGTCATTCATACGATTAATGCATCGTAGCAACGTGGACTTGCCGCACCCTGACGGTCCGATAAACGCCGTTACCTTTCCCTTTGGGATACGCATGTTGATATCGAACAACGCTTGCGTATTGCCATAGTGAAGGTTGAGATTACGGATCACCAGTGCAGTTTGTTCATCAGGTAATGACGACAAATCTACCGGACCAGGTAATCCGATGTTGGCATTTATGGATATCATTTCGTTGTCATGTCCTCGTTAGGATCAAATGTCTTGTTCCAATGAACGGTATTTCTCACGCAGGTGGTTACGTATCGTAATTGCCGCCAGATTTAAGCTGACAATCACCGTAACCAACAATAATGAAGTGGCATAAACCAAAGGCCTTGCAGATTCAATATTCGGGCTTTGGAACCCCACATCATAAACATGGTAACCCAAATGCATAAACTTTCTATCGAGGTGCAAATACGGGAAGTTGCCGTCAAGCGGCAAGCTTGGTGCCACTTTAACCACGCCCACAAGCATCAGTGGTGCAACCTCACCCGCTGCGCGCGCAATGGCAAGAATCAGTCCCGTCATAATAGCAGGACTGGCCATTGGCAAAACAATACGCCAAAGGGTTTCGGCCTGCGTTGCACCCAGAGCCATCGAACCGTGTCGCACTGAGGAAGGAATACGCGCCAACCCCTCTTCAGTAGAAACAATAACCACAGGCAGGGTCAGAATTGCCAATGTCAATGATGACCAAAGGATACCTGGCGTGCCGAACGTTGGGTTCGGTAACGTATCGGCATAGAACAGTGCGTCGATGTTACCGCCGACAAAATACACAAAAAAACCCAGTCCAAAGACGCCATAAACAATAGATGGCACACCCGCTAAGTTGACGACGGCAATACGAATTACTTTGGTGAACGCACTTTTACCTGCATATTCGTGAAGATAGACCGCTGCGAGTACGCCAAGCGGTGTCACCATGATGGACATCAGCAGCACCATCAATACTGTGCCAAATATGGCGGGAAAAACGCCCCCTTCAGAGTTAGCCTCTCGCGGGTTTTCCGTCACGAATTTTCCAATATGATGCAACCAGTGAGTAAACTTGTCATGCCAACTCATGGCGTTGGGATACCACATGGCTAAGACATGATTCATCGGAATACGTACCGTCATGCCCTCTCTGTCAGTCATCAACAAGCTGTCTAAGGCCATGTCTGAACGCATTGCCATGAGCGTCTGTTCTTTCGCTTCGTAGCGTTTTTCGACAATCGCTATTTCATCATTCAGAAACGGAGGTACTGGCGCTTTTGCTTTCACATACGCTTGTCGCTCTTCTCTCAACTGTGAAAGCTGATGGTTCACCTTCTCGATGTCAACACGTTCGAAGCGAGAAAGTTCTTTGCGACGAGCCGTAATCTCGGCAATTTTTTCTTCATAGAATGCAGGAAGAAGCGGCTGTTCTACCAGTTTCCCGTTTAAAATATACCCTTGAGGCACACCGAAAAATGCACCGTTTTCCGTGCGTTCCACAACCGCTATATCTTCGGCGGCCTTTTGAGAAACAATGTCTTGCTGCAACACAGAAACAAAGTCGTGAGCCTCACGCTCTCGGTTTGCAATCTTGATAAGCAACCGTGACTGCTCAATAGCGACAGGATCTGTAAGTACTATGCCTGCCTCAATAAGTTGCTGCGACAACACCGTTTCTGTGTCATAGATTTCGCCATAGAAGCGCTCTATTCCTTGATGAGTCTTAATCTCAAACTGATAGACAGGAGATGGCCAGAAATAAGCCAGTCCTTTCCAGCCAATCAGTAACATCACACCCAACACAGCGACAAGACAAAGGCTCACCATGCCTGCACTCATCCACACCCAAGGGGAGCTGCGGTTTAATCGCTTAAACATCGCCACGCCTATTCAATAACGTATAAATGGACAAGATAGGAGACTTACAACGCACGATATTTATCTCGCAAACGCTGACGAACAAACTCCGCCACCGTGTTAAATAGAAACGTAAAACTAAACAAAATAAATGCTGTCAGGAAAAGTACACGGTAATGCGAACTCCCCACTTCGGACTCCGGCATTTCAACGGCGATGTTGGCAGACAGCGTTCTGAGACCTTCAAAAGGGTTCCATTCCATCAGCTGGGTATTGCCTGTTGCCATCAACACTATCATGGTCTCACCCACCGCGCGTCCTAAGCCCATCATGATCGCTGAGAAAATGCCCGGACTGGCAGTCAATAACACCACACGCGTCAAGGTTTGCCAATGCGTTGCACCGAGTGCCAATGACCCATTGGTCAAATGGCTCGGCACGGAGAAAATCGCATCTTCAGCAATGGTGAAAATGGTAGGAATAACGGCAAAACCCATTGCAAGACCAACGACGATAGCGTTGCGTTGATCAAAGTTCACACCCAAAACGTCCGTCACGAAAACCCGACTATCACCGCCGAGAAAGTGCTGCTCAATATACGGACCCACGATAAACGCCAGGTAGCCCAGAGAAAGAATAAGCGGGATCAGCAAAAAGAGATGCCCGCCATCAGGAATTTTCCTTCGCCATTTTTTTGGTAACTCAGCCCATACTAACGCAACCAACAGAAACGAAATGGGTAACGACACAAAGATCAGGAAGACCGCTGGCAGGTTTTTCTCAATGATTGGGGCGAGCCAAAGACCCGCCAAAAATCCAAGAATAACTGTCGGTAACGCTTCCATAATTTCTATTGTTGGCTTCACGACTTTTCGCAATCGTGATGGCATAAAGTAAGCCGTATAAATCGCCCCACCAATTGCCAAAGGAACCGCAAATATCAGCGAGAACGCAGCGACCTTAATGGTGCCAAACACGATAGGAACCACACTCAGTTTGCCTTCAAAACTCTCATTCCCAGAGGTTGATTGCCATACGTAATCAGGCTCACTATACCCTTCATACCAAATTTGTTGCCAAAGGGAGCGAATACTGACATCAGGGTGCGGGTTATCCACGGTCAGCAAATCCAATCGTCCTTGCTGCTCAATCAACAACCTGTCTGCACGAGGTGAAAACGCCATCATATCGACAGAACTTGCAAGCTGAGGGAAATCAAAAACGTCGCGGCTTTCACTTGGAGCATGCCATAGCGACAAGACTCCATCCGGTGCCAAGTTGGCAAACACATTACGGTGTGCTTCAACAGCGAGATCCCCCTTAACCGTAGGGAATTCCCGAGCCAAAGTCATACTGCGTGCTTTGGCTTTGACCACGTCGAACCACTGTCCTATGGTGCCATTATCAAGACGAATGAGCAGTGAATGGCCACCGGCAAGCAATGCCATACCTGTTGGCTTATGCCCAGTAACAAGGTCAATATCTACCGATTCTCGCCGTTGAACTCCTGAGGAAGAAATGGCATAGACATTAAGATTATTTCCCACCAATTCAAATAATTTACGACCATTTGGCGTCACCAGAATCTTAGCCGAAGGGTCGGAGTCAATGACGGTGCGTAGCGTCTCGACGTCCCCTTTTTCAACCAACACATGAATTTGGTCACCCGACAATCCCGCGATTATCCGAGCATCATTGTGGTCAGAAAAAGAAAGCTGGGTAATTGGCTTTTTCACCAATGAAAGCTGAACACTTCCCAGCATTTTAATATCAGGTGTAAATGAGCGTTTTCCATCCGTGTAATGGGATATAAAACGTAATCGGTGGAATACCACAGAGCCGTCAGAAAGGCCATACGCCGTAATTCCTGCGGTTGTGTGCTGAGCAAAAAAACTGGTTGGCGAATCGGTGAGTTGCTGGCGCATCACCACCTTATCTTTTCCCTCCAAGGAAAAAATCGTGAGTGCCCCAGATTGGGAGTAACGAAAGCCAAGTTGGCCGTTCTCATCAACGCCGAGTTGTGCCGGTTGTTGATGGAAGGTCAGGTCAAGTGCCTTATTGACAGTCACTTCCGGGCTTTTAAAAAGAGGAAGAACGACATAGGCGAGGTAGAAAAATATCAACAGCAACGCAAACAGCACAACAAGACCGCCTCCTGTTACAGATAGGCGTGCTAGCTTGTCAGTGAAACGCCGACGGGAATCCCCTTGCATCAGCGCATTGGTGGCGTTTGCCATTGGTACCTCTTTTACTCGATTTAGCGAACCATAATATTTCTTTTTGATGACACAAATGTGACAGTACAGAAAATCCGACAATGTTGGCTAGGTGAAATAAAAGTGTAACAAAGGATATTTAGCCTTTGTTAACGTTGATTTAAAACACAGATCGGATTCACTGCTTCAGATGAAGGTAGACACTAACTGCTTACAGCTCCAATAATGGAACTTCCCCCAACGCTGTAGACGTTAAGGAACAACCATGAAGCAGTTAGTAATTACTTTGATTGGCACCGACCGTCCTGGTCTTGTAGAAACACTTTCCGATACAGTTTTCCAACACCAAGGAAGTTGGCAAGCAAGTAGTCTGAGTAAACTCGCAGGCAAATTTGCTGGCATTATTCAGGTAGACATCAAGGAAGCCGATGCAACCGCACTGTCAACAGCGCTGACCAGCATCCCCGATTTAGATGTTCTTATCGCTGACGCAGCAAGACAACCGGAGCCGGATACGACCACGCACTCTTTGACCGTTACGGGTAATGACCGACCCGGCATCATTCAGGAAGTAACGAGAGAGATCGCAAAATTCGGAATCAACATCAACAACCTAGAAACAAATACGCAGAGTGCCGCCAATTCTGGTGGTGTGATATTTACTGCAGATTTCGATCTTGATATTGCTAACACCGTCTCTTTAGATGCCATTGGGGAAGCTTTAGAAGGCTTATCTGACGATCTCATCGTGGAGTTTGATGTTAACGATATTTCTTAGCTGGAACAGGGAATAATGAGTGCTGATACACATTACGTAGAAAAAGAGCTTAGTTGGTTATCGTTCAACGAAAGGGTACTTCAGGAGGCCGCAGATAAAACGGTACCGATTATCGAACGTGTTCGTTTTCTCGGTATTTTTTCCAGTAACCTGGATGAGTTTTATCAAGTCCGCTTTGCGGACGTAAAACGCCGTATTCTGATCAACGAAGAGCAAGGTGGCGATGACAACGCAAAAGTACTGCTTGGGAAAATCCAAGAAAAAGTACTCAAGCTGAATCAGGATTTCGATCACTTGTACAACGACATTTTGCTCGAAATGGCGCGACGCCATATCTTTCTCGTTAACGAACGTCAGCTCACTGAGTACCAGCAAAACTGGCTACGTAAGCACTTTGTCAGCAATCTACTTCCTCATATTACGCCAATCATTTTAACGGATGATATGGAACTGCTGTCCTTCCTTAAAGATGCTTACTCGTACCTCGTCGTTGAGCTAAAAAAAGAAGGACAGCCTACCCGCTATGCGCTTATTGAAATACCCACGGATGAAATAGAACGCTTCATCAAAGTACCGGAGCCAAAAGGTAAGCGTCGTCGTAAAACCATCATTTTGTTAGACAACATCATCCGCCTTTGTCTGGATGAGATATTCCGCGGCTTCTTCGAGTACGACACCGCAGAAGCCTACGCGATGAAGATGACACGAGATGCGGAATATGACTTAACCAACGAGGTGGATCACAGCCTGTTGGAGAATATGTCCGACAGCCTTGATCAACGCCTGACGGCGCTTCCCGTGCGTTTTGTCTATCAACGAGACATGCCTGAAGACATGGTGAAACACATTCTCGCCATGCTAAGAATTACTGACTATGACAGTGTGCTGCCAGGGGCCCGTTATCATAACTTCAAAGATTTCATCGGTTTTCCGAATGTTGGAATGCGGTATTTAGAATATCCACCTTTACCACCTATCGACTCTGCTGATTTCAAACAATACCCTACAGCCTTTGATGCGATTCGCGAACGCGATGTGTTGCTGTATTACCCTTACCATACCTTCCGCCATATGACGGAATTAGTGCGTCAGGCGTCTTACGACCCTAAAGTCCGCAGTATTCGCATTAACATTTACCGCGTTGCCAAGAATAGTCGCATCATCAGTTCGATGATTGATGCGGCCAACAATGGTAAACGTGTCACGGTAGTTGTCGAGCTGCAAGCTCGCTTCGATGAAGAAGCAAACATTGAATGGGCACGTGTGCTGACAGACGCAGGCGTCAAAGTGATATTTGGCACGCCGGGGCTAAAAATTCACTCTAAGCTTTGTCTTATCTCTCGCCGCGAAAACGATGGCCTTCGCGAATACGCCCACATAGGGACAGGGAACTTTCACGAAAAAACGGCCCGTATATATACCGACTTTTCACTGTTTACCGCAGACAAATCCATCACCTCTGAAGTCCGTAAGGTATTTAACTTTATCGAGAACCCTTACAAACCGGTGAAGTTCAATCACCTGATTGTGTCCCCTCGTAACTCGCGCTCTCGTCTTAATCGTTTGATAGAACGGGAAATTGAGCATGCAAGAGCCAAACGCAAGGCGGGTATCACGCTCAAGGTCAACAATCTCGTTGATAAGGGACTGGTAAATCTTTTGTATAAAGCCAGCAGTGAAGGCGTAAAGATTCGCATGATCATTCGCGGCATGTGTGCCTTGGTGCCGGGCGTAAGAGGCATTAGCCAAAACATCAAGGCGATCAGTATTGTCGACCGTTTCCTTGAACACCCGCGTGTCTTCGCATTCGAAAATGGCGGTGACCGCGACCTCTATATTTCATCCGCAGACTGGATGACACGGAATATCGATAACCGCATCGAAGTCGCTACTCCCATCAAAGATGAGCGCCTGAAAGATCGCATCATGGATATCCTTGAGCTGCAGTTCGCTGACCGCGCCAAAGCGCGTGTTATCGACAAGGACATGTCAAATTCGTACGTTAAGCGTGGAAATCGTAAAAAAATACGTTCGCAAATTGAAATTTACGATTACCTTAAACAAGTAGAGAGAACAGAAAATCGGCGCTTAGCGGACAAATTGAAAAATGAATGAAGAGAAGTACGCTGATAAACCCAGAGAAATCGCTGCGATTGATCTGGGCTCAAACAGCTTTCATATGGTCGTCGCTCGTGTTGTCGGGCAAAGCCTTCAAATCATCAGCCGACACAAGCAGCGAGTCCGACTCGCATCAGGCTTAGATGATCAACGTAACCTCAACAACGCTTCCATCAACCGAGGCATTGAATGCCTCGGTATGTTTGCAGAAAGGCTGCAAGGCTTTTCAGAAGAAAACGTCCGTGTCGCTGCGACATTTACGCTTCGCGAAGCCAAAAACAGTCACATATTCCTCCAACGTGCGCAGAATGTGTTCCCTTACCCCATTGAAGTGATACCAGGTGTCGAAGAGGCTCGCCTTATTTACCTTGGTGTCAGTCACACCCAGCCCGGTGAAGGACGCAAATTGGTTATCGATATCGGAGGAGGCAGCACGGAGTTAGTGATTGGCAAGAAATTCACGGCCTCATTAACCAACAGTAAGCGTATGGGCTGCGTCAGTTATAACGAACGTTTTTTCAAAGATGGGCAGATTTCCATCAAGCGTTTTGCCTCTGCGCAGATCGCAGCAGAATTGAAATTGGAAAGCATCGTACGCCAGTACCAGCGTTTTGGCTGGGAAGAGGTTGTCGGTTCATCCGGTACCATTAAGGCCATACGTGAAGTTTTGGTCGCAAATGGCCATGATGATGGCATCATCACGCGCAAACGTCTGGACAACCTAATTGGTACCGTATTGACGTTCAAATCAGTCGACACCCTTGAATTACCGGGACTATCAGAAGACAGAAGGCCGGTCTTTACAGCTGGCCTCGCCATTCTCTCCGGCGTTTTTCAAGCGTTTAATATTGAGAAAATGGTGTACTCCGACGGAGCATTACGTGAAGGGCTGCTGTACGAAATGGAAGACCGTTTCCAGCACAGCGATATTCGCACCCGCACTGCCGAAGGTTTGGCTGAGCGATACCACATTGATAAGCAACACGCAGACAATGTCCAACAGGCTGCTGAGATACTCTATCTTCAAGCAGAGCCTCAGTTAAAACCCAAAAAAGCGGAACTGTCTATTTTGCTCAGTTGGGCCGCACTGCTTCATGAAGTGGGCTTGAGTATTTCACACTCCGGTTTTCACAAGCACTCTGCTTACATCCTGCAAAACACCAATATGCCGGGGTTTAATCAGGAACAGCAAACCGTTTTAGCCACCTTAACGCGCTTTCACCGAAAGACGCTAAAATTGGCCGACATGCCTGAATTTACGCTGTTCAAACAAAAGCACATTTTTCCGCTTATTCGCGCACTGCGATTAGCGTGTGTCCTGAACGTGCAACGCTCAGGTGATCCGGTGCCTGATGTCAATCTCACGATAAATGATGATGCTTGGTCACTGCGCTTCCCTGACGGCTGGCTGCAGAGAAACCGCCTTCTCGCCGCCGATTTAGAGGCAGAAAAGGGTTATTGGGACGCTGTCGGTTGGACATTGTGTATCGAGGAATAAAAAAAGACCGATGGAAACATCGGTCTTTTTTCTGATCTCAGCGAGAGTTATAAACCCACGGCACGTAACTGCGCTTCAATCGCACTCGCAGGTAAAGGTACAAAGCCTTCAGCACTCACCAAAGCCTGTCCCTGACGAGACAATATCAGTTTAATAAACTCGGCTTCCATTGGCGCAAGTGGTTTGTTTGGTACCTTGTTTACATAAACATAGAGATAACGTGATAACGGGTAAACACCTGAGATAACACTGTCTACAGTCGCGTGAACATACTCACCATCCACCTCCAGAGGCAGCATGCGCGCACCTGCTGTACGATACCCTACACCAGCATACCCAATCGCATTTAGCGAAGAGCTGATCGATTGAACCACCGACGCGGAGCCAGGTTGTTCATTCACGTCAGGGCGGAAATCACCATCGCATAATGCTTCATCTTTAAAGAAACCATAGGTCCCAGACACTGAGTTACGGCCAAACAATTGCACATTGCGCTTCATCCAACTCCCCTCCAGCCCCAACTGGCCCCATTTTTCCAATCGCTCGTTAGCACCGCATCGCAGCGTTTCAGAAAACAGCGCATCAACTTGCGTTAAACTGAGGCCCTTAATGGGGTTGTCTTGATGGACAAAAATCGCCATGGCATCGATAGCCACTTTGATGGCGGTGGGCGGGTAGCCGTACTTACGCTCGAACATTTCAATTTCGCGCGCACGCATTTTACGGCTCATGGTGCCAAACTGAGTGGTCGCTTCAATGAGCGCAGGAACCGCGGTCGACGAGCCCGAGGTCTGAATTTGAACATTTACGCTCGGATAAAGCTTTTTAAACAGCACGCCCCACTGGGTCACGAGGTTTGCCAAGGTATCAGAGCCGACCGATGAGAGGTTACCTGAGATGTTATCAACGCGGTGATAAAGAGGAAGATGGTCCTCGGCGTTAACCGAAGACCCAAGCGTCAGAAAAACGACAAGTGTAAGCACCCGCTTTAACATGCCAATCGCTCCGGAAGCGTAAAGGAGAACACACTCCCTTTCCCCACCTTGCTTTTAACTTCAAGCTCAGATTCATGATGGTTCAACGCATGCTTCACAATCGCTAAACCTAGGCCACTGCCGCCTGTTTCACGAGAGCGTGCTTTGTCAACGCGGTAAAATCGCTCAGTCAGTCTGTCGATATGCTGCGGCGCGATCCCTTCTCCACTGTCAATCACTTCCAGTCTTGGTCCTTTCGCTGTGCGGAACCAGCGGACCTGAATTTTTGCACTTGGTGGCGTATGCTTCACCGCGTTATACACCAAGTTTGAAATCGCACTACGGAGTTGATCTTCATCGCCAAGCACACGAAGAGAATGATCAATTTCGAAATCGAATTCATGGGCATGATCGCCACTCAGTGTTTGTGCCTCTTTCTCCAGAACATCCAGCATCGCAGGAACATCAACCTTCTGATCAAGGGCTATTTTCACGCTAGCTTCAATCTTGGATAACGTAAGCAACTGCTCAACCAAACCTTCCATGCGCGTCAGTTGTTCCGTCATCACTCCGTGGGCTCTATCCCACATTGGCCCCACCAGCATATCGGGGTCTTCCGCCATTTCGAGATAACCACGAAGAACCGTCATCGGTGTACGCAACTCATGCGAGACGTTCGCAAAAAAGTTACGACGCATACCTTCTAGCTGTTTCAATTGCGTAATGTCACGCACCACCATCAGGTACTCGCCTTCTGCGTACGGCATGGTACGAAATTCGAGGGTTTGCGCGGTATGAAGCGTTGAACGCATTTCAAACGCTTCACCCAACTCGGCACGACTTAAATATTCAATGAATTCTGGCGTACGAATGAGGTTACCAATGTATTGGCCAGCATCATCCGGCATGCGGAAGCCCAACAGCTCTTGTGCCAGTTTGTTACACCAAACAATAGAGCCATCATGCTCGAATACAACCACGGCATCAGGTAACGATTCAGCACCGTTTCGAAAGCGACGAATCAAATTTGCCAATTCTTTACGACGGCGTCGATTACGCTTTTGCAGGCGGTAGATACCGTTAAACAGGGGCGTCCAGCTACCAGAGCCCGAAGGTGGCGTCAGGCTACGCTCTTTCCACAACCAATCAGACAGTTTTAGCTGATGGTAAAAGTTCCAAAGCAAAACGAGTACAGTGGCAAGTAGCAGTAACCAAGGCAATCCACCAAAGAACCAACCTATGATAAACCAAGGCAAATAAAAAAAAGCCAGCTCTAAAGCCAGCTTCTTCCATGTGAGTCTTTCGACCATCTATGTCTCCATCATGCCATCCGGTGGCCATAGGATGGCAACATGAACAGGAATTCGTCTAATTACGAGCGCGTGGAGAAGCGATAGCCCGCTCCGCGAACAGTTTGAACCAGTTTGTCGTGTCCGTCCGCTTCCAGTGCTTTTCTCAAACGACGAATATGCACGTCAACCGTTCGATCTTCAACATAAACGTTGGTTCCCCAAACGTTATTCAGAAGTTGCTCACGGCTATATACACGCTCTTGGTGGGTCATGAAGAAGTGCAACATCTTAAACTCGGTCGGTCCCATATCGAGCGGCTTTTCATTGGCTGTCACTCGGTGTGAAACTGGGTCTAACTTCAAGCCCTGCACATCAATCACATCATCCAATGATGTCGGAGATACACGGCGCATAACCGCTTTTAATCGTGCCATCAGCTCTTTCGGCGAAAAAGGCTTAGTGATGTAGTCATCTGCACCCACTTCCAATCCGCGAACTTTGTCTTCTTCTTCACCACGCGCCGTCAGCATAACTACTGGGATCTGACGGGTTAATTCGTCGCGCTTTAAGTGTTTGATTAAATTGATCCCAGATCCACCTGGTAGCATCCAGTCCATCAGGATCAATTCAGGGTAAGGCTCGCAGATCATTTCCAGTGCGCTGTCATAGTCTTCTGCTTCTACGGCCTGATAGCCTTTTTGTTCCAGTACAAAGCACAGCATTTCGCGAATAGGTGCTTCGTCTTCAACAACTAGAATCCGTCTTACCATTTTTCAATACCCAGTTAACTTATTATTTCTAGGGCGTCATTATGTGATTCAATTATGACAGTTTTGTGACCTTTCGCGAGGTTTGCGAATTCATATAGCCATACATGTCTTCTAATCCAGACAGTTAGAAATCAATATTTAACAGGGGTGTTTCCCTCTTTTACAAAACTGATTTTTATCCACCATCAACGCCTACATGCGTCTTTGCGGCAAACTATCTGTTGTTAAAATCGACACAAAATCACGCCCACGATTGCAATCGATGCCTGCTGCTAAATGCTCACCTCTGACCACTTAACTTTTTAAAAATCATGCCTGATCAACGCGATACACTCGCTCCAACTCACTGATCCCAAGCCCTGTTTTTTTCGACACTTTCAGTTGAGTTGGGATCCGCTCTTTCATCGCTTCAATATGACTGATCACACCAATCATCTTTCCTGACGCATTCAGGTTATCAAGTGCATCCAGTGCCACATCCAGCGTTTCGCTGTCCAACGTACCGAACCCTTCATCAAGGAAGAGTGAATCAATGCTGGTTTTGTGGCTGACAAGATCAGACAAAGCCAGTGCCAACGCCAAACTGACGAGGAAGCTTTCACCACCCGATAAGGTTTTGGTATCACGCTCAATGTCGCCTTGCCACGTATCTAATACGCTGAGCTCAAGCCCTTCACCCTGTTTACGGTTCAACTGATACCGACCGTGAATACGATCAAGCTGCTTATTCGCCAAGTACACCAAATTATCCAGCGTCAGACCCTGTGCGAATTTCCTAAACTTATCGCCTTTTTGCGAACCAATGAGAGAGTGCAAGTAGTGTATGTCGTCATACGCTGTACGCAGTCGTTCTATTTCCGCAAACAATGCCTGCTGATTTTCACGACGCTGCTTGTCAGACGCAAGTTCGTTACTTATCTCGCCGCTGCGTTTGACCAACTGATGAAGCTGTTCTGAATGCACTTCAGCATCAGATTCCACCGTTTCCATAGCAACTGTCTGCCACTCAGTGGCATGTTCGTGAGCAAGCACATCTTGTACATGTTGCATGGCTTTTAGAAGTAACACTTTCGCGCCTTCTAACGCGTTTTCCAAACCACGTTTTTCTGCCAGCATTTGCTGCTTTTCATCTTCTGGCAACAAAGCAGACTGGAACGCTTCAAGCGCATCAAACGGTGAAGCAGAAAGGCTTTCTTCCCACTGCACCGACTTGGTGTTGAACTCAGCAGTCAGATTCTCCAGGGTTTGAGTCTGACTGGTCACTTCCGCCTGAATGGCCCGTAAGTCACCCTGACATTGTTGAGCCTGTGATTGCGCGGCCTTGTAAGCATTTTCTGTCTGTTCAGTCTGTTCTGTGAAGCGACGTTTTTCTTCATCAATCAGCTTATTGCCAAAGATTTCCGCACGCTTGGCTTTCGCCGATTCTAGCGTTGATAACAGAGCATTGATGTCAGATTGCAAGGCATGCTGCTGCTCAGCCAACGCATTTAGGTCTTTCACGCAATTGGCGAGTTCAACCTCCAGAAGTGCCACCTCTTTGGCTAAGATGTCTTTTCGACGGTTGTTTTGATCCCATGCCTCAGCATCTTGACTTCTCGCTTCCAGCCAAGCAGTTAGGGCGCTGTCTTCCGGTGGCGTATAGCCACTTTCCAAGATTTGTTGGCTCAGCACACTTTGCAGCGTTTCGAGGTAATCTTGCTTCTTTCCTTTATCCGCGGTGAGTTTCTGCACTTCACGCTGTTTATTCTCGACAGAGAGTGACAGCAAGGACAATGCCTGATCGGTCGATGCCAATAGACGGGCGGCGTCATCCCACTGCTGTTTGGTCTGTTGCAGTGTTTTCTCTTGGGTCTTCAATGACGCAAGCGTTTGGGTTAGCGCATCGCGTGCTCGTAACTGTTCATCGTTAAAGGCTGCGAAAGCGTCTTGCTGATCAATGGTTACGCTCAGGTTGATTGAAGACGCCGTGTTGACCCAGTTATCTCTCAACGCAACTTGTTGTTGCTGATTGCGCGCCAAATGCTTTTCCAGTTCATTGATATAACGCTTGCACACTTCGAGCTTCATACCGGTTTCTTTACCGATGTTTTCCAGCTCTTTCAATTCCATCTCTGCCGCTGCTTTTTGCTGCAAGGTGTCAGAGACGTCAAGCACAGCCCCCAATAAGGCGGGATGCTCGGTTGCGCCGCAAAGCGGGCAGGCTTCGTGTGGCTGCAATGCTGCGCGGTATTGCGCCAAGTGCTCTT
Organism: Enterovibrio nigricans DSM 22720; assembly: GCF_900167155.1. Classification (GTDB taxonomy): domain Bacteria; phylum Pseudomonadota; class Gammaproteobacteria; order Enterobacterales; family Vibrionaceae; genus Enterovibrio; species Enterovibrio nigricans. The sequence continues at coordinate 12,290 of NZ_FUXU01000040.1, read as the reverse complement.
CCTGACAGACAAGCTTAGAAAGCGCATCAATCAATTGTTTTTTATCTTTGTATTGCTGGCGAAGTGCCGTGACATCTTGCTCGAATGCCTTAGATAGCAAGGTTTGTTCCGCCAATACATGGCGTTTCTCTGCGCAGTCTTTGTCAATTTCAAGCCACTGCTGCAGCCATTGACTCAATTGCATATGGACCGAAAGCTGTGTGTTTAACAGCTCGCGCTGCTTATCCAGCGTCTCGACATCGCCATTCTCTGTGGCTTTGGAAAACGCTTGTTGTTGCACTTCCCATGCCTGTTTGGCGTTTTCGCTTTGCGTGTAAGCCGCTTGTTTTTCTTTATCAGCAGAAACCGCTCTTTCACTGTCAGCGTGAAGTGAGGCAGTCAGCTCGCCTTCTTGTTTTTGCATACCCGCAATCGCATTTTGCTCTTGCGAGAGCTGCTGCCCCATCTGCGCCCACTGACCAAGGTACTGCTTAAGCTGGCCAGCAGATTGATGTTTAGACAAGTAGGTCGTGACGGTTTCAAGCTCGCCATTTTTTGCGTCGAGTTGCTCGGCAATCTTGCTTTGAGACACTGTCAGTTCACCCTGCTTGTTGGTAAGTCCTGAGTTTTGCAGACTCAGCTCTTGATGGCGTTGCGATTGGTGTTTGATGTCAGTATCCAGCGGCAAGACGTGCTCGCTGACAAGTGTTTCCAGCTCACGCTGTTGTGCTTTTACAAGCGTCAGTGTGTCAGAGGCTTTCAACAAGGCTTGGTCTGCTTGAGCACTTTTTTCTGTTGTCGATTGCAACACATTTTGCTTTGCCGACAATGCCACACTCGCAGACTCTGCGCTATTCATCGCCGTTTGCCAACGCTCGTAAGGCATACGCAGTTTTTCAGCAGGTTCACTTTGTTCCAACTTATCCAAACGTGGATTAGCATCTTTCCATTTGGTCTCTGCGTCAGATTGCTGCGCTTCAGCTTGTGTTTTCTCTTGGTGACTTTTTTGATGCTCTTTCCACCACGCAAGGTGCGCGGCAAGTTCAGCTTGTTTTTCTCGCTTACTCTTAAGCGAGGCGTCGACGTCGGTCTGTGCACTTTCAAGCTCAGACAACGCTTCAGCACTGAGAAGTTGTACGCCTTTGGCTTCGGCTTCTTTTTGGCTCAACGCGAGCTTTGCCGCCGAAAAACGTTCATGCACTTTTTCTGAGATACGACCGTAAATCTCTGTGCCCGTCAGCTCTTCCAAAAGCTCTGCACGTTCATTTTCTTTGGCATTCAAGAACGCAGCAAACTCTCCTTGGGAGAGCATCATGGACTTGGTGAAACGCGAGAAATCGAGGCCTGTGATACGCTCAACCAGTTCGTTTTTTTGTTTCACCTGCGTGGCAAGCACCTTGTCGGTTTTCGCATCAACCAACTCGACATCGGCTTGCTGCAAGTTACCGTCCGCTTTACCTCGCGAACGTCGCATGCTCCAAAAGGCGCGGTAAGGATGGCCTTTTACTTCAAATTCCACTTCCGCAGAACATTCTGCGGTGCCGCGCGTCATGATCTCATTACTGGACGTTGAGATAAGGCCCAAACGTGGGGTCTGGTGATACAATGCAAGACAGACAGCATCAAGCAGCGTGGTTTTCCCCGCCCCCGTTGCGCCTGTAATTGCAAACAGGCCATTATCGGAAAACGGTGCATGCGTGAAGTCAATCTTCCACTCGCCTTTTAGCGAGTTCAGGTTTTTAAAGCGAAGGCTTAAGATTTTCATTCGCTCGCCTCCACATGCTCAACATCTTCAACGATTTGTGAAAACTGGGTTTGAATGCGCTCACGACGCGCAAGTTCCGCTTCCCCCTCAAACACTTCCAATGCAAGGCGCTTTTGAAAGACATCATTGGGGGTGAGTTCAGACAGCGTTTCTTTGGCTTCTTGGCTCAACGCCTGAGCTTTTGGCCCACGGGAACGCTGGAGCTGTAACACCTCCACATTGAGCCCTTCGGTCATCACTTGGATACATTGTTGCAAATCAGAGAGATAGTCTTGCACGGAGACTTCAATATGTAGCCAAACAGCATTTGGATCATCATGATCTTTATACTGTGAAAGCTGCACATCTATCTCTTCGAGAGACCCTTTTAGAACACCCATAGGCTGAAAGCTTGGAATACTGATCGGCTCGATGCGAACACGCTGCTCACCATCAAACTCCACCAGCACCACTTGCTTGTTGAACTTCAACTCATCAAAGCTCAGCGGAATAGGTGAGCCGCTGTAACGAATATGTTCAGACTTGGCGACAATCTGTGGTCTGTGAATGTGTCCAAGGGCAATGTAATCAGCAGGCGGGAAGGCCTCTGCCGCAAAACCATCCAGCGTGCCAATGTAGATATCACGAACGGATTTAGACGGGCTCACGCCGAGTGCCGTCAAATGCCCTGTCGCAATAATCGGCACTTGCCAGCTGTTTTCCTGACGCAGTTCAACCGCCGCCTGATACAACTGGTGATAATGCGCCTTGATGGCATCACCCAATGCCTGACGTTTCTCTGTTCCGGACTCACCCGCCTGACTGGTCAATACATCACGAGGACGAACAAACGGCACGGCACACACAATCGCACCGACTTCACCATTGCGGTTATTCAGCACAAGAAGTTGGTCTTCGATATCGTCACTGGTATTGGCCACCACATAGGTGTGCAAGCAGGCCAGCAAAGATTTAGATTCTTTTAGCGTCGAGACCGAGTCGTGGTTACCGCCTAGTACCACCAACGAACAATTCCGCTGGCTGATTGAAACCACAAATTGGTTGTACAATTCGCGAGCATAGCTTGGCGGTGCGCCGGTATCGAAAATATCTCCGGCAACAATGACGGCATCAATTTGGTTGCTGTCTATTTCATTAAGCAACCAATCCAGAAATGCTTGGTGCTCTTTTTTTCGACTCTTGGTAAAAAAGTTCTGCCCTAAATGCCAGTCTGATGTGTGAAGTATTTTCATTGATGCTTGTGCGCTCGTTCTTGTGCTGAGTCCCAAATTGTACCCCAATTGCGGCGACATTCGGCGCTGAATGCAATACCATGTGGCCTTTGTCATTACCTGATGGATAACGCCTCGCCATGATTTGGTTCAAGAATATTTTCACCTACCGCCTAACCCGAGACATCGACCTCGATCCTGAACTTTTGGAAAAGCAGCTGTCTGAGTTTCGCTTCACACCGTGTGGCAGTCAGGACATGCAAAAATTCGGCTGGACCACGGCATTAGGCAAGCATGGCGACATGATGACGCATGTCAGCGATGGCAACATTCTGATTTGTGCTCGCAAAGAAGAAAAAATGCTACCAGCCTCAGTGATCAAAGATTCACTGGCAGCAAAAGTGGACGCCATGGAGCGTGAGCAAGGTCGTCCACTGAAGAAAAAAGAGAAAGACAGCATCAAGGACGACATCGTGATCGATTTGCTGCCTCGCGCCTTCTCTCGTATGTCACAAACTTACGCACTGATTATGCCAAAATCTGGCTTGGTGATTGTTGACGCTGGCAGCGTAAAAAAAGCGGAAGATGTGCTGGCATTGCTACGCAAATCTCTGGGTAGCCTACCTGTGGTTCCCGTTGAAACCAACAAACCCGTAGAGCTGGCAATGACCGAGTGGGTTCGCTCTGGTCATGCACCGAAAGGCGTTACGATTGGCGACGAAGCCGAGCTAAAAGCCATTCTGGAGCAAGGTGGCGTGATCCGTTGTAAGCAACAGGACCTTTCAAGCGATGAGATTCTTGCTCACATTGAAGCAGAAAAGCTGGTCACCAAGTTGGCATTGAACTGGCAAGATCGTATCGAGTTTATGCTTTGTGATGATATGTCAGTCAAGCGCATCAAATTCTCTGAAGAGCTGCGCGATCAAAATGCCGATATTGACCGCGAAGACATGGCGCAGCGTCTGGATGCAGATCTGTCTCTGATGTGCGGTGAACTCGGCGCGTTTCTGCCAAACCTTTACGAAGAGCTAGGCGGCATCGACAAAGGCGAATAATCGCGAGATTGGTGATAAAAAAACGGGGCTTGACGCCCCGTTTCTGTTTCCTGCTACTTAAATTGTGCAGCCAACATTTCTTTGTCATAGGCTGCAACTGCTTTACGAAAACCCGTCATTTCGCCACGCGGCACCGATGTCGCCATCGGAATTTTCGCTGTCATCGGGTTAACTGCACGACCTCGAATCAAGAGTTCGTAATGAATATGCGGACCTGTCACGCGTCCACTCTGACCAGACAGCGCAATTTGCTGCCCACGAGACACACGTTGCCCTTTTTTCACCAAGATCTTGCTGTTATGAAGATAACGAGTCCGATATTGGTTTCCGTGGTCAATCACGACGTATTTACCCGCATACGGGTGATTACGCACCATAACGACCACGCCATCGCCCGTTGACAAAACAGGGGTACCCGTTCTTACCGCAAAGTCAGTCCCATTGTGCGGCGAGACACGTCCGGTGACAGGGTGCTTGCGATGCGGATTAAAGCGTGAACTAATTCGCTCTTTATGCGCAGTCGGGTAGCGTTGGAACGCTCGCTGTAAGCTGTCACCGTTTTTATCGTAATAGTTACCATCAGTGTGCAAATACGCCGTGATCGCACCACCTCTACGCTCAATGCGAATAGCCTGAATGTCTCGCTGACCACTGGCCTTCCCATCCACAAACTGCTCGGCCCTTATGACCTCAAACTTATCACCCGCACGTAAGTCGCGTGAGAAATTCATTTTGTCCTTTAGCAAATTGGTGATGACATCAATATCGTTATAACTCAGCCCTGCCTGACGCGCAGAAACAGAGAAGCTCCCTTCAATATCCCCAACCGTTACCGACTGAACCCAGTTCCCAGGAATGTCGATTTCATGAAACTCAAACGTGTCGTCGTCTAAACGTGAGTACTGCACTTTAGATGCAATATTGAATTCAAGCTCAAATTTTAGCAGTTTTTTTCCACTCTTATCGACCCAAAAACGCAAAACGTCATTCGGTTGCAGAGTATCAATACGAAGGTGGTTAAGGTCGGTTTCCATCAGCTTCAATAAGTCGCCATAAGGAATACCCAGTTTCATAAAGATTTGGCTGAGGCTGTCACCGGACTGAATGGTGTATTCATAGTCAGGAAGGTCAACAACGTCTTCCACCTTCACGTCAGACGTGAACGTAGAAGGTAGTAATGAACCCGCAATATTGAGGGGGACAACACGTATTGGATCGGAATGCATCACGTTAATCGAAACTGCAACCGTCACTAACGACAATCCCATCAGGCCAAGAACCGATTTCGACAGCTTGCTCATCGTCTTGGTTTTCTTTTCATACATCTATTTCTTGCTCAATGCTGCGTGAGTTTTAAAAAGTTTGCCTAACATACAGGCGAATTTTGGAGCTCTAATCATCATTTTGTCAAATTATGCACGAATTACTCATAATTTCACCGACAGAATGAAGACAACAATTTCTTTGAATGGTTTCCTGAATGGAACTGGCTATGTTAACAAGATCACAGTAAAATCGCCCGCATATCCGCCTCATTTTTGGATGCGGCCTGACTTACACTCAGAAATAGAAGCAATGATTATGTTTGTACCAGAACTTCTGTCTCCTGCAGGCAGCTTAAAAAACATGCGCTATGCATTTGCATACGGCGCAGATGCAGTATACGCCGGTCAACCACGTTACAGCCTTCGCGTACGTAACAATGAATTCAACCACGAGAACCTTCAAATCGGTATCGATGAAGCCCACGCGTTGGGTAAAAAGTTCTACGTGGTATGTAATATTCAGCCTCACAACTCTAAGCTGAAAACCTTCATCCGTGACCTAAAGCCTGTTGTTGATATGGGGCCGGACGCGCTGATCATGTCTGACCCAGGCCTGATCATGATGGTGCGTGAAGCATTCCCCGACATGGTGATTCATCTGTCTGTTCAAGCGAATGCCGTTAACTGGGCTACCGTGAAGTTCTGGCAAACCCAGGGCATTGAGCGCGTGATTTTGTCACGTGAACTGTCTTTGGAAGAAATCGAAGAAGTTCGCAAAGAAGTACCTGAAATGGAGATCGAGATCTTCGTTCACGGCGCACTCTGCATGGCTTACTCTGGCCGCTGCCTACTGTCTGGTTACATCAATAAGCGTGACCCGAACCAAGGCACTTGTACCAACGCATGCCGTTGGGAATACAAAACAGAGAAGGCAACAGAAGACGAAACAGGCCAAATTGTCGAGATTCAACCTGCAGCTTCTGTTCAAATCCAAGACGCGGAAGAACGCCCTGACAACACATTGGGACTTGGCAAGCCTACTGACGAAGTGGTACTGCTGAGTGAAACCCACCGCCCAGAAGAAAAAATGGCGGCGTTTGAAGACGAGCACGGCACTTACATCATGAACTCTAAAGACCTACGTGCTATCCAACACGTTGATCGTCTGACGAAGATGGGTGTCCACTCTCTGAAAATTGAAGGCCGTACTAAGTCGTTCTACTACTGTGCACGTACCGCTCAGGTTTATCGCAAAGCAATCGATGATGCCGTTGCAGGCAAACCGTTCGATGAGACTCTGATGAGCACGCTGGAAAGCCTGGCGCACCGTGGTTATACCGAAGGCTTCCTACGTCGCCACAACCACAGCGAATACCAAAACTACGAGTACGGCTATTCTGTGTCTGACAGCCAACAATTTGTGGGCGAATTTACGGGTAAACGTCGTGGTGATCTGGCTGAAGTAGAAGTGAAGAATAAATTTGTAGTAGGTGATTCACTGGAAGTGATGACGCCGAAAGGCAATGTGATCTTCACGCTGGAGACCATGGAAAACCGTAAGAGCGAAGTGATTGACGATGCCAAAGGCAACGGTCACTTTGTTTTCATCCCGGTTCCTGATGATATGGATCTCGCGTTTGGTCTGCTGATGCGCAACCTGACTGACGGTGCGAACACGCGTAACCCTAACGCGCCTAAAGCAGTGAGTGCGTAATCAATGGCATTATTGATCACCGAGAAGTGCATTAACTGTGACATGTGTGATCCTGAATGTCCGAATGAAGCTATCACATTCGGTGCAGAGATCTACGAGATTGACCCAGACAAATGCACGGAATGCGTAGGTCACTATGAAAAGCCAACATGTCAGTCTGTCTGTCCAATTACAAACTGCATCATCATTGACCCTGAGCACAAGGAAACCAATGATGAATTGCTGGAAAAGTTTGTGAGAATACAAGGACTCGCATAAAAGAGAAAAGCGCCGAAAGGCGCTTTTTTATTGGGTTAACACTATGGTGCACTGCGCCGGTTTTATCTTCGCTTTCTTCTTTTTTGTCTCAGATGCCGTCTTCTTGTTACTGTCTTCAGGTTTAGGTCGCCAACTAATTAGCTCAGCCCCACAGCCATCACCCTGTGGTGGTGCTTTCTGATTCACGCAAGATGCGCTGCCTTCCGGGCAACTTAGTCTGACATGCATGTGGTAGTGATGCCCCCACCACGGGCGCACCTTCCGAAGCCAGCTTCTGTCCTCCCACTCCTTCGAGCACAAGGTTTCTTTAATCACAGGATGAACAAAAATTCGCGCCACTTCCGGTTCGGATGCTGCTACCTGGAAAAGAATGGCATGGTCCTCAAGCCAGTTGTCACGGCGGAGCTTGTAATTCTTCAAATCAACCATACTGATTGCTGTCTGGTTTTCGGCCTCTTTTTGGGTCAAGGTGTCTGGTGCAAAACTCAACCAAATGTCAGCATCCAACCCCGTTTGGTGACTGGCATGCCCGCTGGAGAAATTACCGCCACGGGGCATCGCAATGTCGGCGATCAACAAATCATCCAAGCCAAATGCCTTGGTTTGGGCACCGAGCTTGGTCAGGTACGCAATCATGTTTGGGTGACCATAGTAACGATTTCGCGACGGACGAATCACCTGATACCCCTCACCGTTTAGTGGCAACGCTTCACCACCACTTAGACAGCCGTTGGCATAGCTACCAATAGACTGTTCGTGGCCTGCGTAAGGTTGCTCTACCGCTTCCCAAGGTGTCGCTTGGGCTATCGTCATGTATGCCCCGAGCAGAAACATACAAACAAAGAGAATCATCAGAAGGTCTTTTTTCATGTAGGCCTCTGCACTATTACCGTCGAATATATCTTAGCTGGCATAGTGGCGAAGACCGTGAGCAAGTCTGGATTGTCACAAAGAGAAATGAGGAACTTCAAACAAGATCAAAAAGAGAGACTTTCGCCTCTCTCAGTTACATTAAAATGCGTAAGCCACGTTCAATCGAATATCGCGGCCCGGTTCCATTGTACCGACTGCAATCGTACTTTGGGAGCCATCATCATTGCGGTAGATGCCATAGCTGGCGTGGTCACGGTATGCCTTGTCGAACAGATTTTTCACCGCCACTGACACGGTCAGATCTTCGTTAGCTAATGGTGTCCATTCACTGTAAAGATCATGTACAGCATAACCGGCTTTCTCGTCGTAGCCGTCAGCCACTTCTGTCAGGCGTTCCACATAGCGACCTACATAACCCACCACAATACTGTCTGTGATTTGGTAGTTCACATCGGCAACCCATGTATCACCAATCGCCGTACCAATGCCTTTGGTATCATCATTCAGCGGCTGTCCATCCAACTCGGGGCGAGACTGGTTATAGCTAATGCCCGCAGAGATTGAGTCCCAGTAGTAGGCAGCACGCGCAGTAAAGCCTTTGGATTCAAGATCACCCACATTGGTGAGTTGCTTGTTCTCTTCATCAACAATATCGTTAATTTTGGTCATAAACGCCGTCGCTGACAGGTGTAAACTACCCGATACCCAGTTCACGCCTACTTCTGTGTTTTCAGCGGTTTCTTCTTTGCGCGTCTCTGCGCTTTTGGTGCTATCGAGTTTGAAAATTTCACGCACTTGCGCTCCGCGCAACGCCTGCGCGTAGCCCGCATAAACATTTAAATTTGATGTCACCGCATAGTTCACACTGACGTTAGGGCTAAAACCATCATGGTCAAATTTATTCCCGCCTGACTCATCAAGCTTATAAGAATCAAAGCGCCCCCCCGCACTAAGGAGAAGTGCATCAGAGAGATAGAAATCACCTTGAACATACACGCCAAAGACTTCACCTTCGTCTTTATCAGAACCATAGGTAGGGCTTGTCAGATAGCCTTCGTCGTCACGATACTCCACACCATAAATCAACGCGTGCTTGCCCAGAGTTGTCGTATTACGAAGATCTGCACCAAACGATTTGGCTTCACCCTGATAATCTCCCCATGGCCCGTCGATGTGCTTAAGGGATGTTTCTGTGTTGTAAGCCGTCAATGCGAGGTTCAGCCACGCAATGTCCTCTGGATTCAGTGCATATTTGGCAGTAAGTGTATGACGGTCCATTTCCTGATTGATTGGACTGTTCTTTTTACTTTCTGCCCATTGTGGGCGATGGTAGCGATAAGCTTCATCTTCACGAGAGTCGTAGCTTACAGAAAGCGATTGTGCCTCGGTGATATTACCAACAACCTTAACGTAGCCCACTTTGTTTTCTGCCCCGGTGTGGTCTCGCTTAATCCCCTCACCGTCTTCGTAATCATCTAGATCGCTGTATGACAAAGTGGCAATGGCACTGACATTATCAGTCAACATACCGTAACCATTGACGGTTGTTTTATACCCTTCAGTGTTGCTGTAGTAGCCAGCTTTCACTGCACCACCAAAGCGCTCACCCGGCATCAACATGTCTTCGGCATCTTTGGTTTCAAAGCGAATTGCACCGCCCAACGCGCCCGCGCCGTCAGTTGCGCGTCCTGCACCAGCAATAACCTCTACCTGCTGCAAAATATCAGGCTCGATTGAAAGGCTGCCTTGATGGTGGTAGATGTTTCCCGACTGAACAGCACCATCAATAGATACGTTCAGTAGTGTATTTTCCAGACCTCGAACATAGATTTTATGCGTGACGCCGGATCCGCCACCCACAGTCACTTCCGGATCGGTGCGAAAAATATCGTTTAAATCGTTGGCCTGACGCTCTTCGAGTTGAGAAGCATCAATGGTTACGTCGGTTGTGGTAAGCGGATTACCCGTGACAACCACGGTTTCGTGGGCATCCGTATGATCATCAGCGATGGCTGATTGACTGATAAACGCGGCGCAAACTGCGAGGGTGAGCGGTGAGGCTTTAAAACTACATCCTTGATACATCTTGCTTTCTTTCCATGACTGTAATGATAATGATTTGCATTATTATCCATTACCATGAGAGGGTGTAAACGTAATTTACAATTGTTACAAGTGATGTAAGGCTGTGAAATTATTGACAGAGTCTATTTTTCAGGAGAAACAATAGCCTTTGCCATGCGCTGTTTGAAGCCGTACTGCGGCCATACCCGCCTCCACTAACTTCTTTCGTATCCGACTTAGGTGCATATCCAAACTTCTGTCGTACTTATGAAACTCACGTGACAGCACGGTTTGAGATAAGTAGTCCTTACTCAATATTTGATGCTGTTGAATTGCCAACGTCCAAAGCAGCTTAAACTGAATGGGGGTCACCGAAATAAACTGGCCATCATAGGTGACCTCTTGGCGTTTCTTGTCCAAAGAAAGAAGATCAATCACCAACAGTGAGTTAGCCTCTAGTGTCGGGAGCTGTTGAGCGCGTCGTATTACGGCCATGACTCTACACACCACTTCATTGAGCGGCTGCTGTCTAGTAATATAGTCATCCGCGCCGTGTAAGAAGCAATTAATACAATCGTGGTGGCAGTAGTGCTTGGCCAAGCAAATGATTGGAGAATGAGTTTGTTTACGGTAACGTTTGAGCATCGCATGCCCAGTCATCTCTGGAACAGATGACGAGAGCATCAGTAAATCAAAGGATGTCGTTACGTTCAAATCAAACGCCTCAGACGTAGACTTGCACCATTTCGCCACAAAGCCTTTTTCAAGAAGCTTTGATATCAACCTTTTACCGTAGTCGTCATTGGGTTCAACGACTAAAAGCGTTCCCATGACTTGGGTTATGTTTGTATCCATCATCTATTCTGTAGCAATAAGATCTTTCAACTTTAAATGATATTGATTATCAATATCAAGACTGAGATTTAAACTGCCGCCTTGATATCTCATGACCGACCTCACAAAATAAACGCCTGATTTTTTGGGCTTTCACTATCTAGCTCAGAGTGGAGTCTGCAAACATACACTTTTCAAACGCCTCCAATTCTGTCTTATCTTTCAATAAGGTCTGTTTTACATCATGGCCAAACCACTCTAACGAGGCAGAGACGTTTTTGTATTTCATTAATTCCGGTACAAATTTGTGATAATCCACTTCTCCATGAAATAAGGGCACCATGCCAAAACGGCTTCCTGCCGGCGAATACACATTATTCGGGGCAAAAATGCCAAGTAATTCACGAGAAAGCACATTTTTCAGATGGTAGTGCCCAACATGTTCAGCAACCTCGGCATGGAAAGAAACGGGATCCTCTCCTGCCTCCCAAACATGCAAGGTGTCAAAGTTGAGTTTCAGTGCCGGATGATTCACTTCTTCGAGCAACTGCAGTATGGATTGTGGTGTGTCTGCCAGTGTGCCAGGGTGTGTTTCTACCAACACACTTAATCCCTGCTGTTGAGCAAAATCACAGATACATCGAAGACGGAATGTCATCTTGGCGCGTTCATCTGAACAGACACTTGCACTGCCTTGATGCCCCGCAAAGGTGCGTACTTTTGTGGTTTCCCAATGTTTCGCCAATCGACAGATATGCTGACACTTCTGCTTGGCATCATGCTCATCACCCACAATAGGGAGATAATCACTCAGCATTGAAATGGATAGCCCCATATCTCTTAGCCAGTTGGCGTCATATTGAGGCTGATGCTCTAACCCCATTGCATGGGCACCCCAAAGCTCTATTCCCTGAAAAGTATGGCTTCTAGCCCACTCAGCCAGGTTTTCCATAGAGATAAGCTGGTGTCTGAAGGAGATGGTGCAAATAGATAACTGCATATCACACCGCCTCTGCTAACACGGGCATGTCTGTGCGACCTGAAGTCGTATGAAGCGCTGTTCACCGCGATAAGAGTGAACCATCTGTATCACCAGATGACCCTAGGATCCTGAATAAAGCAGCGGATCCGACAATGTAACGAAGTCCAGTAAATCATGGGACGGGAATGGAATCGTGAGAGGACGTTCCTCCTGATAACCACAAATCGGGTAAGTGCTAGGGTGTCGGTATGATGAACGTAAGTGAATCCATGTAAGGTGCGTTATACGAG
>NZ_FUXU01000039.1 GCF_900167155.1 Enterovibrio nigricans DSM 22720 | reverse complement strand
ATCGTAGCTTCTAGATTTAGTTCCATCGATTTAAGCAACAAAGCCTCGGCAATAACAAAACAAGATTCTGTATCACCTGACCGTATAAATCACTCGCATAAGCTATCCATGCATAAGTCACTGTGTTTACAATGATAAACCCATAAACAATCACCTCTCCTCTCGCTTGATATATTGAAGTCAGAACTCCTGACACAGCACAAATCAAGCCGACAATGGCTGTAAACGTAAATAGTTCAACTACCTTTCCGCCTAGAAAAAGCGGTGAGAGAAATGAAAAAAAACTTCCTAATAGAAAAATGACAAAAAACCATTTTTGAAATGTCGTCAACGCTGTCCAAAAGAGTTTTAACGCATTGTTAATCGCCATAAAACACGCCTCACGTGGTAAGACACAACCTACTGTCGCTTTGTGGGACATCTCAACAATCTGTTCCCTGCTAGACAGTCCCCTGCTAACGCTTGTCTACTGCATCACTGTTGCAGAAAACAAGAGTTGGGAGTGTCTCAACATAGGGGAAGAAGGCGATCACCTGCGAAACCACCAAATTATTCCGTCTCAAATTCGGCACAAGTCAACCAGAGACAGACTTTTGCCATCCTTTTTTACTATGTATTTATGAATCATGTATTTGACGCTGAGTATATTTATCATGATAAATATTGGTAAAACGTTGGAATGCACTGCAATCTAGAGATCTTCACTTTTTATGTAGGTAATTTGTTCATTCAACTCGCCTTCAACCCGAAATCGCGGTTCAGGTCGTCAGTTCGCACTGCAACAGGATAAACCGAGAAAGGAATGATGAAATATCTAGTCTCGCTGATAGCGGCTTCAAGTATTTTCGCCTCTGCGGCTTCTTTTGCGCAATGCAATGGAAACGTTTACAGTATGAATGCAGGTCGAGGACATGTCGGTGCTCTTATTGACTTAAAAGAGAACGCTTTCATGGGTTCAGACTACTTCTCTGACGCCTCAGATCGCGCAACAATCAACTCAAAAGCACGCTTCAGCAGTTCAGCGATGGCTTACGATCAACACTCAGATCGTATCTATTATTCCAGCGTACCAGCGCCAATCTCTTACCACATGGAAGGTGCTGAAGAACTGTTTACAGAGCAAGAACTCAACGCGCTAGATTTCCACGCCAAATCCAATACGCCCTTTAAACTCGCATACTACGATGTTGCATCTAAAGAACACGTAGAGGTCGCCAACACCCGGTTCCAAATTTTGCGTATGGCTTTTGACCCGGCCACAGGCGAATTATATGCCTCCGACTCAGTCAGACTGTTCAAGGTGGACATCGAATCTGGTGACGTAACGGAAATCGCCCAGTTTCCAATCAATGCCCGTATAGGCGGCTTTACCAGTTGGGGCGACTTTGAGTTTCACAATGGAGAGTTATTGTTTGTCACCAATAACCGAACGTATACCGTCGACAAACAAACCGCAGAGCTTACGCTAAAAGCATTCCACTACGTTGATTTCGTCACCGCCGTAACAAAAGACCAAAACGGACAATTACTGATGGCTGCCAAAAACCAGAATGTTTCTGGCAACATCAACAGCAACTGGTTGTGGCGCTTTAAGCCTGAAACGGGCGAAAAAGTCGCGGTTGGTATTTTTCCAACCCGCATTAGTGCCTTGGCCACTGTCACATCTGAAGAGCACACCTGTTATGACGCCACGGTCTTTAACAGCGATGTCAACCAGGTCACCTCACTCACAAATAACGGCGATAACCTATCAGAAGGCAGCACAAGCATCTTTGAAGCGACGCTGGACAAAGCAAGCACTGACGGCGCAACCCTGAATGCCGCATTGGTAGATGGCAGTGCGACAGGCGGCGAAGACTACGATCGTGTCGCTTCAATTACGTTTAAAAATAACGATGGTCAAAGCCTGGACACTGTCGAAGTGAGTCTTCAAGAGGCTGGCAGCGAGGTATCGCTTCCGGCAGGAACCAAAACCGTGACGTTTTCGGTATCTTACATCACTGATGATGTGACTGAGAGCGGCGAGAGCGTTACCTTTCAGACATGGATTACGCAAGATAAATCAGATTTGCAAACATCAACCGTCACGATTGAAGATGTCGATTCCACGGTTGTCGTTGAAGACATTACCGTAACAGGCTTGGCACAAGAATCCGGCATTTTCTACGGTACAAGAGTGACGCTTAACAGGAGTGCACCTACAGACATTCCATCCTTCTTTGTATCGGTAGGCGCAGGTACCGGTTCAACGGCAACGGACCACGTTGATTTCAACAAAGATACAGGCGGGTTCCGCTTCTACAACGCCAACAACCAGTTGATATCTGAAACTTTCACTGACTACATACTTCCACCAAACACAACCACCACACCACCGTTCACGCTGCCTGCGGGTACCAAATTTATCCAAATTGGTATCATCATCAACAGTGACAATATCCGTGAAGGTAACGAAACCCTCAATGTACTTGCTTTCACTCAGAGGGACTTTAGCGATATAAAAGTCGCAGAAGTCACCATCCAAGACGACGATTAAACACAACTAAGCGAAGGTAGAACGACCAAAGGAGCGAATTCTCGCTCCTTTTTTTATGTTTGTGGAGTGCCAACAACAAAAAGCCCCACACCTCGCCTATTTACGATATCACTCTGAATTTATTGTATTTTTCCTCAAATTACATGCATAATGTGACTGCATTCAAGTACAGGTTTTCTGGCTACATGATAGATTCACTTAGAATATGTAAGGTATTTAAGGGCCGTTGCGTTCGGATAAGCAAAGGGCGGTAGCTTGGTTTTGATTTGCTCCATGGTGAGTTAGCACTATTTTTGGCCGAGTTTCCTACCGTTTCTGTTTACATACTTATCGTAATTTGAACCCCATATTCCCAGCATCGATGTCATCGCATAATCGCGAGAGCAAGAACTGCGGGTGTAATTTTACTAGCTGATTTATGAAAAAGGAGTTTTATAATGAGGTGTTCATCGTGTGGTGGAGATTTCCCTAGAGAAGATTTAAGACTTGTTGAGTCAAGCCGATATTGCGGTGACTGTAAAACAAGTTTATTCGCGCCTGCTAGGAAAAAGGTTAGCGAACATTTGGTTGAGTCACTTGAAAAAAAAGAAAAGGCGAAGGTTAAAACACCTAGAATGGGAAGAGTTGAGTATCTTATAAATTCTTTCTTAGCGTGTATCTTACTCCCTGTGTTTATGAATGGGTATATAGATGAAAACTCCAAATTAAGCATGTTCGGTTATTCTATAGAAAACGCTGATGTGCATTTCTACTTTATCAACTCTTGGCTTTGGGGTGTCTCATGTGTTCTTGCATGGCTATATACAATATCAAGAGTAAAAGATTTATGTTGGCCTCAATATCTATCATTTGTTTTATGGGTTCCTATCATCCGTTGGGTATTGTTCTTCAAGGTTGGTGATTCAGAGGAAAATATTTATGGTCCAGCGCCTAAGAAGCCTTCAACTATAAAGGTATTTTCATCTGTTGTTTCCTCGGTACTTCTTGTTGTGTTTGATCTAATTGTTGCTGTTTCAGCACTGACTTTACTATGGAATATTTTATAACACATATGAGCCCTTCTCCGGTCAATAGGCAATAGAATTCTATTGGCTGCGTTAGCAGCCAATACTCTCAAACAACAAAGCAGTCTATTTCGCGTTGTCATTTTCGCCATTAAGTCGTTACCTACGGCAGGAACCAAAACCTTGACGATTTAAGATGTAGATTCCACGGTTGTCGTTGAAGACCTTACCGTAACAGGCTCTGCACAAGAATCCCGAACTATTCAGACAGTCACTTTTTGAACACTCATATCGCCATCCATAACGGATGTTCGCAAAGGTAATTCTATTACACCCAATCTAGCCGTGCACAGCATCTATCGCTGTTTATGGTTTAATATTGTCCTTTTCAGTAATTTTCGAAAAGCATAACGCTCAGACGGTTATCTGATAGAGGAGATTGAACAGAGTAAAAAGATTAGTTAGCGATCTGGCAGTCGAATACCTGACACTAACAGGTTTGTTCTTTTCTTAATGTGTCTGTCTATGTTTCTTGGTCTCCCCGTATTCATGGTTCAGTGAGAATATATTGCAACTAAATGGTTCAAATGCGTTGGGAAAACAAACAGATTACGATATAACTGGAAAATAAAACTGAGCCTGAGTAATAAAATTCCGCCTGTAAAAATTATTACAAAGAAATATCCTTGACTGAGTAAAAGAAAATCACAAATTCACTTGATTTCGAGTCAGGTATATACGCAGGCAACGTTCGGGTTGCCTGCGTATAGAAGAAATACGTGTGTCTCAATGTAAGCTTTAAGGGAAATAAGGACGTTATGTGCGGTATATGTGGTGAATTCAGGTTTGATGGTCAGCGAGCTGACTTAAATCGTACGCATAAAATGATGGATAGACTGGAACGACGTGGCCCAGATCATGCGAGCTCATTTTCTGATAATGCGATTGCGTTGGGCCACCGTCGTCTGGCGATTATTGACTTAAGCGGACAATCAGATCAACCGCTGATTGATCACCAACTTGGTCTGGTCTTGGTGTTCAACGGCACCATCTATAATTTTCCGCAATTGCGTTCAGAGTTAATAAATAGTGGTTACCACTTTTTTCTCAAGGTGACTCGGAAGTTATTTTAAAGGCGTATGCGCACTGGGGAGAAACGTGTGTTGATCATTTTAATGGCATGTTTGCTTTTGCCATCTGGGATATAAACAGAGAATGTTTATTTCTGGCTCGGGATCGCATGGGAATCAAACCCTTGTATTACAGCATTGATCATAACAGGCTGATCTTTGCATCAAACACTCAGTCGTTGTTGGCAAATGCGGGTGTGGATACAAGTATTAACCCAGTCGGTTTACATCACCAGCTAACATTGCATTCCGTTATTCCTGCTCCCCATACGATATTAAATGGCATTCAAAAAGTACGGCCTGCACACAGTATGACGTTTCGTGCTGATGGCAGGGTGACAGAGAGAGAATATTGGCAATTGTCTGCCCAGCGTCCTCACCATCAAATGGATGAAAATGAATGGACTGAGGCCATTTATCATTCGTTAAAATCCGCTGTGAAAAGGCAGGCAGTTACCTCAGATGTACCAGTTGGCGTATTGTTATCAGGCGGCTTGGATTCGAGTTTACTGGTCGCATTGTTAGCCGAATCAGGGGTAGACAACATGAAAACCTTTACTGTTGGTTTTGAAGATAAACCTGCAGAAAAGGGAAATGAATTTGAGTATTCCGACCAGATTGCTGAAATATTTGGTACTGAACATCACAGGTTTTTTGTTCCTGACAGCCAAGTGCTGACGCGTCTGGTTGAGGCTGTAGATATGATGTCTGAGCCGATGGTTGGGCAAGACTGTGTTGCATTTTACATGCTAGCGGAACAGGTTTCTAAGCATGTAAAAGTTGTTCAAAGCGGACAGGGTGCTGATGAAGTGTTCGGCGGCTACTTCTGGTATCCGGAAATGTACAACTCTAATGAGCCTGATGACGTGAAAAGGTTCGCATCGCAATATTTTGATCGTGACCATTATGAGTATCTTGATACTGTTGATAAACGCTTTCATGGTGATGATCACACCAGTCGCCTGATTCGGACATTGTTGGCCAAAGGTCAGGCCGATGAATATCTTGATAAAGTATTGAAGCTGGATGTCACAACGCTGATTGTTGATGACCCACTAAAACGCGTAGATAATATGACAATGGCATGGGGGTTAGAGGCTAGAGTCCCCTTTGTTGACCATGAACTGGTGGAGTTGGCAGCAAGTATGCCGCTGAGCATGAAGCTTGGTTCTTTTGGTAAGCACGTATTAAAGCACATTGCGAAAGCACGCCTTCCCGAACATATTATCGATCGCCCTAAGGCGTATTTTCCTGTGCCAGCATTAAAGTATATCCAGGGTGAATGCCTTGATTTTATGCGGATGGTTCTTCTCAGTGACACAGCTAGGCAAAGGGGAATATTTAACCCCGTCTATGTTGAAAAGCTATTATCCCAGCCTGAGCGGTACTATACCCGCTTAAAGGGAAGTAAGTTATGGCACCTCGCCTTATTAGAGCTATGGTTACAAAGGCATGTACCCTGATTGTGTGTGAAGAACGTGTAAGAAAATGACATGTAGGTAAGGTACAAGAGTGACGCTTAACAGGAGTGCACCTACAGACATCCCATCCTTCTTTGTATCGGTAGACGCAGGTACCGGTTCAACGGCAACAACCAGTTGATATCTGAAACTTTCACTGACTACATACTTCCACCAAGCACAACCACCAGACCACCGATCACGCTGCCTGCGGGTACCAAATTTATCCAAATTGGCATCATCATCAACAGTGACAACATCCGCGAAGGTAAAAAGACCAAAGGAGCGATTTATCGCTCCTTTTTATGTTTGTGCCGCGTCAACCATAGAACGACCTCGCCCTCCTTTAAATATGATACTACTCTGAATTTATTAGCTTTTTTCTCTTAATTTCATACAGAACGTGACTACATTCAAGTACATATTTTCTTACTTCATGGTAGATTCGCGTAGATTTTATAAGGCATTGAGTGGCGGTTGCGTTCGGAGAAGCAGAGGGCGGTAGCTTGATTCCATTCTTGTTAGGTCGATAACTATAAAGAGGCAAAAAATATGGAAATAGCTTTTTGTACTATTGATGGGAAAGAGTGGTATGCGGATGATTTTTGGGCGCTGGGAGAAAAAGCAATTGTAACTATGCGTCGAAATTTGCAATGCACTTCCTGCAAAGGAGATGCTTGGTTCAGAAAGTCAAGTTACGGGAATAAAGTACCGCATTTTTGCGCTCACCATACAGAAAATTGTAATTATGCAACCAACTATGAAGTCGTTGATGACGGCGACGGTGGTGATGGCCAGCCGGCCGCTAATCCAGACTCCGGTATAGTTTTAGATCTTGGCTTAGACAAAAATTATGAAGTCGACGTTCAAAATCCCGCACCTAAACCAGATTCTCCCACAGGGGAGAAAAGGTCAGGAAATAAGGTCAAAAACGGTGGTGGTAAAGATTACCCCGCGCACCTAACACTTCAAAATACCCTTTATAAGCTAGTTCGTTCCGACAAACTCTATACATCTGATTCGAAAGTAACTATCCCCTATGCTCCAATCCAGGGGTTACCAGACAAAGCCAATGAGCTTTTTGTAAATTTCAAAGATGTTCATGAGCGCTATGACGGGTTAAATCGAGTGTATTGGGGATTTATCAGTGATGCCGGTTTTACGGCTGATGGTAGGCTTTGGTTAAATGCTGGTAGCCGTAGTGATGGTTTAAGTGTTTCGATCAATCCTGATATCACGGATGAGTTTCGCAATTATTTCAAGGTAGATAAGTCTCTAGATCAATTAGAGGGTTGTCATGCTCTCATCATTGGTGATTGTTACTATGCAACAACAGGTAAGCCGGTTATTTGGTGTGGTAGTTTGGATTACGTTGTACTGCGACGTTATAACTTTGACAAAGTTTCATAACATATACTTCTCTTTGCCCAGACAATCCTAATCCGAACTGCATCGTTTTGAGCATCAACTCTAAATCAGTTCTGTCCCTTTCCGCGCCAGTTACACGCTAACTGGCACTTCACTTGCCCCCCTCACCGCCCACAAAACCACCACTTAACCCTCCATTCTTCCCCTATTGATAAAAACCTCACGCAAACGATTGCCTTCCTTCGAAAAACAAGTATTATGCGCGCCAATTTCAAGGTGTTCTTGTCTTTATCTGGCTGTTAATTGGTCACTTTTACACCTTCAGAATTCATTACCCACTTTGGTACTAAAACCTATGAAAACTGCCGTTCCTCTGAATATTGATGAGAAGATTTCTTTGCCGAAGTCTTTGTCGCTTGGGGCACAACATGTGCTGGCAATGGATCTCTACATCGTCCCTATCATTCTTGCTGGCCTACTTTCTCTTTCGGTTGGGGACACATCAGCCCTTATCCAAATGACCTTCATCGTTGCGGGTCTGTGTACCATCATCCAATCTGGCTTTTTGCTAAAACTGCCTGTGATGCAGGGGCCGTCGTACATTCCTATTGGTGCGATTGCAGCGATAGGTAAATCATTGGGTATGGGTGCGGTTTACGGGGCAATGATCCCTGTGGCGATTTTCGTGGCTCTGCTTGGCCGCCCGATGAACCTGTTCAGCCGTTTGGTAAAAACCTTTGTTCCCCCTATTGTTGGTGGCACGGTCAACATCGTTGTGGGTATCTCTTTGCTTCCTGTTGCGTTTAACGGCATTTACACGGCTGACCGCCCTGCAGAAAACATTCTGATCGCAATGGCGAGCATGTTCTCATTGAGTGCCTTTATCCTACTGGGTTGTTTTGTGAAGCAACTGCATTGGCTGCGTTTGGCCTCTGTACTGGGTGCGATCCTTGTCGGCACCTTGGTCGCAGCGACCATGGGCATGGCGGATTTCTCTGCGGTTTCTGATGCAGCATGGATTCAATTGCCTACCCTGCTGCCTTTTGGTGAGTTGGTGTTCGACCCTCTGGCGATTCTAACCATGCTGTTTGTTGCCATGATTGTACTTGTTGAAACCACAGGTACTTGGTGTGCGGTGACAGCAGTAACAGGCACAGATTTGGAAGACGATCGCTTAAACCGCGGTGCGACGGGTGAGGCTGCGGGTCAGTTTATCTGTTCACTGTTAGGCGGTAGCCCAGTAACGGGTTACTCCACCAATGCGGGCATTATCGCGGTCACAGGCGTGGCATCTCGCCGCGCGATTATTGCAGGTGGTTTCATTCTATTGGTATTGGGTCTGGTGCCTAAACTGACCAGCCTGATTGCATCTGTGCCACATGCGGTTATCGCGGGAATCTTTGCGGTGATCTGTGTGGTGATTGCCATGAACGGATTCCGCGTTGTGCAAAACATTCAACTTTCTGAGCGTAATATGCTGGTGATTGGCCTGCCGATTATGCTTGCGCTGGGTGCGGTATTCATGCCCCGCGAACTGATTTACGCGTTACCAGAACTGGTTGGCTACTTGGCTAACTCAGGTATCGCCATTGGCGCACTTGCTGCTGTTATTTTGAATTTTATCCTCCCTGAGGATGCTGTACAGGAGGCTGAGGCATGATCGACATGACTCGCATTCAATTCGGTATTTTGGCCGATACTTTCCACACGCCAGTAAAAGGTGAAATGGCATTCCTGCCTGATTTTCTCATCCTCGTTGATGAGTGCGGTGACATCGCCGGCACTTTTACCGCTGACGACGCTGAGCACAGCGTATACGTGAATGCACTCCGTGATGCATCGAAACTAAACATCGTAGAAAAAGGCCAGTTCCTGATGCCAGGTCTGGTTGACCTGCACTGCCACGCGCCACAATGGCCGCAAGCAGGTAAAGGTCTGGATTTGCCTTTGTATGATTGGCTGCAAAACTACACTTTCCCGCTGGAAAACCGCTACGGCGATCTGGCATTTGCAGAACCGGTTTACCAAGACGTTACCCGTACCCTTTTGGCGAACGGTACCACCAGCGCGGTGTACTTTGCGTCTATCCACCGTGAAGCGTCTGAGCTTTTAGCGAAGACCAGCCTTGAGCAAGGCCAGCGCGCGTTTGTGGGCAAAATCAACATGGACAACGCGGAACAGTGTCCTGATTTCTACCGCGAACCGTCTGTTGAAGAAGCATTGGCGGAAACGGAAGCCTTTATTCAGAATGTGCGTGGCCTCAAAGGTAACGAACACGGTTTGGTGAAGCCAGTAATCACCCCACGTTTTGTGCCAAGCTGTACCGAAACACTGCTGCGCGAACTGGGCAAACTGGTTCAACAGCACGATGTTCACATGCAAACGCATTGTTCTGAGAGTGACTGGGCGCGTGATTATGCGCAGCAACACTACGGCAAAACCGATATCGAGATCTATGCGGAAGCGGGCTTGCTGAACAACAAAACCGTTCTGGCACACTCGATTTTCCTGACCGACAACGATGTCGCCATGCTGAAAGAATTTGATGCAGGTATCGGCCACTGTCCTCTGTCGAACATGTTCTTCGCCAATGCCGCGATGCACACCCGCGAACTGCTGGACAGTGGTGTGAGCATCGGTCTGGGCAGTGACATTGCTGGCGCACCATCACCTTCTATTTTCCGCGCAAGTTTTGATGCGGTAACCCACTCTCGCGTTCGCGAAGACGGCGTAGATACACGTCTTGCGGCAGGAGAGCGTGGTGTAGCGGGTTCTCGTGTGAGTTTTGTTGAAGCGTTCTGGATGGCAACCGCTGGCGGTGGTCGTGTGCTGAACGAGAAAGTGGGTGTGTTCGAGAAAGACTTCCACTTCGATGCATTGGTCATCAAACCTAGCATGCTGGGCAACCTGCGTATTTGGCCAAACATGGATTCGCCACGCGACATTCTGGAGAAAATTGTGTCTCTGGGCCAAAGCTGTGACATCGACAAAGTCTGGGTTCAGGGCAAGCAAGTTAAGTAAGCCCTGAAAGCCCCAAAATATAAAGCCGCCCTCTGCAAATGTATCGGGCGGCTTTTTCGTTTTATAACAATGCCATTGCGCCGCTAGCACGAAGCATCAAACATCGGAATGATCACAATCAAATTTCCGGTTTGACGCCTTTTTAAGTAGCACATACTATCCGCCCAACGCTGACCAACCTCCATTGGAAAGACCCAAACTTCATAGAGTTACCACCTGCATTGATTGAATTTTTGTAGCTCTATCCAATCGCACTGTGACCAACAGTGTCTAAACGTATTCACTTCTCACTGGCCCAACGTGTGAATTTATGGGCTGTGACGTACGTGTTTCAGTTAGGAACCTACCGTGAAAAAGCAATTGCTGGCTGTCATTATCGCCTCAACTTTTGGTCTGACAGCATGTGGAGAGCAAGACTCTTCATCTACCTCGACCAACCCAACGAATCCAACCGTCTTTGACCCCGCGATTCTTGAAAGCTTAAGCGCGGAAACCACTGTGCTGTTCGATTTGGTCTCTGACCCATCATCACCCACCATTGTGATCCCCTCTTATCTCGCCACAGATAAAGATGACCAAACGCTGAGTGTCGAAAGCACGGCGGTTAACCCTGACGATTTGTCCGATCCACTGGTTGCGATGGGCAAAACGGATGGTTGGAGCACCAGCCAACCGATTGACGTCGAGTTCAGCGGTTACCCGCTTGATCCAAGCAGTGCTGCAAACAGCTTCTATCTGCTTAAATCTCAAGATCCAAGTAGCCCTCACGCATCGTCTGATGCCACGTTGCTGGTAGAAGGTGTGGATTACACAGTGAAAGCGAAAGGCGAAACCCTCACCGCGACGCTGCTTAAGCCGCTTGAGCCTTCAAGCAACTACATGTTTGCCGTTACTAACAGCCTAAAAGACACCCAAAACAACGCGGTGGGCACGAGCTTTTCTTATGCTGTTTTGAAATCAACAAACAAAGTGCCGGTAGAGAAGCTGCTACCCGCTCAAACGATCACGCACAACACGGAAAATGCCTTTGAGCAAGCGGGTGTCGACAAGTCGACGATCATCTTCTCTTCTTGGTTCAAAACCGCGTCTGTTGGCGATGTGCTGGCGGGTACCATGTATGCAACGGCACAAGCTATTGCGCACGGCCCGAACACCGTTTGGAAAGGGGCATCGATTGACAACAGTGTGTCAGCGGAACAATTGGCATCTTTGTATTCGATGACCACCCCTGTTTTCGAAAAAAACACACCGAATGACGTGGGTGCTATTTACTATGGGAAAATCACGCTCCCTTACTT
This sequence comes from Enterovibrio nigricans DSM 22720, assembly GCF_900167155.1. GTDB lineage: Bacteria > Pseudomonadota > Gammaproteobacteria > Enterobacterales > Vibrionaceae > Enterovibrio > Enterovibrio nigricans. Next base: position 28,960 of record NZ_FUXU01000039.1, on the reverse strand, counting down.
TCTCGATATCAACAAAGAAAACTACCTGTCTTCCCCTTGGCAGAGCGGCATGCCGAGTGTTGCTAAGATCCGTCATGTACTAGAAGAAGGCACTGAGGCTGACAAGCAAGCGGTTCACGCTCAACTGGCGGCATTGAACGTTGATGTACAAGATATCACTGACTTTGAACACAGTGTGGAGAGTAAGCGTCGCATCATCGACGCGTTGTCGGGCAGTGCCCTGACACTGGCCAATGGCTCACCAGTGGACAGCGAGCGTTTAATGACGCGCTTTAGCGTATTGCCAACACTTCGCTCTGTGCAAACCATTGATTATTCAATGACCATTCCTACAAAACCAGAATGTCAGGAGCGTGGTGCCAACGCGATCACCATCTACCAACATGGTGTCACCAGTGACAAAGGCTCGTTTGAAACCTCGAACCTGTCTGATGCATTACTGACTGAACAATGTCGCGCCATTTTTGCCATTAATCACCCACTCCACGGTGACCGTGGAGTCGGCGGCAAAAACGCAGGCAGTGACCCTGAGATGTACCTGAACCTGTCGTCTCTCACCACAGCGCGCGACAACTTGCGTCAAAGCACCATCGATGTCATTAACTTCCGTGCAGCCATCGGGCTGATGGCAGAAAACGTCGCTGCGTCGGCTGACCCAGAATCTGAGTATGGGAAACTGGCAACCATTTCGATGGATAATGGCGTTGGGTATGCAGGTCATTCACTGGGCGCAATTACAGGCATTAATGCGGGCAGTGCAGTAAGCAATACACTGAACAGTGTCGAAACGGACAATCGCTACTTTGCGTTGAACAAATTGGCACTGGCGAATCCGGGTGCTGAAATCCCGTATCTGCTTTTAAACTCAACCATGTTCAGCCCTTTGATTAAAGGCAACGTGGCATTGAAAGTGAATGACAAATTTGCTCAGCAATGTGGCGGTAAGCCTTGGATGCAACTCTTGTTCTGCTATGGCTCATATGAGAAGAAGTTGGTGAACAACGGTTCTCCTGAATCATTAGCGACATTGCGCGAACTGTATGACAGTTATGACCACTTTGCATTTGCCGCACAGACGGTGTTAGACACAGTTGACCCAACCAACCATGCGCGCCTCATTTCGGCAGAACTTCCGGTGTATATGTCACAGGTGAATGGTGACAGCATCATTCCAAATGCCATTGCTGAAGGCCAAACGCTTGCGGGCACAGATATTTTGGTTCCTTACTCTCCGTTTGCAGGCACCAAACCTTTGGTCCAAAACTTAAACATCGACGTCACCACTTCGTCGGTGTCAGGTACGCTCGTTAAAAATGCGGCACTGTTTAAGTTCCGTGGCGGCGGTCATTCATCGGTTCTCGCGAATGACGCCAAGCCAGGCACCACAGAAATGCAGCAACAAATGCGCTCATTTGTTCAAGGTGACGGCAATACACTGACGGTCACTGATGCCACCGTGATGGAAGAGTAATTCCGCACGACTAAGCTCGACGTAGTGAAATCAAAAAGCCTCCCTTTGCGACTGCATTGGGAGGCTTTTTTGTGTGTTTCGTGAGAAACGTAGAGCATCAATGAGAACTGCGTAATTACCAGATTTCTGGTTTATTCATCGCAGCAACACAACCTGTTTCGCCTTCAATGGGAGAAACCTCGTCACTGACGAGTGACTGTCCCAACCAACCTTCTGGGAAGCTCAGGTTACACGGTGCTTTCACGATGTCTTGGCCGATTTGCTTAAAGCCAACGCGTCCATAGTAATTTGGGTCGCCATAAGTGAATACCAATTCTACGCCTTCACTTTTCAGCACTTCTAATGCCTCGTTGATCAGAGTGCTACCCACACCTTGTTTTTGGTATGAGGTAGAAACTGCCACAGGCGAAAGCAAGAATGCTTCTGCGCCGTTTGCAGGCGTCAGACGTGTAAACACGATACTGCCTGCCAACGTGTCGCCGTCCATCGCCACAAAACCATATACGTCTTTGCTCTCTGTGGTCGTGAGTGCTTCATGGGCAAGCTCGCTGACCATTTTGCCTTCCGCTTCGCCTTCTGAATCGGTGAAGGTGTTTTGGAATAAGGTTTTGATGTCGTTAAGTTGTGATGGTTCGTATTGTTTAATTTTCACAGTATTTTCCTTTCTTGCCAAAAGTCGCCGGACGAGCAGTTATTTTGCTTTTGCCAAGATAAATAGTTGGTAGTTCACTTCACCGAAGTGCGCTGTCATTAGCGCAACTTCGCGTTTAATGTCTTTTAATGCTGCTGAATTTGCCATGCTGGTCTCCAACTCAGTGACACGCTCGCCAAGTGGCGTGTAGTACGCATCCCATGCATCTTTGCTCATGGTGAAGGTATCAATCACGTCATAGCCAGCCGCGTTTGCTTGTGCAATGCGCACTGCTGCGGTTGTAATATCTGGGTATTCACTTCCCAAAAACGCTGCAATATCAGGGCTAGGTGAATCGACAGACCACACCATGTCGCTTAATACCAGCACACCATTTTCTGATAAAAGCGAACGCCATTGTTTAAGCGCGTTGTTTACGCCCATGACATACGCGCAGCCTTCAGCCCAAATCAGGTCGAACTGCCCTTTTTCAAGCGGAATGTCCGTCATGCTGGCGCAGATGGTTTCAATCTTCGTGGCAACACCGGCGTCTGTTGCGCGCTCCATTGTTCTTTCAAGCGCAGTCGTTTCGTTATCCAGCGCTGTGATTCTTGCGTTCGTGTTCTTAGCAAGAACCGTGGTCGCAATGCCTCGACCACAGCCGATTTCCAGTAGATTTTCTGGGACAAATGGTACGGCCTTTAATGCACGCAGCGTGTCCGATCCCGATCCCGGCCCCCAACGTTCCAGCGCGTTGAAAATGTGCATAAAGTCAGCCATGTATTGATCGTGTTCGTTCATGTTCTTTGACAACCATTTCAATCGCAGTGCTTCTTTTTCGTTAAAGCCCTGCTTAATAAGCCACGCCAAGTGCTCGTCAGGCGCAACCTTGCTTGCCTGATCGTGCCAGTCGCTCTGACCGTCTTCACCAAGCAATGAAGCTAACAATTCTCGGGACCGTTGTTTCTCCGCTATCTCGGCATCGAGTTGTTCAAGGCGATTAACCAATAAGGTTCGGTCGATTTTTGCTTCCAAGCACGCCTGACATTCTTTTAGTGTCAGTCCACCTGCCTGTAACTGTTGAATCAGCCTTAAACGCTGTAAATCACGCTCGCTATAAGTCCGGTAGCCATTCTCAAGACGCTCACCTTGAATAAGCCCGAGCTTCTCGTAATACAGCAAGGTGGTACGGGATAACCCGACGCGTTCACCCAGTTCAGAAATGCGGTACATAGTCCGTCTCGTTTCGTCGATATGTGGTGAATCTTAAACTGTAGAGTTATAGACAGGTCAAATGGAAAATGAGGTTATTTAAATAAAAGTGAGTGACCGCACTCGTCAGCGACCCTCATCGCGCCAACCGGATTGCCGCTGGAAAGAGAAGCTTTTTGTCTCGTCAGTCTGTTCTTGTAAAGGATTCGCGCGTAGTTATCAAAACTCCAGCACTCGGTTAAATACGTACCGGATATATCCATCCCGTAACACTGTGCCACGGGAGATAAATTCCACTGTCCAGTGCGGAGAGCTTTTTAAGTCTAGCCCCAGTGCGTTAATTAGCTGTGCAGCCTCAGATTGTGTGTATTCCACATTTTTGGGAAACATGTCCGCTATCTCTTCGGTTGATTGATGTTCAGGCACGTCAATCCAACACTGACAAACGGTATCGATGGGCTCGGGGTTATAGCGATTAAACTTGGCGTAAAGTCTGGGATGACTCTTGATGTACAAGTCCAGATCGAGCTTTGACTCCCCTTTTACGGGAAACAATGAAGTGATGGAGAAAAAGTCCTGCGTAAAAGCCGCCTTTCCCTTGTCATCGAAAAACCGCTTGGCGAATATCAGCGACTTATCTTCGAATTCCTTTGTGGATGGATTAAACGCCCTAAACTCATCAATTCGGTATATTTGCCATACGCCGGATTGCGTGGCATACACCCAATCGCCAATAGTAAAGTCAAACATCCATGCCTCTTTGACTGTGTATACAAGCCCATCCTCCATTGTTAATGAAGTAAAGAGCAGTGCTTCAGCCTAAGCGACATAGCCGGCATTACCTTCGACAATCCGCCTCTTCCTATTTCACGCGAAGACACCCTCACCTTGCACTTATCAGTTCAATTCCGTTCCAAGTGCGACATCACCGTAAATCGGCACCAATTCGTCGCCTCCGCCTGTGTAGAAGAGGCCGTTTTTGGTTATAGGATTTGATAATAAGCCAGAATAACTGGTTCGCTTCCAGTTTGAAAAAGTGCCACTTCCCATGGCACTTTCCTCTCCAACCCTATCAAGCCACCTGCGAGAAATGCTTGCCTAGTAAAGCGTGGTAGAAGTCATCATCACAAAGAATCCCAACGATTTTCTCTTCGCTTTCCAATAGGACGGGAAGCCCTGTTCGGTAACGAATTTCTAGCGCATCACGCATGGAAATATCGGCGGTAGCGACCACCACATCGTCTTTTTTCACGCTCTCAACGGGCTGAGTATCATCCCAATGCAAGAGGGACAGTTCTTCTTCTTTGCGAATCGCCCCCGTGACTTTCCCTTCATCATCCACCACCAAACGGGTTTGCTCGTGTTCATTGAGAATGAGTGAATTGTTTTCCTTCACCAGTTTATCAATGGGTGTCATTAAGGAGCGGCCACGAAGCACATTGAGAGGATTGGTGTGCGCGACAAAGTCTTCCACATATTGGTTTTCGGGGCGCAGTACAATATCTTCCGGCTTGCCGTGCTGAATGATTTTGCCAGATTCCATGATGGCGATATTGGTGCCGATCTTCAGGGCTTCATCAAGATCGTGGCTGACAAAAAGGATCGTTTTATTCAGCTTACGTTGCAGTTCTAACAACTCATCTTGGAGCTGATTTCGGATCAGCGGATCCAGCGCAGAGAACGGTTCGTCCATTAGCAGAATATCGCTGTCCATGCAGAAGGCACGCGCTAAACCTACCCGTTGCTGCATACTACCAGAAAGCTCATGCGGCAGTTTGTCATGCCATTCACTTAGCCCAACCATGTCGAGTTTTTCCATTGCTCGCTGTCTGCGCTCGACTTTGCCTACGCCTTGCATCTCTAATCCAAACGCGACGTTGTCGACCACACTGAGCCAGGGCATCAACGCGAATTTCTGAAACACCATGGAGATACGGTGTGAGCGAAGGTCGCGCAGTGTATTTTCGTCGATACCCGCGAGATCAATCATCGCCTCGCCATCGCGTACTTTCAGTGAACCACGCGCAATCGGGTTTAAGCCATTTACGGCACGAAGCAGGCTGGATTTCCCTGATCCAGAAAGCCCCATCAGCACACAGATCTCGCCTTTCTCTACCGAGATAGTGGCGTTACTGACGCCTACTACATCGCCCGTCTCTTCGAGAATTTCCTGACGAGATTTCCCTTGGTCTAAGAGTGTTGTACTGAGTACGGTTTTTTCACCAAAAATGACGTCTAGGTTTTCAATGGATACCGCTATCATGAATTACCCCTCCTTCCCTTGCGATGCAGGTGCTTTACACAAGCGATCGAGAATGATCGCCACCAGCACGATGGCAAGGCCTGCTTCAAAGCCTTGAGAAATGTTGACGGTGTTCAATGCTCGGATAACAAGTTTACCCAAACCATCAGCCCCCACCAGTGCAGCAATCACCACCATGGAGAGAGACAACATGATGCACTGCGTGATCCCCGCCATAATGTTTGGCATGGCCGCAGGCAGTTCTACTTTAAACAGGAGTTTGCTTGGCGTAGCACCAAACGCTTTCCCCGCTTCAATCAGTTCTTCTGGCACACTTCGAATGCCGAGATAGGTCAGACGAATAGGCGCAGCGATAGCAAAGATGATGGTTGAAATCAGACCCGGCACCACGCCCAAACCAAACAGTACCAAGGTAGGAATGAGGTACACAAACGTTGGGATGGTTTGCATCAAATCCAGCACGGGACGCATGAAGGTGTAAAGCCACGGTCTGTGTGCGGCGAGAATGCCCAACGGCACACCCACCATGACGGACAAGGTTGTTGCAGTGAGCACCAGCACGAAGGTTTCGATCATCTCCTGCCAGTAGCCCAAATTCAGTATTAACAGCAAGGCAACGGTGACAAAGACCACTAAAGAAAGACGGCGATGCAGTAGCCACGCCAAGGCAGCTGTCAGCAAAATTGGCACATACGGTGGTAACCACTGCATGATGTCGACAAGAGACAGGATCAGCCATTCCAGCGACAATGAAAGTGCGTCGAAAAAGCCGGCTGCATTGTACGTTAACCAATCAACAGCCGTTTCCATGTAGCTGCCGAGGGGTATTTTGTTGTCTGTAATCCAGTCCATGTGTACTCCAAATTCCATGATGGTTGGGCTGATAACCTATTGTCACCAGCCCAATGCTCTCGCTCTACTTGCGAGAAACCCATATTTACTGGATGTTCAAATGCGCTTTCACGGCTGGCAGTGCCTCTTTTCCATCTTGCGTTTTAACCCCGTCCAGCCACGCAGTTAACACATCAGGATTACCCTGCAACCACTCTTTCGCTGCCACGTTCGGCTTCACACCGTCGTTCAAAATGCCGTTCATGATTTCGTTTTCCATTGGCAAGGTGAACGAGAGATTAGTCAGCAGTTTGCCTACATTCGGGCATTCTGTGGTGTAGTTCTGACGTACGTTGGTGTACACGTTAGCGCCACCAAAGTTAGGGCCAAAGTAGTCATCACCGCCTGCCAGATATTCCAGCTCAAAGTTGCTGTTCATTGGGTGTGGCGCCCATCCTAAGAATACAATCCACTGGTCACGGCGCACTGCGCGTTTTACCTGAGACAACATGCCCGCTTCACTCGACTCAACCAAATCGAATCCTTTCAGGCCAAATGCATCTGAATCAATCATGTCTTGGATAAGGCGGTTGCCATCATTGCCCGGTTCAATGCCATAGATTCGACCTTTAAAGTTGTCATCAAATTTGGCAATGTCTGCAAAGTTCTTTACGCCGCCTTCAAAGGCATATTTCGGCACTGCGAGTGTGTATTTTGCACCTTCCAAGTTCATGCCGATGGTTTCTACGGTACCCGCCTCGCGGTATTTCGCGATATCGCCTTCCATGGTAGGCATCCAGTTCCCCAGAAACACATCAATGTCGCCGTTTGCCAGCGAGGTATAGGTAACGGGCACGGACAATAGCTGAATGTCTGTTTCGTACCCCATACCTTGCAGTACAAGGGTTGTCGCTGCCGTGGTTGCTGTAATGTCTGTCCAACCAACATCCGAGAAACGCACCGTTTCACACTGATTCGCGAAAGCCGGTGCAGCAAGCAGGCTGGCGGCTAACATCATGCTAATGCCGGTTAGTCGCTGAGTCTAAATTTTATCCATCATTGCTTTCCTCTTCCTTTATCTGTTGGCGTAACCCGTCGTCACGCCGGTCAGTTATTTGTCTTTCTTATTATCTATTTCGCAGCGTTCTCTCGCGCCTTATCAGAGACATTCGCGTTCAACCGCTGTTGCGTTTCCCAGTTCGGGTCTAGCCATACCGACACGTTTGCGTTGGGTAACATTGCATTGCCCAAAATCATGTCTGCCGCTCGTTCTGCGACCATGATGGTTGGGCCGTTTAAATTGCCATTGGTAATCGTTGGGAAAATGGAGGAATCAACAATGCGCAGATTTTCTATGCCTCTTACGCGAAGCTGGCTGTCGAGCACGGCCATTGGGTCGCTGTCTGCCCCCATTTTGCAGGTACAAGATGGGTGATAAGCACTCTCAACGTTGGCTTTTACCCACGTATCAATCGCGTCATCACTTTGAACGCTTTCTCCGGGCTGGATTTCGCCGTCGCGGAAAGGTGTCATCGCATCTTGATCCAAAATCTCGCGGGTTAGGCGAATGCAGTCCCGCCAATCTTGTTTGTCTTGCTCGGTGCTGATGTAGTTAAAGACGATCTCTGGCTTGTCGCTCGGGTTAGCACTCGTGATTCGTACATGGCCGCGACTTTATGGTTTATTGGGGCCAACATGAACCTGAAATCCATGGCCTTCAACAGCAGATTTGCCGTCATAGCGAATAGCGGCGGGCAGAAAGTGATACTGAATATTCGGCCACTTTACGCCCGCTCGGCTGCGGATAAACGCGCACGATTCAAAATGGTTGGTCGCCCCCAGACCGTCTTTGAACAAGATCCAACGTGTGCCAATCAAGCCTTTGCTGATCAGCCCCAATTTGCCATTGAGGGTGATGGGCTGTTTACAGAAATACTGGAAATACACTTCGAGGTGGTCTTGAAGGTTTTCGCCCACGCCCGGCAAGTCGTATTTTACTTCGACACCTGCGTGTTCTAGAACGGCCTTTGGCCCAACACCTGATAATTGAAGTAATTGCGGGGAACCAATCGATCCTGCTGAACTGATCACTTCTTGGCGGGCTTTTAGCTCATAAGCACTGCCACCTTTCGTGTAAGAAACGCCGACCGCCACCTTATTTTCTATCAGCAGTTTATTGACCGTCACACCTTTAATAAGGGTCAGGTTTGGACGCTTAAGCGCGCGGCGCAAATAAGCATTGGACGTTGAAGCTCGCACACCGCCATCGACCGTCATGTGCATCGGGCCAAAGCCTTCTTGCTGAAAACCGTTATAGTTTTCCGTTACAGGGTAACCTGTTTGTTCGCCCGCATCGATAAATGCATGGTAGAGCGGGTTCAATGCCATGTCATTACCGTTGCAGGTGCCGACCGGCCCGTCGCCGCCTCGATACGCATCTTCTCCGCCAATCCAGGTTTCCGCGCGTTTGAAATACGGTAAACAAGATTGGTAATTCCAGCCTGTTGCGCCGTTGGCTTCCCATTCATCAAAGTCACATGCATGGCCACGTACGTAAACCATGCCATTGATGGAGGAACTGCCGCCCAGTACTTTACCGCGCGGACAATGCAACTTTCGTCCATCTAGGCCAGATTCCGCCTGAGATTCAAACTGCCACGCGTACTTTTCTGTGTTCATGGGGTAGGACAACGCTGTTGGCATTTGAATGAAGATGCTTCTATCGGTTCCTCCCGCCTCAAGCAGCAAGACCTGATGTTCACCTGATCCGGTTAAACGATCCGCTAACACGCATCCCGCAGAACCCGCGCCGACAATGATGTAATCAAATTCCGTCTGATTCGTCATGGCCATTCCTTACGCGTACGGGCTGTCGACGTTACCAAGTTCGACGTAAACACTTTTGGTCTGGGTATAGGCGTTCAGGGTTTCTAGCCCGTTCTCTCGGCCAATTCCTGACTGTTTGTAGCCGCCAACGGGCATTTCCGCTGGAGAGGCCCCCCAATTGTTTATCCAACAAATGCCCGCCTGAAGCTTGGCGACAATGCGATGCGCGCGGGAGAAGTTGGTCGTAAACACGCCCGCCGCCAAGCCGTATTTGGTGTTGTTGGCGCGACGAACCACATCATCTTCATCACTAAAGCGAAGCACTGACATCACGGGGCCAAAAATCTCGTTTTTGACGTGCACCATGTCGTCATGGCAATCGGCAAAAACGGTCGGTGCAACAAAGTTGCCCTTCGCCAAGTCACCGTCCGTGATTTGATAACCGCCACAGAGCAGCGTCGCCCCGCTCTCTTTGCCCTGCTCGATAAAGCCAAGGACTTTGGAGAGATGATCTTTCGAGATTAACGCACCGATTTGAGTGTCTGGGTGAGTCGGGTCGCCGACCACCAGCTTGTCAGTACGCGATTTGAGTTTTTCTACGAATGCGTCATAAACACTGTCATGCACAAACACGCGGGTACCATGGGTACACACTTCACCTTGGGTATAGAAATTGGCGATCATCGCGCCTGACACTGCGTTATCTAAGTCTGCGTCATCAAACACAATCAGTGGCGACTTGCCGCCAAGCTCCATGGTGACGGGCTTCAACGAACCAGCGGCATCCGCCATCACCTTTTTGCCCGTTCCACATTCACCGGTGAATGACACCTTCACAATATCCAGATGGCGCGACAGCATTTGCCCGACACGGTAGTCGCCTTGCACCACGTTGAACACACCATCCGGCATTCCCGCTTCGGTAAAGATTTCCGCGAGTTTCAACACGGTCAATGGCGTTTCTTCTGACGGTTTAAACACCATGGCGTTACCTGCTGCCAATGCAGGCCCAGCTTTCCACATGGCGATTTGGATTGGGTAATTCCAAGCGCCGATACCCGCACATACACCTAACGGCTCTTTGCGGGTATAGAAGAATTGGTTTTCACTCAGGCTTTGTTGTTCCCCCTGAACCGCGACAGCCAAGCCCGCGTAATATTCAATCACGTCCGCGCCCGTCACGACATCGACATATTGCGCCTCTTGAATCGGCTTGCCCGTATCCAATACTTCCAATGCCGCCAGTTCATCGTTACGTTCACGCAGTATCGCCACGGCGCGGTTTAATATCGTCCGTCGCTCTGCGCCACTCATGGATGACCAGATTTGAAACCCTTCCCACGCGGATTTCACAGCGAGATCGACATCGGCTTGGCTGGCTTGCTGAACATCCGCCAAAATATCTCCTGTCGCTGGATTTAACGTCGTAAAAACTTCACCTGAAGAGGCTTCAACATACCGTCCATGAATGTATAACTGTTTAATATCCATTTAATTTTTGCCTTTTGATATGGATGATGAATCAAGAAGCTGAAGAGTGAGGTAATTTTCCACTGTCGCGACAGCAGAAGCAGGATCGATTCCCCGCGGATTGAGCGCACCTCGAAGCCAAATTCCATCAATGAGTGCTGCGACTCCCTGAGCAACAAACGCGGCTTTTTCCTTGGGCAATAGCTTTTTCAGTTCAATACGAAGATGTGAGAGGAGACGTTGCTCATTCACGCGTTGTAGCCGAAACAAGGTAGGTTCATGCATGGCGTGAGACCAAAATGCCAGCCACGTCTTAGTGACTTTGTTGTTTACCTGATTGGGATCGAAGTTACCCTCTACGATGGCAAGAATACGTGCGCGAGCATCATGGTGAGGCGTCACAACTAAGCGTTTCTGTACACCCTCAGACAATTCCCTAAGGACAGAGCGCATGGTTTCTTCAAGCAATCCGTTTTTGCCACCAAAGTAATGATTGATGATCCCTGCGGATACACCTGCTTTTCGGCTGATAAGCGAGACGCTTGCGCCAGCCAACCCCACTTCATCAATAACAGCAACCGTGGCTGCCACAAGCTGTGGTCGACGTATTGCAGGCATTCCTACTTTTGGCATTCAACGCTCCTTATCGTGACTTGGATAATCCTCATACCCACCTAAAATGTAGACATAATGTTTTTTAATTGAACGTTCAATTAAAAATAGAGTTACAAATGAGTCACAAAAAGTCAAAGTGAGAATAGTGCTGTAAATATTACTGACAGTATCGAAGGAAGACCTCTTTTCGAGTCGGCCCCTTGCGCTGATAAGAACCCAAAAGAAACACGTTCACACACTTAGCAACGCTGGTATTTTTCGCTATGCGTTGTGTAAATCGGGGAATTAAGAGGAAAGTGGCAAGCCGTTACATGCAATTTCAATAGCCAAACAGAGTACTGTCTTCAGGAAAAGTGAGAAGGGAATAAATGGCGGAAGTTTCCCAATCCGGTTATTTAAATCGAAGATAAAACAATATTATATTTTCAACAATGCGAGACATATCAATATATTAGGTCACAAACAAAAACGGCAAAAATACGAAATATTGATGTTAACGAATTAATTATTCACAACATGATTAAGATCATTTTTGATTACTTATTTCTCACTTTTACCCTCTTTAACACACGGACAATTAAAATCTTTAAATACAATACGTTAAGTAAGTTCCCATTCCTTAACTTCGCGATATCACGCTAAAAACACGGTCACAAAAAAAATTATCCTTATGCATCAATGAATTGAATTGATATCTCACGCCACAACCTTAATTATCTCTCGCCTTGAATAGATGCGACGCATGTTGCATTTCTCAGGAGCAAAGATTAAAAATTCACTTTACTAGGAGTCAATGTGAATAAAACTGCATGGATGATACTGGCTGCGCTACTTGCCAGTAATCAAAGCGCGGCAACCGCGCAAACCACATTTGAAGAATCGACGAATAACCCTCAGACTCGAAACTATCCTATCGGCCAAGATCAATCAAAACTACAAGCCTTTATCGATAGCAATGGCGAAGCTGATTTTCAGGGTGACACTTTAGAAAGACTGTTTGGCAACCTTTATCAAGCTGACATGCTCCCCATTTACAAAGCATTCTTTCTCAACAACAAAAACATCAATGTAAACGATCAGAATCAACTTGACGCTATCGCCCTTGAAGCCAATCAATTCCACCAAGACATTCAAACTCTTCACAACTTGAACGGCGCAGCTAATCGCTTCGATTTAACCAATTTCAATAAAGCGATCAGCGTAAAGTACCTCAATAATGTATCACGCATTCTTGATGCGATTTCGGCAAATAGTCAGTCGAAGGATTACGTCTCTCTCGCCGCATTGATTGAGCCAGCGAAGGCATTCACTCTAAAAAAAGCCATTATTAACTACAACGAAGAAGCACGTTCTATTTTAGGCAATGCGTCTAGCATTTACGTTGACCCGTATACGTCGCAAATGAACAACGTCATGAGCAATTACGCGGCGAATGTGCTGACCTCGTCTGACGGTATTAGCTTTGGTAACATCAAGCCGGAAATGGCGCCAAACAGCGGCTCAAAGGTGTTCGTGATTCGTGATGACATTTATACGTTTTGGAACAACTCAAACGCATTGTCATCCGTATTACTTAACGCGATCAATGTGAATGCGCAGTTTGAGGAAAACTACGCCATCACGCAGCGTGAAGCCGTTGATCCACAGCTGACCGCGTATGTGGCAGGTAACGATGTCCCTTTTTCATTTGTTAATGAACCGCTAAGTGCAGAAACACACAGCGCGTATTACGCAAATATTGAGAAGGGTAACCCACACGCCTGTGCTGACATTGAAGCCTTCATTAAACAAGGTGGTGACCTGTACGTTTACCACGACCATACTGATTATGCAGATGGTGACTATGGTGCCCTGCAAGGCACTTGTGTCCCTCGCCTCGTCGCTCAGTATTACGACATCAACCTTAATACGCGCCGTGATACCTATGCGCGTGAATACAGCGTGAACCTTAACACCGCCCCTTACACCTATGCCCACGGTATTCAAGGCCAACCAGACCACCAGTCTCCCGCTCTTGGCGGAAGTTATGACGGTGAAATGTACGACGCGAATGTTATGTCTGGTGATAAGCATCAACCCATCGTCAGCTCACTTCAACTGTTAGTAAACGCAGGTATTGATGACCAATTGTCTTCGATCCAAGACGCATTTTTAACAGCCTATCGCGAGCAGAATGCCGAGAACTATTACCTTGCATTAATACAAATCCACAAGGTGTTGGAAGACATTGCATATGTTGATCCGACCCTTGAACATCGTGGTCACAATATCCACCTCACTAACAATGTCTTTAATTACTCGCTGTACGAATACTCGGTCAATGGCGGTTTGTCTTATCAACCGATGACGAGTGATGTGATACGTTTACACAACCAAACCTATCGCCCTGGCGACATTCGCGTGAAAATCAAAGCTGACTACGCTGATTTGCTGGGTTTTGGCGACGGTGAAGTCCGCTTCAATAGTCAAATTGATTACGATCCAAGTACCCTTCCTGTTATCGATTTTGACAACCCGATCTATGTCTCCGCTGACGGAAACCACAAGCAATACATCGGGCGTACTGATGGTAAAGGCTGGGATTTGGTTATCACGGGTGATGGCTATTTAGCGACAGATAAAGCGTTATTTGACATGCACGTTAAAAATGCACTGGAAGCATTCCTCAGTTATGACAACTTGTTGCCACACATGGCTCTATACAACATCCACTCAGTGTTCGTTCCCTCGAATGAGCGAGGCGCAGATTGGACGATAGAAGAGGGTTGTCACCCAGTGACCTTCGACAATTGTCGAATTGCTACTTGGGCGCCAAGTAATGCTCCTGAGTACAAAAACGACAAAGACACAGTATTCGATGCTGGGTTTTACGTTGGTGGCGCGCATTCACAGGCTCGCGGACTTGCAGTGAATGACGGTTTGGTAAAATATCACGTCGAAACTGTCGTACCTCAACATGACATGATTCTTGCCATGGTTAACACCAATGTTTACGGTGGCCTTGGTGGTAACATACCCACTTCAAACAAAATGAATCCTCATGTCTTTGTTCATGAGCTAGGGCATTCTTTCGCCGACCTACATGATGAATATTCAGATAGTGGCGATATAGGGCCTGCTAACTTCTGTGACAGCAATGTCTGCAGTGACTTTAATTTCGTACCATGGAAACATTTCCTACCCGAAGACGTCACCATCGATTCGGTATGTAAAGAAACCACAGCATCTTGCCCTTCGGGGACTGCGGGATGGTATGAAGGCGGCAAATATCAACCGACGGGAATGTGGCGCTCAACGGACATCTCCATCATGCGATCAAACGGTTACCCTTTCCATGCTTACAATGCAGAACGTTGGGCAAATCGTCTTTATCAAAAGGCAGGCTATTTTTCCATCATATCGCCACAGCATGCCTCTCTGAACCAGAACCAGATGTACGTAAATTTCGCTGATCAATCCGATCAAGTTTTTGCATTTAACCCATCGGTTGAATTCCACGAACTGAATGGCAGCGTTGAACGTGTTCAATCTTTCAAGTGGTTTATTAATGGTGTTTACCAACCGCAATATGACAACGCCAAAACGCTTCAGCACGGGGCTTATGAGTCAGGAAGCTACAACGTTAAACTGGTAGCAAAAGACGAAACAGGCATCATCGTCATTGAAGAAGGCACAGTGTCTGAATTCGAATGGCACGTCACCAACAACAGCCCATATGCAACAGAAACCGAATATACAACCACAAATGAGGTGAAACAGGTTCGAGCTGAAGTGATTGTTGATCAGAATGGTATTCGCATCGAAAAAGTGAAACCACTGTCGCTTGAGACCTCGCTCAATGATTGTTCAGGGAAGGTATTCAAAGGTAAAACCCTTACCTTATCAAACGACGAATCACGTTTGACATTCTGCCCTTACAACGTCCCTTACACGCATCACCGTTCTGCGCTGCTGGAAGACAAGAGCACGTTGGACGACAGCACTTATCGATTTGATATCGTACTCACCGAAGAGATGGTCGACAAGACGTTCACGCTGGAATTTTCTGATAACAATCAAGAGCGTTCCCTCGTTTCGCCGGTTACCGCGAATTTTAGCCAACACTAATTTCAAACGGCAATATGTGAAAATAAAATAAGGGCAGTATCCGCTGCCCTTGTCTTACCTTGAAAACCCTTACAGTTACCTCGAAACCCCACTCATCCTCCTTGCTTTAATAACTTCGCTGTAATCAAGGGGTAAACCACCAACGAAAACAAAATCATCACAAACGCGGTGGCGAGAAATAAAGATTGATATTCAAACGAAGAAGGGAGAAGCAAGATCAATGCAACAGATACTGCGCCTCTTGCACCAGAGAAGTTCATCAGCCAGAACTCCATCGTTGAAAGCGCGACTCCTTCAATTTTCATAAATGGCTTCAGTATCGATAAAGCAGTAAAACGCCCGAGGAAAAGTAGCCCAATCGCGAGTATCACCATCAAAACCGAGAAGGTGGAATTTTGTGTTAATGCGACAAAACTGGTACCCAGTAAGAAAAACAACAGCGCATTGGCTGCATAGTCAAGATACGCCCAAATCTTCTCTTCCGCATCCCTGTTTACGCGGTCTTCATCCGGCTTGTAGCCATAGGCCAACGCTGCTGCAAACACGGCCAAAATGCCGGAGAAATGAAAGGTTTCTGCAACGACAAAGCTGCCATACGCAAGCGCCAGAGTGATATTCGTGGTGAGTATGTAGTAAGAAGAATGCATTAAACGCAATATGGCTCTTGCCCCACGCCCTAACACTATCCCTGTGACCAGCGCGCCAACAATGTGTGAAACAAAGCTTGCGCTTGTATCGAGCCAGCTAAAGCTGGTCGAAGTGAAGATCAGTAGAGCAAGAATGCCCGCCACGGTGACAACGAAACCATCATTTAAAATTGACTCGCCCTCTATGAGCAGTTTTTGGTTTTCCGTAATGTTCTTATTACCTTTAAATAACGCACTCACGGCTAAGGGGTCAGTCGCAGAAATGATGACGCCGAACAGCAAAGACGGCAGAAGAGGTACGTTAAAAAAACAGTGAACAGAAAGCCCAACCACACACATACTGATGATGATACCCAATGTACCTGCCAGTAACGCGGGAACAATGATCGGCCTGAAATGAAACAAGCACATTTTCTTGGTTGAAGCGAAAATCAGAAGGGGTACGAAGACGAAAAGCACCACCTTTGGGTCCATCACCAGCGGCGGCAAGTCTAACTCCCCCAAAGAGGAAAGCCAGCCGTAACCCAACCCTGCCATCAGAACCCATATAATGTCGGTAAACACCATCCAACGCTCAGAGACGTAAAAAACCACATTGAGCGCAACCCAACCAAATACGGCATAGGTAACAAGTTCAGGCACTGATTTTGTCATCATCTTTCCTTCTTACAACTGTCGCTTTCTTCCTCCTAACCTAGATGCAAAATGGACACTTTTACCAGCGTATACAGCCAGCATTCGATAATTTGATCCGTTCAGTGCTGAAATTGAGAGAATTAATACTGCAAGCTAAAGGTATCGATTCAGCTAGCGTAAGAAGAAGAAGAAGAAGAAGAAACGAAAGCGACGCGATATCGTTTACGCGCGGTAAACACGTCGCCTGATTTCAGACGCAGCTATGCCTTAACCTCAAAGATCGAATCAATAATGATGGGAAGATTGCCGCGTAGTGAGAGTGCGCCGAACACAGATCGCGCATGGACACCTCGCTCGCCCAATACTGTGGCAAACAAATCAGAACAGCCATCTAGCACTTTAGGGTGTTGCTCGAAATCTTCTGTCGCATTAACAAAGCCTTGAATTTTTACGACACGGGCAATGTTATCCAATGAGCCCAATTCCAGCTTTACCGCGGCTAGAATATCTAACCCCGTGGCTTTAGCAAATTCGTAGCCTTCATCGACGCTGTATTCCCGTCCAAGTTTACCTTTTGGAACTACGTCTAAGCCGGCCACAGGTCCTTTGCCGGAGACATAAAGAAGGTTCCCCGTGCGCACACAATTGGCGTAGTTACCCTGAGCGTTTGACACCTTCGGGAGCTGGAGTCCTAATGCAATCAATTGCGCTTCTGCATCGTTATTTGCAACGGTGTTAGTCATCATTATCCTTAACTATCTATGTAACAGACCAATCCAACCTAACAAAAGGGTCTTCAATATCTCAACGACATCAAAGGCTCTATTCTCTCAATTTGCCATGTAATTAATCTGTAGAATTACACTCGTGTATCACCGATCCATTTCAATGCGTTTCCCGACCTCACTCCCATCACAGAACGTTTTTAGAATTGCGCGATGTTTTTACTACAAAACTGCAATCTTAAAATGCATGGAATTTTGGATGTTTTCAGGTGCAAAGCGTTGATAAGTCTTACTTCACAGGACTACACTATTGCGCGTCCAATAATCGCCGTTTACGGCATTTTCGGACCTTTACTTACCGTTAAACAATACTTGCTTTTCGATCTGGTATTCGACACCACTCTAGCTTTTCACGAACCATCGCACGTTCAAGAATCCCTACCCAGCGATGTCCTATGCAGACTCACGTAGCCTAGGAACGTGCGCTAAAAAAGCCCAATGACTCGCTGCTTGTAAACAATTCTTATCGCCGTGTATCACATACGGCGAAATTGTCAGTAACGAACTGCCCTATGCTGAAAAGATAAAAATAAAGTTAAGGAAACACACATGTCTAATGCGCCTACTGAGCAGCAGGATGAACTGTTGAGCTCCCGACCACGCTCTAGCGTAATGCGGCGCTTTCTTGCCAATCACCAAAGTCCACTTTCTATTCTCGTGTTGTCGATGTTTGTCGGTGTTTTTGCAGGCCTTCTTTGCACCTTCTTCGATATTGCTATCGATTGGGTGGTTGAACAGCGCCACCTTTGGGTTACACAACATGATGGCGTTTCATTTCTCACCATTCTGGCTGTAGTTGTCTCCAGTGCTTTGCTTTCTGCATTTGGCTTTTTCCTCGTTAAAGCCGTTGCACCTGAAGCCGCAGGCTCTGGAATACCTGAAATTGAAGGAGCGCTAGACGGGCTCAGGCCTGTACGATGGTGGCGTGTTATTCCCGTGAAATTTTTTGGCGGCATCGGCTCAATTGGTGCAGGGCTGGTACTGGGGCGTGAAGGCCCTTCCGTGCAGATGGGCGCCAGTGTGGGACGAATGATGACGGATATTTTCCGACTAAAAGACGATGAAAGCCGACATACACTTGTCGCATCAGGTGCGGCAGCAGGTTTAGCCGCTGCTTTCAATGCGCCGCTTGCTGGCATCATGTTTGTCGTTGAAGAAATGCGTCCGCAATTTAAGTACAACCTTATTTCAGTTAAAGCCGTCATTATTGCATCTATCATGGCGACCATTACTTATCGCAGCTTAATGGGACAAGGCGCAATGATCCCACTTCCTGCAAATTATGAAGTGCCGCTTGTCGCTCTGCTTTTGTTTCTGGTGCTTGGCTTAGTTTTCGGTGGTATTGGGGTGTGTTTTAACCAATTGGTTGTGATGACCATGGACCGTTTTGAGCAATTCCATCAAAACAAATTGTCACGATTTGTCGGGACTGGCGCCATTCTTGGGGCATCCTTCGGTTTATTGGTGATGTTACTTCCTTCGCTTAGTGGCGGCGGCGTTACGCTCATTCCTGAAGCTGCCGAGGGAAAACTCACGATTGCGGCACTTGTGGTGCTCTTCCTTGCAAGAACTGTGGCCACTCTGGTTTGTTTTGGTTCTGGGGCACCTGGCGGCGTTTTCGCGCCTATGTTGGCACTAGGCACCTTATTTGGCACCTGTTTCGGCATCGGAGCAATGCATTTTTTTCCGTCGATGGAAATATCGGCAGGTATGTTCGCCGTCGCAGGCATGGGCGCATTGTTTGCCGCCACGGTGCGTGCGCCCATTACAGGGATTTTGCTGGTGATCGAGCTAACCCATAAATATGAGCTGATCCTACCGCTTCTGATCACCACACTCGGCGCGACGATGACAGCACAAGCACTCGGTGGCAAGCCGCTTTATAGCCAGCTATTACAGCGTTCATTGGCGAAGCAAAAAGCCAGAGAGGAAGAAAGCGAAAGCCAAGAACAACCTACCACATAAAAAGAAAGCCGCTGTTAGCGGCTTTCTTTTTGTCTGACAGTGTTAAGCGTTTAATTCGCGGCGATGATTGTATGGGCTGTGAAGGTCAGTCAGCGATTTCGCGCCATACATGCCTCTGTAAAATACCCACAAATAGGTAACGCTTGCCGTGATCAAACCAATTCCCAACGGTATCAAGATCAGGTTAATCAACGCCAAAGGCAGTGCTATCCAAAACGTGTTGATGATCCATTGAAAATGATCTGCGTACATCTCTTCGCCAGCAGCATTTGCTTCTTTACGTTTGATGTACGCAAAGACTGCGCCAGCAATACTGAAAATACCAAACGTCAGCAAACCACTAAGAAGGAGCATGTAAGCGATCATGGCGGGAGATTTATACTTTGAAGGCTTTGTATCTTTTGTCATTATAATTATGCTTTTATTGCTAAAGTGTGAAAAAAAGCATATTAATCCATAAAAATGACCCAAATCAACAAATAAGCACTCTGTGCGATGAAAAGTATCACACAAAGCACTCACTGCTCATTTAGCACTCATGTCAGTCAAATATATACCGCTTAACCGTCAAAATTTAGCCGTTTATCTTTATGCAATCACGGCGTGCCTACCTTGGTTTCCCGCCGCCTTTTTGCGATAACTAACGCCATGTAGCCAATGATGATCAAGTTTGTTACCAATGCCAGAATTGGTAGCACCTTACCTGTGGTGAACACTTCATAAACCTCAAAGGGGACATAGATAGCGCCACTTGCCAGTGCAAACCACTCCGTCCACGCGTAACCTCGCCAAAGTCCAAATGCTTCTATCAATCTTACCGATGCATAAAGCACAGTGCCCACAGCAAGTATCGTAAGGTTTTTGTCATCAACGTTAGCCAGCGCTTCATGGATAACACTGGGAATTTCACCTGCAGGATTCATCCTCAAATGCTGCAATAATGCTTCACATATGGCTTGAATTTTTGGCCCACCCAACTCATGCAATGCTAAGCCTACGACCAAGGCTAGCAAGCCTTTACTTGCTTCCAAAATTGCAATGGCCCGCAACCCTTTAGGCTGTGAATTCATGTTAACTGCACCTTCTGTGAGATAGTTCTATTTTGGGCGGTATTCTCTGGACAGTTCGTAGCAGGGTCAAGAAATCTAGGATCTAAACCCTTGAGAGTCGGCAAGTAACATGAACACTTACAGTGCGTGCCAGCTTTACACTTGCCGCTATGCCATCAAAGGGTTGGGAACAAGAAACGCCAGTTTGAATCTAGACAACTCGCAATGGGAAATATTGAACGCAATAAATGACCAACCACATAACGTTATTCACACTCCAAGCAGCAAGCTTAACTATTTGATACCTAATGAAGAGCACTACCAAACATCGCCATAACAAAAGGTCTTTGCTGTGCGCAAATATTGCTCAATCAGATTCTACCCTCTCCCTTTTTGTTCGAAATCACAGTAGTATCACTGTGCTTATTGAAGCAAATTATTCTCAGGGCGGGGCGAAATTCCCCACCGGCGGTATGTCAGAAATGACGAGCCCGCGAGCGCCCAAACATCGTTTGGGGTCAGCAGATTTGGTGAGATGCCAAAGCCGACGGTTAGAGTCCGGATGAAAGAGGATGATAAAAATACGCCAAGTTTTGCAGTGCGAGTTTGCGCCCCACATTTTTTGCCGTATTGCTTGTGGACGTTATGTCCACGGCTCATCTATGCCCTGATTCTGGTATTAATTAACAGGAGTTACCATGAATCAGACACACACCTCACTGCTTGCCGAGTTTGGCACCCCTCTTGAACGTGTAGACGTTGCACTAGAAGCCCTTCGCGAAGGCCGCAGCGTATTATTGTTGGATGATGAAGATCGCGAAAACGAAGGCGATATTATCTACTCTGTTGACCACCTAACCAACCAGCAAATGGCCTTGATGATCCGTGAATGTAGCGGCATCGTGTGCCTGTGTCTGCCGGAAGAACAAGCCGACAAGCTGGAACTTCAACCGATGGTGATGAACAACAACAGCGCAAACCAAACCGCATTCACTGTTTCTATTGAAGCCAAAATCGGCGTAACCACCGGTGTGTCAGCAGCAGACCGTGTGACGACCATTAAAACGGCGTCTAACCCAAATGCGAAACCAACTGACCTGGCGCGTCCAGGGCACGTGTTCCCCCTTCGTGCACGCAAAGGCGGCGTACTGACGCGCCGTGGTCACACTGAAGGCACGATCGATCTGATGCAAATGGCAGGTCTTTCCCCCGCAGGTGTGCTTTGCGAAGTACAGAATGAAGATGGTTCAATGGCGAAAACACCTGAGATTATTGCGTTTGGTAAAAAGCACAACATGCCAGTGCTGACCATTGAAGATATGGTGCAGTATCGCCTGTCACAGGCTGCCAATATTGCCTAACGCTATATCAGTGTTATTTGCGGTAGAAAAAACACATGTTTCTACCGCAATTCCCAACATTTCCGTTACGCACAAAAAACCAGCAAATTGGCGTTTATTGTTAACATTATCCAATAACGAAGCAACTATCATTAGAGTCACGCCGCAATTCCCCTCCTCGCATTTACCCCGTCAATATTATAAAAGTTACTCATTAGCACCATTCGTAATGCAAATTGCCCCAAGTTGTTAAAAATATAAAAATTCCTTATTACGACAAGTGTATAAGGACATTTTATGAAAAAGCACTTTGAGCTCATAGATAAGCCCACATTTTTTGGGGCACTAGGGCTTCTCTTTTCAGTGATCATCCCGCTGCTGATTTGGCCGGCAGAAGGTGCCGAATGGATTGCGATTGCCAAAACCTTTATGACCGACAAACTCGGTTTTCTCTATCTCGCCCTCGGCATCGCAGCGTTCTTTTTTATGGTTTATATCATCTTCAGTGATATCGGCCAGATCAAGCTTGGCGATGCTGACGAAAAACCCGAATTTTCAACCGCGTCTTGGGCAGCGATGCTTTTCTGTGGCGGTATCGGCGCAAGTATCCTGTATTGGGGCACAATCGAGTGGGCGTACTACTATCAAAGCCCCCCATTCCAACTCGAAGCAGGCAGTGAAGAAGCCGTTCGCTGGGCAGCAACCTACGGTATTTTCCACTGGGGCCCAATCGCATGGTCTATCTACCTTATCCCTGCATTGCCAATTGCTTACTTCTTCTACGTGCGTAAGCAACCTGTTCTGAAAGTTTCTGCCGCATTAATGCCCGTTATCGGTGAAGCACGCAGCCACGGTGGCTGGGGGAAAATCATCGACGTCCTGTTTATCTTTGGTCTTTTGGGCGGCGCAGCGACAACACTGGGGCTTGCAGCACCACTCATTAATGAAGGTATCAGTTATCTCTTTGGGATCCCTTCTACAACGGTCACGCAGATTGGCGTATTGCTCGTATGTACGGCCTTGTTTGCCTACTCTTCCTACAAAGGGATGGATGAAGGCATCAAAGTGTTGAGTAACATCAACTTCTGGGGTGCATTGGCATTGCTGGCGTTCGTACTGTTTGCAGGCCCGACGCTATTCATGCTGGAAACTGGCTTGGATTCTATCGGTCGTATGTTGTCCAATTTCTTCGTCATGGCAACATGGGCGGAACCATTCGGTGGCTATGGCACGTTTGAAGACACCCACTTCCCACAAGATTGGACCATTTTCTACTGGGCATGGTGGCTGGTGTTTGCACCAAGCATGGGCTTGTTCGTTGCACGTATTTCCCGTGGTCGCACAATAAAGCAAATGGTATCAGGCTCGATTTTCTTCGGCTCTTTGGGTTGTGCCCTTTACTTTATGATTTTGGGAAACTTCGGCCTGTCTCTGCAACTGTCCGGCCAATTAGATGTTATTTCCATTCTGAACACCGAAGGCCCGACAACGGCGATATTTGCTATTCTTGAGCAATTGCCGTTTAGTACCGTCGTCATCGCGGTATTCACACTTCTGTGTATTATCTTCACCGCAACCACGTTTGACTCTATTTCGTTCATTCTGGCATCCGTCGTTCAGAATAACGTGACTGAAGATCCACTGCGCTGGAACCGTTTGTTCTGGGCGTTTACGTTGTCATTCATGCCGTCAGTACTCATGTTCATGGGTGGCTTAGCAACGCTTCAAACAGCCGCAATCGTCGGTGGTCTACCATTGCTTGTCATTGCCGTTATGCTAATGATTTCCGGAGTAAAAGCCGCAACGCTCGACCTTGCACATCAGGAAGGCTATGTTGACCCTGTCATCAACATTGAAGAATTCCCAGATGTCGATCCATGGTCGAAAGAAGGCATGGCGATGGCGAAGTTTGAGCGCTTGAAAGATGAAGCAATTGAAGCGGCAAGCGAAGAGCGCGAAAAACTGGATGCGATTTGGCAGCTCAAGAAGCAAATTCGTATGGCAGCGCTTTCCCGTGGCGAAACGGGCGCAGAACTGGGTGATGCACCGGAAGAACAACTGGCTGAAATCCAGCGTTTAACCGACGAAGCAATGGCCGCAAAAGAGCATAAACTTCAAGCCTCTGAAGCGGCACAGCAAGCCCGCATGGACTTCAATGAACTCATTCGCGAAAAGCAGCGCATTGAAGAAGAGGCGAAGATCGCCGGAGCATCTGCTTAACAATTGATATAGATACAAAAAGGAGCACCTAGTGTGCTCCTTTTCTTTTTGAATAACGTTATAAAGCAATCAATTCATTGAATTGCTTATAGCCCTTTAAGCCACTTTTCCGCCGCTGTAAGTCCTTGGTTTTTCTTTTTCTTCTTACCGCTTCCAGCGGGTTTCGCCATCGGTTTTTCCACCGTTAGCAGTGCATCGACAACAGACGCATCAACTTCAAAGCCTTCAACTTCTTCGCGATCCAGTCGGATTTTGTTCTTCTTCTCAATAATTTTGAAGTGATGGTAATCTTCATGATCAATCAAAGACAATGCCAGGCCCACTTCACCCGCACGGCCACTTCGACCAATTCGGTGCATATAGTCTGCAGGGCTGCGTGGTAAATCAAAATTGATCACCACAGGCAGCTTTTCAATATCTAGACCACGAGCTGCAATATCTGTTGCAATCAATACGTCGATTTCACCAGATTTAAATCCTTCAAGCACACGAGTACGAGAACCTTGACCTTTGTCGCCGTGGAACACTTCTGCTTTAATGCCGCGTTTTTCCAGCTTCTCTGCTAAGTGTTCACAATGCTTTTTCGCGTTGACAAAAATCAACGCCTGTCGCCATGCATTCTGGTTGATCAAGTGCGCCAGAACCGCCGTTTTTTCACCTTGATTCACTGTAAATACACGCTGAACCAAGGTGCTGGCATCTGCGCTTTGAAGTTGAATTTCAACTGGATCGTTCAGCAATTCTTGCGTAAGCACCTGAACCTGTTCAGGGAAGGTCGCAGAGAACAGAAGTGTTTGCTTTTTCTTTGGTAACAGTGCCAATAGTGCCGAGAGCTCTTCGGTAAAGCCAAGGCTCAACATGCGATCTGCCTCATCAAGCACAAGGGTTTTCACACGATCTAACTTGATGGCATTGCTCGAAATCAAATCAAGCAGACGGCCTGGCGTGGCAACAAGAATATCGGCGCCACCGCGCAACGCAAGCATTTGAGTATTGGCAGATACACCACCAAAAACCGCCACGGTTTTCACCGCGCCGTTGCTGTGTACGGCATAAGATTTAATGCTGTCTGCAACTTGTTTTGCCAGTTCACGGGTTGGCACCAAAACCAGCCCTGTCACAAAGTTACCTTTGCCGCCTTTTGACTTATCGCCCTGCTCCATAATCTGCTGCAACATTGGCAGTGCAAAGGTGGCCGTTTTCCCTGAACCTGTATTTGCGCCTGCAATCAGGTCGCGTCCTGTTAACACACTCGGAATCGCTTCTGCTTGAATAGGTGTTGGCTGTTGGTATTCAAGTTCCGCTAATCGTGCTAACAGTGGTGATATAAGGCCAAGTTCAGAAAAGCTGGCAGGTGTCTTTGCAGTAGTCATTAAGATAAAAGGCTCAAAGCTAAAATTAATAGCCGGACATAGTAGTGTATTTCTGCCCTACCCCGTTAGTGATATCTCTATCGCCACACAATCTAAAAGCTCGTAAACGTGCAAGATTGATGGATGTCATCAATCACGATCCCTTCGCAGGTTTAGCCAAAACCATAAAAAGGAACAGAGAAACATGTCAGGCAATCATTCCTTAAATTGGCTTCCCTTTTTTGTTCTTCGGAGTATTTAAAAAAGACGCTGTTTTCATCAAAGTCAGTCTTTACCAATCACACCCCATCCACTGTATAAAGACATGAATACACTACAGATCCTCTTACGATAATATGCAATCAGATTTGTATTCGCACTGACTCATAATTAAGAAAACGAATCATACAAGAGAAAGTGCCACTTATATCAGTCGTTGATATTAGACACCTATAAGTAGTTTGCATATTTATATTAACTCGTCGCAAAAAAACAAATAAACCCGAAAGACGGTTTTCCTATCTACCTGGTAAACACATCAACAAGGACAGTTGGCAATGAGTAGATTCAATCTCGCGTGTCGTGGGCTGTTTACTGCCCTCACATTGAGCACCCTAAGCACTATTTCAACGACCGCCACAGCCATGAATTGCGAACACCCCATGGTATCCATGCCTTCATACGGACACCACTCTCCTCTTAACTTGGGTTATGGGGGGATATCATTAAATAAGACTGCAGACTTACTACTGAACGTCACTGATATTCAAGGCGCAGCCTACGACAAAGCAACCGGACAAATCATATTTTACGGTCAATCTGCGCCCGCTCTGCCTAAATTGAATATCAGTGACATGGCCGTCGCGGTGCAATCTCTGTATGGCTTAAAAGGCAAATCGCCGCAATACCCTGGAGTTTCAATTAACACCGAGCCCTCCTCCAACCCCAATACGGTCAAAGTGCGTTACGACGGAGCATTGGAAAACACGACATTTGGCCATACCCTTTATGAAGCAGACCGTATCCTAAAAGGGTTAACCATGAGGTTGGACAACCAGTCGGGACAACCTATGCATGCTAATGCGTCCGGATATAAGAGCTTTTCCAAGCGCTTTTTCGAAGAGGCGTTGCCAACCAGTTATTTTTGGTTGAACGGCAGTTACAAAGGCCCGGATACAACCGTTATCATGGAAACGGCAGACGACAGTGCGCGATGGGTTGACCACTACAATAACCAAACCAGTCTCTTCGGCTCGCAACGTATCTGGATAGAGCCGGGTTCAGTGAGGGGATACACTGACCCAGAGACACAAACGCTGACCTTTGACCCGGTAACAATGAAAGTGCTTGTGGCAGGCTCATCCGGTGTCAACCCAGCGAACCGCAACTTCGCCCTGTGGATGGAGCAAAATTACGACGCTGTGGCTAACCAATACCCAGTTTTCCACGAACTGAAACGGCTGGGGAAAATCACCGCCATTGTAAAATGGATACAGGACAACGACATTCCTCTTGATTTATCGATGTTCAGTGACTTCGAACCAGACAGAGGGCATATCCCAACCGAAACGACCAAAAGAGAAGTCGTCAATGACGTTATTATTTTCGGCGTGCATGGGCTTGAGGGGCAAACAGTATTCTCATTGAGTGGCGGTGTCACTTATCACCTTGATAATACCAATTATGCACAGGTCACCCAGCAACAAGCGGTCGCCATCATGGACAATGCCTTAACCCAGCGGCCAAAAGACACAAACCTGCACTGGACGTTCAACCATGCTGGTCAACAATACACAGCGATAGCCCAGACTCTAGAACGCAGCCGGAAAGACGGCAACTTCATCTGGGCAGGAACAGACACCACCTTCCCCACGCGGGGCAACCTGTCACTCTCATTTGGGCGCTATTACAACTCCTTCAGTGTAAGGGATGAAGGGTTGGGAATGGGCTGGCACGTCACCCCTTTGGGTCTTCGTTTCAGTGGGGAACCGCTGGCACTTACCGTTAATAACCAGCCGATAGAAGGCCACTTTGAGTTTGTGATGCGCACGGGAGCGCAGGAAGCTGCATTTACTTTGTTAGGCGTCACCGATGACCGAAAACTGGTTTATCGTGCTGAGCTGGGAAAAACACGTATTGTATATACACCCAGCACCCAAATCTATGAAGTGCTCCTGCCTTCAGGCAGCATCAATTTCAACGCCGCCGGCCAGCTCACCACCGTCAGTGATGGTGGTGGGCAGCAACTGACCTACGAATATGCCTCCTTCGCTGGAAAAGTCCGCCTTGCTGCCATTCGGCACTCAGGCGGTAGAGCCATAACACTTACCTACACTCAAAGCGGGTATCTTCAAACTGCGGCGACACCTGCCCGCCTACAGCCAACGTACTCACTGACAACCGGAGGCCAATTGCGTGAAGTCCGCATTGGTGGTGTCACGCAAGCCAGTTTCCGTTATGACACAGAAGGCCGTTTGCAAGAGGTCATGGGGCCGGACGGTAAAACACTGGCGAAGGCAGATTATGATATCTACAAGCGCGCCCATCAGGTTGCCAAAGGCACCCGCGATATCTCTCCACAAACACAAGCGTTTGACCTAGGGGCACGAAAATCCACCGTCACAGCCTCAAACGGGTTTGAACAAACCCTTTACTACGATGATGCCTTCCGCCCCTTGACAGGCACCGACGCACTTAACCGCGCATCCCACTACCGCTACGAGAGTACGTTTGGCCCCAGTCGGCATATGGATGCAAAAGGCCACCAAACAGACTTGTCCTATGACGCTCTCGGCAACCTCAATCGCATCACCAACGCGCAAGGACAAAGTTTACGAGCCATGTACAACGCTGGTCATCAGCCCATATTGACTGCGAACGCCAGTGGTATTGGGGAGCACTTCATTTACGACGATGTTGGACGCCTGACAGAGCGCTACCACCATGTTGTTGCAGACATCACCGAAGCAGGAGATCTCAGCGGTGCTTTCAATTACGACCCTCAAAACAAAACGCAATACACCTACAATTCAGACGGCCAGCTAGCAAGCTTGACCAATGCGATAGGCCATACCTGGACCTACGGCTACAACACCGACGGTCAGGTGATTGACGTGGTGCAGCCAGATGGTAAAACGCTCACGTACCAGTATGACCAGTGGGGACGACTGGAAAGCGTCAGCAACCGACTGGCGACGCTCAAAACCTTGTCTTATGACGAGTTGGACCGGGTCATTTCAGTGACGACACCGTCAGGTAGCGTGTACTACGAGTACGACGATGCACACAGGCTGACACAATCGATTGACGCCAATGGCAATGCCACTCAGTTCTATTGGCATGACACCTTGTTAACTCAGCTGACAGATACCACAGGGGCGGATACCGACTATAGCTATGATGCGATGGGGGCACTGTCCTCACTAACACGTCCCAATGGTGCCGCCAGACACAAGTACTACGACAAGGCTGGGCGCCTTGTCCGCATCGTGGAGGGGCTTTGTTGCTTAAATCGATGGAACTAAATCTAGAAGCTACGAT
>NZ_FUXU01000011.1 GCF_900167155.1 Enterovibrio nigricans DSM 22720 | reverse complement strand
TCTCTAAAGGGTTG
Source organism: Enterovibrio nigricans DSM 22720 (assembly GCF_900167155.1). Lineage (GTDB taxonomy): Bacteria > Pseudomonadota > Gammaproteobacteria > Enterobacterales > Vibrionaceae > Enterovibrio > Enterovibrio nigricans. The sequence goes on along the minus strand of NZ_FUXU01000011.1, from coordinate 84,007 downwards.
TTGGAGACTACGACGTAGATAGGTCAGGTGTGTAAGCGCTGCGAGGCGTTGAGCTAACTGATACTAATTGCCCGTGAGGCTTAACCATACAACACCCAAGGGGTTTTAGCGGACTCAAGTAAGAACATTGAATGTGTAGAGACACTGGTCAGTAATTTCCCAGATTTTAGTTTTTCGCGATAAGCGGGGAATACAACAAATTTGCTTGGCGACCATAGCGTTATGGACCCACCTGACTCCATGCCGAACTCAGTAGTGAAACGTAACAGCGCCGATGGTAGTGTGGGGTCTCCCCATGTGAGAGTAGGACATCGCCAGGCTTCAAATACCGTCAAAAAGGCCATCCGTTAGGATGGCCTTTTTGCGTTTCTCATTTTTTAAACTGACCCGGTTTATCTGTTCTGTGAAGGAGCCTTGAGTTCAGAGATGCTCTCTTTGTATGCGTTAATGTGTATATAATCCGTTCGTTTTAATGACTCTTTTTTATGAATCACTCGTTGCATATCTGTATGGCCAATATTCAGATTTATTCTTTATACTCTAGAAACAGACGTGAGGAGGTAGTCATGAGAAATATTCTGATAGCGTTGTTTATGATCATTGGTCTCGCAGGGTGTGCCAATCCGTATGTTAACAAGTACGCAAAAGCTGATAACTGGGTCGGCTTGGCATATTACGATGTAGAACTCGGGCGAAAAGCTCGAACATCTGAAAATTTAGATGAGTTGGGGGCGACGACTCAGCAAGCCCAAGAAGACTATTTGGCCGCTTACAAAGAGCATGTCAGTGTTTACTGTGATCCGAAGAATGCTGTTCGCGCGGGGATATTGGGTAAGCCGTACAATGCGGTGTGTATTGATGAAACGGCAAGAGGCTGGGAATACAAGCAAAACTGGCTTCAAGGATTGGAAGCAAACAGCTTTTAGTTTATTTCTAACCAAACAAAAAAGACCAGCATGATGCTGGTCTTTTCGCTAGATATACATCGCACTTAATTATTCGCGTGCAGTTCTGCGTTTAGCTCAACGGCTGACTTGTTGGTCAAGCATTCAATCTTGCCAGTGACAGAGTTGCGACGGAATAGCAGATCCGCTTTGCCTGCTAGGTCGCGTGCTTTTACGGTTTCTACTTCTTTACCTGAAGAGTCCAGCATGGTCACTTTGGTGCCAGCTGTAACGTACAGGCCAGATTCGATGGTGCAACGGTCACCCAATGGAAAGCCAAGGCCTGCGTTTGCACCCAGCAGGCTATTCTCACCGATTGAGATAACAAGCTGACCACCACCACTCAGCGTACCCATGATAGACGCACCTCCACCGATGTCACTGCCGTTACCCACTACAACACCTGCAGAGATGCGGCCTTCAACCATGCTCACGCCTTCGGTACCTGCGTTGAAGTTGATGAAGCCTTCGTGCATCACTGTGGTACCTTCACCCACATGCGCACCCAAGCGAACACGAGATGTGTCAGCAATACGTACTGCTGCTGGCACCACATAGTCGACCATTTTTGGAAACTTGTCGACGCAATCTACGGTAATGGTTTCGCCGTTCAAGCGCGCGTCCATTTGACGCTCTGCCAGTTCAGGCAAATCGATAGGGCCTTTGTTGGTCCACGCGATGTTGTGCAGCAGACCAAAGATGCCATCAAGCACGGTGCCGTGTGGTTTCACCAGACGGTGAGAGATCAGTTGAAGCTTCAGGAAACCTTCAGCAACACTGGCTGGTTTTTCGTCAGTTGCAAGGATGACCAGTACCAAAGGTTGCGCTGAGGCGGCTGCTTTTGCAGCGAATGTTGCTGCTGCTTCTATATCTGCTTGAGCAAATGCTGCTGCTATTGCTTCACACTGCGCCGCTTCGATTTCAATGACGTCGTTGCCTTCTTTGTAAGAAACGATGTCAGCAAGTGCTGCGACCAGAGAGTCTGCTGGATTCAGTACAGGGGTTGGGAAAAACGCTTCGATGATTTTTCCGTCTTTGTTTTTGGTCGCGGTGCCAAATGCTAGAGCAAAACTTGCCATGATGAGATTATCTCCTTGTCTCTTTTCCAGAAACTGCAGAGGCAGAGGCTGGTCAATACGAGTAAATGATGAGGACATCTTAAAGTGAAGGCGGGAAAGATTGAAGGGTGGAAAAAGAGATTCCCACAGATTAAGGTGTCTTTAGGTAAATACTCGACAAATAGACCGAGTAATCAGGTGTTTTCGATATAAAAAACGCCCTTCGAAAAGAACGTTTTTTATAATTATGCAGCTTCAGCGTCGTCTTCTTTCGGAGTGTCGGCTTTTTTCTTGCTTGCTTTTGGCGTTGGTTTGCGTTTAGCGCCCAATGCACAAAGGACATCTTCGCGGTTTTGTGCGAGGAAAAGAGACAACTCTTCACGTTGCGCTTCGTCGCCGACAACCTCACTTTTACTTAGCAGTTCGAATAACTCGTCTGCCATGTCTAGCATTTTGTCGTAAGCATCTGCGTCCGCTTTAGAGGTAAAAGTCATCTTCTCTTCTCCGTTGCGCTCAACCACATATTTGACGATAACGGCCATGGTTAACCCCTCTCTATTTGTTTACTGTCTGTTTATACAGTAGAGTAAATGTATGTGTCTAGTTTAACCGTGATTAGTGTGATGGCATTGGAAAAATTCTCGGAAATTTATCATCGGGCTGCAACAAGAAAAGGCAGCAACAGCGCATTGGAGCAAAGGCTAACTCATCCCAAGTCTTTGGAAGAGCTTAAAGGTATTTCAGATGACCGCTGGCTTGCAGTGATGAGCCAGAAAATATTCCAATCGGGTATGAATTGGCAGGTGGTAAAAAACAAGTGGCCGGGCTTTGAAGAGGTGTTCTGGGGGTTCGATATTGAGAAGATGTGTCTCATACCGCCAGAAATGTGGGAACAAAAGGCGACGAACCCTGCCATTATTCGCCATTTGGGGAAAGTGATGACCATTCCCCACAATGCCGAGATGATACAACGTGCGGCTCGGGAACATGGAAGCTTTGCAACGTTCATCGCCGAATGGCCAGATGCCGATATTATTGGTCTCTGGACATACTTAAAAAAACACGGCAGTCGTTTGGGCGGCAATACAGGTCCGTACTCTCTAAGGTTAATGGGTAAAGATACCTTTATTCTGTCTGGTGACGTTGAAAGTTATTTACGCACTCATAAAGTGATTGATGGTGGCAGAGACACCCGTAAATCGCTTCAAGCAGCACAGGACGCATTTAACCAGTGGAAAGAAGAAAGCGGACGTCCTTTGTGTCAGATAAGCCAGATTATTGCTTATAGTGTTGGTGATAACAGCTACTAAGTTATTCGTCCAATTGCCAATCAGAACTATAGCGAATAAAGCTTTCGAGTAATGGTGATAGGTGCTTATCTTTGTGGTGGACGAGCCAATACTGTCGGCGCAAGTCTAATGGAAGCTCTATAAGGTGGCTGTTAGCTACTACGTGTCTTGCTGTAAGGCGTGATAAATAAGCTAACCCTAATCCTGCGGCCGCACAGTTTATGATGGCCTCGGTATTGCGAAGCTCAAACGCAATACTCCATTGTTCAAGGCGAGGTGCGATGCGAGACAGAAAGTGCTCTCGGGTACCTGATCCAGTCTCTCGGACAATCCAAGTTTGGTTTTCCAAATCAAAAAGTGTGAGTTTTTCTTTTTCTCTGAGAGGATGGTCGATAGCACAAGCAATACACATTTCATCAGAAAGCCACGGCATCATCAGCAGTTCTGAATTGACTTGGTGATGCTTGCTTTCACCTTGTCCTTCGATAAAACCCACGTCTAATTCAAAAGCGAGAAGTTGGTCGATAATTGATTGGCTGTTCGAAATATAAAGCGACTGTTCGTTGTGCTGATACGTTGACCTAAAGTCACGAAGTAAAAAAGGGATCAATTTATTGCCGATCGTGTCACTTGCACCAATTCTCAATGAACCGGTTAACGTCCCAGTATTATCGAGTACTTTTGTGATCTCTTGGCTTCGAGTAAGCAGCTCATCAGCGAGGGGAAGTAAGCGTTTTCCATGTTCATTGATGATCAGTCTGTTATTTACACGCTCAAACAGTTTGTGTCCTATCTGATTTTCTAGCTCACTCAATGCCATGCTAACTGCTGGTTTCGACAGAAATAACAGGGACGACGCTGCGGTAATGGTTTTTTCCTGTGCAACCGTTACGAAGACTTGTAGCTGGCGAAGTGAAATTGACATATCGTTAAGTACTATTTAAAGGTGGTTTAAATATATTCAGATATATTAAAACACAATGACGTTCTAAAATAAGATCTGTGTTCATTTTCTTATGACGTGATAGTGCAATGCGTAGACGCCTCAATCTTCTTCCGACACCAATGGCAGGTTTAGCGCTTGCGATAGCCAGTTTGGGTTGGTGTTGGGAAAATGCCGGATCTTTCAATGGTTCGGCGCAAATCGTAGGTGCAGTAATTGGTGGTGTGATGCTGCTGATGATAGCGCTGAAATTTATATTCAGCCCAAAAGGCTTGTGGTCTGATTTACAACATCCTGTGGTCGGTAGCGTGGTTCCCACGTTTGCGATGGGCGTGATGATCGTTTCCAATTCTTTAGGTAACGTTTTGCCTTGGGCGGGTGACGCACTTTGGTTGGTCGCTGTTTTGGCTCACGTAGCATTCCTTGGTTCGTTTGTGTATCACCGCGCGAAAGACTTTTCATTGAGCCATATGGTACCAAGCTGGTTTGTGCCTCCCGTTGGTCTTATTGTTGCAGATGTGGCGTTTTCAGGTAACCCCGCACTGCGTCCAGTGGCAGATGCAGTATTGATGTTCGGCTTACTTGCTTACGCGGTATTGTTGCCTTTGATGTTATACCGTCTAATTTTCTGCGGAGAAGTACCGGATGCAGCGAAGCCAACTATCGCTATCATGGCCGCCCCTGCGAGTCTATCACTGGCGGGTTATTTGACTGTCAGCCAGAACCCATCGCCTTTGATTGTGGCGGTATTGCTGGGCATTGCTTTACTAATGACATTAGTGATTTATGTGTCGTTTGCTTACTTAATGCGCTTGCCGTTTTCTCCTGGCTATGCAGCGTTTACTTTCCCGATGGTGATCGGTTCAACGGCTCTATACAAAACCGCAATGTGGATGCAATCGGTTGGTATCGCACCTGAATATGTCCATCAAGTTTCTATCATGGCGCTGATTGAGCTGATCGTTGCAACAGTTGTGGTGGGATATGTGGCCCTTCACTATCGACGGTTTATCTCGGTTCAGTGGAAATTACCTGCTGCTTAAAAGCAATATCGAAGCCCGCTACTCGCGGGTTTTTTGATTTCTAATGTATTGAAATTGCACTCTCGAAGCCATTCCGCCACAATCTCCTCAATGTCCGTTTCGTGAGTCTCATCTGTGTTTACTGTCTATCACTCCAACCAATTGGATTTGCTTAAAAGTTTGCTGGTCGCCATTGTCGAGCAAAGTCCTCTAAGTAACCCGTTCCAGAAAGAATTGATTTTGGTTCAGAGCCCCGGTATGGCGCAGTGGTTAAAGCTGGAGATGGCCAAAGAGCAAGGGATAGTCGCGAACGTTGAGTTCCCGCTGCCAGCGACCTTTATCTGGCAGATGTTTACTCAAATTCTTGACGACGTGCCGCAGCGAAGCTTTTTCAATAAAGAAGCCATGACGTGGAAGCTGATGACAGTGTTACCGTCCATGCTAGACGATCCTGATTTTGATGAGTTAAAGCAGTATCTGAGCGACGATACGGACCAACAAAAGCTTTACCAATTAGCGGGCAAAGTCGCGGATATTTTTGACCAATATTTGGTATATCGCCCGGAGTGGATTAAAGCTTGGGAAAATGAACACGCGGTCATGGAGCTAGAAGGCGAAAAAACCTGGCAGCCTAAGCTTTGGCAAGCTTTGTATGATAACACCCTTCAACAAGGTCAATCCCCGTTTCATCGTGCCAACTTGTACGAAGAGTTCATTGATGCATTGGTGTCTAAGTCAGCCAAGCCCGAAGGCTTAAAAGACATTGAGCGTGTATTTGTATTTGGCATCTCAGCTTTGCCTCCTCGTTATCTGGATGCGCTGAAAGCACTTGGTGAGCATATAGATGTGCACTACATGTTTACGAATCCATGTCGTTTCTATTGGGGTGATATTCGCGACAAGCGTTATTTGGCAAGGCGTACTGCAGCGATGGATAACCGTATTAGCCGAGCGACGGAGAGTAACGAGCCTGCTCAATTTGCGTTGCCATTGCTCGATGATGAAACCGCAGAGATAGGCAACAGCCTTTTAGCGTCAATGGGTAAATTGGGACGGGATAACTTATTGTTGCTGTCCGAGCTTCAATGTAACGAGGTCGATCAGGGCTTTGTTGATGTACCGCGCGAGTCATTGCTGCATCATATTCAGGCGGACATTCTTGATCTGCAGGAGCCAGGGAACATTCTCGAAACCTTGACCAGTGAGAGTAAGTTGCCAATCTCGGTTGAAGATAGCTCCTTGATGATCGAAGTTTGCCACAGTCCAATGCGAGAAGTTGAAGTCCTGCATGACCGATTGCTGGATATGTTGGCAGACGATCCTTCGCTGACACCGCGAGATGTCATTGTCATGGTGGCCGATATCAACGCTTACAGTCCCGCGATACAAGCCGTGTTTGGCAATGCGCCGGGTGAGCGATTTATTCCTTTCTCCATTTCTGACCGAACCGCCGATCAAGAAAGTCCAATTCTGACGACCTTCCTAAGCTTGCTGGGTCTGCCGGACAGCCGTTGCAGTGCAGCAGAACTGCTGGAGATCCTGGAAGTACCCGCTGTGCTGCGTAAGTTCGGTTTTGATAACCGCCAGTTTGAAAAAGTAAAAGTCTGGGTCGAAGAGTCTGGTATTCGCTGGGGGCTTGATGAAAGCACTGCGAAGCACTTTTCTCTGCCTGGGCAAAAACAGAATACGTGGCAGTTTGGCTTGGACCGTATGATGTTGGGTTACGCGATGCCAAGTGACAGTGGGCTTTATAACGGGGTACTGGCGTATGATGAAATTCAGGGGTTAGAGGCCGATCTGGCGGGTAAACTTGGCGAGTTTTTCCGTGTACTTAGCCAAATTCAGCATCAGTTAATCCAAGTTCAATCTGGAGAGGCATGGGCCAAGGTTTTATCAGCGATGTTTGATGACCTCTTCGCACTGGATACGGATGAAGAGCCTGCAGGACAGATGCTTCGTACTCAGCTAGATAATTGGCTGGTACAACTCTCTGATGCTGGCTTTAGCCAAGACATTTCCTTGTCGATTGTTCGTGATTACTTGAAAGAAAAGCTCGGTGGGGAGCGTATAAGCCAACGCTTCCTTGCAGGACAGGTTAACTTCTGTACCTTGATGCCAATGCGTTCTATCCCGTTTAAAGTTGTTTGCTTGTTGGGTATGAATGATGGCGATTATCCTCGCACCATCGCGCCAGTCGGGTTCGATCTTATGGCAGGACGCACCCGTGCAGGCGACCGCTCAAGGCGTGACGATGACCGCTATTTGTTCCTTGAAGCATTACAATCAGCACAAAACAAACTGTATATCAGCTATGTGGGCCGTTCAGTTCAGGATAACAGTGTAAAAGTACCGTCAGTGCTGGTTACTGAGCTTTTAGACTATTGCCGCCAAGGTTATTGCTTGGAAGGGGACAGTGCGTTGCCAGAGCATGACTCGGGGGTGAACCTGCAAAAACATCTCTGCCACGAGAATCCATTAGTTCCCTTTAGTCGCGCGTCGTTTCAAGGTGGTAAGGCAAGTTATGCCAATGAATGGCTTCCTGCTGCAAAAGGCGAAGGACGCGCAGCTGAGTCTTTTCTGAATGCCGCGTTATCACAGGAGGCGGAGGCGGGTTCGAATCACATCGAGTTGGCTGAATTGCAGCGATTCTGGCGTTTGCCTGTGCAGCATTTTTTCAACCGACGCCTTAAAGTGTTTTTCGAAAATGCAGTTGGCGGCTTAGAAGATGTCGAACCGTTTTCACTCGATAACTTAGAAACTTATCGCCTTCGGGATGAGTTACTCTCTCACCTTCTAGCGCACGGCAGTGAGCTTCAGTCGTTAGAGGCGTTCTACCAGAGGCAAAAAGCCAGTGGAACCTTACCTGTAAACCATTTCGGCGAGCTGGAATTGGAAAGTGAACTCAATGGTATCTTGGCGCAATATCGTGTGTTAGAGCCGTTCATCAGAGAGCCTAGACAACCTCTGGAAATCAATATCACGGTGCAGACAAAACGCGGTCCTGTGCAGGTGCAAGGTTGGCTGGATGATCGCTACCGAGGTGGTCGTATACTCTATCGCAGCGGGAAGATTCGCGCGCAGGATCGTCTGTCAGCATGGATTGACCATTTGTGCCAATGTGCTGCAGGAGACAATTTAGAAACACATTACGTTGGTTTGGATGGGCAATTCGTTTATGCGGTGCAAACGAAAGATGCGGCGTTGCAAGCATTAACCACATATCTTGATCATTACATAGACGGCATGTCGACACCCAGCGTTTATTTACCTAAAACAGCACTGGCGGGTATTGAAGCCTGTTTCGATAGAAAGGGAGAGTGGCATGATGATGAAGACACGTTAATGAAAGCCAGGCAGAAAATGCGTGCGGCGTTTGAAAGCGGCTTTATGCCAGGAGAGGGCGATAACGCCTATATTGCGCGAGTATGGCCTGCCGCGAGCGAAGAACTCTTGAACGATGTGTTCCGATTGGGATGCGACGTGCTGCTCCCAGCATTAAATGGTGAGAAAAAAGAAGACTGACATCAGTCAGTCTTCCGACGTGCAAGCACACATAAACATTAATTTTCTGACAATACCGAGCTGATACTGCATGCCAACACAATCTCTTCAACCCATGACATTTCCACTGTATGGCCTTCGACTTATCGAAGCGTCGGCAGGTACAGGAAAGACCTTTACTATCGCGGGCTTGTACTTACGCCTTTTGCTCGGACATGGGTCAGGTGAGACCGCACATGCTGTCCCCCTTAGTGTTGAAAAAATTCTGGTTGTGACCTTTACCGAGGCGGCAACGCAAGAGCTGCGAGATCGTATTCGCGCGCGTATTCATGATGCGAGATTAGCGTTCAGTCGAGGTGAAAGCCGTGATCCGGTGATTGCCCCATTACTGACAGAAATAGCAGATCACAAGCGCGCGGAGCAATTGCTGCTTCAGGCGGAGCGTCAAATGGATGAAGCGGCCATTTATACCATTCACGGTTTTTGCCAACGCATGCTGACTCAAAATGCCTTTGAATCAGGCAGCTTGTTTACCAACGAATTCATTACTGATGAATCCATGCTTCGTGAGCGTGCCGTGGCGGACTTCTGGCGTAGTCAGTTTTATCCGTTGCCTAAATCGTTGGCGGGGGTTGTTAGAAGCTACTGGTCTTCACCTAAAGGATTGCTTAAAGACGTTGGTACGTATTTGGCAGGGCCACTTGTCACCATCAATGCGCCTGTCATGCCCGATGATCTCGTTCAGCTGCATCAAGAAAACCTCGCAAAAATTGATGATGTAAAAAGAGTATGGCTGGCGTCTGTTGCAGATATTGAAGCCATCATTACCGCGTCGGGCGTTGATAAACGCAGTTACAGCAAACGCACTTTGCCGAACTGGATCGCGGAGGTCAGTGAATGGGCGAATCGCCCGACCAACAATTACGATTTGCCAACCAATCTTGAGCGGTTTTCAGCAAGTACACTGAGTGATAAAACCAAAAAAGGTGAGGTGCCATCTCATCCGGTATTTGATGACATCGATAGATTGGTGGCGCACCCACCGGGACTCAAAGAAGCATTGCAGGCTCACGCGATTAAAGAAGTGCGCACCTTGCTTTCGCGAGAGAAAAAGCGCTTTGGATGGCTCTCGTTTGACGACTTGTTATCTCAGTTATCAGACGCACTAAAAAATGATAGCACCGGTATTCTGGCCGAGCGTATTCGCACTTTGTATCCCATTGCCATGATTGATGAATTTCAAGATACCGACCCACAGCAGTATCAGATCTTTAGCGATGTCTATGGTGATGTAAAAGAATGCGGCTTGTTTATGATCGGTGACCCTAAGCAGGCAATTTACGCATTCCGTGGCGCGGATATATTTACGTATATTGATGCACGCAGGCAGGTAGAAGATCACTATAACCTTGGCACGAATTGGCGCTCAACCGCTGACATGGTTTCTGCGGTAAATCGTATATTCGAACATGCTACTGCCCCGTTTATCTATGAAGATGACATTCCCTTTCAGGCAGTAGGCTCTGCGCCAGGTGCGGATTCTCGCTATTGGGAAATTCAAGGTCACAAACAACCTGCGCTCACGTTTTGGCTGGCTGATGACTCGGATTTGAAGAGTAAGTCTGATTATGAAAATGAGATGGCAGAAGCGACAGCCATCAGCATTCGAGATGTGTTGAATCAGTCCGAAACCAAACAGGCTAACTTTGCCAAAAATGAAGAAAAAACAGCGATTCGAGCAGGCGACATTGCGGTATTGGTCAGGACGGGTCATGAAGCTGCAAAGGTAAAACGCGCACTGGTTAAAAAAGGAATCGCGTCGGTCTACCTGTCAAACAGAAACTGTGTATTTTCGAGTGGCTTAGCGGCGGATGTTCAGCGTCTTCTTTCTGCAGTGCTAAGTCCTGATAGTGAGCGAACACTTCGCACGGCATTGGCGAGTGGACTGTTTGCGCTGACAGCACAAGAAATAGATACGTTAAACCAAGATGAGAAAGAGTGGGAACGTGCCGTTATCGAGTTTTCGACTTACCAACATGTATGGTTTACGCGTGGTGTCTTGCCCATGTTGCGTCAGGTTATTCAGCGACGTTCGATTGCAGAAAGGCTGCTGTGTGAAGATGATGGTGAGCGTTCACTCACTGACTTGTTACATTTGGGCGAATTGCTTCAACAAGCCAGTCAGACATTAGAAAGCCACCATGCATTGATTCGTTGGCTGGCAGATCATATCGACAGTCCAAATGGCAGCAGTGATGAGCAGCAGGTTCGCCTTGAGTCTGAGCGAGATCTTGTTCAAATCGTCACTATTCACAAATCAAAAGGCTTGGAATACGACCTCGTTTACTTGCCCTTCGTGTGCAGTGTTCGTGAAGCAAGCGAGCCTTTCTTTCACGATGAAAACCATGCACCGACATTAGAGTTGAACAACCCCGAAGCGGCCATTGAAGCGGCAGACAAAGAGCGTCTTGCTGAGGATTTGCGTCTGATTTATGTTGCGCTGACTCGTGCGGTGTATGGCTGTTTTATTGGGTTGGCTCCGTTACAAGATGGTCGAAAAACAAAAGATGGCGTAACGGGCGTACATAAGTCGGCGTTGGGCTATTTGATCCAGCGAGGTGAAGTGCAAGACGGCGATGGGCTGAGAAAAGATCTTGCCACGCTGGTGGATGGTCAAACCTCGATGACAGTCAGTGCGCCTCCAGAGAGTACCGACGGTAAATTAGTTGCAAACCTTCAATCGGTTGATGATCTTGAAGCGAAAGTCTTTGGGCGTTACATCCAACGAAACTGGCGTCTCACTAGCTATTCAGGTCTTGTGAAACAAGGGCACGGTTCGGCTTTACCCGCATTACCTGCGTTTGACTTGGATGCGGCAAATGAAAGTGATGAAGACGCGGAGTTTGAAGACCTTCCGTTCAGTTCCATCTTCCAATTTCCTCGCGGAGCAAGGCCCGGAACCTTCTTGCATACCTTGTTTGAAAACGTCGATTTTACGCAAGACATCTACAGTGACGAGGTGATGGAAATGATTCGCCATACCTTGGCCATTGAAAACTATGAAGAGGATTGGTTGCCTGTTTTGCAGAAAATGATGTTAGATGTACTTTCTCAACCTTTGAATGAAGAAGGAATGACACTTTCTGAGATTGGTGAGCAAGATCGCCTGACTGAAATGGAGTTCGTGATGCCTGTTGAGCACTTGAACAGTTCAGCAGTCAATCGTCATATTAAAGCCCACGATCCGTTATCCGCCCAAGCGGGTGATCTGGGGTTTGATACAGCCAAAGGCATGTTAAAGGGCTTTATTGATTTGGTGTTTTGTTGGGAAGGGAAATATTACGTTCTCGATTGGAAATCCAACTACCTTGGTGGTGCACCCTCTGACTACACGCAAGATGCTTTGGGCCAAGCTATGATCGAGCATCGCTATGATTTTCAATACCAAATCTACTCATTAGCACTTCATCGCTTTTTGCGTCAGCGTATTCCAAATTATGACTTTGAGCGACACTTTGGGGGTGTTTACTACCTCTTTGTACGTGGGGTGGAAGCCAATACACAACACGGCATTTTTTACACCAAGCCGAGCCTTGAACTGATTTCCGGTCTCGATACGCAATTTGAAAATGGAGACAGCCAAGATGGCAATCAGTGATCTGTTAGAGGGGCTGTACCAGCGTAAGAGTATCCGAGCCATCGATCGTCAATTTGGCCAGTTTATTGGAGAGCAACTTGGTGACAAGGACGACCCAATGGTTGGTTGGGCGACCTTGGTCAGTTTTGAATTGGGGAAAGGAAACGTTTGTGTGGATTTGTCCTCACTGGATGCCGCCGCTTTGTTTGATTTACCACCGGCTGAGGCATTGTTGATTGCCGCACAACTCGATCCGGAAAATGCGTTGGTTTACATGGCGCAATCGAATGTGGTTGGTGAGGGGAAAGAGCCTACACCGCTTATTCTTCATGGCAAGCGTCTTTATTTAAATCGCTATTGGCAAGCTGAGCAACGTGTGGCGGAAGGCATTGTTTCTCGCTGTAACCCCGTTCTCCTTCCTGATGGTGCAAGGGCGACATTGGATGCCTTATTCGAACCAGATATTGCGTTATTGAAAACGCTTTATGCGGGCTGGGGTGAGCATGAAAAAGCGCAAAAGTTGCTGGATTTTTTTGATGTGGTTCAGCCTGACATCATTGATATGAACGCGCTTCAACGTACATTAGATACGGATGCGTCTGCCGTTGATATTCTTGCTTACGTTCCAGAAGCTGCGCGTCTCAATTGGCAGAAAGTCGCGGCAGCAGCTGCACTCAGTTATCGGTTTTCTGTGATTTCTGGCGGGCCGGGAACAGGTAAAACAACCACGGTTGCGAAGCTGTTGGCGGCATTGGTGATCAGCAGTGGTAAGCCGAACGGGCCCGAAATCAAATTGGTTGCGCCAACTGGGAAGGCGGCAAACCGCCTTATGGAGTCTATCGGTAAGGCTGTGGATGCACTGCCTGTCAGCCATGATGTCAGAGGGAAAATTCCTGTGCAGGCATCAACCATTCACCGACTGCTCGGCGCAATCCCGAACCGCGTGGACTTCCGTCATCATCAAAATAACCGCCTTCATCTGGATATCCTTGTGGTGGATGAAGCGTCGATGGTGGATTTACCCTTGATGGCAAGATTGCTGGCGGCATTGCCTGAGCATGCGCGCGTCATTTTGCTGGGGGACCGAGATCAGTTGGCTTCCGTGGAGGCGGGCGCGGTACTGGGAGACATTTGCTTGGGGGTCGATAAAGGCTATAGCAATGAAAGAGCCGCAGAGTTGACCTCACTAACTGGCTTCAACCTGTCTGGTTTAGCGTCTGTGCCTGCAGTTGCCGATAGTGTCTGTCTCTTGCGGAAAAGCTATCGATTCCACGCTCAATCCGGCGTTGGCCAGCTTGCCTTTGCGATTAATACGGGTGATACACGATTGTTGGACAGAGTGCTTCGCCATGGTTATTCAGACATCTTGCTTCATGATTTAAATGGTGATGTGTATGAGCAGGCCATCGTACTGGCCGTGGAAGGTTATCGCCGCTATTTGGAAGCACTAAAAGCGGGAGATGACCATCGAAGTGTGCTGGCGTACTTTTCTGATATACGTGTACTTTGTGCTTTAGCTGAGGGGCCGTTTGGTGTGAAAGGGCTGAATAGTGCCATTGAAAAAGCACTGGCTGACAAGCACCTTATTGCGCTTGGGGAGGAAACTTTCTATCCAGGCCGTCCCGTCATGGTGACTCAAAATGACCACGGGCTGGGTTTATACAACGGTGACATCGGCATTGTCGTAAAGCAAGATGATGGCCTGCGCGTGGTATTTGAATTGTCTGATGGCTCGGTAAAGGCATTTCTACCAAGCAGATTGCCTGAGCACCAAACTGCGTACGCAATGACAGTTCACAAATCCCAAGGGTCAGAATTTAGTCATACTATCATGGTGCTTTCACCTACTCACTCGCCAGTGATGACCAGAGAGCTGGTGTATACCGGCGTCACGAGAGCAAAAGATCGGTTGGACGTATTTGCCACCCGCGCCAGTCTGGAGCGGGCGGTCAGACGCAAAACATCAAGATTTAGCGGGCTGGCAGACGCCTTGGGTGTCCGTTAAGGGACAGCGTCAGCACTTTTGAACGCCGTTGCAGGTTATAGAGCTGTTGTTTGACGTCCGGTAACGCGGAAATATCCGCTTCGACAAAGCCGTGTTCTCGGAACCAATGAATACTGCGCGTAGTAAGTACGAAAATCATTTTTAATCCGTCTTGCAACGCCTGTTGCTGTATATATTGCAGCAGGTGCGTTCCTCTATCGCTGTCGCGGTATTCAGGGTGCACGGCGACACAAGCCATTTCGCCACTTTGGGATTCGTGGTAGGGATAGAGAGCAGCACACCCTATGATGCGATCATCTCGGTCGATAACGGTAAAACGGGGGATCTCTTGCTCAAGTTGCTCGCGAGAGCGTCGAACCAGTATCCCCTGTTCTTCCAATGGACGAATAAGCTCAAGGATGCCACCGATATCATCAATGGTCGCTTTTCTCACCCGCTCAGCGCTTTCCGTCACGATTTGTGTACCGATACCTTCAACAGAAAACAATTCCTGTATCAGAGAGCCGTCGACTTTATAACTGAGTAGGTGGCTTCTTGGCACGCCAGATCGACACGCGGCAACCGCGCCTCTCAAGAAACGTACTGTTCCCGAATTGCTGTCACCGGCAGACTCTCTTTGGCTGAGGATTTCATCGGCTTGATGAGGAAAAAGTTCAGACAAGACATTGCCTTTTGGACCGATTACGCCTTGCAAAGAGCAAAACCCAATCAGTTTGTCAGCGCTGAGTCGAATGGCTAATTGGGTGGCAACTTCTTCTGAGGTGAGGTTAAAGCATTCACCCGTCACAGAGCTGGCAACCGGCCCCAAGAGAACGATCGAGTGTTGATCGAGTTGTCGGTGGATGCCTTCGATATCGATCCTTCGGATCCGTCCGCTGTGGCAGTAATCTATGCCTTCATCGACACCTAGTGGTTGAGCAATAACAAAATTACCGCTGACGACGTTGATTTGTGCGCCTGCCATTGGCGTATTGTTCAGGCTCATCGAAAGCCGAGCGGTAATGTCGAGTTGGAGTTGTCCAGCTGCTTGCTTTACCACCTCCAAAGCGGACGCGTCTGTAATACGAACGCCTTTGTGATACGGGGTCTCTAACCCTTGTTTTTCGAGGTTTTGACTGATCTGTGGGCGAGCACCGTACACGACGACCAAACGAAGGCCGAGACTATTCAATAGGGCGATATCATTGACAATATTGCCAAAGTTGCCGTCTGCAATCGCTTCCCCGCCAAGCATGATCACAATGGTTTTGTTGTGATGGGCATTTACATAGGGGGCTGATTGCCTAAATCCTTTTACCAGTGCTGTACTGCGAAGTTTCAACACCTTGCTCCATTTGGTGATTGTTTATGCTTGAATAATGACTAATCATGCCCGAATTTACAAGAGGTGTGAGCTTCCTTCAGACTAAGAATGTCCGACTTTAGCAGCAGCATTGGCGTTTCTATAATATCATTGTGTGGTAATCTGATTTTTTATACTGGTGAGTCGCTTACGTGAGCATTGTCGGGCAATCTGTTGCATTATTTGTCGTTCTTGTTGGGGGAACGATAGGATTTCTTGTTGCCAATGATATCCCCATTTTTTCAAAAGTTGACCAGTCTGAAATTTATGGCGAATGGATAGAGCAGGGCGTTGCTCCCTACGCCGCAGATCGGTTTGAAGTGCGCAAAGATGGCATCTATATGAAGGGAGCCAGAGCAACAAGTCATTATGAGTTTACGGGAACCAAACTGATTTACACCGTAGGGAATAAAACGTATCTCTATGTTGTTGAGGGTGTAGATACCTTACAGCGAGAAAAGCCCTATCACTACAGCACGCCGTTCGAGAAACGGCCTTAGCCTGTTTTCTAGTAGGTTGTAGGTAAGACGCGCAACAATTCTGTAATTGGACACATCCCTAACGCGACACGTCGCATTCTGTCAGCCATATCGTCGGTGCCACCAAGGCATCGGCGAATACTGCTGTTGATCATCTCATCGCTGCTGCCGTCACTGGCGAGTGTTCGAATCCATTGGTACTCAATTGCGTCTGGGTTGAGTAAGGTTTTACGTCCCACTTTAAAATCCATATAGCCATCCTTTACGTGTGTGTAACTTTTAAGACACTTTCTTTTCACTCGATTTAAACGAAATAGTGTGACAGAAATGTGACAAAATATTTCAATGTTTAATTGATATGCTCTCGATCGCATTATAAACACCAGTAACTACATGGGCTATTGCCGTTTTCGTTGCAGAGTGAGCGTGCTTCTGTCACCCTCGACGACATGTTCGATTATTCTGGAATTCCTGTGAAACGCGCACTTTTTGTTGTCGGTCTTTCCCTACTTATGACCGCTTGTGTTCGTCCAACTGACCGTGGACAGCAATATATTGATGACAGTTTTGATGAAGTATTGAACCCTGTTGGGTTGATCGCATCTGAGAAACCAAAAGATTATTCTCTCTTTCCCGCACAACTTGAAAAAGTGGAAACGCTTTCTCCGTCTTTAACTGCTTCGCATCAATCGTTGTATGAGGGTGTAAAACGCTGGCTGTCTGAAAGTGGTGAGCCAACGACATTGACCGATTATGGTATTCAAATTGAGCAGATGGGGGGGGGAGACAGTTATGGCAACGTGTTGTTCACCGGCTATTTCTCGCCAGTGATTGAGATGCGACACGTACCTGATGCGCAGTACCGCTATCCGGTGTATGCGAAGCCAAAATGTGATGAGAAATGCCCCACACGAGAAGAGATATATGATGGGGCCCTTGATGGGTTGGGATTAGAGTTGGGTTACAGTGCCTCGTTGATTGATAACTTCATCATGGAAGTGCAAGGCAGTGGCTTTATCCACTTTGGTGACAGTGAACCACTTGAGTATTTTGCTTACGGTGGCAAGAACGGACATCCGTATGTCAGCATAGGTAAGGTACTGATTGAGCGTGGTGAAGTTCCACGCGAGAAAATGTCACTTAAAGCGATCAAAGATTGGGTTGCTGTGCATGATGAGCAAACTGTTATTGAATTGCTGAACCAGAACCCGTCTTACGTTTTCTTTTCACCGAAATCGGCACACCCAGTCACGGGTACCGCTGGCATTCCCTTGTTGGCGGGGGCGTCAGTGGCGGCTGATCGTGACTATTTACCTATGGGAAGCGTGTTGTTGGCCGAAGTGCCTCAACTCGATGCTGAAGGGAATTGGAATGGTCAGCATGTACTGAAATTGCTGATGGCTCTCGACACGGGTGGTGCAGTGAAAAAGAACCACTTAGATCTTTATCATGGCATGGGTGAAGAGGCTGGCATACAGGCTGGGCATCATAAACACTTTGGACGTGTGTGGAAGCTAAATAAGCCGAACACTGTGGAAGAAGTGAAAGAACAACCTGAGACGGAACAAGCGTCAGAATAAGAAAAGGCGGGACATTGTCCCGCCTTTTTGGTTTTTCAGTGACGTCGATTATTTAATTAAACCCACTTCACGGTAGTACTTTTCTGCACCAGGGTGCAGTGGTGCAGACAGACCGTCAGCGACCATTTCTTCTTTCTTCAGATTAGAGAATGCAGGGTGCAGGCGACGGAAGTCATCAAAGTTTTCGAACACGGCTTTGGTAACGTTATAAATCACGTCGTCAGGAACTTCAGTAGATGAAACGAACGTTGCACCAACACCAAAGGTAGTAGTGTCTTCAGCGTTACCACGGTACATACCGCCTGGGATAGTCGCTGAACGGTAGTAGTCATTCGCATCAACCAGTTTTTGTGCCGCTTCATTGCTGACTTCAACAATCACGCTATCACATGCGGTGGTTGCTTCTTGAATGGCACCACTTGGGTGGCCAACGGTATAAACCATTGCATCAATTTTGTTGTCACAAAGTGCTTTAGATTGTTCTGCTGCTTTGAGCTCAGAGACTTGCTTGAAGTCATCCATTGTCCAGCCCATTTCGTCCATCAGCACTTCAATGGTGCCGCGCTGACCTGAACCAGGGTTACCCACATTGACACGTTTTCCTTTCAGGTCATCAAAGGTTGTGATGCCAGCATCAGCACGTGCAACAACGGTAAAGGGTTCTGGGTGAACAGAGAATACTGCTCGCAGGTCTTTATAAGCACCTCTGTCTTTAAACTTACTCGTGCCATTGTACGCGTGATATTGCCAGTCAGACTGAGCAATACCCATGTCCAATTCACCGGCGCGAATTGTGTTGATGTTGTAGATAGAACCGCCTGTTGATTCTACTGAACAACGAATGCCGTGGTCTTTTTTCGACTTGTTAACCAGACGGCAGATTGCACCACCTGTTGGGTAGTACACACCAGTGACCCCACCAGTACCAATGGTTACAAACTGATTCGCCTGAGCAGGTACGGCAGTTAAAGCAGCTGCAAAGCTCATTGCGGCCAGAGTTGGTTTTAACGCTTTCATGCTTTATGTCCTTGTCGATGATGTGATTGCTAACGGGGTGATAATCCGCCGTTAAAAAAATGTGAGTCAATATCGCACCGAAATTATGTGATAGGAACAATTTCGATCGCAAGAGAGATACCTCACGATTCAAAGCTACGAGAGATATTTTTTCTTAAATCTTCCGCAGAATTGATATTTAAACCCATTCTTCGAGACAATATCGCGAGTTGCTGAACGAGCTCAGCGTTGTTTATCGCATGTTGACCCGTTAAATTTACTAGGTTATTTTCAAACCCAACACGCACATCGCCCCCTAGCGACATTGCCCCGGAAAGACATTGATGCTCGTTCTTTCCAAATGCACATGTAGCCCACGAAATTCCCTCGAAATTGATGCGTTTAATGTCAAAATCAAGCAAATCAGTTGGGACTGACAACATGTCTTTTTTATACTTTCCTAGAACCAATAGTAGGTGATGGCCTTTGTGTGGCAATTTTTTGTCATTAACCAGTTGAAAGTATAAAGATAAATCTGCTGCATCATACAAAATGTACTGAACGTAGATTTTCCGTTCTTCAAGTTCATGGAAGAAGCGGCTGGCTTCACGTTCAAAGCTGGCATTTGGTCGTAACTCTCTTAATGCGAGGGAGATGGCTTCCGGCTCTGTGCCTCGAACCAAGGCCATTTGTTCTTGAGGTGTGAATTGGCCTATGGCTTCGGTGGTCAGTTGGATGACGAGATCATGATCGTGTCGCCGCCGTATTTCAGTGAGCCACTCGTGATTAAGCGCAACGTCCAAAGAATGCTTACCTAAGGTATCTCTTACATGCATGTGTGCCATGGCGGAGCCCGCATCGGCACATAAGGTTAGGCACTGGCTCATTTCATCCAGCGTGATAGGGAGTTCGTCATGTGCTTCCTTTCCCCGTCGCGCCCCGTTTGGCGCGACGATGATGGTTCTTCCTTTTTGCACGGCATGTCCTTATATAAATACTTTGTCTAACGTGCGACTGAGCTTTAGCACCAGCTCATCTATTTCGTTTTCAGAAATAATGAATGGGGGAGCAAGAAGAATGTGATGCCCCTGTTTTCCATCCACGGTGCCGTCCATTGGGTAGCACATTAGGCCTTCATGCATCGCAGTGTTTTTAACTTGTGCGTGTAATGCGCGTGTCGGTGAGAACGGAGTTTTACTCTTCTTGTCTTCAACGAGTTCAATCCCAAGAAACAGACCTCGACCTCGAATGTCACCGACAAAAGGATGGTCACTAAACGTCGAACGTAATTGTTTGACCAGATAGTCACCCTTTTCCGTCACTTGCCTCAGCACATTTGATTCCAATGCATCAAGCGTGGCACAGGCCGCTGCGCATGCCAAAGGGTGAGCCATAAAGGTGTGACCATGCTGGAAATAGCCAGAGCCTTGAGCGATGGCATCGTAAATCTTGTCATGAACCATCACAGCCCCAATGGGTTGGTACCCAGCCGCTAAGCCTTTGGCCATGGTGACCAAATCGGGGATGACACCTTCTTGCTCATAAGCAAAATATGTCCCGGTGCGGCCGCTTCCACACATCACTTCATCAAGAATAAGCAGCACACCGTATTTGTCACAGATTTCTCGAATACGTTTAAAGTATCCCTCTTCGGCAACCAGTGCGCCGGCGGTGGCCCCTACTATGGGTTCAGCCACAAATGCAATCACGGTGTCCGGACCAACAGCAAGCAATCGCGACTCAAGTTCGTTGGCAACGCGCTGTCCGTATTCAAAGTGACTTTCGTTTTCTTTTTTATCACGGTAGGCATAACACGGCGCTATCAGTTCACTATCAATAAGCAACGGAGAAAAGGGCGCTTTTCGCCACATATTCCCCCCCACACCGAGAGCGCCAAACGTGTTTCCGTGATAGCTCTGTCGACGCGCGATGTAACGGGTTCGTTGAGCCTCCCCGGTTTCAATAAAATACTGTCGTGCCATTTTTAGTGCCGATTCAACTGCTTCGGACCCCCCGCTGACAAGGTAGACGTGATTAAGTGGACCGGGTGCTTTGTCAGCAAGCCTCTCTGCGAGTTCTTCAGCCACTGGGGAAGTAAAAAAACTGGTATGAGCATATGGAATAGTGTGCAGTTGCGTTTGAATTGCACCAAGGACACCTTGATGGCTATGCCCGAGGCATGACACGGCAGCACCACCGCAACCGTCTAAATATGCCTTTCCTTCATTATCAATGAGGTAAACGCCTTGGCCACCTTCCACGACAGGAAGGGTAGAGTGGCAGTGCCGTTGCAATATGTGGGTCATCGTTTCCTTGCGCCATCCTTAAACAAGAATATGGAATAATTGTGTATCGCCCCAAAGCAACGAATATATTTTTGTTGCTTGGACATTTAAGTAATAACGGGTTGGAAAATGAACAGCAAACGATATAAATTCAGTGGGTATTCCAAAAATTCATACCTATAGGGGTGTGTGCTGTATGAGTATGCCAATACCACCAATTAAAACATTGCGAACTTTTAGCGTGGTGGCACAAACCTTGAATTTTTCAAAAGCTGCTGTGCTGCTAAATTTGACACAAAGTGCCATCAGTAAGCAGATCGCTCAGCTTGAAGAGTTGATGGGGTGTTCGTTATTTGAACGTAATGGGGGGAAGGTGGAATTGACCGATGCCGGACGGCGGTATTTACCGTCTGTGGTTGAAGCGTTGGAGAACTTACAGCATGCGACCTCGTCGGTCATGCAGTCATCAGAAACCAAGAGCCGTGTTGAACTCTCTGTGCCCCCTTCAATGGCAAGCATGTGGTTGATACCCAGATTAAGCGATTTTAGGAGTAAACATCCGAAGATAGATCTTGTCGTCAGGGCGAGCGTGACAGCGGACGGGCAAAACCGATATCAAAGCGATATCGCAATCCATTGTTTGCCACTATCGACCCATGATGAGGATGCTGAGCTCATCATTCGCGAGCGTTTATTGCTGGTGGGTTCGCCAGAACTGATGAAGGGTGTTGATAATATTGACGCGTTGCTTACCCTCAATGCCATTAGTCATATTACGCGCCCTCAAATCTGGAATCAGTTCTGGCATGACAAAGGGATTTCACCTGATACACCTCAATATGGCGTGGGGTTTGAACATTTTTATATGGCGTTTGAGGCGGTAAGACACTGTGAAGGGGTTGCTTTGATCCCTGAGTTTTTGGTGCAGAAATACGTAAAAAAAACGGTTGTTGTGAATCCTGTATCAATGGCGTATGACAGTCCGTATGGGTATTTTCTTTTTAGTCATGGCTACAAGCGACGATTGGGACCCGTAAAGCAGGTTATCGACTGGTTGCGACGGGAAGTCATTCGAGGTGTTCGCTCACCAATATGACGTGGGTCGAACATGGACATTTTTATGGCAAACGCGTATAAACCGCAGTCCATTGGTCTTTTTCATAATCAGAGTGCATCAGTATGACAACACCTTCCCCAGCATCGGAAAGCTACCAGCAACGTTTCGGGGGCACGCGCCGCTTGTATGGTGCCACAGAGCTTGAGATCTTGCGTCAGTCGCATGTTTGTGTGATCGGTATTGGTGGTGTTGGCTCTTGGGCTGTGGAAGCACTTGCGCGTAGCGGCGTGGGAAAATTGACATTGATTGATATGGATGACATTTGCGTTACGAATATTAATCGTCAAATCCATGCGATGTCAGGAACTATCGGCCAAAGTAAGGTTGAAGTGATGGCAGAGCGCGTGCGTGCCATCAACCCAGATTGCATCGTACATATGATTGATGACTTTATTTCGGAAGAGAATATCCCAGAATACATAACCCAAGATTTTGATTATGTCCTCGATGCCATCGATAGTATAAAGCCAAAAACTGCACTATTGGCTTATTGTAAGCGTAAAAAAATAAAGATTATTACGGTCGGTGGGGCTGGTGGCCAGATTGACCCGACTCAAATTCAGGTGGCCGATCTAACCAAAACGATTCAAGACCCATTAGCGGCGAAGCTTCGCAACAATTTGCGTCGCTTCCATAACTTCACAAAAACGCAAGGTCGAAAATTTGGAATCGATTGTGTCTTCTCAACAGAGCAGTTGAAATACCCGCAACCTGACGGCAGTGTGTGTGAGACAAAAGCGACCGCTGAGGGGCCAAAACGTATGGATTGCGCGAGCGGATTTGGCGCAGCAACGATGGTGACAGCGACGTTTGGTTTTGTCGCAGTTTCTCGCATTATCGCAAAACTGACCGCGAAAAAGTAAACGACGTTTAGTTGCTTTTGGGATAAGAAAAAGGCCGCAAGCGGCCTTTTTTAGTCTGAGTCAGTAGCAATTATGCTTCTGCTTTAGTACGAGGCTTTTTCGCCGCAGGTTTTGATTTTTGCGGAACAGGCAGAACCTGCTTAACATAATCACCTGGTGCAACGGCCAGTACCGGATAAGTTTCAGAACCTTGTTGATAAGGGGCAATCTTCTCTTTTGGGTTGTAAGATGAAAGCCACTTGTCCCAGTGTACCCACCAAGACCCAGTGTTGTGCTGCGCTGATTCAAACCAGTCGTCAGCAGATTCACTCAGCTCTTCATTTACCCAATAACCATATTTTTCTTTTGCCGGATGGTTAATAATACCTGCAATATGACCGGATTCACCCAGTACAAAGGTCTTATTACCTCCAACATTCAGCGCGCCACGATACGTGCCTTGCCAAAGAGCGATATGGTCTTCTTTGGTTGAAATAAAGTAGCTTGGGATTTTGATTTTATTCAAATCAATCCAGACACCACCCACTTTTACACCTTTTTCCTGAACCAGTTTATTGTTCAGGTAGAGTTCGCGCAGCATAAAGTTGTGCGTGGTCGCCGCAACGTTTGTGCTGTCACTGTTCCAATAAAGGAGATCAAAGTCGACAGGACTGTTCCCTTTTAAATAATTGTCAATGTAGTAGTTCCAATAGAGGCTGTTTTCGCGAAGCAGACTAAACGTCACACTCAGCGAACGACCATCCATGTAACCTTGGGCATTGTTTTGAAGCTCGATAGCACTAATCACGCTATCGTTGATGTAAGCACCGACTTCACCTGGCTGTGCAAAATCAAGCAGTGTCGTGAAGAACGACGCCGATTTGATCCGTGCTTTCATTCGCTTAGCTGTATAGTAAGCAATGGTGCTTGCGAGAACAGTACCACCAATACAGTAGCCAGCTGCGTTGATTTGAGATTGTCCGGTGATATCTTCAATCGCCGTAACCGCTTTCACAACGCCTTCGGTAATATAGTCACCAAATTCAGTGTCTCTTTGGTCGGCACCTGGATTGCGCCATGACATCATAAAGACAGTGTGACCTTGCTCTACTAACCAACGTACCATGGAGTTCTTCTCACGAAGGTCCAGAATGTAGTACTTGTTGATGAATGGAGGCACGATCAGTAGTGGCGTCGCGTTCACTTGTTCTGTGAGTGGGCGATATTGAATCAGTTCGAACAATTCATTTTTGAAAACAACGTCACCTTGCGTATTTGCCACGTCTTCACCGAGGCGGAACGCATTGTTATTTGTCATACGGATTTTAAGAATATCGGCACTGGATTCGAGATCTTCTTGCAAGGTTTGCAAGCCTTTCACCAGGTTTTCGCCGTTCTTTTCCATTGTTAATTTCAGCAACTCAGGGTTAGTCCCTACGAAGTTACTGGGTGACATTGCATTAATAGCTTGGCGAGAAAAGAAATTCAGACGCTCTTTGGCTTTATCATCTAAGCCTTCTACGGCATTGATGGTATCGAGGTATGTACGTCCGAATAGTAGGTAGGATTGTTTGATAAAGTTATAGCAAACTTCATCCTGCCAGCTTTTGTCTTGAAAGCGTTTATCATCTTTTTCTGGCGCAACAATTTCTGCTTGGTTCGCAGCCAATGTGACGTTTTGCCAGATTTGCATTTGTTTTTCCCACCACTGCATTTGAATTTGCAGCATTGCAGCGGGTTGATTTGCAGCGCCTTCCAACAGCTTTGCGGTGTCATCAACACTTAGCTCATGGATAGCTTTGTTTAAGGGTGTATTTACGGCCGCCTTGCCTTGCTCGAGATCCGTCCACCATTGCTGGTTACTCTCTTGGAGTTTTACAAGGTAGTCCGAAAAGAAGTTCTGATACATGTGTAAACCCTCTTGATCGGAAACAACACCGCCCTCAGCATACTGAGGGCGGGTAACCTTGATTAAGCTGGCGTAGCCGCTTTCAGATTATCAGTAGTCAGTTTTTCCAGATCGTCTTTGAACTCTTTCGCAACAGATTGCAGCTTTGTGCTGTCATCCATCATTTGTTGAGACAATTTGGTCAGAGCTGCCAGTTGTTGGCTGCTGTATGCCGTCATTGAAGTTACGTCAGTCACTTCGCTTGCAGCTTTAAGTTGAGCAAGGCCCATTTCGCTGTAAGTTTTGACAGCGTTCAGTTGAAGCTCAGTCAGCGTCTCAACGTTTTTCGCTACTAACTTGTTGAATTTCACATAAGGTGCCAGAGTTTTTTCAGTTTGCTCTGAGAACGCTTTAAACATATCTGTGTACATGGTGTTTCTCCTGAGAGTAGTAATTAGATCCAAGGGGGTTTAACGTTCGTTAGCTATTTGCACGTTTAACGACAACTGCCGTTCCCATGCCGCCACCGATACATAGCGAGGCCACACCGTAGGTGCCTTCGCGTTTTTCCAGTTCGTGGATCAGGGAGACCAAAACGCGGTTTCCTGATGCGCCGAGTGGGTGGCCCAATGCGATTGCGCCACCATTTACATTTGCCTTTTCCAAAATGGTCTCAGGCGTTACTTTGTGTGTGTCTGCCAATTGGTGGACAACACCCAGAGCCTGAGCAGCAAAGGCTTCATTGAGCTCGAACAGATCCATGTCGGAAATCGAAAGCTCTGCTTTTTTCAGCGCTTCCGTTACTGCACCCACTGGGCCAAGGCCCATGATTTTTGGATCTAACCCAACTTGTGCATAGCTGGTGATTTCTGCCAACGGCTTGAGACCGAGGCGTTGAACTGCTGATTCTGAAGCAACGATAATTGCACTTGCACCATCGTTTAGGCCTGAAGCATTACCCGCAGTCACTGTACCTTCACGGTTGAAAGCAGGACGGAGCTTTGCGAGACCTTCTTGCGTACAATCTGCTTTTGGATATTCGTCAGTATCAAAAGAAACAGTTTGGCGACGTTGTTTCACTTCAACGGGTACGATTTCATCTTTGAAACGTCCCGCTTCAATGGCAGCGACGGCTTTTTGTTGGCTTTGTTGAGCGTATGCATCTTGCTGTTCGCGACTTAAACCGACCAGTTCAGCCACGTTTTCAGCAGTAACACCCATGTGATATGCATTGAACACATCAGTCAGGCCGTCATTGATAAGGAGATCTTTGAGGCTTATGTCACCCATTTTTTGCCCACCGCGCAGTGCGCCAGATGCAGCAAAAGGGATTTGAGACATGTTTTCAACGCCAGCAGCAACCACGACTTCTGCGTCACCACAGCGAATATGGGATACCGCATCCATGACGGCTTTCATGCCACTGCCACAAACCATGTTGATGGCATAGGCGGGAACGGTTTCAGGCAATCCAGCAAAGATAGCTGCTTGGCGACCAATGCCCATTCCTTGTCCTGCTGACACTACGTTACCCAAGATAACTTCATTGATGGCATCTGGAGCGATATTGCCTGCTTCCAATGCACCTTTGATGGCAACGGCAGCAAGTTGACCGGCAGGTGTGTCTTTCAATGAACCCGTAAACGCGCCTAGCGCCGTACGCTTGGCTGCGACGATATACACTTTTTCCATGTGAACGTGTCCCTTCTTAGTTCATGTACAAGCCGCCGTTGACCGACAGCGTTTCCCCAGTGATATATGCGCCAGACTCACCGGCAAGGTAAGCCACGGCATCGGCAATTTCTTCCGGACGAGCTAGGCGCTTCATCGGGATTTCTGCCTTGATAGAGTCGAGCACTTCATCGCGCATCGCTTCTACCATCGGGGTTGCTGTATAGCCAGGGGCTACGACGTTTGCAGTTACGCCATATCTCGCACCTTCGAAAGCCAGTGCTTTGGTAAAACCAATCATCCCAGCTTTAGCCGCTGAGTAGTTGGTTTGGCCGAACTGACCTTTAAGGCCATTTACGGAAGAGATATTGACGACACGGCAACCGCCTTTTTCGCACATCGCTGCAAAGAGAGGTTGAGTGACATTGAAAAGACTGTTGAGGTTGGTATCGATAACAGCACGCCAGTTTTCAGCGGCCATTTTTTTGAATTGCCCATCACGTGTAATGCCCGCATTGTTCACGAGCACGTCGATGGTGCCTTCTTCCTCAAGAAGTTTTGGTAGACGCTCTGCACATTCCTCTGTGTTAGTCACGTCTAATTCGAATAAGCGCACTTGGTCTGAATTAAATTGCTTTTCTTCAAACCATTGCTCAGCACATTGCAGGTTTCCAGTGAAGTAGGTCGCAATCACGCGATAGCCCTGACTTACCAGTTTTTCCGTGATCGCCGAGCCGATACCACCTTTCGAACCGGTGATGAGCGCGAGTTTCTTCATTGATGACTCCATTCTTAACAACAAGCATTAAATGACCCCTGTAACTGCATTTGGAAGCCCAAAAATACAGGCACCTATATATTTTGTTTATAGCGCATAAGGGTTGAGACTATGGAAACTCAGATAGTCTCAGAATAAGATATATTATTATTATGCCGATTTTGTGACCACCGAGATTAAAGATATACAATCTTTTGATTAAGGCAAAACGAAAGGAGGGAGAATTATAGAAACAAGATCTGGATCCATAATATCGAACCGAAAGTTAACATGGTGTTAAATTTCGGTTCTTTCTGTGTTTTTCTTGGGTTCTTATTGTGTTTTTTGTTATTAAGGTGGGAGAGTCAGGTATTTAAAAACCGTATTTCCAGTGAAAACCTCTGTTTAAAAAACACTCACAACTAGTTAAGGAATAAAGTGAGAAATTGGCAAACCGAATATCAGAATAATTGACCAACGTCTCAGCTTTATAGTGGTGTTTGTACGGTAACGTAGTCAGCTAACAGGGTGAAAAAAAAGAATAAACTATCGTTTTCAGCGTACTTAAATTGTGCGGATTTGTTCGATGATCGCATACATGCCATTGCTGCGGGATTCGCTTAAATGATGGATGAGATCCATCGATTTAAAATAATCATCAAACTGAAATGATTGAATATCTTCGCGTGTCTTACCTTCTACCGCTGCGAGAACGATAGCTAATAACCCTTTGACAATTCGTGCATCTGAATCAGCAGAAAAATAATACAGATTTTCTTTTTCTTGCACTGAAAGCCACACTTTACTCTCGCAGCCCGGTACATTCAGGCTATGCATTTTCTGCGCTTCAGATAGTACTGGAAGCTTTTTCCCTAGCTGAATGACGACGCGGTATTTATCTTCCCAAGAACGACAGTTCGCCATTTGTGACAAGATGACGTCGGTGGTTATATCGGTGCCGAAAGGATGGGCAGGAAATGAGTTCATGATTATATGCCGTGGTTAAAGTAAGTCGCAGGCTTTTTGTATCGCAGCGATACAACGATCAATTTCTTCCTCTGTATTATACAAAGCAATGGACACGCGCACACAACCATTAATTCCGAGTGCATCCATCAGGGGATGCGCACAATGATGTCCAGAGCGAATGGCGATACCTTGTTGGTCAAGAAGCGTCGCGATGTCTGAGTGATGCACACCGTCAACATTGAATGCCACTACACTCGCTCCCGGCTGGAGGCCAATAATACGCAAATCATCAATGTCCTTAATGCCATTGACGAGTCGGGTTTGTAGTTGAGCGATGTGATGCTCTGCTTCCGCTCTATTGATCGAATTGTACCAATTTATGGCTGTTGCTAAACCAATGGCCCCCGCGACATTCGGCGTTCCTGCTTCAAACTTTGCAGGTGATTGGGCAAATTGTGTGCCTTGAAAGGAGACTTTCTCTACCATCTTTCCACCGCCATGCCATGGTGGCATCGCGTCGAGAAGCGCGGGCTTTCCGAAAAGGGCGCCAATGCCTGATGGTGCAAAGAGTTTATGACCAGAAAACACATAAAAGTCAGCATCAATATCTGTGACGTTGATGGCCTCATGCACGACAGCCTGTGCGCCATCCACAACCACGACAGCACCCATGTTGTGGGCTTTTTCAATAACAGGCTCAATGGGATTGCGCGTACCTGTCACATTGCTGATATGTCCCAAAACAACCAATTTGGTTTTCTCGTTGAGTAGGGAATCAAACGTGTCTAGGTCGAGGGTGCATGAGGTAGGATTTATTGGCCACTTTACAATCGTCGCACCTGTTTGCTGTGCCACAATCTGCCAAGGGACGATGTTGGCGTGGTGTTCCATTTCACTGACAAGGATTTCATCGCCTTGATTTAAGTGCTGCCTCGCGTAGCTTTGTGCAATGAGGTTCAAGGCTTCTGTTGCGCCGCGAGTCCAAACGATGCCTTTGCTCGGTGCACCCAAAAAGTCTGCGACAGTTTTTCTGGCCGCTTCGAAACGGTTGGTTGCTGCGGTTGTTAATGAATGTGAGCCACGATGTACGTTAGCTGTCGCACCAGAATAATATTGACTGATCGCGTCAATGACTACCTTTGGCTTTTGTGATGTGGCCGCACTGTCAAGGTATACCAAAGACTGCTGAGTGGCATTGTGGGTCAAAGAAGGAAACGCTTTTCGTATCGTTTCAACGTGAAAAGGGCGCGTTGTCATCGTGGGAAAATCACTTAAACCGGAACAGGGAGAGAATGATCACCTTTCTCACGCGTTAACTCAAGTGAAAGTCTATTTCTGTGTTTTGTGGGGCGCAAGGTGTCAGAATGTGTTTATCGTATACAAAAAAAAGCACCGAGTTTTCACTCAGTGCTACGACAAATCATTTGATAGATCGGATTCAAAATACAGCAAGTATTAGGGTAGCAATCACTACCGAGATCTGGCATTAGCCAAAAATATGCAAACACAACATCGCAACCACAAAGAGAGATTCGCGAAAAATGCGGACTTTGTGGTGCGTGCAAACTATAGGTTTTCTCTGGCGCCAGAACAATGGACATTTTATAATGTTTTACATTAGAAAAACTTATCTTTAAGGAAGGGGTATGGCTCGTCGGTTACCACCTTTAAATGCCTTGCGCGTCTTCGAAGCAGCCGCGCGCCACTTGAGCTTCACGCGTGCAGCGGAAGAGCTGTTCGTCACGCAAGCTGCGGTCAGTCATCAAATTAAAGCCTTAGAAGAATTTCTGGGTTTGAAACTATTTCGCAGAAGGAATCGTTCGCTTCTCCTGACGGAAGAGGGACAAGGTTATTTCCTTGATATTAAGGATATTTTAATTGCATTGGCGGATGCGACAGATCGTGTGTTGGAACGCGGTGCAAAAGGTGCGTTAACGATTAGTTTACCGCCAAGTTTTGCTATCCAGTGGTTGGTGCCGAGGTTGGCTGATTTCAATCAGCAGCACCCTGAAATTGATGTCCGAATCAAGGCTGTTGATATGGAGGATGGATCGTTGACTGATGATGTCGATGTGGCTATTTACTATGGTCGAGGCAATTGGGCAGGACTGCGCTGTGACGAGCTGTACCCAGAGTTTTTATTGCCGGTTTGCAGTCCCGCGACGCTTGCAGGCGCCAAGCCATTGAACACCCTTGAAGACTTACAACATCACACTTTGCTGCACGATCGTTCTCGAAAAGATTGGAAAGCCTACGCCAAGCTTTATCAGATTAGCAGCGTTAATCTAAACTATGGCCCGATTTTTAGTCATTCCGCGATGGTGCTTCAAGCGGCAGCATTGGGACAAGGGGTGGCTCTCAGTAATAACGTGCTTGCTCAGCCAGAATTAGAATCTGGGCGTTTAGTGTGTCCGTTTGACCATTTTTTAATGAGTAAAAATGCGTTTTATCTTGTCAGTCAGCAAAAAGACGCTGACTCAGGAAGGATCAGTGCGTTTAGGGAGTGGGTGCTGGCGAAAGCCGCCGCAGAACAGGAGAGTATTTCTGCATGAATCATGTGTTAATTGATGGTCCAGACGAGGCCGCATTTACTTTTATTTTTGCCCACGGTGCTGGGGCGGGGATGGACCATGACTTTATGGACGATGTAGCAAGGCGTATCGCGGCGCAAGGTGTGCGTGTTGTTCGTTTTAATTTTCCTTATATGGTCAAACGAGCCGAAGATGGGAAAAAACGACCACCCGATCGCGCGCCCAAGCTCCTTGACGCCTTTAACGCAGTGATCGATGAGTTCGCATCAGAGAGCACGGTGATTGGTGGAAAGTCGATGGGAGGCCGAATGGCGAGCCACCTGTCGGAGTGTGCGCGAATTAAAGGGATCTGTTGCCTTGGTTTTCCTTTCCACCCTCCAGGGAAACCGGAAAAAGACAAAGGTGAGCACTTGGCGTCATTGACATTACCTGCGCTGATCCTCCAAGGAGAGCGAGACACTTTTGGAAACCGAAGTGAGCTCGAAGCCTATCCGTTATCAGACTTTGTGACGTTAACCTTCATACCTGACGGTGATCACAGCTTTAAACCTCGTAAAGCTTCCGGCCATACAGAATCACAAAACCGCCAATTGGCCGCAGATAAGATCGTGGCTTTCATTCAAAAGGTGTGCGCATGATTGGAAGAAAAATCGCATCGATAGGATGCCTTGTTGCTGGTGTCGCTGTCGCGCTTGGGGCGTTTGCAGCTCATGGGTTAAAAGCACAATTAACACCGTATGAACTCTCTATTGTAGAGAAAGGCGTTCAGTATCAATTCTGGCACGCGCTGGCACTTATTGGTCTAGGTATTTGGTATCACGTCGCACCTAAGCGTAGTCTTGCTGTCGCATCCTGTTTTATTGGGGCTGGTATCCTCTGTTTCAGTGGCAGTCTTTATGGTTTGGCGCTGTTGGACTGGCGTTGGTTATGGCCAATCACACCGCTTGGTGGAACTTGCTTTTTAGTCGGTTGGGGGGGGGCCGCGTGGTCTTTGTGGCGCAAAGCTTGAGTTAGAGGGGCTGCTTGACGATAATGGCGCGTTATTTTTACCAGGTAGAAAAGGCCTCGTGTGAACCAGATTTTATTGTATTGCCGCCAAGGCTTTGAAAAAGAGTGTGCGGGTGAAATTCAGGACAAGGCAACGGAAGTCGAAGTGTATGGTTTTCCTCGCGTGGAGAAGAATACTGGCTACGTGCTGTTTGAGTGTTACCAGCAAGGCGATGCAGAAAAACTGCTTCAGAAATTGCCGTTAACCTCTCTGATTTTTTCGCGCCAGATGATCGCTGTCGTAGACACACTGAACGATCTTGATCCAGGCGATCGGATATCACCAATCCTTGCATTGGGCGGCGAGTTGCCAAAATGTGGTGACGTACGTGTTGAAACCCCCGATACCGCGCAAGCGAAAGAACTGCTGAAATTCTGCCGTAAGTTTACCGTGCCATTGCGTCAGGCTTTGCGAAAGCGTGGTGTATTGCTGGCAAAAGAAAACGCGAAAAAACCTGTGCTGCACCTGTGTTTCACGGCGCCAGGATGCTGTTTTGTGGGGTATTCACTGAGCAATAACAACTCACCGCACTATATGGGTATCCATCGCTTAAAATTCCCGTCAGATGCACCGAGCCGGTCAACGTTGAAGTTGGAAGAGGCGTTCCATGCCTTTATTCCGCGTGAAGAGTGGGATGAACGCATAGCCCCTGGAATGAAGGCGGTGGATCTGGGTGCATGTCCAGGGGGCTGGACTTATCAGCTGGTGAAGCGTTCGATGTTCGTGCACTCCGTCGATAATGGCGCGATGGCCGAAAGCTTGATGGAAACGGGCCAGGTGAAGCACCATGCCGTTGATGGTTTCAAGTTTGAACCACCAAGAAAAAACGTAACGTGGCTAGTGTGTGACATGATTGAAAAACCCTATCGTGTGGCGCAATTGATGGGTGAGTGGCTGATTGCGGGTTGGGCAAAAGAAACCATTTTCAACCTTAAACTGCCAATGAACCGTCGTTACGAGCAGGTAAAAGATGACTTGCAGAACCTGAAAAAATTCTTGATTGAGAATGGGGTTCGCTTTGAGATGCAAGCAAAGCATCTATACCATGACCGCGAAGAAGTGACCGTTCACATTCGTGTGATTAAGTAATACGGAACAAACAACCTGAATCTTCAGAACGTTTGGGTTTGGAAGGCAGCCAGTTGGCTGCCTTTTTTGGTTCTTTAGCAACTATTGCGCAGGGTTGAAGCGGATATCCTGCAGATTAAACCCTAAGATGATATCGGTTTTTAACGTGGCGACTTGTTTGCAGCGCAGTGCCAGCGCTTGGTTACCGTCCAGCTTTTTTGCCCACTTAGGTTCAATATCTTCAGCAGCAAAAAGTTGCTCCAATGTGCCATAGCGTTGCAGCAATGTGGACGCTGTTTTTGGACCAATGCCGGGGACACCGGAAACACCACTAGAGCTGATCCCCACCAATCCCCAATAGTCGGTTAACTGTGATGCAAGCACTGAAAATTCTTTTTCAATAAATGGTGTGTCTAGCCAACGCTGCTGGAAATAGTCGCGTATCCGAATGGTTGGATGCAGAAGTTGGCAATATCCTTTGTCGGTTGAGATGATAGTGACTTGTCCGTTGTGGCTGCCTACTTTCAAGGCCAGTGTCGCAATCATGTCATCCGCTTCATCACCGGACGACAGCAGGGAATCAATACCCATATCCCAGAACGCATCTTGGATCTTGTTCAGGCCCTGTTGTAAAGCCTCCGGCATCGGTTTACG
Source organism: Enterovibrio nigricans DSM 22720 (assembly GCF_900167155.1). Lineage (GTDB taxonomy): Bacteria > Pseudomonadota > Gammaproteobacteria > Enterobacterales > Vibrionaceae > Enterovibrio > Enterovibrio nigricans. The sequence goes on along the minus strand of NZ_FUXU01000011.1, from coordinate 50,381 downwards.
CCCTTGCTTGTATTCAGGCACTAATTCCGCACGCCATCCTCTGTCTTGCTCTGCGTGGTCAAACACAGCCACCATGTGTGTAGGCTCGGCTTCTTTTATGATTTTATTGAGTGCGCGGCAACAGACCTGTGCAGCTCCCGCGATGTCATCGGGATTCGGTTGTGCGGCATGGACACGACGGATGAGGTTCATGGCATCAATGATGACAAGATGGATTGACATGGATTACCCAAAAAGAATGGCCAGATAAGGCCATTCTAATTTGTTGGAAGATAAATGAAAGGAGCTTTTCGTTATCGGCCACCAGAGCCTTGAACGATTTCATAGCACGGTACGTAAGCGGTGCCGGGTAATTTCATTCGTTGTTGTTCGACGAAACCTCGAAGGAGTTTGTCCATTTTCTTCATGAGTATCGCATCGCCGTTTATCTTGAACGGGCCATTGCGCTCGATTTCGCGAATGCCTTCTTCTTTCACATTACCGGCTACGATTCCGGAGAATGCTTGCCGTAAAGCAGATGCAAGCAACTCAGGACGTTGGTTCATATGTAGATCGAGGTTTGCCATGTTTTCATGGTTTGGTTCGAAAGGGAGTTGGAATTCGGGCGATATTTTCAACGACCAATTGAACGAGTATGCGTCGCCTGTTGATTGGCGATGCTCTTTTACTGTGGGCATCGCTTGTTTAATGATGCGGGCAGCTTTTGCTGGGTCGCCAATGACGATTTCATAATACTTAGTTGCTTGTTCTCCCAAGACATCACGTATGAATTCATCAATGACGCGGAAGTAATTGGCGCTTTCTTTCGGGCCAGTCAGCACGACGGGCATGGGTTGGCTTGCATTGTCTGGGTGCATCAATATGCCCAGCAAATACAGGAGTTCTTCCGCTGTACCTGCGCCACCGGGGAAGATAATGATCGCATGGCCCATACGCACGAAAGCTTCGAGGCGTTTCTCAATGTCCGGCATGATCACCAACTCATTGACGATGGGGTTGGGTGGCTCAGCTGCAATAATAGAAGGCTCGGTTAAGCCTAGAAAACGCCCGTCTTTCACGCGTTGTTTAGCGTGGCCGATCGCTGCGCCTTTCATCGGACCTTCCATCGCGCCAGGGCCACAACCGGTACAGACATTAAGTTCGCGTAAACCGAGTTCATTACCCACTTCCCGCGTGTATTGGTATTCAATGGCATTGATAGAGTGCCCGCCCCAGCAGACGACAAGGTTCGGGTCTTTCCCTGGCACAAGTGCTTTGGCGTTTCGCAAAATATCAAAAATAAGGTTAGTAATATGGCTGGAGTTGGTCAGGTTGAACACTTTTGCATGCTCAAGCTGAACGTTGACATGGACTATGTCGCGAAGCACGGAGAACATGTGCTCCTGAATGCCTCGAATGATGCGCCCATCAACAAAGGCGTGTTCGGGTGGGTTAATCAGTTCGAGCTTCACGCCGCGTTCTCTTCGCATCACTCGTATGTCGAAGGTTTTGTATTGCTCAAGCAGTTCTTTTGAACTGTCAGTGTGGCTGCCTGAGTTCAATACAGCGAGGGAGCAATTGCGGTACAGACGGTACAAATCGCTTTTTGCTGTGTCTTTGAGTCTGTCGACTTCCAGTTGAGAGAGAAGATCCATGGCCCCGACTGGGCTGATATGCGTGATCATAGTCACCTCCTGTGTAGAAAAACACACTAGGGAAAGAGAGCGGCGTGCTTAAGACACCATTTCGCTTATTTGTTCATTGTTATTCGCGGTGGGGGCATCCCCAAGAAAAACAGTATGTTAATTAAACATACACATTGGTGTGGGGTTTAGCCAGTAATTCGACAAAAAGAGAATGTTGTAAGGTAAAAGATACAGGCGGTTTAGTGAGCAGTTTCACATTGTCCAATCCACGAGGAGGAATCGGGTTTTGGGCTCTATTGTGCCCAAACCAATTTGTTTCTGCCGTTATGCTTAGCATTGTATAACGCACTGTCTGCACGTTCGAGTACATCAACAGTATTGTCTTTGTTCATAAACATACTGGCACCAATAGAAACGGTAACAGTGAGGCGTTTATTTTTGAATTTAAAAGGCAATCTTGCGACGGTTTCTCGAATGTTATCGAGTATGTGAGTACGGGTCGTTTCTTCGGCGTCGGGCAGTAACACAACGAATTCTTCACCGCCAAAACGTGCGATAAAGTCGGTATCACGTAAGCATTGATGAATGGTACGGGCGACAACTTTTAATACCTTATCACCCACCAAATGCCCGTATTGGTCATTGACCGATTTGAAGTGGTCAATGTCGATCATCGCGAGACAGAATGGAGATTGGTAACGCAACCAGCAACGATACTCATGTTCTAATCTGTCATCCAATGCTGCTCGGTTGTATACCTTGGTTAGCGGGTCTAGTAGCAGTTTTCGCTCTTGATCGCCCAAACGACGGCGATAATCCATAGTTTGAGTATAAAGCGCATTGAGCTTTTGCTCGTTATGTTGAAGTTGTTCAAGAAGTTGTTGCTCGCGCTCTTCCAACGCTTTATTTCTCGCGACAATGGAGGCGAGATTGTCTGATACCTTGCTTAAATTTGGACGCAGATCCTCTAACGATATGGCCTCGTTGAGGTGAATATGCATTTCATCAACAGACAGTGCTAACTCCTCATTCAATGAGGTTCTTTGTGTTGCAATCGTCTGGGTCGTGTCGATTGAGCGCCCGTTGTGACGTTGCAATACTGACAGATCTTCATTTAGCTGGTTCAGAAACGTTTGCGATGCTTTGCGTTCGTTTCGTGTTCCTTCCAGGAGCAGCTGAACAGATTCGAGCGTGAGTTCTAGCAGCGTTTGTGCATCAGGAGAAAGCAAAAGGCGATTCCTGATATCTAGCAATCGGTCGCCGACTTCACCATCGAAATCAAGCTCCGTCACCAGATGTTGCAGTTCGCCAGCTAACTGGTTGATACGGTCAATATTCAACAGCTCTTTGGCTGTCAGCCCATTGGAGGGTAAAGAGAGAAGTTTAATTGCGCGCTCATAGAGTTGAAGCAAGGCAATAATTTTCTGGTTATTACCGTTTGTTTCTTCCTCTGGACGTTGGATCAGGTTCCGTAAATCGCGTTTTAGTTGCGCGGGCAAACCGGGCAAACCGGGCAAACATTTTAAGGTTTCGCCGCTTTGCAAAAACTGGTTTTCTAACGCGTCTTTCGCTTTCTCTTGCGCATGAGTATGTTTATTGACCATTCTCTCTACCAAAGCCAGTTGAGGAATCAATCTCCCTACATCTTCCTGAGCGTCTAGGTCTCGTTGAATTTGAGCCAGCTTTTGGTTGATGAGGGGTTCATCTTGCGCTTGTGAAGCAGTGATAAGACGTGAAATTAGCCTTTTCAAGATCGTCGCTTCGCGCCGCGATTTAAGAGCCAAATCACGGGCGACCAGCTGAGAGTGCTGCAACTTTTCTGTCAGTGTGATGACATCTTCATCTGATGAGAAGTTGGACATAAAACGCGATTACATCTCCAAACCCAAACAGTGAAAAACCTCACTGATAATGCGGGCTACTAATTCCAAACGCTAAGGCGCAACTTCTAGCTATAACGGTTTACTGCTAGTGTTATCAATTGATTGGCGCCAGTTTTTATCAGAATCGTGAACCGTCTGCCAGTTAATTCCACTGGATGCTGAAGTTTTAACCTTTATCAATCCGGAATTGATGGCTTCAAGGCAGGCTTGACGGACATTGGTGTCTGCAAAGCAGGCGGCGGGCGTGGAATCAATCGCACTCAAATAGACCCATTGGCTTGTTTCTTCTGCCTTACAGGCCTGACGGGCTGCGCTGGTGGCCATTAACAGAATGTCGATGAGTTCTTTGTCATTAATAGAGGTGAACGCACGAGGTAAGAAAGGATAATCTGCCATACCAATGCGTAGTCTGTCGTCGACATCGACAAGTTTGTATTCGCGTACAAAGCCATCGACCATCGCCTGAATTTTTCGGGCCATTTCGTCGGGCGTATCCGGCGAACTGGCGTGATGCTCGATGTAAATAAACATGGCATCGGAAAAGTGATAAAGGCGCGCAGGCTCTTGTGTATGAACTTTGAGGTAGTTGCCCAAATCTCGTTCGAGTTCGAGCCCTTTGAGGTAGCCATGTTGCAGGTAGGCGACTTTCAAAAAGGGGACTTCAAACATGGCAAAGCTGAGTTTGTCACTCAGGGGCTCATGGATCATTTCCCCAAGGTACCATTGTTCGAGTTGGGCGCTGCTTTTAGCCAAGGAGTTTGACAGTCTGTCGTTAAGCATGCGCAGGTTTCTCAGACCGCTTCTTGGATGGGTGTAGAGCTCTTCGCGTAAAGCATCTAACTGAGATTGGCGCGCATTTGCGGTACGATGGCGTAGCACAAGGATCAGTAAAATAATGCTTAGGCTGCCGAGCAGGAACAGGTTGATTTTCTTTTGTTCGACAATGTTTTTGCTGTCTTGTGCCTGTTTTTTCTGCATGTCTTCAATTTGCAATTGACGCTCAATCACGCGCTGGCGGCGCTTGAAGGATTCAGCTTCTTGAATTTGGCGTCGGCTTTCATTTCGTTGGTTAAGCAAATCGAATTTACGTTGAACGTGAAGGGCCTCTTCATACAGGCCTTTTTGTTCATAAGCTTTGGAAAGTTTTGGCAAGCATTCGAGTATAAGGAGACGATTTTTTAGTGCTTCTGCGTTCAGCAGCGCCTGTTTGAGGGATTGCAGTGCGACGTCGTTATCATGGGTGCGAAGCGCAAGTTCACCTTTTAGGATCAGTGCACGAGTCAATGGTTCCGTCAGTTTAGCGTCTTGGGCTATGTCAATCGCATTATCAACGTATTTTTCTGCTTGGTTATATCGCAAGAGTTTTAAATAGGTATCGGCAATGGCAATTTTTATGTTGGCGATTTTTGGTGCGCGAGACAGTGTGTTTTCAATATCTAGCGCGTTGAAATAGTGCACTAAGGCAAAGTTATATCGGTTTTGTTTGCTGTAAATATCCGCCAGCAGGGTCTGGGTATTAGATAGACCTCGGCTTAAATCAAAATGCTCATAAAACTCAGCGGCTTGATTGGCATGCTGAAGTGCTTTGTCTAAAACCCCCTGTTGACGATAAAGCTTGGTGAGAGAGACGTTAGAACTCGCAATTTCCGGTGTTAAATCATTTTCACTTGCTAACCAATAGGCACTTAACAATTCTGCCAAGGCTTGCTCATAAGATTGTTTTTGTAAAAAATAATTGCCGATTGCGATCTGATAGCGCACTTTTTGCTGGATATCAGGTTTGTCACCTAACTCACGGTAAGCCAGATCAAATTGGTCGAATGTGGCCTTCTCACTGTCAGAGTGAGACACGATGATGGCTTTGAGTAGCGCAGCTTCAAAAGCCAGATAGTTTAGATTTTTACTTCGCGTTTCTCCTTCAGGAGGCAGTTCAGCAAAAAGGCTGTTTAACTTCTGCTCAGCGGCGACGGCATTGTTGTCCAAATGATAAAGCAAGGATGCTTCAACAAACGCCAGTTCCAATGACATTTGTTGAAGGCTGTTTTCCTGCATCATTTGCCTAGCGCTATTCAGGGCTTTCCATGCCGCGTTGTGATTTCCTATTACGCTGTTTGCTTTTGCCAATACGATATAGGCGTGCACCGTGTTCATGGGTGATCGAATCGAACGATCAGCCTCATTGTTGGTGTGTAGCCTATTGGTGGCTTGACTCAGACGTCGCTGGACGAGAAAACGCTCTGCTATTTCAATCGATTTTTCCGGTGTGGTTTGGATCATCGACTCTGCTTCAGAGAGTATTGGCGTGGAGTATATTTTCGCACTGACGTGTGTGGTCAGTAACAAAGAAAGAAGACAAATAGCCGCAGGAATTAAGCGCATGGTTCCCGTTTAAATAAAAATAAAGCAGGCTATTTAGGCCTGCTATTGGAATTACTGGCGAGCCAGACGATTGTTTTCGCTAGGTGTTTTACCCATGTTAGTACGGTATGGGTTAATATCCAAACCACCGCGACGCGTGTAACGTGCGTAAACCGTCAGAAGCTCTGGTTGGCAGTATTTCATCAGGTCAGTAAAAATACGTTCAACACATTGCTCGTGGAATTCGTTGTGACGACGGAAAGAAACAATATATCGCAGCAGCTTTTCGCGATTAATGCGCTTGCCTTTGTAGGCGATGCGCACCGAGCCCCAATCAGGTTGACTGGTGATCAGACAGTTTGACTTTAGAAGGTTGCTGTTCAGTGTTTCTGTGACAATCGGGCCTTCAGCGGCACCTTCTAATAGGGACGCATCGAATTCGTAATTGTCGACTTCGATATCCTGTTCATCGATGTTCTCCCCGCCAAACGCGACTACAGAGGCGTTGCTGAATTCTTCCAGAGGAAGAATGGTGACATCCACATCTGATCCCGCACATGCAGACAAGTCTTTTGCCAGTGTATCAACCACTTCCTGCCAGTTTTTAAACTTGGTTTGGTTGAAGCTGTTTAGGTAAAGTTTGAACGACTTTGATTCAATCAGGTTTGGGCTGGTCGCAGGTAAGCGCACTTCGCCGATCGCGACTTGTGGCAGGCCTTTTGCGTTAAGCCATGACAGTTCGTAGAGCGTCCAAATGTCGTACCCAGTAAAAGGCAGTGAATCCCCTAAGTCTAGGTCATCACGGTTAAGGCTTCGAGGTACAGGTTGCAGCAGTTCAGGTGCATAGTGTTCCTGATAGTCCGTTTTCTGACCTAGTGTTAGGCCAGCAAGTTCTTTTGCATCTTGATATTTGCTCATACGGTTTTGCCACGGATCGATTAGAATGCGCAAAGTTTACTGAATCTTGAGGAATCTTGCTAATGAATCACTCTGTCACTACCACGCTTTGGTCGTTCAGCGAGCGCTTTGTCGAAGCATGGCAATCACATCATGGCTCTATGCCACAAAGTGATGCGTATTTAGAACTCGTATCGCCGTGTGTTTTACAAGATACTGATGATGTGGTGATTTGGCAGCCAGTGAAGCGTGAAGAGCTGGCAGATTTTTCAAATGTTGAAGACGGAATTGGTATTCAACTGCATGGTGATATTAAAGCATTTTATGCTGGGCAATACTGTGGAGACATGACGGCTTCTTTCGAGGGGTTGAGTGTTGAGTTGATCCAAGTGTGGAGTGACGAGGATTTACCTCGTTTACAGGAAAATATTTTGGGCCATCTTCTGATGCAGAAGCGATTGAAACAAAACCCGACAGTTTTCATAGCGTCAACCCATGATGAGCTGGATGTTATCTCTATTTGTAACGTGAGCGGCGAAGTTGTCAAAGAGCGTGTGGGAACTAAGCAGCGTATTGTTTTGGCGGAGAATGTTGAGCAATTCCTTTCCCAGTTGTCGCCAGAGGTTTAAGTCACCATGTATGTTGTTGATGAACTTACATTTGAATGTTTTGATAACACAACGATTTCCGTGGTTGACCGCGCAGTCAATGGTTTGATGGATGCGTTGCGTTACAATGGGCAAGTGCTGGGGCGTGAATTCCCGATGGTGTTGGGAGACGGCCAGTTTCATGTTCGTGCAGTCTGTCCTGAAAAAGATAGCCTCAGTATTAAATACAACAGTCCTCAAGTCAGTGGAAAGCTTCGCCAGCTTTCAGATGCGTGTTTGCTCTCGCCAAAAGTGAAGGTACTGGGACGGGACATTAATTCTGAAGAAAGTGCCGCCGATGAACCGCGCTCATGGCAAGTTTTATACACCACCTATGTGCATACATGTTCGCCGCTACGTTGTGGTGAAACGTTGCTATCTATCCCTCTTTATCGTATTCCTGCAACGTTTAATGGTGACCACAAAGCCGAAGTTAAATGGCAAACGGAATGGCAAGCCTGTGATGAAATTCAGATGGCGGGTGCGTTTAAAGCAGAACATGCCGCTTTGGCTGAGATTCAGGATGCTGACAGTTTGTTGTTCAGAAAAGGGTGGGATATTCGTGGCCGTATCGAATACTTAACCAAGATACCCACGTATTACTACCAATACCGTGTCGGCGGAGAAGGGGTGGAGTCTGAATTGGCACGGAAATGCCCGAAATGTGGCGGAAATTGGTTGCAAGACGCGCCGATTCATGACGTTTTTCACTTTAAATGTGAGGAATGCCGAATCGTTTCTAACCTTTCCTGGGACTTTCAATGATCCGGTCGCAGTCGACACCTGATCGGCTGCGACATCTCGTCAAGCCAATCGTTGCTCCAATGCGTTCAAACGTTCGGTCAAGGTTTTGACTTGTTGCTCCAATTCCGCGATGCGTGCATCTGCATCCTTTGGGGCATCTACTTTTTCTACTTTCGGGACCGTGCCGCTTTTTTTCCAGCGTTGAAGCGCGCTAATGATCAGTGGCATTGGGACGGGTGCGGACAAGCGGCTTTTAATCAGAGCGATGGAAGGTTCCTTGCCATCATTAACCAAAGATCCGATGGCTTTTTCAAGTAACCGTGTAAAGTCAGTGCTCACGTTTCTTCCTTAATTTCAAAGCATTCAAGCTTTAATTTGAATTCGTGCCAAGGATGACATGGGAGTCAGGGCTTTCGCAATAAGGTATCCAATAAATCAATTTGTTCAACCCAATCGGCATCTTGTAACTTTGCTTCTTCCAAAAATTGCTTTTGACTGGTGGTCCAAAACGTGGCGCTAGTTAGGCTCTCTCCTTCCTTCAATGAATGCTGTATAACAAAAGCCTCAATAGATGCTTTCTCTGACGGTAGACCCAACTGTTGAAACAGACTTTCGAGATTGTGATTGAAGACTTCCATAAAAAACCTCTTTGATGGGGAGTTTTCTCAGTATAGATGGGCTTGTGATAACTTTGCCGTCAAAGCGTGTGCGAGATCGCTTACATGGCAGTAGGAATATGCATCTTTAACCTTGGGTAAATGTCTTTTTTGATTGCATTAATTACTTAAAAATCAATTAGATATTGTTGTTTAATTTGTGTGAACATAAAAATGTGATGTCGATCGAACGTAGGTGGGTTGTTTAACCCTCGCAATCACGTAATCTGTTTCTTGTCGGCAGGATACTGACACAGGGAACAGGATACGGAATGGAAACCAGATGCCAGGATGGCGGGTAACAACGGAATGGTTACCATCAGGGATTGACGTATCAAGGAAGGCAGGAATTTGCAGTAAACAGGATGTTTGCTGGTCAGGAAGACATCAAGGACTCGTCTAAGGACAGATGACGGAACACCTTCAGGATGAAGGCAGGACATGCTCAGGAAGAGTAAGAGTCGAAACATGAAGCTTCGACGGGTCAAGGTAAGACTAAAGGACACCTCCAGGACGGAGAGTTAAGGACATCGCTGAAGGACTCAGCTGCTAATCAAGGAAATGATGCAGGGAGCACATTTCGTAGCGGGATAGCTGCAAGTAAGACCTTAAGGGCACGACGAACGTCGTGCCCGTTCTTTTTTGTTTTTATTAAATATCTCTACAACTTACTTTCTTCACTATCTTTCTCCTCTTAGCGGTCTAGGCACAACGCTGTCTTTTAGCTGTTCACTTGCATCATTCCAGTGAAAAATTCTTCATGCTCTTAATCTCATTCTTAGAACCAGAAATATTATATTGTGCGAATGGCGTATCGGCGTGTGAGAGATCTCTTACACCAGCGTAAGAAACGGCTGTTTTATTTGCTGTAAATTGGAAATGACTGAAATAAAATTCTTTTATTTTCAATGTGTTGATGTTTTCGCGTGATGATGCACTCCAAATTGTGATTTTGATCACCTGTGAGTTGGTTGTTTTGAAATGTGGTTCGCGTAATCTTTGCGGTGTCGGAAGGAACTGGCAAACGGAACAGGAACTAACACCACGGACTTTGGTCGCTCAGGATGAGCAGGTAATGCAAGGAATGTGTTACCTGCAAGGAATGCGGAATTAGGAACACGGATGGAACCGTTACAGTAAATAGGATGTTTACTGGTCAGGATGACACTTAGGACAACCCAGGATGGGGGCTTAAGGAAACACTTCAGGACGAAGTAATGGACACCCTCAGGAAGAGGATGAGAGTCGAGACAGGATGGCTCGATGGGTCAAGGTAAGACCGAAGGACACCTCCAGGAAGGAGAGATAAGGATAGTGCTGAAGGAATCAGCCACTGATCAAGGAATGATGCAGGGAGCACATTCGTAGCCGGATAGCTGCAAGTAAGACCTTAGGGCGCGACGAAAGTCGCGCCCGTTCTTGTTTATGCGCCAACCATTTTCAACGCCATTCAAGTTCGCAATATCTGACAGTTTTTAACATTAGCCACTAGATAGACTGCTTGTTCATCGTGAATAAGGAGTCATCATGAGCCAAGTATCTATCCCGAGTGCAAACGACACGCATCCATTTCTTGTAACACCCATCCTTAAGTTATTTTTCAATATTTTGATTCCGATAGTCATCGCCTTGCTTTTGTCGGGGTTGCACTATTTTATCGACGGTATTTTCATTTCCCTTTATGTTGGGAGCATGGCGATGGGCGCGGTCTCTTTGATTATGCCTGTTCAGTTGTTGATCTCTGCGTTGGCCGCGATGATCTCTGCGGGGGCTGCGGTTCTGATTGCTCGCCAACTTGGTGCTAGAGAGAAAGAAAATGCCAACATGACGTTTTCCGCCGCCAGTGTCCTCGCTTTCATTTTATCGTTGGCATGCGCGTTTATTGGTTATTTCGCCATGGATGAGTTACTGCATTTCTTAAAGGTAACCCCTGCGTTTGACTCTTACGCTGTTGAATATGCTCAACCGATCTTGATCGGTGCTGTTTTGACTATTTGCCTGACGTTGCTTGCTGACTGTTTTGACTATTTGCCTGACGTTGCTTGCTGACTGTTTTCGTGCGCGAGGGAGCATCAATAAAATGACGCAGCTTATGCTCTTGGCTTCTATCTGCAATATTGTCTTTGATTACATCGCGATTGTTGCATTGGGTTGGGGGGTTAAAGGCGCGGCCTATGCGACGATTTCTGCACACGCTTTTGCATTGATCATCGGTGGCATCTGGGTTGCCAAGGGACATTTGGCGCTGAAACTTCGCGCTACTATAGACCTTCAGCGGATGGGGGCAATCATGCTGCTTGGTTCTCCCGTTCTTGTCGCACAAGCGGGAACGGCGGTTCAAAGTGGTTTAGTGAATCTGCAATTCGCGAGTCTTGGCGAGGTGGAGTGGGTGATTGCCTATGGAATATTAGGCCGTTATGCCATGGTTGCATTTCTGCCCATCATTGCCATGCTCATTGCTTTTCAAACCATTTGCAGTTTTAACCATGGCGCTGGACAGGTCGATCGCGTACGTCAAAGCATCGTGGTTGCGTTTACGGCTGTGACGATTTATGCCTCTGTGATTACTCTGATATTGGTACTCTTTCCGTCTCAACTTCTGTCTTTGTTTGCAACAGATCTTGATTTGATCGGGTATGGTAAGACGTTGATATATCAAACGGTGTGGGGCTTGCCACTGGTGGGCGTTACTATCATTGCAACCGGGTATTACCAATCACTCGGGTTGGGAGGGAAAGCGACGATTTACAGTGCAGTGAGAATTTTCATCCTGTTTATGCCGTTGGTCAATATATTGCCATCGGTGATTGGGGTTTACGGCATATTGATAGCACTGTTGTTGGCTGATTTACTCAGTCCTTTGGTTGTGGGTTGGCTTTGCCGTAAAGAACTAAAACGCATTTTCTGGCAGGAAGCGGTGGTTAGTTACCATGCACACGAGTCGTAATTTAAGTGCCAAAAGCTTTCTAGAATATCATCGGCGTTTATCTCCGGTGTTAACTTGGATGCAGGACTCCCCTGAAGTGCCATTGAGCTTGGAAAAAGCGTCCCAGCTTAGCTGTTTTTCTAAATTTCATTTTTTACGCGTGTTTCAGGCATTAATAGGTGAATCGTTTAACGAATATAAAAATCGTATTCGTGTTGAACGGGCCGCTACGATACTGCTGACTCACCCTAAAAGACGCGTAACAGATGTTGCGATGCAGTTGGGCTATTCTTCGAGTGAGAACTTCACACGCGCTTTTAAAATACGATTTGGAACCCCCCGAGTTCATTGTCAAACCTCTCCAAGCTTGAAAAAATCAAAGGCCAGCTCACGCCACCCGATTTTGACTTGCAACGTCTAGAATCGTTTCATCGTTGGTCTGCGGCTGCAAGTATGGGGACGCCATTGATACCAGAAAAAATGATGGTGTTACCAGATACTGTACTTTGCGCCCTGTACTCAAAATCAGGGTACAGACAAGAGGGTATCTTAGAGGTATGGACAACCTTGATGTCGTGGCTCAGGGAGCAAAAGGTTGCCCCAGAAGATATTCAGCGTTTGGCTCGTTGCCATGATAGTCCTGTTTTTACGCCGGCGGAAAAATGCCGTTACGAAGCTGCGTTAAGTCTACCCGCCACGTTGGACATTGCCATTGAACCGCCTTTTCAGAAAGCGACACTCCCTGGAGGCAGGTACGCTGCCTTTCGTTTTAAAGGATCTCCAGAACAGATGGAGGGCTTTCAGACTCGCCTGTTTACGGATTGGTTACCTTTTAGTGGCTTTGAACCCGATGCAGCTCCAATCATCGAGTTCTATGATAAGCCACATCCTGACACCAATGATGAAACAACCCAGCTTGTGTTAGATGTGTTGGTGCTACTCAAAGTAAAAAGCCTGAAGTGGGGATGATCACGGCTCCTGCATTGGGTACGCAGGCATATAGACTTCCTGAATATGCTTGCCTCTCATCACGGCATAACCTTGATAGCAGTCCAATCCGTTAACCGAAAACTCAAAGTAGTAACGGGTCTGAATATTTAGTGGTCTTTTTGGCCAGCCAAAAGAATGGCTGCCACGGGCGATAGAGAGTAGTTGTACATCAACTTGTTGGCATCGACGTTGGATATGCTGTCGCGCTATTTCTGTCTGGTTGCGTTGTTGCCAGAACAATGCCCCGATAGCGGTAATGGCGACGATCCAAAAAAGATCCGTGATCATGACTGTTTTACCGACTTCTGTAGCTGTTTAACCGCATGCATCAATTGGGTAGACGCACTGCCATGTAAAAGAGAAAGCACTTGGGGGCGCAAGCTAGGGATCATCACAAGGTCTGCGACCATTTGCTGAAAGAACATTTGATCGTTTTGCTCCGCAACAGCAATCAAAAATCGATCAAGTAAGGCATTATCACTCAGAGATGACCAGCAACGTCCTGCAATCGCAATCAGCATTTCTTTATGTCGTAGAGACGTTTCTTCTAGTACAAGGGTGACCATATTCTGTAGACGTGCTAAGTCAGTACCAGATAGCGCACGCAGATAAGCGGTTAGCATAAAAAGGTCTACCTCTTTACTGCTGAGCATTGCCCTCATCTCTTCTTCTAACCGTTCAGCAACGGAAGACGGAATATCACAGTGCTCCAAGCAGCCCAGTAGCGCGTAACGTGGTGTTTCAGGCATTTTTTTGAGCGATCTACGAATACGCGTGGTGTTGTTATGGCTATTCATGCGCGCGCAGATGTCGGCGATCCCTTGTAGTCCGACTCCTTGCCACTCAGACCAATCAAGCTCACCGGACAGGTAATGTTGTGTATGGTCATAATATTGGCTGGCGGGTTGTCCCAGTTTTGCTGTGAGAAAGGCATGGAACATCGCCTTCTTGTCATCTTGTGGACTATAAGTATACGGGTTGTTTACCAGCTTTTCTTTTTCTTCATCTGTCGGGGTTTTGTCTAGGCTTGCGCCCATGGCCTGAGCAACATATTGAATGAAATCGCCAAGTGCCGCCTGTTTTAACAAACCTCGTTCATCCAACGGCATTTTCAAAAACCAAACCCAAGGCGATTGCCCTTTTGGCCAAAATGCAATGCCAAACTGTGCATGCTGTTGGATAGGATAGGGATAAGCCACACGGTTTTCTTCGATGGACACAAAATCCTGTTGGCTGATTTCTGTTACACGCCGACTGAGGTCGTAGACGAGATAATCACATTTGGCCTGATTGAAGATGGCATGAAGAGAAAGCGAATTTTCCATATTACTTCTAATGTTGTTGCCATCAAGTGGCTGTGAGTGAAACGGGGTCAGTATACTTGTATACCTAAACAACCTGAAATCTTGCACCTTGAGGTTGTTTAGGTATCGATTAGGTGTGTTTTCACTGACCACGGTGTTTTTTTGATATGCTTGCGCGAGGACAGAATTTCAACCCATGCAGCCAAAGAAGAGAGTAAATTCATGAGCCAACATCAAAAAGTCGGTGTATTACTGCTTCAGCTCAAAGAGACATTAGCACAACACGGCCACTGGCAAAATCAAGCGCCGTCTGATGACAAGCTAGCAAGCTCTGAGCCTTTTGCTATTAATACCTTGTCGTGTACCGAATGGCTGCAATGGATTTTCATTCCTAAGATGCAGTTTTTAGTCGATCATCAATTTCCATTACCCGAGTCTTTCAGTATTTCGCCTTATGTTCAGGAGGCACTGAAAGGTAGCAAAGGGCATGTTGACATCACCGATGTCACTGTTGATATTGACGCGTTATTCAGTGGTACTTCGCAGTAAAATATTATGCAAACAGAACTTGAAATCATCTACCGCGATGAATGGCTCATTGCGGTGAACAAGCCGTCAGGCATGCTGGTCCATCGTTCTTGGCTGGATAAAGGCGAAACCCGTTTTGTTATGCAAACTTTGCGTGATCAAATTGGACAACATGTTTTCCCTCTTCACCGGTTGGATAGACCAACCTCAGGCGTTTTATTGTTCGCGCTCTCTTCGGAGATGGCGGCGGAAATGATGCCGAAATTTGCCGGTCGTGATATTCAAAAAACGTATCATGCTGTTGTGAGAGGTTGGATAAAAGAAGGGGCGACGCTTGATTACCCGTTGAAAGAAGAGCTAGATAAAATCGCGGATAAAAAGGCAAAAAAGGAACCTGAAGCAAAAGAAGCGGTGACGGAGTATGCCCCCGTTGCTTATTGTGAATTACCTATCGCATTGGGCCGTTACCAAAGTTGTCGGTATACCTTGGTCGAAATGAAACCGCATACTGGCCGTAAGCACCAACTTCGTCGTCATATGCACCATTTGAATCACCATATCGTAGGCGATGTAAATCATGGTGATGGTCGACATAATCGACTGTTTCGTCAGGAGTTTGAGTGTCACCAGCTGTTACTTCATGCTTCCCGTTCTGAATTTCAACATCCTGTGACGAATGAGCAGGTCGTGGTTGAAGCAAGCGTTGATTCTGTGTGGCGACGTGTATTGGATGGCTTGGGTTGGAACGACCAACTCTAGGTGATAAGGAAACCGCCAGTAGGCGGTTTCGATGTTTGTTGCGGATTTAGAGCTTTTCCAGATCCGCTTCGATTTCGGCTATTTTGCCTGCAACGACTTTCTCTAGATGACGAAGGTCGCGAAGTATCTTCTTCTTCACGTCTTGCTCGGATTGATCTCGGCGAACAATTTTGTCTAATTCATCAACCACCAGAGATAAACTACGATTGATTTCGGTGACTTCTCTGAAACGGCCACTGCCGCTATCGACGACAACATTTTTACGTTGGCGCGGGTATTTGAATTTTACGCTTTTAGCAAACAGTTCGCCTTTGGCTTTGTGAAAGTAGATTTTCAGTGTGTCCGAATTCGCTTCCTGACGAAGGGTGTAACGTTCAATATTTTCTGGTTTCTCAATACCGATGTTTTTCAAATTCTGGTACATAACTGCCTCTCTTCGTCCACACAGACCATGGTTTCAACTACTTACTGTTCATTTTAGCAGCACCTGACTGCCACCCCCAATAGAAGTAATGATCAAAGTCTGAGACTTGTGGTAGAGATCGACAGACATCCTGATTTACGTTGTAAACCTAGTTTCATATTTGGTCAGTCTGCATCATTTAACGTATTAAATAGCGCTTCCTTGAGTGCCAATTGTGCGTCTTCATTCAGTGCCAACCTTTCACCATCAGTGACAATGAAAAAGTCTTCCGCTCTTTCACCAATCGTCGTGATTTTTGCCGCTTGAAGAGAAACCCCTTGTCGTGCAAACACCGCACCGACGCGTGCCAATAGACCAGGTTTATCGAGGGCAACGAGTTCGAGCAAAGTTCGGCGCCCTGTGCGTGTGGGCAGGAAGGTCACCTGTGTTTTGACATTAAAGGCCATCAGTTTACGCGGAGCGCGTCGGACGGGGAGAGTGATCTGCCCTTGTTGCATCAGCGCGTGGTGTACGCCATCGCGTATAGTGTCGTGGCGGTCTGAAGGAATCGCCTCATTGTTGGCATCCAGCACCATGAACGTATCTAGCGTAAAGCCGTCCTTGCTGGTCATGATCTGCGCGTCATGAACACTGAGGTTTTTCTTGTCCAATGCGGCTACAACACGGGCAAAAAGGCTTGGTTTGTCTTCGCTATAGACAAAAATCTCCGTCCCGCCTCGCGTGGCATTTTTGCTGACCAATACCAAAGGTTCTGAGTCAGTATGGTTCAGTATGTGTTCGCTATGCCAAGCAATTTGTTTGTGGGTATGGCGAAGGAAATAGTCCGCTTTAAACCGTTGCCAGAGCAACTCAATATCACGAGGTGCGAAGCCATGCTTGCGCAGGATCGCTGCGGCTAAATGTTGATTGTGACGGATTCGCTCTCGAACATCTGGGGGGTTTTCCAAGCCTCGGCGTAGCGCTTTTTGCGTAGAGTAATAAAGCTCTGCCAGTAAAGTGCGTTTCCAGCTATTCCAAAGCTCTGGGTTCGTGGCATTAATGTCTGCGACGGTTAAGCAAATCAGATAATCCAACCGCTCTTCATCACGTACCTTCTGTGCAAACTCGGTGATGACCTCTGGGTCGTAAATATCTCGTCGTTGTGCAGTCACAGACATCAGCAGATGATTGCCAACCAGCCAACTGACAAGGTTTGCTTCGGGCCGCGAAAATCCGTGGTCAATGCAGAACGTGTAGGCTTCTTTAGCACCAATTTCTGAATGGTCACCGCCGCGGCCTTTACCGATATCGTGGAATATTGCCGCGAGCAGCAAGAGCTCGGGTTTTGCCAATCGAGGCAGTACATCACAGCAAATCGGGTGCTTTTCCCTGTTTTCTTCTTGAGCAAATCGGTTTATGTGTTTGAGCAAACGGACGGTGTGCTCATCCACGGTATAGGCGTGAAATAAATCAAATTGCATTTGGCCAACAATTTGGCTCCACTGAGGGAGATAAGCAGAAAGCACGCCGTGTTTGTACATTAAAGAAAACGCTTTGTGTAGTGCGTTGGGGTGGCGTGTTAGTGCAATGAACTTTTCTTTTGCTTCGGGAATATCGCAAAGAAAGCGATTCAATCGGCGCCGTGCTGTGCGCAATTGACGCAAGGTCGGTGCGGAAATGGACTCAATGGACTTGTCATTGGCGATATGGAGAAACATATCAATGATGGTGTCGGGACGCGCCTGGAACAACGCCGGTTTTCGCGCTTCAATTTGCCGCCCTTTACGCTGAAAGTCATCACTTAATATTTCAATTTTCTTGTTGTCCGGCTCGTCATTTATTTCTAGCTCGAACAAGCGGATCAGCATTTTATTCAGTTCTGACACGCGACCCAACGTACGGTAGAAATCCTTCATCATCATTTCAACGCCGCGATTGCCTTCGCCTTGATATCCCAATGTATCAGCGACAGAGGGTTGATGAGAAAAAGTCAGGCGGTTGTCGTAGCGGCGAAGTTCGATATGTAAGGCAAATCGAATGCGCCAAAGAACAGTTTGGCATTCATCCAATTCGCGAAACTCTGCGTCAGTCAGAAAACCGTATTTACTCATTTCTCTTAAACTTGTCGCGCCAAAGTGACGGCGAGCAATCCAGCTCAGAGTATGGATGTCACGCAGGCCTCCTGGGCTGGATTTGATATCCGGCTCTAGGTTATAGGCGGTGTCGTGATACCGAGCATGCCGATCTGTTTGTTCTTTTACTTTTGCTTTAAAGAATCTTTCGCTGGGCCAGAAATGTTCGGAATGGATACTGGTTTTCAGTGCATGGTATATGCGTTCACTGCCACAGAGCAGACGCGCTTCCTGTAAGTTGGTGGCGACGGTGAGATCGTCCAAGCCTACGTCCATACATTCTGCCAGGGTACGAACACTGTGTCCGACTTCGAGTTTCAGATCCCAAAGCAAGGTGACAAACTCACTGATCCGTTGCTGGTATTTTTTGTCGATACAACCTTCGCTGAGGATTAATAAATCAATATCAGACAGAGGATGGAGTTCTCGTCGGCCATATCCGCCAACTGCAATTAATGACAAGTTAGGGTGATGGTCGAAACCATAGTGCAGCCAGAGGCGTGAGAGTAGAGCGTCAATAAAGTCAGAGCGCTGGTAAACCAATTCATTGACGGAGGTCTGGTTGATAAACGCCGTTTTTTGTTGATCGCCAAAAAGTGCCAGCTGATGTTTAAGGGTTTGCAGATCCAATTGATCAGCAGTCAGGTCTTTGGGGGAGAGCAAAACGTCGTTCATTGTCTTCCTTAACATGAGAAAAAAGTCGGCACAGAGGCCGACTTTCATTTGTTTACGGATTTAGGCGTTGTTTAACATTCGTGGCAGTGACTCGTCACCACGCAATGTCAGGATCTCACAGCCGTTATCAGTGACCACAATGGTGTGTTCCCATTGTGCCGATTTCTTACCGTCGACGGTATAGACAGTCCAGCCGTCGTCTTCATCAAGGATTGTTCCAAACTTGCCTGTATTGATCATCGGCTCGATGGTAAAGCACATTCCTGCCTTCATTACCGTACGATCACTGTTTTTGTAGTGAACAACTTGTGGCTCTTCATGGAATTCAGCACCAATGCCGTGACCACAGTAATCTTTTACAATTGAGTAGCGACGCGGACGGTTTTTGATGAACTTCTGAATTTCTGTCCCTAAATCACCGATGCGTGCGCCGGGTTTTACTTTCTTCAATGCCTGATACAGGCTCTCTTGCGCTACATGGCAAAGGGCTTTGTCTTCTGCTGACACTTCACCAACCAGGAACATCTTTGATGTGTCGCCGTGATAGCCGTCTTTAATCACAGTGATGTCGATGTTAATGATGTCGCCGTCTTTCAGCACGTCGGTTTCGTTAGGGATGCCGTGGCATACGATGTGGTTGATCGAGGTACAAATCGACTTAGGGAAACCGTGGTAGTTCAGCGGCGCAGGGATCGCTTGCTGGGTTTC
This sequence comes from Enterovibrio nigricans DSM 22720, assembly GCF_900167155.1. Taxonomy (GTDB): domain Bacteria; phylum Pseudomonadota; class Gammaproteobacteria; order Enterobacterales; family Vibrionaceae; genus Enterovibrio; species Enterovibrio nigricans. The sequence goes on along the minus strand of NZ_FUXU01000011.1, from coordinate 31,146 downwards.
AGTGATGTACTTGTGGCAAATGTCATCCAGCTCTTTGGTCGTCACGCCCGCTTTGACGTGAGGTTCAATCATTTCCAATACGTCGGCTGCAAGGCGACCGGCTACACGCATTTTCTCAATTTCTTCAGCCGTTTTAATTTTGGCGCTCATTGCTTTCTCTCGGTTAGTTCCCCCGTTTTTGATAGTTATCTCAACGAGGGAATGTGTAACTGCATTTAGTACATATTATCAATCGCATCGTCATGAGGGAACCGTACACGACAAACGAGGCACTTTTTTCTTCTGGATTCAGAGGTGGTTTTTATGGTATAAAGCACGCCGAAATACGCCTTCATGGTTAATCATTAAAACTGGTTCTATGATGACGGTTTCACCAAAGACTATTTAATTAACTCACACACGTATCGACACATGCACCGGGGTGCCCTTAAGGGTCGGTTGTATGGGATATGTGGAGGCCTAACCCCAAGAGGATTTATAATGGCTACTGTTTCAATGCGCGACATGCTTAAAGCTGGTGTTCACTTCGGTCACCAAACTCGTTACTGGAACCCTAAGATGAAACCTTTCATCTTCGGTGCACGTAACAAGGTTCATATCATCAACCTAGAAAAAACTGTACCAATGTTCAACGACGTACTGGCTGAGCTGACCAAAGTTGGTGAGCGTAAAGGTAAAGTACTTTTCGTTGGTACTAAGCGTGCCGCTAGCGAATCTGTAAAAGCAGCTGCAGAAAGCTGTGACCAGTACTACGTGAACAACCGTTGGTTGGGCGGTATGCTGACCAACTGGAAAACAGTTCGCATGTCAATCAAACGTCTGAAAGAGCTAGAAGTTCAATCTACTGACGGTACTTTTGAGAAGCTGACTAAGAAAGAAGCTCTGATGCGTACTCGTGAGATGGAAAAACTAGAGAAATCTCTGGGCGGTATCAAGAACATGGGCGGTCTTCCAGACGCATTGTTCGTAATCGATGCTGATCACGAGCACATCGCGATCAAAGAAGCGAACAACCTGGGTATCCCAGTATACGCAGTAGTTGATACTAACTCTGATCCAGACGGCGTTGACTTCGTTATCCCAGGTAACGACGATGCAATCCGTGCTGTTCAACTGTACCTGAACGCTGCTGCTCTATCTTACAAAGAAGGCCGTAGCCAGGATATCGTTGCTCAAGCAGAAGACGAGCTGGTTGAAGTAGCTGAGTAAGACAACTGCTCCTTATGAGCGTTCTTAGCCATCAGGCTGTCATAGACAGTACTGTATGCTAAGTAGGTTAGCAGGGGCCCAATATTGGCCCCTGATTTTTACCCTAATTGTTTCGAATCGAGGAATGAACAATGGCTGTTACCGCTGCCCTGGTAAAAGAACTGCGCGAACGCACTGGCGCAGGCATGATGGAATGTAAGAAAGCGCTGGTAGAAACTGACGGCGACATCGAGCTGGCAATTGAAAACATGCGTAAGTCTGGTGCTGCTAAAGCTGCTAAGAAAGCAGGTAACCTAGCTGCTGAAGGCGCAATCATCATCAAAGAAACTGATGGTGTTGCAGCTCTGGTAGAAGTTAACTGCCAAACTGACTTCGTAGCAAAAGACGGTAACTTCACTGCATTCGCAAACGAAGTTGCTGAAGCTGCTCTAGCGTCAAAAGCAACTGTTGAAGAACTGCAAGCGCAATTCGAAGAAGCGCGTGTTGCTCTGGTTGCGAAAATCGGTGAGAACATCTCTATCCGTCGCGTAGCTTATGTTGAAGGTACTGCGATTGCTTCTTACCGTCACGGTGAGCGCATCGGTGTTGTTGTTGCTGGTGAAGGCGACGCAGAAACTCTGAAGCACATTGCAATGCACGTTGCTGCATCTCGCCCAGAGTACGTGAACCCATCTGATGTTCCTGCTGACGTAGTTGCTAAAGAACGTGAAGTTCAAGTTGAAATCGCGATGAACGAAGGCAAGCCTAAAGAAATCGCAGAGAAAATGGTTGAAGGCCGTATGAAGAAATTCACCGGCGAAGTTTCTCTGACTGGTCAACCTTTCATCATGGAACCTAAGAAAACTGTAGGTGAAGTGCTGAAAGAGAAAGGCGCGTCAGTCTCTATTTTCATCCGCCTAGAAGTTGGTGAAGGTATCGAGAAAGCAGCAAGCATGAGCTTTGCTGAAGAAGTTGCAGCTGCTCAAAAAGGTTAATTCCTTTTGAGAGCCCAAAAGACCGCAGAACCCTGCGGTCTTTTTACAATCCCATCCGTAGAAGTAAGTGCCTAAAGGTAGTGAGCATGACTACAAATCCAAAACCAGCCTATCAACGAATTTTGCTTAAATTGAGCGGCGAAGCGCTCCAAGGAAAAGAAGGCTTCGGTATCGATCCAGCTGTACTTGATCGTATGGCGCAAGAAATCAAAGAACTGGTAGAACTTGGTGTCCAAGTTGGTCTGGTAATTGGTGGTGGTAACCTATTCCGTGGTGCAGGTCTTGCCGAAGCGGGTATGAACAGGGTTGTGGGCGACCACATGGGTATGCTGGCGACTGTGATGAACGGTCTGGCAATGCGTGATGCACTGCATCGTGCCTATGTGAACGCGCGGGTAATGTCGGCAATTCCTTTGAATGGCGTGTGTGACAGCTATAACTGGGCAGAGGCTATTAGCCAACTGCGCAATGGTCGTGTGGTTATTTTCTCTGCAGGTACGGGTAACCCGTTCTTTACCACCGATTCAGCAGCCTGTCTGCGCGGTATCGAAATCGAGTCAGACATTGTGATTAAAGCGACCAAAGTAGATGGCGTTTTCACTGATGACCCTGCGAAAAACCCAGATGCTGAACTATACAGCCACCTGAATTATCAAGACGTTCTTGAAAAAGAACTGAAAGTGATGGACTTGGCAGCCTTTACTCTGGCTCGCGATCACAAAATGCCTATTCGTGTTTTCAACATGAATAAGCCAGGCGCGTTGCGTCGAGTTGTGATGGGTGAGCAAGAAGGCACACTAATTAATAACGGTTAATCGAAATTAGTGGCATAATTCCATTCGTTAGAAAAAAGAATCTTCAAGGATACTCTCGTGATCAATGAAATTAACGCAGATGCGAAAGATCGCATGCAAAAAAGCGTTGAAGCGCTGAAGAACACCTTAACTAAAATCCGTACTGGTCGTGCACACCCTGCATTGCTTGATGGTCTGTCAGTAGACTATTACGGTTCAGCGACTCCGCTAAAGCAACTGGCTTCCATCATTGCAGAAGACGCACGTACACTGGCGATCACTGTATTTGATAAGTCCATTACTCAAGCTGTTGAAAAAGTGATTATGACCTCTAGCTTGGGTCTGAACCCAATGTCTGCAGGTACTGTTATTCGTGTTCCATTGCCACCGCTAACCGAAGAGCGTCGTCGTGACCTGGTTAAAATTGTGCGTGGCGAAGCAGAAGGTGGCCGTGTTGCAGTACGTAACATCCGTCGTGATGCGAACAGTGATCTGAAAGCGTTGTTGAAAGAAAAAGACATTTCTGAAGATGACGAGCGTCGTGGTCAAGATGATATCCAGAAGCTGACTGACGCGGCAGTAAAAGAAATTGACGCGATTCTTGAAGCGAAAGAAAAAGAGTTGATGGAAGTATAATTCCGGCTACACTCTGATTCCATTGCCAAAGCGCTGTGCTAGCAGTACAGCGCTTTTTATTTGCGAAGGATAATGATGAGTTCCCAGTCTTCCTATCTAGAAATAGATACCAACCTTCTCCCTAAACACATTGCTGTCATCATGGACGGAAATGGTCGTTGGGCGAAAGCGCGAGGCAAGGCCCGAATGTTTGGGCATAAAGCTGGCGTTGACGCTGTCAGAAAAACGGTTTCCGCTGCCAACCGTCTTGGTATTGGCGTTCTAACGCTTTTTGCATTCAGCAGTGAAAACTGGCGTCGCCCTGAAGAAGAAGTCAGCTTGCTGATGGAGTTATTTGTCACCGTTTTGGGACGTGAAGTGAAACGTCTTCACAAAACTGGTGTAAAGCTCAAAGTTATTGGCGACACCACGCGATTCAGCAAATCGCTACAGGATAAGATTGCTTCAGCGGAAGCATTGACAGCAAACAACACAGGTTTAGTGTTAAACGTTGCTGCCAACTATGGCGGTCAGTGGGATATCCTGCAGGCAGTACAAACGCTGGCAGGTCAGGTTGAACGTGGTGAAATGACACCACAGCAGTTGACTGAAGCGGATATCAGCGCACATTTAACAACGGCGAGTCTTCCAAACGTTGATTTGATGATTCGTACCAGTGGTGAATGTCGCATAAGCAACTTTATGCTTTGGCAGACTGCCTATGCAGAGCTGTATTTTACCGAACAATTTTGGCCGGATTTTGACGAGGTCAGCCTCTCTGAAGCCATAGCTTGGTATGTAAGCCGCGAGCGCCGATTTGGCTGTGCCGGTGAACAAATCCAGGCCATGTTACAAGTAGAAAAATAGAGGGTTTCCTTTGCTGAAACAAAGAGTATTAACGGCTTCTGTGCTAGCCCCCATCGTTATCGCAGCAATTTTCTTTCTGCCGTTACCATTTTTTATTGTTGCCATCGCAGGGGTGACACTTCTTGGCCATTGGGAATGGACCAAATTTGTTGCCTCTTCGTCACGTCTTAAAGCGCTTGCTTTGCCATCCCTTATCTTGCTTGTCTCGTTGTGTGGCCTGTGGCCTGTGACTCAAACGGGATTTGATCTATCTACTGTAAATGGCAGTATTTTGGCACTATTGGGCGCTATCTGGTGGTTGGTCGCAACCGCGATGGTACTTAAATATCCCAAGGCAACGTCGTGGTGGTCTAACAGTGCAATATTGCAACAAGCGTTTGGCGTATTAACACTGCTACCCTTCCTTTGGAGCGTGTCGCTTTTACGTGCGTACGAATATGATAACGCGCCGTATTTGGGTGCGAAGATGGTACTGTTAGTGTGTTTGCTTGTTTGGGCGGCTGATACCGGTGCGTACTTTGCGGGTAAGCGTTTTGGTAAACGTAAGATTGCGCCTGCAGTTAGTCCTAATAAAACAATGGAAGGTTTGATTGGCGGCTTAATTGCGTCTGTCGGTGTTACGCTAGTCGCTGCAAAGGGGTTTTCCATTCCCTTTTCCTCCCTTCCAATGCTCGGTGTCGTGGCGTTGATAACTGCCTTCGCTTCCGTTCTGGGTGATTTAGCGGAAAGCATGTTTAAGCGTGTTGCTGGTGTTAAAGACAGTGGCAGTATCCTGCCTGGGCACGGCGGTATTTTAGACCGCATTGATAGCCTAACCGCAGCTTTCCCTGTGTTCACCGTACTGTATTTCTGGCTAGCATAACGAGTTCACCGGTTTTATACCGGTGAGTTTTATTGATGACAGCACATTTAATAACTGAGTTTTCTATGCGTAAGTTAACGATTCTTGGTGCGACTGGTTCAATTGGAAGCAGCACGCTTTCAGTGGTTGAAAAGAATCTTCAAACCTACGAAATATTTGCATTGGCGGCGAATGCCAACGTGAATGAAATGATACTGCTTTGCTTGAAATGGCGGCCTGCGTTTGCAGCGATGGCTGACGAGAATGCGGCGAAGTCGCTACGTTTAGCGCTGAGCAATCAAGGCTGCCCAACAGAAGTGTTGAGCGGCGAACCTGGACTATGTGCATTGGCGTCTCATGAGGATGTTGATACTGTCATGGCGGCAGTCGTGGGTGCGGCTGGCTTGATACCAACAATGGCGGCTGTGAAGGCGGGTAAGCGGGTCTTGCTGGCGAATAAGGAAGCACTCGTCATGTCAGGGCAGTTCTTTATCGATGCTGTTCATCAATATGGCGCAGAATTATTGCCAGTAGACAGTGAACACAATGCGATTTTCCAATGTCTTCCTGCCTCTATCCAAAAACAACCTGGTATTTGTGACCTTCGTGCTGAAGGTGTGAGTAAGATTTTGCTGACAGGTTCCGGTGGGCCATTCCGCTATACCGACATCAATGCACTCTCTGCGGTCACCCCTGCTCAAGCTATTGCGCATCCCAATTGGTCTATGGGGCCAAAAATCTCTGTCGATTCAGCGACTATGATGAATAAAGGCTTAGAGTATATTGAAGCGCGATGGTTGTTTAATGCCAAGCGTGAGCAATTGGATGCCATTATCCACCCACAGTCTGTCATTCACTCAATGGTGCAGTATCGTGATGGTTCTGTATTGGCACAGATGGGGCATCCTGATATGTGCACGCCAATCGCCTATGCGATGGCATATCCATCACGCATTGATGCAGGTGTTAAACCCTTGGATTTTAGCGAGGTTGGAGAGTTTACATTTATCAAACCTGACTATGATCGCTATCCATGCCTGAAACTGGCTATTGATGCTTGCTATGCCGGACAAGCGGCGACAACAACGCTCAATGCTGCAAACGAAGTGGCCGTAGAGGCTTTTCTTCAAGGTCACATTGGGTTCATGCAAATTGCACAGATTAACGATGCGGTGCTAAATGAGACGACATTGGTCGAACCATTTTGCATTGACAGTCTTTTGGCAACGGATAGTCAAGCTCGTGACTTGGCAAGAAGCTGGATAACGAGGTTAGTGTCATGAGTGGAATTCTCTGGAATCTTCTGTTTTTTTTAGTTGCGCTTGGTATTTTGATTGCCGTACACGAGTTTGGCCATTTTTGGGTTGCCCGTCGATGTGGGGTTAAAGTCGAGCGCTTCTCTATTGGTTTCGGCAAAGCGATTTGGCAGAAAGTGGGAAAAGACGGCACCGAATACACATTGGCGATGATCCCGCTGGGCGGGTATGTAAAAATGCTGGATGGCCGCGTAGATGATATTCCTTCGGGCCAAGAAGCTATGGCATTTAACAACCGCCCGCTTTGGCAGCGAAGCGCGATTGTCGCGGCAGGACCAATCGCGAACTTTCTTTTCGCGATTTTTGCCTACTGGATTGTCATGGTTATGGGTGTGCCCGCCGTGAAACCGGTTGTAGGTGATGTAGCTCAACATTCTATTGCCGCAAACGCGGGAATTGAGCCTGGTATGGAACTAACCGCGGTGTCGGGCATCAAAACTCGGGATTGGGAATCGGTAAATCTGCAGCTTATTTCACATATTGGTGATGAGGAAATGACGCTGTCAGTTAAACCGGACGACAATGCCGCTTATTCCGTGGATAAGCCATTGGATTTGACGTCTTGGTCTTATGATCCAGAGTCTCAATCAGCACTGCGGACTTTAGGTATCACACCGTTCACGCCTGCGATCTCTACGACAATCGCACAGGTCATGGAAAACAGTGCTGCTGAGCGCGCAGGGTTGAAAACCGGGGATGAGTTACTCAGTATTGATCGCGAACCGGTAACCGATTGGACATCAGTCGTTGAGGCGGTTCGTGCAAACCCGGGTAAAAGCATTACCCTCGGAGTGGAAAGATCGGGCGAAAGCGTCGATGTAAACTTGGTGCCAGATATTCGCGAGCAAGGCGAGTTGAACATTGGTTACGCAGGCTTTTCTCCAGAAATAGCAGCGTGGCCTGAGTCCTATCGGTTTACGTTACAATATGGTCCGTTGGACGCGATTCCTGCTGCTATGGATAAAACTTGGCAAGTGGTCGTTCTGACGGCAGAAATGATTAAAAAGTTGTTCACTGGCGATGTGGCAGTGAAAAATTTGAGCGGTCCTATTTCTATTGCCAAAGGGGCAGGGATGACCGCGGACTTTGGTTTGGTATACTTTCTTGGTTTTCTCGCTCTGATCAGCGTGAATTTGGGTATTATAAACCTGTTACCGTTACCTGTACTGGATGGTGGTCACCTGTTGTTCTTCGGCATTGAAGCTGTGACTCGTCGACCCGTTTCAGAAAAAGTTCAGGATATCGGTTACCGAGTTGGCTCAGCCATTATCGTGGTACTGATGGTCGTTGCGATTTTTAATGACGTCGCACGGCTGTAATTCAGCGTTTAGCAAGGAAAAGTCAGAGCAACAATGGCGATGAAAAAACTTTTACTGGCCTCACTCTTATTCTCCGGCTCTGTTACGGCGGCTCCGTTCGTAGTAGATGACATTCAATTTGAGGGCCTACAGCGTGTCAGCTTAGGTGCTGCACTTCTCGCTATGCCTGTTCGCGTTGGCGACAGCATTAGCGACAAAGATGTTTCGGAAATTATCAAGTCCCTATTCTCTACAGGTAACTTCGAAAACGTTCGCGTATTCCGTGATGGTGATGAACTGGTCGTCAAAGTGATTGAACGTCCTACCATTGCGAGCATTTCATTCTCTGGCAATAGCGCCATTAAAGAAGAAATGCTTGGAGAAAACCTGTCAGCGTCAGGATTGCGTGTAGGTGAAGCACTTGATCGCACCAAACTGTCCAACATTGAACAGGGCTTGGAGGATTTCTATTACAGCGTAGGTAAATACAACGCGCTGGTTAATACCATTATCACACCGCTACCTCGTAACCGTGCGGATGTGAAGTTTGTATTTACTGAGGGCGTATCTGCGACCATTCAGCAAATCAACTTCATTGGCAACACGGTCTTTTCTGATGACGAGCTAAAATCAAATTTCGCGCTTCGTGCTAATGTGCCTTGGTGGAATTTCCTCGCGAATGAAAAGTACCAAAAGCAGGCGCTAGCAGGTGATCTTGAAGCGCTGCGGTCTTTCTATCTCAATCGCGGTTACCTTAAGTTTCGTGTCGAGTCGACAAACGTTTCTATCTCCCCTGATAAGAAAGGTGTGTATATCACCTTAAACATTGACGAGGGCGAACCTTATACGGTTTCTGATGTTATTTTCCGTGGCGGCGAAGACAGTCAGCAGTACGAGAGTTTGGTGACGTTTAAGGACGGCGAAGTTTACAACGGTGAACGTGTTACTGCGCTGGAAGACGCCATCAAGAAAAGCTTAGGGGTACAAGGTTATGCTTATCCGCAAGTTACCACTATCCCTGAGTTCAATGATGACGCAAAAACGGTTGCATTGAATGTCAGTGTCGATCCGGGTAAGCGCGTTTATGTCCGAAATATTAAGTTTTCCGGCAACCAAACAACCCGAGACGAAGTTTTGCGGCGTGAAATGCGTCAGATGGAAGGCTCTTGGTTAAATGCCAAATCGGTAGAAACCAGTAAAGAGCGTCTTAACCGCTTGGGTTACTTTGAAACGGTAGATGTTCGCACAACACGCGTGCCAGGCACCGATGACCAAGTTGATGTTGAATATGTGGTAAAAGAAACCAACTCAGGCAGCGTTAATTTTGGTGTGGGTTACGGAACGGAATCAGGCATCAGTTTCCAAGCGGGTATTCAGCAAGATAACTTTGCTGGTACAGGTAACCGCTTTGGTATTAATGCGATGATTAACAGTTACCAAAAAAACCTGACATTGGACTATCGTGACCCGTACTGGACGTTGGATGGCATTAGTCTGGGCGGCAAGATATTTTATAACGAATTTGAAGCGTCAGACGCGAACATCGTTGACTACACCGATAAAAGCTACGGCACAAGTTTGACGTGGGGTTTCCCATTTGATGAGCTGAACTATTTCGATTTTTCCCTTGGCTATACACACCGTCAAATCGAGAACTTGGGTGGCTACTATCAAATCGAGAAGTTCTTGGATTCGATGGGTGATAACGTGACAGAAAACGGTGGCCTAGAAGTGGATGACTTCGATTGGTCAGCGAGTTGGACACGTAACAACCTGAACCGAGGCTTCTTCCCGACAGCAGGTAACTATCAACGTGCTTCTTTCAGCATGACAGTACCTGGTTCGGATGCGCAGTACTTTAAACTTCAGTACGATGCGCGTCAGTATATTCCATTGACCGAATCACATGACTTTTCAGTGTTGCTCCGTGGGCGTTTAGGCTACGGAAACGGTTATGGTAGTAATGGTGAAGACGATTACTTATTGCCATTCTATGAGAATTTCTACGCCGGTGGTTTTTCCACATTGCGTGGTTTCCGCTCTAACACAGCCGGTCCAAAAGCGGTATATGATCAAGGTGCAGGTAATAACCCTGACTTGGTCGGAAGTAATGACTCTGTGGGTGGTAACGCAACCGCATTGGCGAGTGTTGAGTTGATTTTCCCAACACCGTTCGTGTCTGCTGATGTGAGAAACTCTATTCGTACCAGCGTATTTGTTGATGCGGCTTCCGTTTGGGATACCGAATATGACCTTGATGATGCTCGCGTCATCAGTGGCCAAGAATACATCTATGATTACAGCGATCCTTCAAACTATCGCGCGTCGTATGGTGCGGCACTACAGTGGCGTTCTCCAATGGGACCATTGGTGTTTTCTGTTGCCAAACCAATTAAGAGTTTTGAGGGTGATGACGAGGAGTTCTTCACCTTTACCATTGGCCGTACGTTCTGATTTTGAATATTAGGAGAAAAATTTGAAACCATTTATCAAAGCGGCAGGCCTAGGCCTTGTGCTCGTTACCTCAAGTATGTTTGCTCATGCTGCAGAAGCAGCGCAAAAAATTGGATACGTTGCGACAGGTCCTCTGATGGCGCAATTGGCGAAGCAAAGTAACGTGCAAGAAAAGCTGCGTGTTGAGTTTAAAGATCGCATTGCTAAAATCGAACGACTTGAAACAAAAATGAAGATGGACCTCGACAAGCTTAAGCGCAACGGCGAACTCATGAGTGAGGACGAGCGCGTTAAATTGCAGCGTAACCTGCAGTCGATGGATTCAGAATACAAGCTTGAAGTGGCGAACCTGCGTGAAGATGAGCGCAAGCGTGGTGCTGAAGAGCAACGTAAATTGGCGGAAAGAATCCAAAAAGCCATCGAGTCTGTAGCGAAGAAGGAAGGCTACAGCATGGTATTAGAACGTCAGGTTGTGCATTATGCGAGCCCGAAAGACGATATTTCTGAGAAAGTACTTAAAGCAGTAAAATAAGGTAGAAAATGGCTTCTATTACTCTCGCTGATTTAGCGGAAAAACTGGGTGCAGAATTGCACGGTGATGGTAACGTCACAATCAGTTCAATTGCGGGAATGGACAAGGCAGTGGAAGGTCAGTTGACCTTTCTGTCTAGCAGTAAATACCGTAAACACCTTGCCGAGTGCAAGGCGGGTGCAGTGATGGTCAAGGAAGCCGACCTCGCTTATTGCAATGGTAATGCGTTGGTCTTGCGTGACCCTTATTTAGGTTATGCATTGGCCGCGCAGTTATTGGACACCACACCAGCATGTGCGACGGAGATCGCTCCGAGTGCTTATGTGTCATCAACAGCAACATTGGGCGCGGGCGTTTCCGTTGGTCACAATGCGGTAATAGAAGACGGTGTAACATTGGGCGACAACGTACAAGTTGGTGCGGGTTGTTTCGTTGGTAAAAATGCCGTGCTGGGCGCAAATACACGTCTGTGGGCGAATGTGAGCATTTATCACAATGTGCGAATCGGCGACTCTTGCTTGATACAATCAGGGACGGTAATCGGCTCTGACGGTTTTGGTTATGCCAATGACAAAGGCCGTTGGGTGAAGATCCCGCAGGTCGGTACCGTTGTGATTGGTGACCGTGTTGAGATCGGCGCGTGCACAACAATCGACCGTGGCGCATTGGATGACACCATCATCTCTGACGGCGTGATAATCGACAATCAGTGTCAAATCGCGCATAATGTGCAGATCGGTGAAAATACCGCCATCGCTGGCGCAACCGTTATGGCGGGCAGCCTTAAAGTCGGCAAACACTGTATTATTGGTGGTGCGAGTGTCTTTAACGGCCATATGGAAATCACAGATGGCGTTACTATCACCGGTATGGCAATGGTGATGCGTCCTATCACCGAGCCCGGTATGTATTCTTCGGGGATCCCTCTTCAAACGAATAGAGAGTGGCGCAAAACTGCGGCGCGCGTTATGAAGATCGAAGACATGCACAAACGATTGAAAGCCGTTGAAAAACAGCTAGAAGACAGCGAGTAACTCCCTGTTTCTGATGGCCTACTCTGGTGGCACACGGCGTATTGAGTTGTCCTCAGTTTGACCGTGGTCTGCAGTGTAGGCCATTTTGCGTTATCAACGACAAATAATAAGCTTTTCATACGGGAATATTACCTTGAGTCGCGAAAACAAAATTTTAACTATTAACGAAATTAGAGACCTGCTGCCACACCGTTATCCTTTTTTGCTGATTGACCGTGTTACTGATTATGAAGAAGGTAAATACCTTCATGCTATCAAAAACGTGTCAGTGAACGAGCCTCAATTCACAGGTCACTTCCCGCAACTGCCAATTTTCCCTGGTGTGTTGATCCTTGAAGCCATGGCGCAAGCAACAGGTTTACTGGCGTTTAAAACGTTTGGCGATCCTGCTGAAAATGAACTGTACTACTTTGCGAGCATTGATAATGCCAAATTCCGTGCGCCAGTCACCCCTGGTGACCAAATGGTGCTGGAAGTTGAATTCATTAAAGAGCGTCGCGGCATTGCAGCATTTACGGGTGTAGCTAAAGTTGATGGTAAGGTAGTGTGTTCTGCTGACCTGAAGTGTGCCAGAAGAGAGTTCTAATCGTGATCCATGAATCTGCTCAAATTCATCCTACTGCTGTTGTAGAAAACGGGGTGACTTTAGGTGCCAATGTGAAAATTGGTGCTTTTTCTTTTATCGGTACAGGTGTAGAGATCGGTGAAGGAACAGAGGTAAAGACTCACGTCGTTATCAAAGGTCCAACCAAGATTGGTTGTGATAACAAAATCTTCCAATTCGCTTCTATTGGTGAAGAGTGTCAGGACCTGAAGTACGCGGATGAGCCGACAACGTTAATCATCGGTGACCGTAACACGATTCGTGAGAGCGTCACCATGCACCGCGGAACCGTACAGGACAAAGGCGTAACTCAAGTGGGTAACGACAACCTGTTTATGGTGAACGCGCACGTTGCGCACGATTGTGTCATTGGGGACCGTTGTATCTTTGCTAACAATGCCACGCTTGCTGGCCATGTGAAAGTAGGAAACCAAGCGATCGTTGGCGGTATGACAGCAATTCACCAATTCTGTGTGATTGGTAGCCATAGCATGTTGGGTGGTGGTTCCATTGTGGTACAAGACGTGCCTCCGTATGTGATGGCACAAGGCAACCACTGTGCACCGTTTGGTATCAACGTGGAAGGCTTAAAACGTCGCGGCTTTGAAAAGAGCGCAATAAAAGCGATCCGAAGCGTTTATAAAGAACTGTATCGTTCAGGTAAAACGCTGGAAGAAGCGAAGAAAACTATTGTGGCGTCGGCAAAAGACGAGCCTGCTCTAGACTTGTTTGTTGAGTTCTTTGAAAACTCAACGCGAGGCATTATTCGCTAATGGCTAAGCCACTTCGAATAGGAATTGTCGCCGGGGAAATCTCCGGCGATATTTTAGGTGCCGGTTTTATCAAGGCCGTGAAAGAACAATACCCTGATGCAGAGTTTGTCGGGATCGGCGGTCCCCGCATGAAAGCATTAGGCTGCGAAGCTCTCTTTGATATGGAAGAACTGGCGGTAATGGGTATTGTTGAAGTTCTAGGCCGCTTACCTCGCTTGTTGAAGGTTAAGCGTGAGCTCGTCGAGTACTTTATATCAAACCCTCCTGATGTTTTTGTCGGTATTGATGCGCCAGATTTTAATCTTCGCCTAGAAAAATCGCTCAAAACCAACGGTATTAAAACCGTGCATTACGTGAGTCCAAGTGTTTGGGCGTGGCGTCAGAAAAGAATATTTGGCATTGCTGAAGCGACTAACCTTGTTTTGGCACTTCTGCCATTCGAAAAAGCCTTCTATGACAAATTCTCTGTGCCTTGCGAGTTTGTGGGACACACCATGGCGGATGATATCCCTCTGGTGAGCGACAAAGTAGCGGCAAAAGCATTGCTGGGTCTTGAGGCAGACAAGCGTTACCTTGCCGTGTTGCCGGGCAGCCGAGGCGGTGAAATGAAATTGCTTGCTCCTGTTTTCATTGAAACCTGTAAGCGACTCAAAGAAACATACCCTGATGTGGGCTTTGCTGTAGCTCTGGTAAATGAAAAGCGTCGTGCTCAGTTTGAGCAAGCGTGGCAGGAGACGGCACCCGAGCTCGATTTCATTCTTGTCAATGATACTGCGCGCAACGTGATCACGGCAGCTGACGCCGTATTGCTAGCGTCTGGCACTGTGGCATTGGAATGCATGTTAGTTAAACGCCCAATGGTGGTGGGCTACAAGGTCAACGCCATTACAGCTTGGCTGGCAAAGCGTATGTTGAAAACCGAATTCGTTTCTTTACCTAATATTTTGGCGGGTCGAGAGTTGGTGCCAGAAAGGCTTCAAGAAGCATGTACGCCAGAACAGTTAGCGGAAGATGTTTCCAAATACCTTGATGGTGACAATGACGCTCTGATGAGCGAATTTACTCGATTGCATGAAGTGATCCGCTGTGACGCAGATGCATCTTCAGCGCGAGCTGTATTGAATTTGATTGGACGTTAATTGATGGACTTCGAACCGTTTGAATATCCGGATGCGACCTTAATCGCAGGGGTTGATGAAGTAGGGCGTGGCCCTCTGATTGGGGCAGTGGTTACTGCTGCGGTTATTCTCGATCCTAATAATCCCATTGAAGGGCTGACGGACTCAAAAAAACTGACAGACAAAAAACGCAACGTATTGTTTGACCAAATTAAAGAGAAGGCACTGGCCTGGTCATTAGGTCGTGCCGAGCCTGAGGAGATTGATGAACTCAATATCCTCGCTGCGACAATGCTTGCGATGGAACGTGCGGTAAATGGCCTTCCGATCGCGCCAAATTATGTGTTGATCGACGGCAACCGTGTTCCTGCGGGCATAAATGTGCCAGCTCAGGCAATCGTAAAAGGTGACCTTCGAGTTGCTGAAATCAGTGCGGCGTCAATTCTTGCCAAAGTGGTACGAGATCGCGAGATGGAAGCATTGGACAAGGAATATCCGCAATATGGCTTTGCCAAGCACAAAGGGTACCCAACCAAAGCGCACTTTGAGGCATTGGAGCAACACGGTGCGATTGAAGGTTATCGGAAGAGCTTTAAACCTGTCAAAAAAGCCCTAGGCCTTGCATAATATTTAGAGGGGACATATATCGTCCCCTCAATGATTTCTTTCCTTAAACCAGTAACGTACGAGTTCTATGTCAGATCCACGCTATATCCACCTTCGCGTTCACAGTGACTATTCGATGGTCGACGGCCTGTCGAAAGTGCCGTCTTTGGTTAAAAAAGTCGCTGAAATGGGCATGCCTGCGATAGCATTGACAGATTTTACGAATTTATGTGGTTTGGTGAAATTCTATAACACAGCACAAGGTTGTGGTGTGAAGCCTATCATTGGCGCAGATTTTAAAGTGCAGTCTGAAACCTTTGGCGATGATCTTTGTCAGTTGACTGTGCTGGCAGCAAACAATACGGGGTACAAAAACCTCACGTTGCTGATTTCAAAAGCTTACCTTCGTGGACATGTTCAGCATCAACCTGTTATTGATCAAGCGTGGCTTGAGGAACTTAAAGACGGGTTGATTATCTTATCGGGAGGTCGCAGAGGCGACTTAGGTAAGTCTTTGCTGAAAGGCAATATGGGCCTAGCTAAACAATGCGCAGCGTTTTATCAAACGCACTTCCCTGATGCCTATTATGTCGAATTAACACGCACAGGCCGTCCTGATGAAGAAGCTTATCTGCATTTCGCGCTGGACTTTGCCGCGGAAAATGATCTTCCAGTCATTGCAACCAACGAAGTGTGTTTTATTACGCCCGATCAGTTTGACGCCCATGAAATTCGCGTTGCGATTCATGATGGCTACACATTGGTTGATCCGCGTCGACCAAAAAATTATAGCTCACAGCAGTACCTTCGTACGGAAGATGAAATGTGTGAGCTATTCCATGACATTCCAGAGGCACTGGCTAACACAGTAGAAATTGCCAAGCGTTGTAACGTTACTGTCCGTTTAAATGAATACTTCCTGCCAAACTTTCCTACCGAAGGGATGGAAATTGGCGATTTCTTGGTGAAAAAATCAAAAGAAGGTTTGGAGCAGCGGTTAGCGTTTTTATTTCCAGATCCAGAAGTTCGCGCATCGCGACGCCCTGAATACGATGAACGCCTTGATATTGAACTGGGCGTTATCAACCAAATGGGGTTTCCGGGTTACTTCCTTATCGTGATGGAATTTATCCAATGGTCAAAAGATAACGATATTCCAGTTGGTCCGGGGCGTGGTTCGGGTGCCGGCTCACTGGTTGCTTATGCATTGAAAATCACCGATTTGGATCCGTTGGAATTTGACCTGCTGTTTGAACGTTTCCTTAACCCTGAACGTGTATCCATGCCCGACTTCGACGTCGACTTTTGTATGGATAAGCGTGATAAGGTTATCGATCACGTAGCCGAAATGTATGGTCGTGATGCGGTTTCTCAGATCATTACCTTCGGTACTATGGCAGCGAAAGCGGTTATCCGAGATGTTGGCCGTGTTCTTGGTCATCCATACGGCTTTGTTGACCGTATTTCGAAAATGGTGCCGCCAGATCCGGGAATGACCCTTGCGAAAGCGTTCGATGTTGAGCCTCAATTGAGTGAGACATACGAAGCGGATGAAGACGTTCGTGAACTGATTGATATGTGCCGTATCCTGGAAGGGTGTACGCGTAACGCGGGTAAACACGCGGGTGGTGTCGTTATTTCACCGACAACCATCACTGACTTTGCGCCACTGTATTGTGACAGCGAAGGTCATTTTCCAGTAACACAGTTTGATAAGAATGACGTTGAAACGGCCGGCTTGGTTAAGTTCGATTTCTTGGGCTTGCGCACGCTAACGATTATCGACTGGGCACTTAAGATGATTAACCCTCGTCTTGAGAAAGAAGGTATCGATCCCGTTGTTATCGAAGCGATCCCAATGGACGATCTGGCATCGTTTCAATTGTTGCAAAACTACGAAACGACAGCGGTCTTCCAGCTAGAATCTCGCGGCATGAAAGATCTTATTAAGCGTCTGCAACCTGACTGCTTTGAAGATATGATCGCACTTGTTGCTTTGTTCCGACCTGGGCCTCTTCAGTCAGGGATGGTAGATAACTTTATCGACCGTAAACGTGGTCGTGAGGCTGTCTCTTATCCAGATGAAAAATGGCAGCACGAATCACTGAAAGAAATTCTTGAACCGACGTATGGCATCATCCTGTACCAAGAGCAGGTCATGCAGATCGCGCAGGTATTGTCTGGCTACACCCTGGGTGGGGCTGACATGCTTCGCCGTGCGATGGGTAAGAAAAAGCCGGAAGAGATGGCCAAGCAGCGCGAAACGTTTGAGAGCGGTGCGGTAAATAACGGCGTCGACGGCGAGTTGGCGATGAAGATTTTCGACTTGGTTGAAAAGTTCGCTGGTTACGGTTTTAACAAATCGCACTCAGCAGCGTATGCCTTGGTATCTTATCAAACACTTTGGCTCAAAACGCACTATCCAGCAGAATTCATGGCTGCGGTAATGACAGCGGATATGGACAACACTGACAAAATCGTTGGTCTTGTCGAAGAGTGTCGTCGCATGAAACTCACCATGCTACCACCGGATGTGAATGCGGGACTGTATCGATTTAACGTCAATGAAAAAGGCGAAATTGTTTACGGTATTGGCGCGATCAAAGGTGTGGGTGAAGCACCGATTGAAAATATCATTAAAGCACGTGAAGAAGGCGGTTATTTCCGTGATCTCTTCGATTTTTGTGCACGTATTGATACTAAAAAAGTAAACAAGCGCGTGATTGAAAAATTGATTCAATCCGGTGCGCTAGATAGATTGGGGCCGCATAGGGCTGCCATGATGGCATCACTGGACAATGCCATTAAATCTGCCAGCCAACATCATCAGGCAGAAGCGTTTGGTCAGGCAGATATGTTTGGTGTATTGACAGACGCACCAGAAGAAGTAGAACACAAGTACGCAAATGTGCCACCGTGGCCTGATAAAGTGTGGTTGGAAGGTGAGAGAGAGACGCTGGGGCTGTATTTAACAGGGCACCCCATCAATAGCTATGCCAAAGAGTTGAAGCATTACATTACGTGGCGTTTGGAAGATGCACATGCAACCAAACGCGATGTGGTGTCATCGGTTGCGGGTCTGGTTATTGCCGCCCGAGTGATGACGACCAAACGCGGCACACGTATCGGTATTTTGACACTCGATGACCGTTCTGGCCGTATGGAAGTGATGTTGTTCTCAGATGCATTAGAAAAGTATCTGGATCTTATCGAAAAAGACCGAATTTTGGTTGTTTCTGGACAGGTCAGCTTTGATGACTTTAACGGCGGTCTTAAAATGTCGGCACGAGAAGTGCTTGATATCTCCCAAGCACGCGAAAAGTACTTACGTGGTCTTGCTATCTCTGTGACCGACAGGCAAATTGATAACAAATTTTTTGAACAATTCAGCGAGATATTAGAGCCTCACCGAGCAGGAACTGTTCCCGTGAACCTCTATTATCAGCGTGACGATGCGCGCGCGAAACTGGTCTTAGGAACAGAATGGCGGATAACGCCCGACGATAAGCTGATTGATGATTTAAAAAACCTGCTTGGCGAGAAACAGGTCGAGCTGGAATTTGACTGATACTCTTTGCCCCATCCGAGGGATGGGGCAATTTAATTACCTAAACAGGATTCTTTCTCTATGAGTCTTAATTTCCTTGAATTTGAACAGCCGATTGCTGAATTAGAAGCAAAAATTGAAGCCCTACGCGTCGTATCAAAACGCGGTGATGGTCCTGAGGCTGTCAATCTTGATAAAGAAATCGAGCAACTGGAGACAAAAAGCGTTGAGCTGACGAAGAAAATCTTCAGTGATCTGGGCGCATGGCAAGTAGCTCAGCTTGCTCGTCATCCACGTCGTCCATACACACTGGACTATGCAGATCTTATTTTTACCGAGTTTGATGAACTTGCGGGTGACCGTGCTTACGCTGATGACAAAGCGATTGTCGGTGGTATGGCGCGTATTGATGGCCGCCCAGTGATGATCATTGGCCATCAAAAAGGCCGAGAGACGCGCGAAAAGGTGGAACGCAACTTTGGTATGCCAAAGCCTGAGGGTTATCGTAAGGCCCTGCGTCTGATGAAAATGGCAGAGCGCTTCAAGATGCCGATCATCACTTTTATTGATACGGCGGGCGCTTACCCTGGCGTTGGTGCAGAAGAGCGTGGTCAATCTGAAGCTATTGCACGCAATCTGAAAGAAATGTCAGGACTGACCGTGCCTGTGATTGTCAACGTGGTCGGTGAAGGCGGTTCTGGTGGCGCGCTGGCAATCGGCGTGGGCGACTACGTCAACATGCTGCAATACTCTACGTACTCTGTCATTTCTCCGGAAGGTTGTGCATCAATCTTATGGCGTGATTCTGATAAAGCCCCGCAAGCTGCGGAAGCGATGGGTATGACAGCTCCGCGTCTGAAAGAGCTGGGTTTAATTGATAACATTGTAGAAGAGCCAATGGGCGGAGCGCACCGTAACTATGCGAAAACCGCGGAAGGTATTAAAGCGTTGCTGGTGAAGCAGTTGGAAGAACTGGTGCAATTAGACGCTGAAAATCTGTGTGAACGCCGTTATCAGCGATTGCTGAGCTACGGTTACTGCTAACAGGTTGTACGACTGAGAAAAAGGGCCTGTTTGGCCCTTTTTTTATGTCTGGTGCTATCATGTCGTCGATGATCTTTCTTTGAGGCATTTATGCTGTTCCCATTGTTTGAAAAGTCCCTTTGTCCCTATACGGCCTCACCGCGTCAGATAGTATTGGCGTTCAGTGGTGGGGTGGATTCCCGCGTGATGCTAGAGCTTCTCGCGATATACCGCGATAAATACCCTCAGCACCATTATCTCGCCGTTCATATCCACCATGGTTTGAGCAGCAATGCAGATTTATGGTTGTGTCAGTGTGAGGCATGGGCGACAGATGCCCGCATTCCCTTCAAAGGTGTTCGAGTCACGCTCGCGCATAAAGGCGAAAGCATTGAAAAAGCGGCAAGAGAGGCTAGGTACGCGGCGATTCTAGGGGAAGTTGAAAATAATGCATTGATTTTGGTAGCACAGCATGCAGATGATCAGGCTGAAACCTTTTTACTTGCATTGAAAAGAGGGAGTGGCCCTGCGGGGCTAGCGTCGATGCCTGCATGTCGAAAGCTCGGGCATGCTGAATTGTTCCGGCCATTATTGACGGCGACAAGAGAACAGATAGAAAACTATGCAAATGAAGCAGGTCTATCTTGGATTGAAGATGAAAGTAATCGAGATAGCCGTTTTGACCGTAATTTTATTAGGAATGAATGGCTACCTTCAGCAAGAGAAAGATGGCCTGGAATCAATAAGGCGATAAACCGTACGGCGCAATTATGTGCAGAACAAGAAGCGTTGCTTGATGTTTTGCTTCAAGAGTTTGACCAAAAAGTCGTCAATCAAAACGGAAGTCTGTCGATTGAGCGATTAACTAGTTTGCAGGCGCCGATTAAAACAGCCGTTGTGCGTCGATGGTTTAAACAGCAAACAGCTTCAGTGCCATCACTGGCGCAGCTACAAGAGCTATTCAGTGGGGTTATCAATGCTGCGATTGATGCAAATCCTAAGCTCAAAATCGGAGAGTGGTGGGTTCACCGACATGACGACGCTATTTATGTAGTCAGACCGAGCAAAGATGTTACTGATTGGTCGGCGCAGGTAGCGTTAGACGTAACGTGCCAATTGCCAGATGGCTTGGGAAACATGAATCTATCCGGCACTCGCTCAGGTTCAGGACAAATGCTTCGTGCACCTCAGACAGGTGAGATGGTTAGTGTTCGATTTAATCCTGAGGGGTTATTCGCACACCCCATCGGGCGACAAGGTAAACGGAAATTGAAAAAGCTTTTCCAAGAATATCGCGTGCCGACTTGGGAGAGACGCAGAACCCCTCTTTTGTTCTATGGTGAGCAACTTGTTGCTGTAGCAGGTTTGTTTGTATGTGAAGGGTATGATGGGCAGGAATGTGAGCTGATCTGGAATAAATGCCATGCCTTGGATGCGTGATTAAAAATCACGTGTAACAATCATACAAACTGGAAGTAAAAGAGCGAGGAAGCAATGAAAATACTAATACCTCTAAGTTTGGTGGCAATATCGCTGGCAGCACCTTCGTTTGCGGCAGGTGATGCGGAAGCCGGTAAAGCGAAAGCCGCAATCTGCGCAGCATGTCATGGAGCAAATGGAATTGCGGTTATTCCCGGATACCCAAATCTAGCGGGTCAAAACGAGCAGTACATTGTTTCTGCGCTGAAGGCATATAAAGACGGCAAGCGCACTAGTGCGCAGGCAATGGTCATGAAGCCTCAGGCCACCATGTTGAATGATACAGATATGGCCAATCTGGCTGCTTACTACGCAAACATGAAATAACGCGCGTCATTCTTTTTAAAAGCCACTGCTTTTTCGCGGTGGCTTTTTTGTTTGTATCGAGTCTAATCACACGTTTTAAATGTTGTCTGTGCGTTTTTTGTTCGAACAGATTATCTGCTATTGCTATAAATTTTGGTTTTTACTAATGTACTAGTTCACTGATGCATTGTAAGAGGTAAACGCAATGGCCGCTGGACGCGAGCATTTTAGTTCCCGCCTTGGTTTTGTACTTGCAGCCGCAGGGGCTGCTGTCGGGTTAGGCAATATTTGGGGTTTTCCAACACAAGCTGCCAGTAATGGTGGTGGTGCGTTCTTGCTGGTTTATTTGCTGCTAATCCTGATTGTGGCGTACCCCATGTTGGTTGTTGAAATGGCGATCGGTCGTCATGGGCAAGCAAACCCAATCGATAGCATGCGCAAGTTGGGTGGTTCCCCGCTTACGAAAAAGCTAGGAAGCGGGGTCGGTTTTATTGGATTGATGGTGCCGTGTTTGGTCTTGGCGTTCTATAGCATTGTAGGAGGTTGGTTGGTTTCTTTTATGTTGGCGGCTGGCGCAGACTTGATTGGACTAACCACGGTATCTGATTGGTTAAAAGGCTTTTCGGTAGAGCGAAATCTTTTTGGTGCGGCAATTTTTTACCTTTTGACCATCTTAATTGTACAAGCAGGTGTTAAAAACGGTATTGAAAAATGGTCAACGCGTTTGATGCCAGCACTATTTATCCTTTTTGGCGTGATGTTTGTTTATGTCATGACTCTGCCAGGTGCCACCGAAGGTCTTGCTCATTACCTTATCCCTGATTTTTCAAAAATCATGGACAGTGATCTAATTTTGGCTGCCATGGGGCAAGGTTTTTTCTCCCTGACAATTGGTGGGTGCTCCATGCTGATTTACGGCTCTTACCTCAGCCGAAAAGAAAACCTGCCAAAGATGGCGTTAAACGTCACCTTAGTGGATACCGCTGTTGCGGTTGTAGCTGGCCTTGTCATTATGCCTGCGATGTTTGCGGCAATGCAGCAAGGTGTACAAATTTATGATGAAAATGGCGCGTTGTTGAGTTCATCTACACTGGTGTTTGATGTGCTGCCAATGCTGTTTGATGGTTTAGGTCTGGCTGGCGTATTTGTTGCACTCGTGTTTTTTGTCCTGATGACCATCGCGGCTTTAACATCTTCTATCTCTATGCTTGAGTGCCCGGTTGCCCTGCTGAATGAGCGCAAAGGTACATCACGTATGGTGGCAAGTTGGGGGCTTGGTGGTGTTATTGCGATGTTCAGTGCGGTGATTATATTTAACTTTGGTGACCTGTTTGGCTTAGTCGCTACCATTGCCACACAATATGTACAGCCTATAGCTGCGTTGCTTTTCTGTCTGTATGGTGGATGGGTATGGAAGCGTAATAAGCAATTGGAGGAGATGCGCCAAGGGTACGACAACATTGAAGAAGGGCTGTTCTGGAAAGTTTGGCCCGCCTATGTGAAGTTTGTTTGTCCTGCATTGGTTGCTGCTGTGATTTGGATGTCGATATAACCTCCCTTGTTGTAAATATGCCTCAAATGAAAACGGAAGCCTTGGCTTCCGTTTTCATTATTGTACGCCAATCTCAGCGGAACTGATTTTGTTCTGCCATATACTCGAAGCCTGCCGTAGCCAGTTTTTTCTTTAACGCTTCGGCATCTATGTCAAAGAATTTGCTTAGAGACTCTAGAGAGTCAAATTCATCACGTAACTTCATGTTCACAATGCTCATCAGCATAATGGTATCCATGGCATCGAAGTTTTTCAGATCCATTACGCGTCCTCGTGGTCACTGATCAGCAGGTTTGCTGCCGCAAAAGCTGCTTGTTCGCGCAATTCTTGACCGACGGTTTCATCAGAAGCAATGGTGTTCAGTGTTTTAATCGCACAGGTAATGGCTTTTGGGATATACCCTTGGTCGCCACTGCCAATCTCTGCATATCGCTGACGGATCAGCGCACAACAATCGTAGACTTTCATAGTCACTCCTTGAAAAATTCGGGTAGCAATATAACAAAAAAGCCCCTAAAAAGGAGCGTTGAGCGAGAGAAGATCAGCGTTATCGACGTTTATGTTTATTGCGGTACATACCGCGGTCTGCGCGCTCAAAAAGTGAAGTAGCATTGTCGCCGGCTCGGTGCTCCGAACAACCGACTGAACTGGAAATGTTATGGGAAGTTAAAAGCTGGTCTGCACAGATTAGCGTTTTTAATCGGTCGTTAACCAGTTGTGCAGATTCTCGCGTGGCAGGTGTGAGCAATACTGCGAATTCATCGCCTCCGAGACGATAACATCTATCGGAAGCGCGAATGGCTTGTTTTAGTAGCATGGCAAAACGGCGTAGCACTTTGTCACCGTCAAGGTGACCATAGGTGTCATTAACCTGTTTGAAGTTATCCATATCGAAAATCATCAAGATGAGACCGTGATCTTTGCGTTCAGCCAGTGCAATAGATTGGCGTAGATCTTGTTCAAAACTGGTTCGGTTATTCAGGCTAGTCAGGTTATCAAGCAGGGCAAGATTACGAACACGGTTATATTCGATTGCGCTTCGTAATGGGCCAGCTAACAAACGGTGATAGGTATGAATCAGACTGATCTCGTCATCATCCAGTTTGTATGGTGTGCTGTACTGCAACATACCGAGGGGGTTTGAGCAAATTTAATCGAGAACGTTTGACGATACTCAGCCGTTCCACCACGCCTGACAATGTGGGAAATATCTTCGTGATCCCAAATCAACCGGGTGATGTCGATTTGCTTTTTAAGTTCTCGGATAAAAACTTCAAACAGCTGGTCGATTTCCAGTCTACCTTGAAGTTTCTGCAGCACCATCAGCCGCTGATCCGCACCTAAAGGAACACGACGCGATTGAATCGCGGCATTTTTTAATTGTTCCAGTTGCGTACTCATCGATATTGCCTCAGAAACCAATAACCATGATTGTCCATGCTTTAACCAGTAAGCAAGTAACGTTCCAGATCATGGAATGGATAGCCGCTTGATAGTGTTCAGTCTTAGTTTTCGATACCGAGAAACCCGATTAAATCGGATCGTAGATTCTGAGCGTCTTCATATCCCATGTCAATTAAGTGGTTGATATATTTCGGTTCAAACAACAGATAACTGGTGATCGCAGCATCATCGATGGGACTAATGCCTAAAAATTTCATCAAACTTCTGACTGCGATAGGCATGTGGCAATAATAACGTTCTACAAGGGGCTCGAAAGGAGATGAAGGGGATATTTGAAAGGCATCAACTTGCCGCAGTGCCAATTTCTCGGCTGCTTTTTTATCCAATGAGTCAACGAGGGTATTCATTCTATCCAGGTGTTCCAAATCAGCGGACAAGGTGTCAGCAAAAATAGCATCTATTAAATGGCCTCCCAGCGTCGCCAAACCGGGAGCGTGAGGGGTAGATGTCGAAGCGGGAACTTGTTTAGGGGCTAGGTCGATGATCAGAATTTTCTCAGCCCCGAGTTTTAGTGCAGGCCTCAACGGTGCTATCTGGTGAACAGAGCCATCGCCATAATAACTGTGCCCTATCTGAGTAGCGGGGAAAACTATCGGGATGGCAGAAGACGCCAGAAGGTGTTCTGTCGTGATTTGACTCTTTATGCCAATTGCACGAGAGCGAGTCCAAGGTTGAATCTCAGGCTGACCTTGAAAGAAGGTAACAGATTTACTGGTTTGATAGTTGGAAGCGGTCACCGCGAGACCGTGCAGATGACCAGAGAGAATCTGATGTTCGATCTTATTGAAGTTCAATACACGCCTCAATAGATGTCGTAGAGGCCTGTTGTCTAGCAGGCCGAAAGGCGGTGCGCTGTGATAGTTCGCCTGCAAACGGGCGAACCCTTGCCTACTGAGGTGATGCGCGATACCTGACAGGGAGCTTTGAAACACATCTTGGGTGCTGAGGTTCTGCCAAAGCCAGGTCAGTTTTTTGACGCCGAGACAAAAACATGACGTATGGCAGGCCAGAGATGTTGCATTTAGTGCGCCGGCAGAAGTGCCACAATAAATTGTAAATGGGCTGGCATGTACGCGAGGGTACCATTCTGATATGGCCTTCAATACGCCTACTTGGTACGCTGCACGTGCTCCACCTCCACTCAGTAACAGCGCTGTTTTCTTAATTGGCGCATTGGAGTTAGGAGGCGATTTGCTCATGTAAAGTCCCTACTCTCAATAGGTTAAAAGCTATCTCTTAGTATGAACCAAGTTGTCAGGATTGGAGAGATACGTTTTATATGACGAATGGTTCTTCCTCTTTGCTCTTCTGATTGTGACTCAGAGCCAAAACTCGAGTGGCATACCGCAATCCCCTCGATAGAGTAGAACAGTAAGTGTTATATTTTTATTCATTGAAGTTTGCTCTAAGTGAAAGATGACAGTGCCGATTACTGCGTTAATTGCCGATGATGACAAAGCAACAGCCAAGCTGGTGGAAGTGCTCCTGAATAAATGGGGGGTACACGCTATTGTGGCTCATGATGGCGTTCAGGCACTGGAAGTCATGATGCAAGAAGAGCCACCAACATTGTTGTTGTTTGATTGGGAAATGCCAGGTTACAGCGGTATCGAGCTTTGTCAGAAAATAAGAGAAATTGATACCGACAACCCGCCTTACATCATCATTTGTACCGCCAGAGACAGCGCTGAACACATTGCGGAAGGGTTGAACAAAGGCGCGAATGATTTCGTCTCTAAGCCTTTCAATACGCAAGTTCTTCGCGCTCGTGTTGAAGTAGGAAAGCGTACACTAGAGCTTCAAAACAGACTGACCAACGCTATGTCTCGGCTAGATAAGTTAGCGCGATATGATGAGTTAACGGGGTTAATGAATCGACGAGCAGTGTTTGAACGCATCAATGAGGACTTCGCCCGCGCGGGTAGAACCAAGTCCTGTTTGTGTTTTACTGTGTGTGATATCGATTGGTTTAAACAGGTCAACGACAATTACGGTCACCCTGCAGGCGATGCTATTTTAAATGAGATGGGAAACCTGCTGACACAACAGTTGCGTCCTTACGATCGTTTAGGGCGAGTAGGGGGGGAGGAGTTTTTATTGCTCTTTGCCGTTGAAGATAAGGACAATGCCGTGCGAGTTCTTGATCGCATACGTTTAGCCATTGAGTCTCACCCTTTCAAACATGAGAATGCCGATATCAATATAACAATGAGTTTTGGTGCCACACTAATAGACACGATTGATAACGCGTTACGTGTAGAAGACTATTTTAAATGTGCAGATGATGCACTTTATACGTCGAAAACAAACGGAAGGAATTGCATTACTTTTTTATAGTCTCCAGGTTTTCTTTTACCTTTTCTAAAATATTCAGACATAAAAAAACGCCTCCAATCGGAGGCGTTTTTCTTGGAATGATGACTAGGCCAGTTTGGCTTTGACGAATTCGACCATCTGCTCGATTTCAATTGGCATTTTTTCGCCGTCTCGACGGTGTTTGTATTCAAACACGCCGTTGTCCATGCTGCGTTCACCAATGATGACAGTGTGCGGTACACCCATCAATTCCATGTCAGAGAACATGACACCAGGACGCTCTTTACGATCGTCGAACAACACTTCGATACCCGCAGCGGTCAGGTCAGCATACAATTTTTCAGCTGCTTCTTTAACACGCTCGGACTTGTGCATATTCATCGGAACGATAGCAACCGAGAATGGTGCGATAGCGTCTGGCCAGATGATACCGTTGTCATCGTGATTCTGTTCGACAGCCGCAGCAACAACACGAGATACACCAATACCGTAGCAGCCCATTTCTAGGATAACGTTCTTGCCATCAGTACCTAGTACGCCACAATTCATCTTCTCAGAGTAATTAGTACCCAACTGGAAGATATGGCCAACTTCAATTCCGCGCTTCAGAAGAATGGTACCTTGACCACATGGGCTTGGGTCACCTTCAACGACGTTACGGATATCAGCGACTTCGCCTAGCTCAACGTCGCGACCCCAGTTGATGCCGAAGTAGTGTTTGTCATCGATGTTTGCGCCCGCGCCGAAATCACTCATTGCTGCAACGCTGCGGTCAACGATGAACGGAACCGTCAAGTTAACTGGACCTAGAGAACCAGGACCTGCATTTACCACTGTGCGAATTTCTTCTTCAGTTGCGAATTGCAGAGGGATTTCAACCTGTGGCAGTTTCTCTGCTTTGATTTCGTTCAGCTCGTGGTCACCACGAACCAGAAGCGCAACCAAATCAGCGTCTACTGCGTCAGACGCTTTCACGAACAGCGTCTTAACAGTTTTTTCAATCGCCAGATCGAATTGCTCAACCAATTGCGCGATAGTCTTAGCGTCTGGTGTGTCTACCAGCGTCATTTCCTGAGTTGGCGCAGCACGCTCGCCAGCAGGCGCAACCGCTTCAGCCATTTCTACGTTGGCTGCGTAGTCAGACTCCGTAGAGAACGCAATGGTGTCTTCGCCGCTGTTAGCCAGTACGTGGAACTCGTGAGATGCCGAACCACCAATCGCGCCAGTGTCAGCGAGAACAGGGCGGTAGTCCAACCCCATACGGTCAAACGCTGCACAGTAAGCTACGTGCATCGCTTCGTATGACTTTTGCAGACCTTCTTTGTCGATATCGAAGCTGTACGCATCCATCATCGAGAATTCGCGTGCACGCATTACGCCAAAGCGAGGGCGGACTTCGTCACGGAATTTAGTCTGGATCTGATAAAGATTCAGTGGCAGTTGTTTGTAAGAGTTCACTTCGTTACGAACAAGAGAAGTAACGACTTCTTCTGCCGTTGGGCTCAGAACAAACGGACGCTCGTGGCGGTCAGTGAAGCGAAGAAGCTCAGGACCCATCTTTTCAGAGCGGCCGGTCTCTTCCCATAGCTCAAACGGCTGAACCACGGGCATCAGAATTTCAATCGCGCCTGCGTTGTTAATTTCCTGACGAACGATGTTTTCAACCTTTTGCAGAACACGCAAACCGGTAGGCAACCAGGTGTATAGACCTGAAGCCAGTTTGCGGATCATACCGGCGCGTAGCATCAGCTGGTGGCTGATTACTTCTGCGTCGTTTGGCGTTTCCTTCAGTGTAGAAAGAAGGTATTTACTGGTACGCATCTAAGCTATCCGTTTATCAAATTACAATAGGGAGGGTATAATGGCGTCATATTACCAGCGAGATGACTATTCGCCAAAGGCTTCTATCAACGTCACAGTGATTACAGGTTCATCAACGGTAAACTTCACATTAAAGTTAAACAGGTGAACTGCATATTCTTTGGTATCTACTTTCCCTTTCTTGTAGGCAGGGCGCGGGTCTTGCGCTAACACTTCGGCGATTACCTGTTTTTTGTATTCACCTTCAGTATCTCGACTCAGAGCTATAAGCGCATTGTCGTCAAAGATGACGTCCAATGTAGATGGAGCATCAGATGCGTAACCACCGTGCGCATCAGAAACCGAATCTGAATACGGAATATAAGGTTTAATATCGATGATGGGGGTGCCATCGACAAGATCGCAACTGCCAATATCTACAAAAACCTGTGAACCGACTTTTCGCACAGCGTTTAGGGGGACGACAGACATACCAATACCATTGGGACGAAATGTTGCGCGACTGGCAAAAACGCCAATACGTTCATTACCGCCGAGTCGAGGGGGACGAACTGTTGGTGTCCAACCTTGTTCAATGTTTTGGTCGAACAAGAACAGCACCCACAAATGAGAAAATTGCTCGATACCTCTGACGGCATCTTCGTTATTGGCTTCATCACATAGTGCGATGGAAGCCACCGCACTAGGAACCAGCCCTGGCTGTCGAGGGACGGCAAATTTCTCTTTATAAGGAGACTGGATATTTCCTATGGGCGTCAGTGAATAGGTCATTGTGAAAACTCTTTCTTGCAATTGGCAATGACTCTATCACAAAGGTGCGCCAACACGGGAAGGTGACGTTTGATGAATGAAGAAAGTACCTAGTATCTTCAGGTTGCTTGGGTACAAATGCGTGTCATAATCGCGGGGTAGAGATTAATGAGGGCATCACTTTGGCCAAACCAGCGGTATTTATCGACAGAGATGGCGTGATCAATGTGGATCACGGTTACATCAGTAAGGTTGATGATTTTGAATATGTAGAAGGTGTCTTTGATGCCTGTCGCGAATTAAAAGAGATGGGATACTTACTGGTGTTGGTTACCAACCAATCGGGTATCGCTCGCGGTTACTACACGGAAGATGACTTCTTGTCGCTGACAGAATGGATGGATTGGAACTTCGCAGACAAAGGCGTCGATTTTGATGGCATCTATTATTGCCCTCATCACCCAGAACATGGTGAAGGTACATATAAGCAGGATTGTGATTGTCGTAAACCTAAGCCTGGAATGTTCTTCTCTGCGCGAGACCATTTGAGTATCGACATGAGCCAGTCGGTTATGATCGGTGATAAAGCCGATGATATGCGCGCCGCAGAGGCTGCTGGCATTTTAACGAAAGTACTCGTTCGCACTGGTAAAGAGGTGACGGAAGAGGGCGAAAAATTAGCAACAGTTGTCCTGGATAGTGTTGCAGATGTGCCTGCGTTCTTGAAAATGCGTTAATCCGTTAGAAGGCTTAATACAGTTTTCAACGTTAAAAACGGCCCGAAAGGGTCGTTTCCATATCAAATTGCTGAACTTTTGAACTTTTGAACGCTTGAGCGTATTTTAAGGGAAAAAGTGATTTTTTCACAAAAAAAGTATTGCCAACTGAAAATCTCTCCCTATAATTCGCTCCTCGTTGGCACGGCAAAGTTTGCAGCTAACACGAGGAGCACGAAAGTGCTTGACTCGAAAAAAGAGTTGAGTTTAAATCTCACTCCGCTCAGCAAGGCTGAGAACGTTCTTTAACAATTTGACCTATACAATCTGTGTGGGCACTCGTACTTGATAGACAAAAGATTTATCAATGAACTGAGTGACCCAATCGAATTGGAAAACAGCCTCGAGCCGTTTTGCTTTCATTTTTTTAAAAGTGGAAACCAATGAGAAACACAGTCAATGCAGATTTGCCTACGGGCAAAAAAGTAATTCAGTATTCATTGAGCGTTACTTTCGGGTAACAACAAAATTCTAATTGAAGAGTTTGATCATGGCTCAGATTGAACGCTGGCGGCAGGCCTAACACATGCAAGTCGAGCGGTAACATTTCAAAAACTTGCTTTTGAAGATGACGAGCGGCGGACGGGTGAGTAATGGCTGGGAACCTGCCCTGATGTGGGGGATAACAGTTGGAAACGACTGCTAATACCGCATGATGTCTACGGACCAAAGAGGAGGACCTTCGGGCTTCTCGCGTCAGGATGGGCCCAGTTGGGATTAGCTAGTTGGTGAGGTAATGGCTCACCAAGGCGACGATCCCTAGCTGGTTTGAGAGGATGATCAGCCACACTGGAACTGAGACACGGTCCAGACTCCTACGGGAGGCAGCAGTGGGGAATATTGCACAATGGGCGCAAGCCTGATGCAGCCATGCCGCGTGTGTGAAGAAGGCCTTCGGGTTGTAAAGCACTTTCAGCAGTGAGGAAGGTTACGTAGTTAATACCTGCGTGATTTGACGTTAGCTGCAGAAGAAGGACCGGCTAACTCCGTGCCAGCAGCCGCGGTAATACGGAGGGTCCGAGCGTTAATCGGAATTACTGGGCGTAAAGCGCATGCAGGCGGTTTGTTAAGCAAGAT